>NC_010376.1:0-600000 GCF_000010185.1 Finegoldia magna ATCC 29328 | reverse complement strand
TGTCAACACTTTTTTATTATTTTTCTTCAATAATACAAATGTTTTTGTCTTCTAATTTCTTTTTCTTATATCTGTACAATAATTCATAGATTGTAGCAAATATTGGAACGAAAATAAGCATTCCAACAATACCACTTACTGCAGCACCTATGGTAACTGCAACTAGAACCCAAATAGATGGAAGTCCTACCGAAGAACCAACAATTCTAGGATAAGTTACATTACCATCAAATTGTTGAAGTACAATTATGAAAATCACAAACATAATCGCTTTTGAAAAAGATTCGATTAAAATAATCAAAGCTCCTAGAGCAGCTCCTAGTATAGCTCCAACCAGTGGAATCAACGCTCCAAAACCAATTAATACACTAACTGTTGCAGCGTTTGGCATCTTCAATAAATACATTCCTATGAAACACATAAACCCAAGCATAAACGCTTCGATAAATTGGCCTTTGAAGAACGAGTAAAATTTTTCGTAGGCGACTTTGAAGAAAACAATAATTCTTTTTGCAGTTTTCCCACCGAAGAAAACATAAGTCAATTCTGTAAATTGTCTTCTCAAAGTTTCTTTTGAAAATAATAAATAAATAGCAAATGTGAACGAGACTACAAAGCTAAGTACAACAGAAAATACTGTGCTAATTCCAAAAAATACATTGTTCAATATATCCAATCCATTTTTAGTTAAATAAGGCTTCAATTTTACAAACAAATCATGAGTACTTGTTATAGCGTATGTGTCGTAAATTTTATCTAATTGTTTTGCTATTTCCGGATATTTTCTTAGCTTTTCAACCAACACCGGAATACCTTGTATTAGTGATTTAATAGCCTCTAAAAAATTAGGAATTATAAGTGTCACTACAAATGTTAATATCGCACTAACTATTACTAAGCTTATTAGCAGAGATATTGCCCTTTTTAGACCCGGCTTTGAAGTCCATTTTTTTAAAAGCTTATTCTCAATAAAATTCATCGGCATATTCAATACAAAAGCTAATGCAGCACCAATAATAAATGGAGATATAATCGCCATAAAAGTACTTAATGCATTTCCTATTGATTTTCCATTAAACAAAAGATATGCCAAAATAACCGGAACGATTAATATAGTAATTCCTATTTGGATTTTTCTTTTGTCGTCTTTTAATAATTTCATTTTTTCCTCCGAATTTAAGAAAAGCCACCTTTACGGTGGCTAAAAACTTCTTATATATTATTCTTTTGCAAATTGTAATGGATTAACCTTGATTCCAGGGCCCATTGTTGAAGCAATTGTTAAAGATCTAATATATTTACCTTTTGATGAAGCTGGTTTTGCTTTCAATATTGCTTGCATTAACGCATTGATGTTTTCTGCGATTTTTTCTTCTCCGAAAGAAACTTTTCCAACTGGAACGTGAATGATATTGCTTTTATCTGTTCTATATTCAACTTTACCAGCTTTGATTTCTTTGATTGCACTTGTAACGTCCATAGTTACTGTACCAGCTTTAGGGTTTGGCATTAAACCTTGAGGTCCTAAGATTCTACCAATTCTACCTACAACACCCATCATATCTGGAGTAGCTACTGCAACATCAAATCCTAACCAACCTTCTTTTTGGATTTTTTCTGCTAAATCTTCTGCTCCTACGAAATCTGCTCCTGCAGCTTTTGCTTCTTCAGCTTTTTCACCTTTAGCAAATACAGCAACCTTTTGGTCTTTACCTGTACCATGAGGAAGTACGATAGTACCACGAACTTGTTGGTCAGCGTGTCTACTATCTACACCTAATTTTGCGTGTAATTCTACTGATTCGTCAAACTTAGCTTTAGCAGTTTCAACAACTAATTTGCTAGCTTCATCTAATTTATATTCAACTGTTCTATCAATTAATTTTGCACTTTCTTGATATTTTTTACCTTTTTTTGCCATATAATCCTCCTTGTGGTTCTAACGAACTAAATCTCCCACTATTCTTCTACTGTAACTCCCATACTTCTTGCTGTACCTTTGATCATGCTCATAGCAGATTCTAAGTTTGCTGCATTTAAGTCAGGCATTTTAATTTCAGCAATTTTCTTAACTTGTTCTTTAGTTAATTGTCCAACTTTAGTCTTATTAGGTTCTCCTGAAGCAGAATTTAATCCTAATTCTTTTTTGATAAGAACTGGTGCTGGTGGAGTCTTTGTAATAAATGTGAATGATCTGTCTTGGTAAACAGTCATAACAACTGGAATAATCATTCCCATTTGATCTTGAGTTTTTGCGTTGAACTCTTTTGTGAATTGCATTATATTAACACCGTGAGGTCCAAGTGCTGTACCTACTGGTGGTGCAGGTGTTGCTTTACCTGCAGGAATTTGTAACTTTACTATTGCTTGTACTTTTTTAGCCATATTAGTTCCTCCTTAAACTATTGTGGTTATCGGGGCTAACCTCCCACATCGATCTATATGAAATTAATTAAATAACTTATATTCAAATTTATATTTTTTCGATATCATCAAAGCTAATTTCAACAGATGTGTCTCTGCCGAACAAGGAAATTAAAACTTTACAGATAGCTTTTTCGGTATTTATTTCTTCAATAATACCTACTTGATCACTAAACGCTCCAGAAACAATATTTACGTTGTCTCCTACGTTAACATCAATTTCTTTTTTAGAATAAGATTGATTTTTAAGAGCGAATTTTTGAATTTCCTTTTCACTAACTGCTACAGGTTTTGATTCTGGTCCTACAAATCCTGTAACACCTCTGGTATTTCTAACCAAATACCATGAGACATCGGTAATTGTCATCTTAACGAAAACATAACCGGGGAAGATCTTTCTTTCTTTTAACTTTTTAGCTCCACCGACCTCTGAAACATATTCTTCAGTAGGTACTACTACTTCAAATATATCGTCGATATAACCACGATTTTCTACCATTTTTTCAATATTAACTTTTACTTTACCTTCGTGTCCAGAGTAAGTATGCACTACATACCATTTTCCCTCTTTGGCACGTTCTTTAAAATCTTCAGTTGCATTTTCAATAAATGTGTTATTTTTTTCGGTCATTGTGGATACTGTTCCTTTCTAATCTAAATAAATAGTCCAATTAAACGTTGGAACACAGTATCTAATCCGTACACGATTAATGCAACTATAAAGGAAATTATTACTACTACTACTGAGTATTCTAAAGTTTCCTTTGGTGTCGGCCAGACAATTTTATTCCATTCAGTCTTCACGCCTTTTAAAAATCCTTGATTTTTTGGGGCTGATTTTTGATTAGAATTTTGCGCATTTTTCGCTGCCATAAGCTCCTCCTATCTTGTTTCCTTGTGTAGAGTGTGCTTTTTACAGAATTTACAATACTTGTTTGTTTCCACTCTATCAGGGTGAAGTTTTTTATTCTTTTTAGTAGTGTAATTTCTGCTCTTGCATTCAGTACATTCTAAAATTACTTTATCTCTCATATTAGACCTCCTCTATTAGTATGGACAAAATCCACCGTACTACTTTATCATAAACGCGTTGAAAAGTCAACAAATACTAAACTCTTGATAAATATTCTCCAGTTCTTGTATCTATTTTAATTTTATCTCCTTCATTTACAAATAAAGGTACATTAACTGTAGCTCCTGTTTCTACAGTGGCTGGTTTTGTAGCTCCTGTTGCAGTGTTACCTTTAATTCCAGGTTCTGTTTGAGTGATTTCTAACTCAACAAAGTTTGGTGGAGAAACTTGGAATGCTTTACCTTTGAAAAATTTAATTGTTGCCATATCATTTTCCTTTATGTAAAGAATAGCTTCTTCTACACTAGCTTTATCAATTGGTAATTGTTCATAAGAATCTGGGTCCATGAAATAATATAAAGTTCCGTCGTTGTATAAGTATTGCATTTCTCTTGTTTCAATTCTAGCTTCTTCATATTTTTCGTTAGGATTGAAAGTCATGTCTCTGTTTGAACCAGTCATAACTGATCTGATTTTTGTTCTTACAAAAGCTGCACCTTTACCTGGTTTAACGTGTTGGAAATCTATAATTTGCCATACATCTCCATCCATTTCAAAAGTTGTGCCTTTTCTAAAATCTCCTGCTTGTATCATATATACCTCCTACAATTATCTATCATATATTATACATTACTAATTAATTATGAACAACTATTTTCTCGCACATTCTGATGCATCGCCTTGTAAAATTTTCAAAGCGTGATCTAATGTATCAATTATATATTCCAAACTTTCCTCAACAGCCTTTGGACTACCCGGCATATTGATTATGAGTGAGTTCTTTCTAATAACTGAAACAGCTCTTGAAAGCATTGCTCTTTTTGTAATCGTCATCGAATAATTTCTTATCGCTTCACTAATTCCCAAACAAAGTTTTTCCGAAACTTCTAATGTAGCCTCTGGAGTTACATCTCTTTTTGAAAATCCAGTTCCACCTGTAGTCAAAATCAATTCTATATTATCATTGGAATATTCGATTAACTTTTCTTTTATTAATTCTTTTTCATCTGCTACAATATCATATTTTTCTAATTTATATCCGTTTTTTTCGATGATCTCAATAATCTTCTTACCGCTTAAATCTTCTCTTTTACCTTGAGAACCCTTATCTGATACTGTAAGCACTGCTACTTTATACATATTAAAACCTCTTTGTGTCAATATATTTGCTTGACCTTGATATTATATAAAAATACCAGCCTGTTGTCAACATTAAAATGCGTCAATATAGTGATTTAATTTAAAATTATCCAAATAAATTTCTATTACATCAAATCTCGGCTGATAATCGTACAAATCATGTTTGTCGATATAAATTTCAGTAGTCTTTCTTATCCTGTCTTGTTTTCCTGAAGTTACAAAATCAGAAGGGGCGCCAAATTTATCATCAACTCTTGCTTTTACTTCAACTATTACCAAAAAATTTTCATAAGTACATACTATGTCCAGTTCTCCAATTCTTTCGGAATAATTTCTATCAATTATTTCGTAACCTTTTTCTGTCAAATATTCACAAGCGTAATCCTCGGCAAATTTACCTCGGTTTTTTTCCATTTTCATATAATTTCCTCAAAAAAGTTTTTCTGTGAAGCGGACATTCACCATGTTCTAGTATCATTTCTCGATGTAGTTTCGTTCCGTAGCCTTTGTGTTTTTCAAAACCATATTGTGGATAAATCACAGCCATTTCCTTCATGTACTCATCTCTTATAACTTTAGCAACAATTGATGCGCAAGAGATCGGATATAATTTTTCATCGCCTTTTACAAATGACATTTGTTTAATGTCTGTGTCGATTTCTTCGGCATCAATTACAATTAAATCAGGTTTTATGAATTTATTGTCTTTTGTTTTTAAACTTTCAACAGCTCTTTTCATGGATAATCTTGTAGCTTGCTTGATATTAATCTCATCAATTACACCTTGATCTACAAAATTTACACTGTATGCTAATGCTTGATTCAAAATCATATCCTTGAATTTAATTCTCTTTTTTTCAGAAAGCTTCTTTGAATCAGTGACACCTTCTATTATTTCACAATTTTTAGGCATTATAATAGCACAAGTCACAACAGGCCCTGCCAATGGTCCTCTTCCAACTTCATCTATTCCACAAATTAATTCTTCTTCAAATTCGTTATAATCAATCGCAAACATCTTCTAATGAAATTCTTCCTAACTTTGTTTTTCTAAATTCATCGATAATTATTGATGAAACTTTAGAATAATCAATATTTTTCCCTTTTAATAAACAGCCTCTTCTTATTGCAATATCATCCATTATTTCGATTGTTTCCTTGTTTTGTGTATCAACTGAATATCTCTTCTCTAAAATTTGTGGATCAATACTCATTAGTTTCTCAATAAGTTTGTATGCTAAGTTTTCTTCATCCAAAATTTCGTCTTTTATAGCTCCAGTAAATGCCAAGTTCAATCCAATTTCATTGTCTTCAAATTTTGGCCACAAAACACCTGGTGTATCCAATAATTCCATCTTGCCTTTTATTCTAATCCATTGATTAGTTCTTGTAACACCTGGAGTGTTTCCAGTTTTCGCAGATTGTCTGTTGGATAATTTATTAATTATTGTAGATTTTCCAACATTTGGAATACCAACAATCATCATTCTAATAATTTCTGATTTTATGTTTTTGTCTTTTCTACTACTAAGTACATCTTCTAAAATCTTTTTTGTTGTTGGCTCAATTTTATCCAAATTTTTACCGTTTTTACTATCGATTGGAAGTGCTGTTATATTTTTCTTTGCAAAATAATTAATCCAGTTTTGTGTAATTTTAGGATCTGCCATGTCCATCTTGTTCAATAAAATCAATTGTGGCTTATCCTTTAAAATATCTTCTATCACTGGATTCATGGATGATTTTACAATTCTGCTATCCACAAGTACCAACACTATGTCGACAAGTTTCATGTTTTCTTTAATCTTGTCGATAGCTTTTTTCATGTGACCCGGATACCAGTTTATATTATTAATGTCCATGTTATTTCCTTTCCATCTAAAAAAAGTACTGAGAAATTCTCAGCACTCAATTTAGAATTTTTGTTTTTCTTTAACTTTAGCAGCTTTACCTTCTCTGTGTCTTAAGTAGAATAATTTAGATCTTCTTACTTTACCTTCTCTAACTAATCTTACGTTAGTTACTCTTGGTGAGTTGATTAAGAAAGTTCTTTCTACTCCTACACCGTAAGCTAATCTTCTTACTGTGAAAGTTCTTCTAAGTCCAGTTCCTTGCATTTTAATTACAGTTCCTTCATAAACTTGAACTCTTTCTTTGTTACCTTCTTTAATAAGGTAGTCTACTTTTACAGTATCTCCAACATGAAAGTCGAACTTATTTTCTCTTAATTGTTCATCTTCTAATGTTTTTATAATATCCATTATGATCCTCCTTGGTTTTTTTCTTTCAGATATTTCTGATATATATCTTCTCTTTTAAGTTTAGTGTTGTTTAGTCTTGATTTTTCTCGCCACTGTTCGATTTTTTCGTGATTTCCTGATAATAAAACTTCAGGAACTTCATATCCGTTAAATACTCTGGGTCTTGTGTAGGAATCTTCCTGTAGCAATAAATTGTAGTGCGAATCTGTTTTATAACTTTCATCATTTCCCAAAACATCGTTAATCATTCGGCTAACACAATCTATAAGAACCATAGCTCCTAATTCTCCACCAGTCATCACATAATCTCCAATAGAAATCTCCTCATCACAATAATGATTGATGATTCTACTGTCAACACCTTCGTAATGGCCACAAAGAATAACTATTTCTTTTTCTTTTGAAAGTTCGATACACTTTTGTTGATTAAGAACTTTCCCTTGAGGAGACATAAACACAACCTTTGATTGGTTTTTGTTCACATCTTCCAAGCAGTCATAAATTGGTTGGCAAGTCATAAGCATACCAGCTCCGCCACCGTAAATCTCATCGTCTACTTTTTTGTGTTTATTTTTAGTGTAATCTCTAATATTAACCACTTCAAGTTCAATGAGATTGTTTTGGATTGCTTTTCCTATGACGCCGTATGATTTTAAGTAATCAAAACTTTCTGGAAATAATGTGAGAATTATAAATTTCATCACATACCCTCAATTATAACTACATCGATTAATCCATTTTCTAAATCTATTTTTTTAATGAACTCTTTTACAGCAGGTATCATAAATTCTTTTTCATCATTTTTTATTACATAAACATCATTACTATAAATGCTAATAACATCAACTAAATCTCCAATATATTCTCCATTAAAATAAGCCTTTAAGCCTATCAAATCATCAATGTAAAAGCTTCCATCTTTCAATTCGTATCTGTCTTTTTCATCTATATATAAATATTGTTTTTTGAATCCAAGAACTTCATTAATATCGTTAAATTCTTCAAAATCAATGTACAAAAATCCCTTGTACATTCTGTAATTTTGAATAGTTACCTTAACTTTTTTATCCCCGAGATAATAACAAATATCTTCGTCAAATCTTTCGATATTATCAGTCAACGGTCTCATTTTAAGACATCCTTTAATACCGTGAGTATTGAGCACTTCTGCTACAGCTATATATTCCATTATTGCAAAATATCTACGACAACTTTTTCGCCACTCTTAATAGCAGCTGCCTTAGTAATAGTTCTAATTGCCTTGGCAATCTTCCCTTCTTTTCCTATAATTTTTCCCAAATCTTTGGAATCTGCTTTAATTTCTATAATAACCGTATGTTTGTCTTGTCTTGATGTTACTTCAACTGCTTCTTTATTATCAACTAACGCAGTAGCAATTGTTTTAACTAATTTTTCCATGACAACTCCCAACTTGTATTATTATTTTGCTTCGTAAACTCCATTATTTTTGAATAATCTGTCTACTGTATCTGTAGGTTTTGCACCGTTTTTAATCCATTGTTGAACTTTTTCGCTGTCAACTTTAACAGTTTTTTCTTCAACTAATGGGTTATAATATCCGATTTCTTCGATGAATTTACCATCACGAGGACATCTTGAATCTGCGACAACTATTCTATAAAATGGTTTCTTCTTTGCTCCCATTCTTTTCAATCTAATTTTTACTGACATAATTTACCTCCATAACTTATTATCTAAAAAAAGGCATTTTCATTTTACCTTTTTTGCCAAATTTCTTCTGTAGCGCTCCCATATTTTTCATCATAACTTTCATTTCTTTAAATTGTTTCAAAAGTTTATTAACCGCTACTTGATCTTGACCGCATCCTTTAGCAATTCTTTTTCTTCTAGATATGCTAATGATATCTGGATTTTCTCTTTCTTGTTTGGTCATAGATTTTATAATCGCTTCAATCTTGTCAAATTCTTTATTGTCGAAATTAACTTGTTTAAGCATTTTGCTATCTACACCAGGAATCATTGCAAGAATATCTTGCATAGGTCCCATTTTTTTAATTTGCTGCATTTGGTCAAGAAAATCATTAAAGTCAAAACTTTGAGCTTTAATCTTTTCTTCTAACTCTTTTGCCTTTTTCTCGTCAAATTGATTTTGCGCTTTTTCGATAAGGCTAAGAACATCTCCCATTCCCAAGATACGAGATGCCATTCTATCCGGATGGAATGGCTCTAAATCTCCAAGTTTTTCACCTACACCTATAAATTTAATAGGCTTATCAGCTACTTGTCTGATTGATAAAGCAGCACCACCTCTTGCATCACCGTCTAACTTTGTAAGTATAATTCCTGTAATATCCAAATCTTCGTTAAACTTAGCTGCAACATTCACTGCATCTTGTCCAGTCATCGCATCTACAACTAACAAAATATCTGAAGGATTCACTTCTTGTTTAATATTTTTCAGCTCATCCATCAAAGTATCGTCAATGTGAAGACGACCGGCAGTATCTATAATTACATAATCAATGTTCTTTCTTTTAGCTTCTTCGATTGCTTTTTTAGAAATTTCAACAGGATTTATCTGTCCCATCTCAAAAACTTCTACCCCAACTTTCCCACCGACAACTTGAAGTTGTTTGATGGCAGCAGGTCTGTAAATATCACACGCTACAAGTAGTACGCTTTTGTTTTTGTTTTTCAAATTTAATGCAAGCTTTCCGGCATGAGTTGTTTTACCAGCCCCTTGCAAGCCACAAAGCATAATTACTGTAGGCTTCATCGGTGAAACGTTAAGTTTTTCTTCCTTTTCACCCATCATTTTAGTTAATTCTTCATTAACTATCTTGATAACTTGTTGACCTGGAGTAAGACTTTCCAAAACAGAAGAATCAATAGCACGTTCTTTTACCTGAGAGATAAAATCTTTGACAACTTTATAGTTAACGTCCGCTTCCAATAAAGCAAGTTTAACTTCTCTCATTGCAACATCTATATCTTTTTCTGTTAGCTTTCCTCTGTTGGTCAATTTTGACAAGGCATTTTGTAATTTATCGGACAAATTTTCAAATATCATTTTCCACATCCTCTAAATCATTTAAGAAATCTTCTATATCTATAATGATATTTTCAATTTCTTTGCTTTTGATTTCTGGTGACAAAGAGAAAAGATCATTTCTGATTTTTCTAAGAAATTGATGACTCTTTTTTGATTTTTCAATCAAGCCAAGTTTTTGTTCGTATTCATAAAGCTTATTTTCAGCTCTTTTCAAACTATCACTTACAGCTTGTTTTGAAATATCACAAATTTGAGCAATTTCATTTAATGACAAATCTTCATTGTAGTATTTGTCAATCACATCGTATTCTCTTTTCGTAAGCAATTTACCATAATAATCAAACATCATGGTAATATTTAATAATTTTTCCATTCAATCACCGTCAACCTTTTTACTTGACTTGTATATTATATAAACTTAAAATCCATTTGTCAAGCATTTTAATTAAAAAAGAAGTGCTTTTTTGCACTTCTAATTTTTATACTTTTCACTAATAAAATTCTTTTTTCAAACTTCTACTGAATAATTTGTCGATTTCTTCTTCACATTTCGAATTTTCGTACAAAACTTTGTACACTGCATTGTTTATTGGTAAATCCAAATTCATTTTGTCTGCTTTAATCTTAATAGCTTTTACAGTGTAGTATCCTTCAGCTAATTTATCGTATTTTTCTGATTTCGCATACATTTCACCGAACATTCTGTTGTGAGAGTATTGTGAGAACACTGTCGCCTCGTAATCTCCCAAATGACAAAGTCCGTACGCGCTGAGCTCTTTACCTCCCGAAGCTTTAATAAACCTTGCTACTTCTCTGCAACCTCTACTCATCAAAGCTCCCTTCAAAGAACTTATTTTCATTCCATCCAACATTCCTGCAGCAATTCCAATTACGTTTTTGTAAGCTGCGCCGATTTCATTTCCAATCAAATCTTGGCCATAATAAAATCTGATCAAATCTGAACTGTAATTTTCAATCAACAATTCTTTTACATCTTCATCTTCCGAATCAATTACCATACAATTTGGAACATTGCGGTAAAATTCTTGTGGATGACCAGGTCCAATCCAAGCTGCAACTTTGTTAGATCCATCAATAATTTCTTTGCAGACTTCTGATAATCTTTTTCCAGTCGAAATCTCAATTCCCTTCATATTAGTAACGATAATCTTATCCTTAATTCCAATGGACTTAAGTTCTTCACACACACTTCTAAAACCTTGTGCATTTATACTAACATGAATAACATCGCATTCTTTTGCTCTTGTAATATCATCGGTTAATTCCAAATCATCTTGTAAAGTTATAATTCCATTGGTACGACTTTTCTTGAAGTTTTCGAAATCTTCAGTACCATTCAAACCATACAACAAAACTTCATGACCAATTTTTTTTAAATACCAAGCGATGAAACTTCCCCATCTACCAGGCCCAATAACCATAATTTTCATCATATACCTCTTTATTTCTTTTTGTTAGATTTCTTATTTTCTTTATTAATAGCTCTCATTCTAATCATATTCATCCACAAGAGTGTGTTGTAAATAACAAAAGCAAGATATGTTAAAAACACGTAGACCTTATTAGGATGGTAATAAATCAACATAAATCCTATTAATAAAACTATAAAACTTCCGTATTCAAATTTTGTTCTTTTTCTTTCAAGACTTTTCGGTAAAATCATTTTATTTTGCGATGCATAAACTGCCCACGCAAGTAAAATTAACACCGATATTATATTGTGGCCTTTAAGTAGAGTAGATACGAAAACCACCATCAAAACATTTGATATCGCCAATATAACATTGTCTGCATTTTTAGTATTATTTTTCATCATATCACCTAGATAAATTATAACATATTAACAAATGTAAAATAATGTAAAACTTTTAGTTCGTAATAAAAAATGCTGTTATCAAATACTTGATAACAAGATTTTGTCAACTCAAATTTATTTTTTTGATTTTTGTTCCTTGTCTTCTAGTTTCTTTTTTTCGATGTAGGCTTGTTGTTTTTGTTTAATCAAATATTCTGCTGCAATTCCTGGCATTGTCATCGCAATTGGATCAAGAATTTCTTTTAATTCATCTTCTGTTAAGATTTTTTCATCCAATACGATATTTCTAACTGTGATTCCTGTACTCAATGCACGTTTTGCAATTTCAGCGGACTTTTTGTATCCAATATGAGGAACCAACGCTGTAACTATTCCTACTGATTTTTCGACGTCGTTTGAAAGTTTTTGTCTGTTTGGTTTGATACCAATTATGCAGTTTTCTCTGAAAGTTCTCACTGCATTTGTCAATATAGATATTGATTCAAATAAACTATCGAACAAAACTGGTTCGAATGCGTTAAGTTCCAATTGTCCGTGTTCTGCACACATTGTAACTGTATTATCGTTACCAATAATTCTGAATACAACTTGGTTAACAACTTCTGGAATTACAGGATTTACTTTACCTGGCATAATTGATGAACCATTTTGTCTTGGTGGAAGTTCAATATCTCCTACCATTGTTTTTGGTCCAGAACTCATTAATCTCAAATCACTTGCCATTTTTGACAAACTTACAGCTGTTGATTTTACTGCTGAAGATATTTCTACAAGTCCATCAAGGTTATTAGTTCCATCTATTAAATCTTCTGCTTGATGCAAATCAAATCCTGTTAACTCTGCTAGAATCGGAACTATATTTGTAAAGTAAACTTTGTCTACATTTACACCTGTACCAATCGCAGTTGCTCCCATATTTATGGATTCAATTTGATCTGATGATCTTCTAATTCTTTTGATATCTCTTTTGATTACTGAATAATACGCGTGGAATTCTTGTCCCAATCTAATTGGCACTGCATCTTGAAGTTGAGTACGTCCCATTTTAAGTACATCATCAAATTCTACAGATTTATTAAGCAAAGAAATTTCTAATTGCTTTAATTCGTTTAAAGCTTTTATTAGTAGTCTTAAAGTTGCAATTTTACCCGCAGTAGGAAAAACATCGTTTGTAGATTGACTCATGTTAACGTGATCGTTTGGGTGAACATATTCATAAGTTCCCAATCCTCCACCGAGTTTTTCGTTGGCAATGTTTGCAATAACTTCATTTGCATTCATATTAGCTGTTGTACCTGCTCCACCTTGAATTGGATCAGTCAAAAATTGATCGTGATATTCTCCTTTAAGAATTTGGTCACATGCGTAAACGATTGCGTTTTTGACATCCTCTCTCATAATTCCTGCTCTGTGGTTTGCAATTGCACAAGCTTTTTTAACTATTGTCAATCCATAAATTAATTCTTCATGTAAAGTTCTTCCTGTTATCGGGAAATTTTCCATTCCTCTTAAAGATTGCACACCGTAATATGCATCTTTTGGAACTTGTTTTTCTCCAACACTATCAGACTCTAATCTATAATCCATATTACCCCCCAAAAAACGTTTATTTATTACATTACAAATTGATATTAACACTTTTAAAATCCATTGTCAAAATTTTATAAAAATTGATTTTAAAATAAAAATCAGCCGAAATTTCAAAGTTTGAAAAACTTTTTATCGGCTGATAATAGATTTTTTTAAATTTTATAATCCCAATTCATCTTGTCTCTTACGAAGTTTTGTAATGATATGATCTTCATCCAAATTAACCATGTCGTAAGTAATCAATGTGTCTTTTGGTATATCAACTTTTGCGGTTGTTTTTTCTGTGATGATTGGCATTGGCAACAAATTATTTTCCATTTGATGCTTGTGTGATGTTATTTTACCGAAACAGTCGTGTCCACCAATTCCTTCAATTTTTTGGCCTTTTTTGATGTCTCTTTTTGCAACTGTGATTGTATCGGAAACTTGACCATATTTTGGATAAATTGTTGGTTCTTTTTCTACAATTGCATCGTAAATTGTAAGTGGAGTTTCCAAACTTGTCAAATGATATGGTCTGTACAAAGTATAGTTCGGTCCTTTACCCATTGACAAATATTCCATCAAATCGTGAACCTCGTTTGTGTCGTGAGTTACAATCGCAAAAACTCCCGGCGCAACTCCAAAAGCAAAATCAACTATGTTATAGTTATTTAAAATACCACCTTGTTCTTTTAATTTGAATTTGTCTGCGATGTCGTGAATGTTTGTTGTAATTCCGTGACAACCCAAAACATCAGGAGTGAATCCCAACGCATTTGCTACAGCTGTAAGTTCAATCATAGTGTTCGTTCCATCTACAAATGATGTCAACATTTTTGGAACTAATCCTTTTGACAATGCTTCTTCTCTTAAAATATCTTCATTAGTGTAATTATCCAATGGATTGTTCTTGCCCTTACCAACAGCTAACAATTTGAATCCCAATCCAAGCGCAAAATCCGACAGTTGTATTATAGCGCCTGGCTCATCTCCAGCAGATCCAGTGTATACGACGCCTTTTTTCTTCGCCATTTCATTTAAAATTGGTCCTACAACGGCATCACATTCTACATTTAATAAAATAGTATGTTTTTCGTGTTCAATGCTTTCTACTGCAAGTTGTGTTCCAAATGGAGGATTTCCTGTAGCGTCAATTACTCCATCAATCATATCTAACTTGTAGCTCAAAGTATAATCATCACTTACAACAAACGAATTATTTTTAATAGCATTTTCTGCAACTTTCAAATCAGTTGTTCTGACAATATCCACATCTTTTACGCCTGCTTTTCTCAAAGCAGTCACGCACTTGTCAACGTGTCTATCTATAATAACAGAAGGTCTCATTCCTTTAATTCTACTCAACTGACTTACAAGACCCGATCCCATTTTGCCACAACCAACCAAACCTACTCTAACTTTTTGACCGTGGTTATCTAAGTCAACAAGTTTTCTTTGCATTTTATTCATTTAGTTCTCCTTTTTAATTATAGACATCGCACAAGAATACGCCGATGAAAAAGCCCATTGAAGATTGTATCCACCACAATCTCCGTCGACATCCATAATCTCACCAATAATGTACAGATTTTTAATTTTTTTCGATTCCATAGTAGACGGATTGATTTCATCTGTATCTACTCCACCACAAGTAATTTGACCAGAATCCTCATCCTTGTATCCACTAACACTAAATTCCAAATTTTTCAATGTATGGGCTAATTTGTAAATTTCTTCCTTGCTTAGCTCGCACACATTAATATCATAATTTATACCTGCTTGATTCAAAACTTCTTCAATCAAGTTATCGTTAATCAAACCGACCAACAACTCATTTATTTTCTTATAATAATTTAAAGATATTATGTAGATTAAGTGTTCGTACAATTTATTCTCATCCAGATCCACAGTATCTATTCTTATTTTAACATCTAATCCATTATTTTTAGCTCTAATAGCTTCGCCTGATAACTGCAAAATAGTTGGCCCACTAATTCCGTAATCAGTAAACAAAACATCGTGATAAAATTCAAAAACTTCTTTTCCGTCCACTACTAACTTTGCATTAGCCTTGAATTTAGTTCCGCTCATTTTTTTGAAACTATCTCCATTCAGTCTCAATTGCACAATTCCTGGGTGAGTTTTTACGATATTGTGTCCCAATTTTTTCATGAGAATGTATCCATTTCCATCAGAACCGCTTTTTTTGTAGGCTTTAGACCCACAAGCGATTATTAAATAATCAAACTTGTAAATCGATCCATTGGATTTCACTTCAAAAACATCGCCGTTTTTTCTAACATCATCGACGAAGCTATCAAAAATAAATTCTACTTCCAGATGATTTGCCAAACACATCATTTGTTTTACGATTGATGAAGCTTGTAAACTTTTTGGGAAAATCTTGCCATTTTCAAGCTCAACCTCAGGAATTCCCATATCATTGAAAAATTCAATAACATCGTAGTTATCAAATTTTTTGATGGCACTGATCGTGAATTTTGGATTTTCGCCATGATAATTCTTGTACGATACATTTCTATTAGTAAAATTGCATCTACCATTACCTGTTGCATAAATTTTCTTCAAAGCGTTGGCGTTTCTTTCGATAACAGTTGTGTCTATGTAATTTTGTTTTAAAATCAATGCCGCAAAAACCCCACTAGCTCCTGCTCCAATAATTCCTACTTTCATTTTCCCCTCAATTCCCTAAATCGTAATAAATTTGTAACTTATTAACCATAAATATATGATACTATAATGGTAACAATAAATGGTTGTTCATCCTCCTAATATGAACTTGCCAATGTTATTTAAGTAGCAAATCTCTCCCAAAGGTTTGCTACTTTTTTTATTACGATATTTATTCTATCATAAATCATGTGAATTTTTAAAAATGACGATTAATTGTAATAATTTTTGATTTTGACAAACAAAAAGCTCCCACAAAAGTGAGAGCAAAATTTCTATTGTTAAAAATTTTTATTGAAATTTTTCATCCAAGAATTTTATAATATCCATTGATTCATACATTGGCTTTTCATCAATGAAAAGACAAGGTACTTGGTCCATTCCACCTTTTTCGATAAGGTATTTTTCATTAGCCTCATCGGCTTTGATGTCTACTAATTCAACATCCTTAATTCCTTTTTTTTCTATAAATCTTAAAACTTTCTTGCAGAATGGGCAAGTTTCTTTGTAATACAATTTTAAATCCATAATAATCTCCTTTTCGTTAAATTCTTTGATAAAATATATATACCCGAACAAATAATAAATAAACATGAGAGAAAGGAGTTTTTATGATAACATATAAAATAGATGTATACATACCAGAAGATTACATAGATTTGTTAATAAAAAAACTAGGTGATGAGAAAATTATAACCATAGGAAATTATGATTATTGTTATACTACATCGAAAGTAAAAGGTCATTTCATGCCGAATAATTTTTCTAATAATTTTTCTGGTGAAAAAAATATTATCAACGAAGTTGACGAAATCAAATTAGAATTTCGCACGACAGAAAATAATATCAAAAAATGTATACAAATTATCGAAGATATTCACCCATATGAAGAATGCGTGTATGATATTTTCGAAATAAAAAATTTTAAATAATAAAAACCTTCTGAGGCTTGAATTTAAGCTACAGAAGGTATTTTTTTAGAAAAATTTCAAACAAACAAATGCTGTTAGAACTGCTAATATAATTGTTAGTCCAACATTTTCTTTCAAATAAGCTATAATAATCGCTACGATTGAAGCTACAATTGTAGGAATTAACATTTCACTTGAAGCTGTTAGAATCCCTCTTATAACCATAATACTTAATGATGTATATGGTATTATGTTTAAAAATTCAGCAGTTTGTCTAGAAAGTTGTTTTCCTTTTAAATATTTAAGAGGTATTATCTTAGGAACAGCTGTAACTAAGCTACATAATAAAATTAAAATTATATTATACATTTTGACCTCTTTTCATAATTACTTTCAATCCGATGTATGATGATAATAAAATTGCTAAGATTATATCCCATCCAGATGGTATAAATTTCAAATAAAAAATAATTGCATAAGTTATTACACCAATTAAACTAACCACCAAACCGTTTGAGCTTTTCTTAATCGATGGTACTACAAGTGCGATAAACATCGCAGTAAGTCCGACTTCAAGTGATGTTTGGACTGATTTTGGCATTAATTGTCCTATTAAATATCCAACCGGTGTAAATATTCCCCACGCCAAATAAGGTCCAAATTCAACTGCCAACGCAAATTCTGTGTTAAGTTTATCTTTGTTAAAACTCATCACCGAAAATGCTTCATCTGTCAACATAAATCCAACAGCAGGAAGAGCTTTGGGATTTACGTTTTCTGTATGAATTCCCAAAGAAGTCGACATTATGAACAGTCTTAAATTCAATAAAAATACCGACAGCACGATAGAAAACATACCCACTCCTGCACCTAACAATTCAACTGCCATGAATTGCGCTGCTCCAGAATAGAAAACAAAAGAAAACAAAGTCGAATCCAACATGCTAATGTTTTGACCTTTGCACAACAATCCAAAAGCCATTGCAATAGGAATATATCCCAACATAATTGGAGTCGAAAATTTGATTGCTTCTTTAATTCTATTTGAATCCATTAAATTTTCCTCCATTCCATTTTTATTACAAACATTTAAACGTAAGAAATCATAATCTACAAGATTTGCAGATTATGATTATTTTATTTCTCTTCTATCCAAAATAGCTTTGTACAAGCTCATTTCGTCATAATATTCCAAATTAGCTCCCAATGGTACTCCCATCGCAATTCTGGAAACTTTTACGTTATATTCTTCATTTTTAAGAACTTCTATGATGAAGTTAGTTGTTAAATCTCCGTTAGTTGTTGGTGATAATGCTAGGATAACTTCCTTTACATAATCTTTTTTGCATCTCAAAAACAAATTTTCCAAATTCAAATCTTGTGGAGCTATATTATCTCTTGGAGATAATAATCCTCCTAAAACGTGATATTTCCCGTTGTATTCTCCAGTTTTTTCAATTGAAATTACATTCATTGAATCTTCAACGACAGTTATCACACTGTTATCTCTTTTTTGATCGGAACAAATATCACATAATTTTTTATCAGTAAGATTTCCACAATTAGCACATGGTCTAATGTTAGTCTTCACATTTACAATGCTTTCTACAAGCTCATCGACTTTTTTAGGATCCATGTCTATAATTCTATAAGCTAATCTTCTCGCACTTTTTCTGCCAATGGTTGGCAAATTGGACAAATTTTTAATCAATTCGTCCATTGCTTTAGGGTATAGTGACAAAATTATTCCCCCTTATTTAGAATCCTGGAATATTGATTCCTCCAGTGATTTTACCAAGTTCAGACTCACTCATGTCCAATACTTTTTTAATTGCATCATTAACTGCAACCATAACCATGTCTTGAAGCATTTCAACATCGCCGTCTTTTACCAAATCTTCATCTATTTTAATAGAAACTATTTCTTTTTTTCCGTTTGCTACAACTTCAATAGCTCCACCACCACTAGTTGCAGTAACTTCAGTTTCTTCTAATCTTTTTTGAGTTTCTTCCATTTGTCTTTGCATTTTTTGCATTTGTTTCATCATGTTTCCCATGTTTCCCATGCCAGGCATTCCGCCTCTAAATTTATTTCCCATAATTCCTCCTATTTTTCAATTATTTGGACATTTTTTCCAAACAAATTCTGTAATTTTTTAACGCTTTCGTTTCCTTTTTCCTCTTTCTCATTATCAATTTGTAAATCTAAAACCTTGAAATCGTAATGTGGTTTAAGCAACTGTTCAATAACTTTTTTGTGAGGAAGCAAAGTATACAAATACAACTGATTAGTCTTCAAAATCAGTCTATCATTTTCCAAACTAGCATTGATATCATCAGCTAATTCTTTAGGAATTTTGTCGAATTCTCTTAAAACTTCTCTTAGTTTTCCAAATGAATCCTCATTTTCGACAACTTCTTCTACCTTATCGTCGATTTTTTCATCAATCTTTATTATATCATTTTTATCAGATAATTCATCTTGTTTTGCTTCTTTTTTTGAAGATTTTTGTGAAATTTCTATTTTTTTATCGATTTTCTCGTCAAATTCTGATAGTTCTTTTGTAGAATTGATTTTAATTCCATTTTGTTCAATATTATTGAGCTTATCTTCCAACGTATTCACTCTAGCAATCAAATCATCATAATCGATGTAATCTATAAGTCGCATAACCAAAATTTCAAGAAGAGCTTTTTGATTATCCGCCTGTTTTAATTTTTTCTGATGCTCAATTATGATCGACATGCTTTCTACTATTTGCCTATTAGTGATTAATTCAGATTGTGCATTATAATCATCATTGTATTGGGTGTTATTCTGTCTAATTTTTTCAAGTCCATTTTTTGATAGCAACAAGTTTCTAAAATGATTCAACAACTCATCCATAACATTTTCGACAGGTTTGTTATGTGATATTGTGTACAAATTACCCAAAACATCTGTAGCATCTTTTTTTATTATGCTATTAACAAGTTTGAAGATTCCTTTATTGTCAACAATACCAAGTATATCATTTATATCTTGTTTTGTTATATTTTCTTTTTCAATGCTTAAAACTTGATCCAAAATAGATAATGCATCTCTCATTGCTCCATCCGCTTTATTTGCAATGAGCTCAATCGCATCGTCGTCCATTTTTCTATTCAAATCGTTCAAAATGTATTTGATATTATCCGAAATATCCTTAGAATTTATCATTTTGAATTCGTAACGTTGACATCTTGATAAAATAGTTTGTGGAATCTTGTCGATTTCAGTCGTGGCTAAAATGAACACCAAATGTTTTGGTGGTTCTTCCATGATTTTAAGTAATGCATTAAATCCTTCATTAGTAATCATGTGAGCTTCGTCTATAATATAGACTTTATATTTGAGTTTTGTAGGTGGATAAATTACTTTATCACGTAGTTCTCTTATATCATCAATTCTTCTGTTACTAGCAGCATCCATTTCAACGATATCTAATGTTGATTCTTCCAACGAACTCTGACAATTTTCGCATTTGTTACAAGGATTTCCATTTTGTAAATCCAAGCAGTTAATAGCTCTCGCAAAAATTTTCGCACAACTTGTTTTACCAGTTCCTCTTGATCCTGAAAAAATGTATGCATGTGAAATATTTTTCGTTTCGATTTGATTTTTTAAAATATCAGTTATATGTTTTTGCCCGTAAACTTTGTCGAAAGTATCCGGCCTATATTTTCTATAAATAGCTTGCATAAGTACCTCGGTTTCATTGTTAAACAACGAGTAATTTTTTTCAATTTTAATATAATTTAAACACAATTAAATCTTTTTATATTATACCATATTTGATAAATCTTGAATTCATAGTAAAATAGTAATAGAAATTTTATTTTTAAAGGGGGATTTTTATGATAAAAAATATTGACCCATTTTTATTGACTATGTTAGGGTTGATATTGCCTGGACTTCTTACTGGAGTCGGTGCAATTCCCGTTTTTTTCACTAGAAATGTTAATCAAGGTAAGTTAGATGTATTTTTAGGGGCTGCTGCAGGGGTTATGCTTTCTGCAACTTGTTTTTCATTAATTTTACCTAGTATCGAAGAAAACGGTGGAGGTTTTAGAGGAGTTTTAATCTCGTCACTTGGAATTTTAGCAGGAGCTGTATTTTTAGATTTAATCGACAAATACTCTCCACACGAACATTTATTGGATAAAAGAGTTGAAGGAAATCCTTCAGATTCTTTGAAAAAAATATGGCTATTTGTAATTGCAATTACAATTCACAATTTCCCAGAAGGTATGGCAACTGGAGTTGGCTTTGGTGGAAATTCAATAGCACACGGTCTTCCTATCGCAATAGGAATTGGTTTACAAAATATGCCTGAAGGTTTGGCGGTTGCTTTGGCTTTGGTCAGAGAAAATTATACTGTGAAAAAAGCTTTTTTAATAGCATTATTTACAGGATTAGTAGAACCTGTCGGAGCTTTTTTAGGTTACGGACTTGTAACTTGGTTCTCACCTATTCTAGGATTTATTTTGGCTTTCGCAGGAGGTGCGATGCTTTTTGTAATTAGCGACGAAATTATTCCAGAAACTCATAGCAATGGATACGAACGCCAAGCGACTTACGGAATTATAATTGGATTTATCATAATGATGATTTTAGATGTTGCTCTTGGCTAAATAAAAAAAGCGGCTACTATAAAAGTAGTCGCTAATTTTTTGTTATAATGCTTGAATAGCAGCCATAGTTACATAGTTGTATGGTTGGTTGTAATGTGGCAAGAAGAATATATCAGTTAGAGCTAGTTTGTCGATTGTAACGTGTTCTTGAATTGCCAAGCTGAACATGTGAATCATCATTGAAATATCATATTCACTCATTATTTGACAACCTTTTATTTCGCGTGAATTTTTGTCGTAAACAATTCTGATAGTAACTTCTTTGTTGTTTTCTTCCATAAATGGTGGCTTTTGTAAATCTGTGAAATCAGTGTATTCAACTTCCATTCCCAATTTTTCAGCATTTCTAACTGTTAAACCTGTTGATACCATGCACAAATCGTAAATCTTAATTCCGTTTGATCCTTGCACACCGTTTGATTCTAATTTTGTTCCACAAACATTGTGACCAGCTACTATACCACTTCTTACAGCATTTGTAGCCAATGCAACGTATTCAAATTTTCCTGTTGCGTTGTTGAAAATAACTGTTGAATCTCCAACTGCAAATACATTTTCATCAGAAGTTTGTTGATGTTTGTCAGTGATTATTGCTTTATGATCGTTTAATTTCAAATGATCTTTTGCAAGTGAGCTGTTTGGTTTGAATCCTATAGACATTATTACCATGTCACAATCGTATTCACCTTTATCAGTTATAACCTTATTTACTTTGCCATCAGTTCCTTCTAATTTTACAACTTCTTCATTAAATACTAAATTTACACCGTGATCTCTTAGGTTATCTTCCATTTTTTTGCAGAATTTATCATCGTAATAGCCTCTTAACACCGTATCTCCGTGTTCAATCAATGTAGATTCTTTTCCTAATCTCTTGAAAGCTTCTGCAAGTTCTGTTCCTATGTAGCCAGCTCCTACTACTACAACTTTTTTGATTTCTTCGTGATTTATCTTGTCAATAACTGATTGTGCATCTTGGAAAATTTTAACTTTTTGAACATTTTCCAAATCCATTCCTTCAATGTTTGGTAAAATTGGTTGAGATCCTGTAGCTAATACTAATTTGTCGTAAGATTCTTGAATTTCTTTTCCGTTTTTGTCTTTTGCATAAACAATTTTTTTGTCGTAGTCGATGTTTTCTACTTTCGTTTCCATATGAACTGTCGCGCCTTTTTGTTCGAAAACCTCTTTGCTACAATAAAATAATTTTTCTGGGCCTTTAATTTGTTTTCCAATCCACAATGCCATTCCACATCCTAAGAATGAAATATTGGAGTTTTGATCAAAAATTACTAATTCTTCATCTTTGTAATTGTCCAATATTGTGTTTGCACAAGCTGTACCTGCATGGTTAGCTCCAATTAAAACTATTTTACTCATTATGTTACCTCCTTTTTTTATTTCCTACTAATGTTGTAGGGTTAATAAGTAAAAAATTTTTGTTTGTTAATTAACAAATCTTTACGCTATAATTATATCAAATGCATAATCATTTTTCAATAGGCAAACTATTTCTTTTTTTCTATGTTCATATATAATAGTATTGTGGAGGTAGAAAATTGAACAATTTAAAATATTTGAAATTACTTGCAAAAGAATTTCCTACGATTGAACAAGCTGCTAATAAAATAATAAGTTTGACTTCTTTGTCAGTGTTACCAAAAGGCACGGAGTACTTTTTATCAGATTTACACGGACAATATGATAGCTTCAATAGAATTATAAAAAGTGCTTCAGGTAATACTAGAATTAAAATTGATCTTGAATTCAAAGACAAATTATCAGAATCAAGAAAAAATCAGTTGGCCAATTTAATTTACGACCCTAAGACGATTATCAATATAACAAAGGAAAACGATGAATACACGGAAACATGGATTAGAGATACCATTTTTTATTTAATAAGAATAGCAAAACGAGTTGCGAGCAAATATTCCAGACAAAAAGTCAGAAACCAGACTCCTTTTTATTACAGAGATTTGATTGATGAAATGCTCAACATTCAGTATGAATCTTTAAACAAAAAAGAATATTTTAACCAACTTTTGGATAGTATCATTAAAATAGAAGTTAGCGAAAATTTTATAATAACTTTGTGTGAATTAATTCAGGATTTAAATATCGACTGGCTTCACATAGTGGGAGATATTTTCGACAGAGGAAAAAGGCCAGACATTATTATGGATACATTAATTGCAAAAAAAGATGTGGATATTCAATACGGAAACCATGATGTAACATGGATTGGTGCATATCTTGGAAGTTATGTAAATGCATGCAATGTTGTTAGAAATGCTATAAGTTATAATAATTTTCAATCTTTGGAAGATGGCTACGGAATTAATTTGAGATTATTGTCTACTTTGGCAGATGAATCATACTACGACGATCCTTGCGAAAGATTCAAAGTTAGAATCTTGGATGATAATAAACACTCAGAAACGGATTTGCTACATGCCGCAAGAATGCACAAGGCTATTTCAATCATTCAATTCAAATTGGAGAACCAACTTTTTAAGAGAAATCCAGAATTCGAACAGTTGGACAGATTATATCTAGAAAGAATCGACTTTAAAAATGGAATTTACAAGGATGCAAATGGTAAAGCTCATGCGCTTTTGGATATAAAATTCCCTACAGTTGATCCTGACAATCCTCTAGAGTTAACACCAAGTGAACAAGAAGTTGTCGAATGCATTTC
The DNA here is from genome assembly GCF_000010185.1 of Finegoldia magna ATCC 29328. Taxonomy (NCBI): domain Bacteria; kingdom Bacillati; phylum Bacillota; class Tissierellia; order Tissierellales; family Peptoniphilaceae; genus Finegoldia; species Finegoldia magna. Next base: position 575,704 of record NC_010376.1, on the reverse strand, counting down.
AAAATCATTCAGAACAAGTCACAGATTAAAAGAACACATGGACTTTTTATTCTCCTATGGTTCTGTTTACAAAATAGCAAACAGCAATTTACTTTTTCATGGATGTATTCCTATGAACAAGGACGGAAGTTTTGAAGAATTTACGTATCAATCTAACACATACAGCGGCAAATCGCTTTTGGATTTCTTTGAAGGAATTATTAATTCGGCAAGAAACATGGATGACAATGATCCTGACAGACAAACTGCGTTGGACTTTTTCTGGTACATGTGGTGTGGTCCAAAATCACCAATGTTCGGAAAAAGCAAAATATCAACATTTGAAAACTTCTTCATCACTGACAAAGATGTCAGAAAAGAAGTAAGTAATCCTTATTTCAGTTTAAGTAAAATTGAAAAATACGCAGACAAAATATTCGAAGAATTCAATATGAATCCTGAAACTTCTCACATAATTAACGGCCATGTCCCAGTTAAAAGCATCAACGGAGAAAAACCAGTGTCTGCTAATGGCAAAACTTATGTAATTGATGGTGGAATTTCCGAAGCCTACCAAAAGAAAACTGGAATTGCTGGTTATACATTGACATTTAACTCGCATCACTTGGCAATAGCAAAGCATAAGAATTTTCAAGTTATGGAATCAGTTCATGGTGCATACACGCCAGAAGTTACAATTACAGAAGAATTTCCAAAAAGAATGCTCATAAAAGATACAGATGAAGGAGAAGAAATCCTTGAGCTTATCGAAGATTTGGAAAGTTTAATCGATGCATATAGAAGCGGAACAATTCAACAAAATTCAAATTAATAGAAATTTAAAAAAACTAATCTTGGAAAGTCCAAGATTAGTTTTTCTTATAATACACCAAATTTATTAAATGGAAAATATCTCAAAAAAGCTCTTCCTACTATGTCTTTCTTGTTTATCGGTCCGAATATTCTGCTATCATTTGATTCTCGAGGAAGTCTATTATCCCCCAATACAAAATATTCATCTTCACCTAATTCCCATTTTGTTTTATCTCCAGAAACAAGAGTAGTCTGACTACTAGTATAATTTTCATTCAATTGTTCATTATTAACGTACACTTTATTGTTTTTTAATTCAACAGTATCTCCAGGTAATGCTACAATTCTTTTGATATAATCGCGACCAGACTTATCCGGTGCGTGAAGTTCTATAATATTACCTCTTTTTAATTTGTTTTTGAAAATTCCCATTCTGTTGACGAAAATTCTATCTCCTTGTTCAATTGTAGGATTCATGCTATTTCCCTCAACATGAGTTGTACTAATAACAAAATTTCTAAGCAGTAATGCCAATACAATCGCAATTCCTATTACAAATAACCACTCAAAAAAAGATTTTGCTTTTTCTGTCATATTAACGATCCTTTCTAATTTTTACTAATTTGATTATAATACGAATCAATAAATGTGTAAAGGTCTATAATTTGTTGTAGTATTATAAAATTTCTTGTAAAAATTATGAATTAAAAACTTCCCTGTCTAATTCGCCTTCGCTTGCTGCAACTATAACTGCTGAAGAACCTGCTGCTGTAACATTTGTAGCAGTTCTACCCATATCTGCAAGCATTGAAATAGGGCTCATCAATACAACCATTTCAACGGGAAGTCCCATTGCTGCGAATACTGCTGTAGTAGTAATTGTTGCAGTTCCTGGAACTCCAACAGTACCCAATGACACTGCTAATGCTACTAATACAAGCATCACATATTGTCCAAATGAATAATGAATTCCCATAACATTAATTGTCAAAATAGCTGACAATACAGGCCAGAATCCTGCACAACCTGGCATACCAACAGTTGAACCGGTCGAAGCAACAAAAGTTGCTATCTTTTCAGAAACACCCAATTTGTCTCTTAAATTTTCAGTATTTGCTGGAATACATCCAACTGATGATTGTGTTGAGAATGCAATCAATTGAACTGGCCAGAATTTTTTGAAGAATTTTACTGGATTTACTTTTGCAAATATCGCCAAAAGAGCACTAGTTGTAATATAAGAGTGGAAAATAGATGCAACATAAGTTAATATCAACACAACTATCAATGGCATCATACTAGCCATATCAGTTCTACTAACCGCGTTTGCCATCAAAGCCAATACTGCGTATGGAGTAAAATCTATAATCATTCCGGTAAATCTAAAAATCACTGCCGCAGCTGAATCGATAAAACTTAAAAATGGTTTTGCTCTTTCTCCTTCTCCTCTTTCTTCTAATTGTAAAATCGCCAATCCCAAAAGAACAGAGAAAATAATTATAGGAACAACTTTTGCTTCTGCTGCATTTCCTAAAACATTATCTGGGAAGAAATTTACAAAAGTTTCTGCAAAAGTTGGAACTTCCTTAGCTTTTGCATCAGCTGCCAAAGTCAATGAACTTCCTTGTCCAATTTTGAATGCTACCCCTAAAATCAAACCTACAAGTGAACCTAAGACATTGTGTAAACTCAATATACCGATTGTTTTTGTTCCAATTTTTTTCATTTTTTCTATACTTTCCAAAGAAACTACAGTGCTAACTATTGATGTAAATAATAATGGAATTACTATTGCAAATAATAAATTTGCATAGATAGATCCAAATACTTTTACATATTCTGTGTTTCCTTTAAAAATAAATCCTACTATTATACCTAAAATTGCAGCTACAATTGTTCTTGTACCAAAATTCATTTTCTTCTTAGCCATGAACATCAATAAAGCAAACAATACTAAAGTAACTGCTAATGCTACGAATTTCATCTAAACACCTCTTTTTATTTTATAGTTATATATTATAGTATATTGAGCACAATTTTCAAATTTAATTTTAACTTTTGTAAATTTTATTTAATTCACTATGGACATTATTAAGTAATTTTGAAATTTATTACGATTTTTTTTAATAAAATTATCGTACCGCAAGAATACATATCCCTAATACTACAAATGAAAATCGTTTGATATTTTGTAAAAATAATGCTAATTTTTTTCACAATTGTTATATATATGTATTGTTAAATTTTTTAAATATTTTTCCACAAAAAAATCAGAGGCTAGAAACCTCTGACTTAAAATCTATTCATACATTTTTAATAAAACATCTTCAGCTTTTATTGGAAGAGTATCAAAAGTGCAACTAATTGCATTCAATATCGCTCCATTAATAGCTGGTGCAGGTGTGTTTGAAACTATTTCTCCAATTGATTTTGCGCCGAATGGACCTGTAGGTTCATAACTTTCACAAAAATCAACGTGGATATTTCCGATGTCTTTTCTAGAAGGCAAATTATACGAAATAAAAGAATGTTCTTTTAATCTTCCTTCATCATCCCACAATGAATCTTCATACAAGGCATATCCTATAGATTGACCAATTCCACCTTCGACTTGAACTGTCGCTAATTTGGTATTCATAACAGTTCCGCAATCGACAACTGCTGCATAATCTTCTACTTTGATTTCTCCTGTTAATTTGTCAATACTAATTTTTACAAATCCTGCCATATATGGTGGTGGTGATGTTTTTGAATCGAAATTTCCTACTCCGATTAATTGCATACCATTTGGACCAGTTGACAAATCTCTCGCCAAATCTTTAATTGCAATTAATTTCTTATTTTGCAAATAAACTGCTTGATCTCTGATTTCTAACCATTCAACAGAAGTTTCAAATCTCATTGCAACACGTTTTTTGATTTTGTTTAATAAATTTTCGCAAGCACGAACAACTGCTCCACCAGTTATATACACACCACTTGATGCATAACTACCTGGATCGTATGGAGTTATATCAGTATCTGCAATTATCGGAATTATATTGTCCATTCCGCATTGCAACACTTCGTTTGCCAAATTCACCATGATAGAATCAGTGCCTTGTCCAACATCTGTAGGACTCATCAATAATGTATAGTCGCCTTGTTCGTTTAATCTCACCTCAACAGTAGAAGTGTCGACATTTTGAATTCCACTTCCTTGTTGGGCGATTGCCATTCCAACTGAAATTATTTTATCTTTTTCTTCTTTGAACGGATAATATTTATCCCATTCAATCATTTCTCTTCCCTTTTCGATACATTCATTTAATTTGCAACTTTTGACATCTATTCCGTAAGCAAGAGTTTTTTCTCCTTCTCGAACAGTGTTTTTAAGTCTAAGCTCGACAGGATCCATGTTTAATTCTTTGGCTAATTTGTTTACCATAGATTCTAGTGCAAATGTTCCTTGAACTGCACCGTAACCACGGAAAGCTCCACCAGGAAGTTTATTAGTGTAGACAACTTGTCCGAAAAATCTCGCGGCTCTCATTCTACTGTATAACGGAAGAGTTTTGTTACCAACCAAATTCAAAGTGGTAAATGCGTGATATCCATAAGCTCCTTGATCAGATAGTGCATAAATATCACACGCTTCAATCGTACCATCTTTTTTTGCGCCAATTTTTACTTTAACTTTCATTTGGTGACGAGAATTTGAAGCTTCAAAAGTTTCTTCCCTGTCAAATACAAGAATTGATGGCTTTCCTGTCTTCAATGTTACAAATCCAGGATAAATTTCTGTGACACTTGTTTGTTTTCCACCAAATCCTCCACCAACTCTTGGTTTTATAATTCTGATTCTTGAATCGCTAATTCCAAGAGCAACGGATAATTGTCTTTTGATGTGAAATGGCACTTGTGTAGATGAAATGCAACACAATCTATCGAATTGATCCATGTAGCAATACGATCTGTAAGTTTCCATCATACAATGCGCTTGTGCTTTTGTTGTAAAAGTATCTTCCAATACAACATCACACTCACTCATTACCTTGTCAATATCTTCTCCCCATGATTCTTTCTTTTCACCAACAAGATTTCTTCTCGTATTGTAACCGAAAACTTTCGTTGGACCATTAAAGAACACGTCTTCTTCGTGAACTACGATTTCGTTATCGATAGCTTTCGTGTAATCAAGTAGTGGCTCTTTGACATCGTATTTTACTTTGATTCTCTTCATAGCTTGATTACAAACTTTTTCGTTAACTCCAACAACGATTGCTACAGGCTCTTTCATGTATCTTATATTTTTTGATAAAATCGACATATCGTATGGACTTGGTTCTGGATAAGATTGTCCTGCCAAAGTAAATTTATTATCAAAAACATCCTCATAAGTGTACACTGCAACAATTCCATCCATCGCTTCTGCCTTTGATTTGTCGATTTCTAAAATTTCGCATCTCGCATAAGGACTTCTCATCAACTTAATTATTAGTGCATTAGGATCTTTCAAATCTTCTGTGTAGACAGGTTTACCAGTAACTAATGAATTTGAATCTATTTTCTTGAAATCTTTATTTATCTTCATCGTCAATCTCCAAATATTTCTTAATAGCTCTCATTTGAGATGCATAACCTGTACATCTACATAAATTTCCCATCAAATAATCTTCGATTTCTTCATCTGTAGGATTTTTGATTGTTTTCTTCAAACTCAAAACATTCATAATGAATCCTGGTGAACAAAAACCACATTGTTCCCCGCCTTCTTCAGTCAAAAGTTCTCCGAATTTTCTTTGGCTTTCAGATATTCCCTCCAAAGTTGTAATCTTTTTGCCTTCACATCTCAATGCTAAAATAGAACAAGAAAGTACTGGAACATCATCCAGCCAAACAGTGCATAAACCACAATTTGATGTCGTACAACCGCACTTTACCGATTTATATCCTAAATCGCGAAGAACGTTGTACAATGTAGTATCACAATCAACACTAGCTATATGATTTTTATTGTTAACATTTAATTCTATAATCATTGCAATTCACCTAACGCTTTTCCCAATAATCCAACAAATAAAAGTATTCTGTATTTTTTCTTCGCCTTGTTATTTGACCCAATAAATTCATCTATTAATTCCAATGTTTTTTCCCTGTCAAATCCATTAGAATTAATCTCATCAGAAACATCTCTCATAACCATTGCTTTTTGAGGTCTCGCGCCAAATACTACCTTGTACTTCTCATCTTTTTTAGAAACTGCTACAATAGCAATTGGAAAATCCTTGCAGCAAATTCTTTGAACAATTTGAGTGCAATGTATATCTTTGTTAGGAATTATAACTTCAACTAACAAATCTTTTTTTATCTCAGAATTCAAAAATTCTTCAACACTCATTACACCATTATTGTACAATCTAACCTTTGCATCTAGTAATAATAAAATAGGCAAAAAATCAGAAAATGCATATCTTGAAAACACACTTGCACCTACTTGTGCAGTATTTCTTAGTTGAGTTGACACAATTTTTTTCAAAGATTTAGGAATAATTCCATCGCAAAATTCTTTTAAGAAATCATTGTATTCCAAATCTCTATATGTAGTAGTTGCTCCGATTTTTATTTCATCATCTTCAACTTTTATGTAATTTAAATCTAATTTTGACAAATCAATCCCAACATTGTAAGAACGACTGCCTGCTTTAAGAAAATGACATCCACCCAAAATTTTATTCATTTTTGATTTCATCAATAACTCATAAGCTTCATCCAATGTTTCTGGACTTTTGAAATCTCTTAATGTAAACATAACCACTCCTTGATTTTAATCAGTCTTTATTATATCACAAAAATAGCCGGTTATCTTTTGACAACCGACTAACATTTAATTTTCCAGCCCTTTTAAAAACTTTTCTGCTAATTTGTGATAAGTGAAATTCTCCTCAATTGCTTTTCTACCGTTTTTGCCCATTTGGTTTAATGTTTCTTCATCTAAATTCACAAACTTTTCAATTCCTTTTTTCAATTCTTTCAAGTTTTCAGACTCAACATTTATCCCACAATTATAATCTACAATATAATTATTAGGAGCATTAATTGCATAGATAATAGGTTTTGCACCCATCATGGAGTCAAATAATTTGTTCATACATACGCCATATCTGAACATATCATTATCCATCGCTGCAACATAAGTGGCATCAATGTAATTGAACAAATCTGGAATTGATGTCTTCGATATAGAATCCAAGAAATAAATACTATCTTCGTATTTGGAGTATTTTTCCATCAATTCTTTCTTGTAAATTCCACCACCAATGAACACTGCTGCCACATCATCATTATCAATACAAGCTTTTGCCAAATTATCTAAACAATAAGATTTTGTGTGACTTCCAAAAAAGCATATAACTTTCTTGCCCTCACTGTGGATTTTGTCGAAAATCTTCACATAATCTTCTGGAATTTTATCGTAATTTTCCCATTCAGATTCTACGATACCATTTGGAACGTGGAAGAATTTTTCGGCTTTCATTCCATGCTTAATCAAATAATCTTTTGCTGCAGGAAGCAATGAACACACATAATCTGAGTTTTTGCAGAAAGAATTCTCTCCTATTTGCATCATCACTACAAAAGGATGATATTTGGGCATATTTCCTACTTCTATCAATGTTATTGGCCACATATCGTGAATCTCATGTACCAATTTGATATCTTTTTTTATTTTTTTCATTTTTTGACCAGCAAAAGTATCCAATGGATAAGTCGAAGAAGTAATTACCACATCAGGATTTTCATTTTCAACAATATCTCTAGCGTTTTTTCTTAATGTTGATACAAATCTGAACATACTCATGGCTCTTTTTACACCATTTCCATCGTATTCTCCAGTTTTAATCCACATATATTTTATTCCATCAATAATTTCTGTTTGAAAATTTTCTGAAACTTCTGGATTTTTTCTTCTCAAGTGAGAATAATCACCTGCGATTATCGTCACATTGTGACCCATTTTAACCCATTCACTAGCCAAATAATAAGTTCTAAACTCCATTCCCATTTCAGGAGAACCTGCATAATGGTTAATATATAAAATATTCATTAATTTTCCTCTTATTTATTCAAATAATTTTCGATGCATTCGATAATTTTTTTGCTAGAATGACCATCACCAAAAGGATAATCGTAGTTTTCGAAATCAACTTTTTCATTTAATAATTTTAAAATCTCTTCCTTGTTTGGTTTAGATAATTGATTTCTCTTTTCAGTCATAGTTTCTGGCCACACAATATGATCAAAAATAGTCACACATTGTTTTCTTGCAAAATACGCTTCTCTTTGCAAACCGCCTGAATCAGTCACAATTTTCTTCGCGTGATTAACCAAATACACACTCATCATGTATCCAACTGGTTTGCAGAAAATAATATTTGTATAGTGGTGCTTTTCAGAAAGTTCTTGGACCATTTTTTGATTTCTAGGATGCACTGGATATATGCATTTTTCATCCAATTCTTCCATGGCAGCAAGTATTTCTGACAAAGGCTTAATTGATGCAGTATTCTCTGCTCTGTGACAAGTTAAATAATAAAAGTTTTCTGGAAGATTTACTTCTTCTCCATTCAAATCAATTATTTTTTCAGGAATTTTATCGCAAACTTTCTTAGAATATTCCAAGAAAGCATCATACATTGGATCGCCAACCAAAGTTGCTCGATCTTCCAAGCCTTCTTTTTTCAAAAATCCAAGCGCCGATTCAGTACAACAACATAAAACTTTAGAAGAATGATCAGTCATAATTCTGTTCACTTCTTCTGGATTATCAAGTGTACCCAATCTATTACCAGCCTCTACATGACAAATCGGAATATGAAGCTTAACAGCTGCCAATGCTCCTGCCAATGTTGAATTGGTGTCTCCGTATAATAAAACCATATCTGGTTGTTCTTTTATCAATATTTTTTCGATTTCCATCAACATTTTACCAGTCATTTCGCCGTGAGTTCCCCCAGAAATCCCCAAGTTATAATCTGGATAAGGAATATTCATTTCTTCAAAGAAAACTTCAGACATATTATAGTCAAAATGTTGACCAGTATGTATCATTACTTCATCAAAATTTTTTCTTAATTCTTTGGACACCATAGCCGCTTTTATAAATTGTGGTCTAGCTCCAACTACTGTAACAATTTTCAATTTTTTCTCCTATTTTTATTTTTATATTTATTATTACAAAATCTTTAAATTCAATCATTTAATCTGTTTCTAACAACTAATTATATCACATGTAATTTGTGAATTTCAATTAAGAAAATATAAGAAAATTCAACAATCAAAAAGCCTCATTTAAAAAATAAATGAAGCTTTCTTTGATTAGATTATAAAAATTTTTAATTATTTTTTGCTTGTTCTTTTCTAGCAATTGATGGTAATATTAGTCCCAATCCCAACAATACGACTGGAGTCAAAATGTTTAGAATTAATTTGAAATTCCATTGACTTGTGAATGGTTCTCCTTCTTTTGGAATCATACCTAATATACATGCAAAAGCTGTAAACGCGAAACACCAACCAGAAATAATTTTTCCAAATGATTTTGATTTTGTGAACTTGTATTCTACACCTTGTTTTTCATTTAGATAGTGTTTTAATGCAAAATATGCCGCGAATACCCACATGTAACGCATTGGCATTACTATTGAGTTCAAATCCAATAACCAGTTGTACAATTCGTTTGAGTTTCCAATTCCCAAAGCTGGAATAATAATCAAAATACTAACCAAAATTGTAGTTAGTTTGTATCCACCAACTGGAACTTTTTTGTCGTTGATTTTTCTCAAGAAATTTGGAACGTATTTTGCATCTGCTTCACTTAATAAAAGTTTAAGTGGTGCATCAATACTCATAACCAAAGCTGCTGCTTGTCCAGCGAAATTTGTCAACGCATAGATAATAACAAGTGATGGACCTATTCCATAATATTGTCCCAATTTTTCAAACGCGTAGTATGCACCGTTCATTTTTAAGTCGTTTGCAACATTTGTTGTATCGAACATCATTCCCATTGCAACTGAACCCAAAATCGCAGATACTGTTACCATTAAAGCCATTATTATCATAGCTTTTGGGAAGTTCTTACCAGCATCTTGTGTATCATTTACATAAGGTGAGATTTTTTCACAACCTCCTACGGCAAATACTAGCATGGATATTGTGGTTAAATAATGCAAATTAAAGTTAGGCAGATAAGTTTTGATACTCGTCATATTTGGAGATGCAACTTCTACTCCTCTTAAAGCTGGAGCTGCCAACATTAATAAAATAAATAAAATACCCATCACAAAACTTGCAGTACCAGCGATTGATCCTAAAACTTTTATAGATTTAATACCATTTGCAGCTAAAAGCACGAATAACAAAAATATTATTAGTACTAATGTTTGTAGTACAATTGGATTTAAAGATTTTACCATTTTAGGATTTCTAAAAATCGCCCATGAACCTGCAACCATTAAGTTTTGTGGTTTTTGTGCTAAATATGGGATATGTACTACCCAATAAGTCCAGCCGGACAAATAAGCTAGTAATGGTCCCATAGTTTGTTTTATCCAATAGCTAAGTCCTGATTGTCCTTCTTTGAAAGTCGAACCAAGTTCTCCTACCATTAATGAATATGGTATAAAATACAAAGCCATTATGAATATCCAGCTTGTAATAACTGCTAAACCTTGGTTTGCATAGTTATTAACAACATTTCCGAAACCCCATACAACTGTGAATCCCATCCAAATAAGATTGGTCACTGTAAGCGATTTCTTCTTTTGATCATCAATTAAAACATCGTTTTTCATATTTCCCTCCTAAATAGATTATAACAAAATTTATCTTCATTTGAAACATTTTGCAATAAAAATAGCCTCCAGATTTACTGGAAGCCATTGTTATTTTATTTTGAATAATTTTCTATAATTTTTAAAACCAAATCCGATGCTTTTTTCATTTGATCGACAGATAATAATTCGTGCTTTCCGTGGAAGGCATATCCACCAGTGAAAATATTCGGACAAGGAAGTCCTTTGTATGATAATTGTGCTCCATCAGTACCACCTCTGATTGGTTGAACTAATGGTTTGATTCCCAAATCTTCCATTGATTTGTAAGCCAAATCCACAATTTCCATTACAGGTTCTATTTTTTCTTTCATGTTGTAGTAGCTATCTTTCATATTTAATTCGATAGCATTGTTGTATTTAACATTTAAGAATTCAACTAATTTTTTCAAATAAGATTTCTTTTCTTCGAATTTTTTCTTGTCGTGATCTCTGATTATGAATTTCATAACAGTATTTTCAACAGTTCCTTCGAATGATGTCAACAAGTAAAATCCTTCATAATGTTCAGTATATTCTGGTCTTTGTGCTACTGGAAGTTCATTGAATAATTCCATACCGATTAATTGCGAATTAATCATTGTATTTTTTGCACTACCAGGGTGAACATTTTTACCATGAATAGTTATAGTTGCACCTGCCGCATTAAAGTTTTCATATTCTAATTCTCCAATTGGACCACCATCTACTGTATACGCAAAGTCTGCTCCGAATTTTTCTACATCGAACAAATCAGCTCCTCTGCCTATTTCTTCATCTGGAGTAAATCCAATCTTGATTGTCGGATGTTTTATATCTTTGTTTTCACACAATTTATTAACAACATCCATTATAATCGCGATACCTGATTTATCGTCAGCACCCAAAAGAGTAGTTCCATCTGTGTGAATTAAAGTTTGTCCTTCCAAATCTTTTAAAAACGGAAAATCTTCAACAGTCGTTGTTACAGTATCAGATAATTTAATGTCTCCACCTTTGTATTCTAAGATTTGTGGTTTGACATTTTCACCTGACATATCAGGAGCAGTGTCCATATGAGAAATGAATCCAATGGCTTTTGATTCTCTATCCAAGTTTGATTCTAATGATGCATACACATATCCATTTTCATCCATATGTGCATTGTCAATTCCCATTTCTTTTAGTTGTTTAACCAAAAGATTGCCCAAATCCTTTTGCCTAGCTGTTGATGGACAAGTTTCGCTTGATTCATCACTTGTAGTGTAAATTTTTGCGTATTCAATAAATCTATCAACTATATCTATCATTGTTTTCTCCTATTTTATAACTTTCTTTTCTTCCCAAGATTTTTTAACTGCATTTGCAACATTTTTTGCTACATCTTTGTTGAATGCTTCTGGTAAAATTCTTTCTTCTACTGGTTGTTCAACCATGTGAGCAATTGCATACGCTGCTGATAATTTCATATCGTCAGTAATTCTGTCTGCTTTTGCATCTAATGCGCCTCTGAATATTCCAGGGAATACCAAAACATTGTTAACTTGGTTAGGATAATCACTTCTACCTGTTCCAACTACTCTTGCACCAGCTTCTTTTGCTTCGTCAGGATAGATTTCTGGAACTGGGTTAGCCATTGCTAAAACAATAGCATCGTGATTCATAGAAGATACCATTTCTTTTGTTAAGATTCCAGGAGCAGAAACCCCGATGAAAATGTCTGCATTTTCCATAGCAGTTTTCAAATCTCCTTTAACTTTATTAGGATTAGTTGTTCTAGCGATTTCTCTTCTAGCTTCATCAAGTTTTTCATCATCTGGATCGATAATTCCACGGCTATTTAAGATTAAATTATTTTTAGCACCTGCCAATGTTAACAAGTTAGAAATTGCAATACCTGCTGCCCCTGCACCACTGATTACGATTTTAACATCAGAAATGTCTTTCTTAACAATTCTCAACGCATTGATAACTGCAGATAATACGATAACAGCTGTACCGTGTTGGTCATCGTGGAATACTGGTATATCTAATTCTTCAATTAATCTTTTTTCAATTTCGAAACATCTTGGAGCTGCAATATCTTCAAGGTTAATTCCACCGAATGAAGGAGAAATTGCTTTTACCGTGCTAATTATTTCTTCAGTGTCTTGTGTGTTCAAGCAAATTGGGAATGCATCAACATTACCAAATTCTTTAAATAAAACTGATTTACCTTCCATAACTGGCATACCAGCAATTCCGCCAATATTTCCTAAGCCTAAAACTGCAGAACCATCAGTTACAACTGCAACCATATTTCCTTTATTTGTATATTTATATGCTAATGAATTGTCTTCGTGAATTTTCTTGCAAGGTTCAGCAACACCAGGAGTGTAAGCCAACGCCAAATCCATAGCGTCATTAACTTTTACTTTAGATACTACTTCTAATTTTCCTTGATTTTTTTCGTGAAGTTCAAGAGCTTTTTGTTTAATTTCTTCAATATTCATTTTTTCACCTCATAAATTTTTAAATAACTTTCGACAAAATGTCGAATTACATTATTACAATATAATTTTAACACTAAAACCCAACTATTCCAAACAAAAAGAGGTATTAATTAAAATACCTCAATTAATTTAGAAAAATATTGGAACTAATATAGATGCCAACAAAATTATTAACGCTCCTCCCAAACGAGAAGATATTTGTGCAAATGGCATAAGTTCCATTCTATCTGCAGCTGTAAGCACAGCAACATCACCAGTACCGCCCATGTTAGCCATGCACAATCCGGCTGTCAAGGCTGTTTCAATTGGATAGAATCCTACGAAATATCCAACAATACCTGCACCTGTAATTGCTCCTATGATAACTGCAAGAACAAGAATTACATAGCTTGGTGTAAATGCTTCGAAAATTTGTCCCAAATTAGTGTATGCCATACCAATACCAAGCATAAGTGCTGAAGTAAAGTTTTTGGCAACGAAATTGTACCAACCTTCTGCAACGTGTTCGATTTTTTCTGGAACAACTCCTGCTGCCTTAACGATAACTACAGAAATAATCATCCAAGCATATGAGTGAATTTTTATGCCGACTTTTCCGAATAAAAATGCTAATATTGCACCAAATGTGAAAAATGCTGTAGCAATTACAATACCAGCGCCATAATCTTTAACATCTTCTAAGATTATATTTTCTTTCTTTTCAGCTTTCAAACTATCATCATTGCTTCTAACTAATTGTCCATTACCAGTTAAACTTGGTTTTACTTTTCCTAGTCTGTTCAATAAACCACCAGCAACAATTGCCGTAGCATTACCCAAAGCAACTGCTGGAACAAGTTTACTCAAAATAGTTTCGGATGGAATATTCAACGCTGATTCGAAAACTTTAGAAATAGGTACAGCACCTGCTCCCATTCCACCACCCATAATTGGGATACCGATGTATGCGATAGATTCACCTACACTCTTTCCGAACAACAAACCTACACCACCTACTAAAAGTAATGCCATAATTACAGAACCCAAGATACATGGTAAATATCTAATAGCTGCTTTGATAAGCAACTTTCTATTCATACCAAGAATTGATCCTGTGATTAAAGCTGCGATGTAGAAATCAAGGAATCCTCCTTTAGTCATAAAAGTATTTATACTTTTGATAGAATCAGCTGGTAACCATTTATAATAAGTTATAGCAGCTCCCAAAAATATAGATACAATAGCTCCACCGCCCAAATATGTTTTAATAATTGGTGTGTGATTTCCGATAAGGTTTAATAATTCGCCAAATACAATCAAAAATAAAAATGCCCCAACCATACCTTTTGGTAGAACATCAAATATAAAAGATACTATAATAACTACGCATGCAATTATAAAATACGGAATTTTTAAACCTGCAATCTTTTTATCCATAACTTTCCCCCTTTTTTCAAATATTTACATTTTATATTATCTCATTTAAAATACAAAAAAGCAAACTAAATCAGCTTAATTAAAAGTATTAAAGTAAATAAATACAAAATTGTCGTGCTCACAACATAATAACCTGCCAATGAATCATCTTGCTTATATCTTTTAGCAAAAACATAAGTATTAACAGCCGTAGGAGCACCAAATAAAATCAACGCAACAACCTTTTGAATTTCAGACAAACCGAAAATTTTTCCAATAAATAATCCTGTCAAAGGAAGAACCAAAAGTTTTACAATGGAAACCTTCATAATTGATTTAATTTCTCTAAAATCTATTCTAAAACTCAAACCGTATCCCATAGTCACCAAAGCTAAGGTCCCTGCAATATCTCCCAAACTTCTCAAAGGAGTTTCCAAGAAAAACAAATTAACCTTAGTTACATACAAAAAAATTCCTACGAAAAGCCCAATCATCAAAGGTGTCTTCACTACATTTATGAACAACTTTTTCTTAGAATTATTTCCTCCAACCAATCCTTCGTACATGCTTACAGTGTAGAAATTATAGAAAAACTGACTAATTCCTGTGATAGCTCCAGCCATGACAATCCCTTCATCTCCAAACAAAACACTCAATATTGGAAACGACATTATGATGAAATTGCCTCTACTCATAGCATTTGCCTCCAGCACCACATAAGATTTATCCTTGTTGGTAATTTTCGCCAAAAAATAAGTAAGAAAAATGTGAAATACAAACACCACATTCAAATATACAAAATATTTTACACTGAGATTTTGTCCAAAATCAACCTTATAAAAACTCATCATTATTTTAAGTGGAAACAACACATTAAAAATCAACTTGTTAAGTCCTGTCATTGTAGTCTCATCTACAATCTTGAATTTTCTCAGCAAAAACCCAATAAAAATTAAACAGAATAAATTTATTATCGTTAAGTACAACTGCGTATAATTTACCAAAAAATCACCTTTTTCACATAAAAATATAGGTAAATGAAACCACTTACCTATACAACAATACTATTTATTTGTCAAAAAATCAAATTATTTTGTGTACAATTCAATGTATCTGTCCTCTGTAGTATAATCTGATTTTTCAATCGAATCGATGATTAAACCATCAGCCATAAATTTCTTTAAAGAATCGTCCAAATCATTCTTAGCCACAATATTGACAGTTCTTTGATTTTCACTATCCGATGTTACAACCTTGTATTGTTCCTTTGAAATCTCAGACAAATTCTCAAACGCTATTTTTTTATCCACCAAGAACATAACATCGTCTGTTAATTTGTCTACCTCTGACAAAGTATGAGAGGACAACACAACTATCTTGCCATCATCTTTTAATTTCAGAAGATAATTTCTAAGCAAAATAACGCTAGTAGGATCCAATCCCGTTACAGGCTCATCCATAATGTAGATATCATAATCCCCCATGAAAAAATACGTCAACAAAGTTTTTTGTTTTTGACCCAGAGAATAAGTGCTAACTTTCCTCTTCATAAAATTATGAACTTTAAAAATATCCAATACTTCTTCAAACTTTTCATCAGAAACGTGGCGTGAGTTCTTTGCGAAAATAAAATGATCCAACCCTGTCAAGTTATCATACAGCATATCCAAACTTCTTGCATAAGATAAATACTTGAAAATCTCCGGATTTTTATTATCTATATCATTAACCTTAATCTCACCTGAATCGTACTTCGTCAAATCAGAAATTATATCCATAAGAGTAGTCTTACCAATACCATTTGGTCCAACTAACGCGTAAATCCCAGGTTTATCTAATTTCAAATTCAAATCCTTTAACACTTCGTTTTCACCATAAGATTTGTTCAGACCTTTAATCTCAAGCATTAATATCCCCCTTCATCCTTTTCATTGATATCAAATTAAACACTATAATATAAAATACAATCATTATCACATTATATATCGGATTAGAAAAACTAAACTCATTCAAATAATTGTATCCACCTTTCAAAATCATCAAACTATCCAACGAACTAAATGGATTCAATAAGAAAAACTTACCCAAAGTTCCAAAATAGCTAATAATTATTCCCAAAACAATCAAGAAAGTTGTAGCAATTATATTCACAGTTTCATTCTTGATGAATGTAGTCATCATATTTGAAAAACTAACCACAAGTAAAATTATCAAAATATTTATCAAAATCATTGGCAATATGAAACCACTAGATGCCCTGAACACGCCCTCTACCACACCGTTATAACTGTAATCGTAGCAGAACACTGGATACAACTTCTCACCAAGTCCTCCGTTAAATAATCCAATTATCATACTAATTGCTAAAATCACAACATACATTCCGGCAGATAATACAAGCGAATTAATCTGCTTTGATTTCCAGACATCTTTTTTCCATTCATTCACAAAAGCCAACTTCAAAGTTCCATTGGACCTTTCCTTTTTAAACTCAAGAGTAAATATCAAGCAAATAATCAACGTAAAGGCCGGAATAATCCCATTTTCATACATAGATATAATATTTCCTATAAGTCCTTTTTGTTCAGTAGGGTCATGTTGTTTTGTTTTATACAAGCTTAGCTTTTTATTAGATAATAAACTCTGTTCAATCTCATTACTAACAAGCTTATAACTTGAATCGGGCTTTAAATTGTTATCCATAAAATAATTCACCCTATTCTCATTAGATCGAGAAGTACTTGGATCTATCCATTCTACATCAAATCCCCATTTAGAATTCAAATAAAGAAACATATTACTGTAATATTCTGTGGGATTATTAGCTCTGTTAACATAAAATTTTTTAAAATTTTCCAAATTAATTAGTGTTTGCTTGAATCCTTTGTCTTTTGGATTGTTGTGAACATTAATCTTTGCACTTTCAATCTCACTGTCAATAGTTTGCAAATCATCCTTTGATTTTATGTTTTTGAATTTTATCGTATTGAAGCAGAATAACACAACTACCACTAAAGTTAGTATACCAAAATACTTATATAATTTGCTTCTCATAATTTTGGCAAAATCCAATTGCAAAATATTTTTGATATCGATTTTGGAGTATGTTTTAGAAAAATTATAATAAATCAACTTGTATCTGTTATTGTTAACTAATATTAAACATACAATAAATAGCGCTAATACAATTGGAACAGCTATTGAAACATTACCAAGATTATGAAAACTATTTAAACTAAACGATAGATTATATCTCTTAGATAGCAATGAAATTATCCAGTAAATTAATAAAACAACAATAATTGATAGATTTTGTTTCATATACCTTCTAAAAATCTCATACAACATCATCGCAATGCTGTAAATCAAAAACCCCGTCCCTATGTATTTTAAAGCAAGTACCATTGAGTTTACATTCATTGTTATATACGTATTAATCTTAAGGTCTGTTACAGATTTCAAAATCATATCGTTCGCACTTCCTGTTGGAAATCCTTTGATTACAGAGAAAATAATATTGCCCAAAATCATCGAAAATATGACAATAGCAAAGAAAACTACATGCTTTATAAGCCTTGCATATACTAATTTTCTGGAGCTCATTGAAATCATGTCTAATTTTAGATTTTTGAAATTCATCTCATTAGCAAATACAGCTATCAGAAAAACTACACACAAGAAAATATCATTCATGACATTTTCCATTAGGAATCCAAAAGATTTGAAAAAACTAAAATTGTTGGTAGTTGTGTAGAACCCATATCTGTTAATTTCATCACGAATCAAGTTAAAATAAGGATTCAATTCGTTATACATTCCATAACTAGCCAACTTGTTTAAGTTGTTTTGCCTTTTGAACGATTCTATCTCATCATATTGGCTCAATAATTCATTGTAGAAATTATGCTCTGTTTTTGAAGAATACTTTGCAGCTTTTGTCTCTTCCATCAACATACTCACATCATATTCCAATGGTTTTATGTATTGCAAAGAATTAAAATTCATCTTGCTCAAATTTAAATATTTCTGCTGTTCTTCTTTATTTTGAGAAGATTTTGATAATGCAAAAGATTCCATCATTGTATCTTCAAAACGATCTCTAGTTTTCATAAAATAAGCATAATCTTGACCAGTATATTCATATTTTATGCTGTTTAATGTTACAAAAGAATACACACAAAAAATAATAACTACAACAGGAAAAATTAACGACTTGTAAAGTTTTTTCAGTTCAAACATATTGTCTCCTTTCATTGAATTTCAAAAATATTATTTGCTAATTTCTCCCGAATAATACCAAGTCTCAGTATTGTTGGTCACATCTATAGTTATTAATCTCTGTCTATAAAGTTTCCCACTGTAACCGTCATTATATACATCTTCATACTTAAAATTCACAGGTGATTTTCCCCTCACAAAAGTAAAATTCTCACCGTATTCATTCTCTTCAACATTTTCTAATCCATAATAACTTGCCGAACTAACAGCCGATGAAACGTTTGCATTTATCGTACAAACCACTGTCATGCATGTAATCATAACGATAAATAAAATTTTTTTCATTTTCAAGTCCCCTTTCGTATTTTTCTTATTTAGTTAATACCCTATTTTTTTATTTTTTAATCTATTTTATTAAAATATTAGTCGGTTTTTTTTTATATATTTTATAGATATTTTTTTCAAACAAAAAAGCCCTCACCTAAGTGAGAGCTAATTAATCTTAGTATTTAACTATGCGATAATTTTAGAAACAACGCCTGCTCCTACTGTTCTACCGCCTTCTCTGATGGCAAATCTTAGTCCTTCTTCGATTGCGATTGGAGTGATCAATTCGATGATGAATTTTGCGTTATCTCCTGGCATTACCATTTCTACGCCTTCTTCTAGTTCGATGTTTCCTGTTACATCTGTTGTTCTGAAGTAGAATTGTGGTCTGTATCCTGAGAAGAATGGTGTGTGTCTTCCACCTTCGTCTTTTGTTAATACGTATACTTCTGCTTCAAATTTTGTGTGTGGGTGAATTGTTCCAGGTGCTGCTAGTACTTGTCCTCTTTCGATTTCTTCTCTTTGTACACCTCTTAGTAATGCTCCGATGTTATCTCCTGCTTCTGCTTCGTCAAGTTGTTTTCTGAACATTTCTACACCTGTTACTACTACTGTTCTTTTTTCTTCTGTTAATCCTACGATTTCTACGTTGTCACCAACTTTTACTCTTCCTCTTTCTACTCTACCAGTTGCTACTGTTCCACGTCCTGTGATTGTGAAGATGTCTTCTACTGGCATTAGGAATGGGTGGTCAACGTCTCTTACTGGAGCTGGGATCCATTCGTCTACTTCTTCCATCAATTTCATGATTTTGTCTCCCCATTCTCCGTCTGGATCTTCTAATGCTTTTAATGCTGATCCTACTACGATTGGTGTGTCGTCTCCTTCGTATTCATATTCGTTTAATAGTTCACGAACTTCCATTTCTACTAATTCGATTAGTTCTGGGTCGTCAACTTGGTCTTCTTTGTTTAAGAATACTGCGATTTTTGGTACGCCTACTTGTCTTGCTAACAAGATGTGTTCTCTTGTTTGTGGCATTGGACCGTCTGCTGCACTTACTACTAGGATTGCTCCGTCCATTTGTGCTGCTCCTGTGATCATGTTTTTAACGTAGTCAGCGTGGCCTGGACAGTCTACGTGTGCGTAGTGTCTTTTTTCTGTTTCGTATTCTACGTGAGAAGTGTTGATTGTGATTCCTCTTTCTCTTTCTTCTGGTGCTTTGTCGATGTTAGCGTAGTCTACGAATTCTCCTGATCCCATTCTCTTGTTTAATACAAGTGTGATTGCTGCAGTTAATGTTGTTTTACCGTGGTCAACGTGACCTATTGTACCAATGTTAACATGTGGTTTTGTTCTTTCAAATTTAGCTTTACTCATTTATATAAGCCTCCTATTTATTATTCTTTTTTCCTATAACTTCTTCTGATATTGAGTTTGGAACTTGTTCATAATGATCGAATTGCATTGAATATGTTGCACGACCTTGAGTTTTTGATCTTAAGTCTGTTGCATATCCAAACATTTCTGCCAATGGAATAAACGCATCTAATACGTGTACACCATTTTTAGGATTCATACCGTCAATCTTACCTCTTCTTGATGAAACGTCTCCCATTACATCTCCCAAATATTCATCTGGAGTTGTGATTTCAACTTTCATAGCTGGTTCTAATAAGATTGGTTTTGCTTTTGCAACTGCTGCTCTAAAGCCCATAGATCCGGCAATTTTGTATGCCATTTCTGATGAGTCGACATCGTGGTAAGAACCATCTAAAAGAGTAATCTTCATGTCAAGCATTGGATATCCACCTAAGATACCTGTTTGAGCTGCTTCTTCAGCACCTGCTTGAACTGATGGGATGTATTCTTTTGGAATAGCACCACCGACAATTGCATTAACAAATTCGATACCATTTGATTCTTCTGGATTATCAAGTGGTTCAACTCTAAGAGTACAATCACCGTATTGTCCACGACCACCTGATTGTTTAACATATTTACCTTGAGCTTCAGCTGCTTGAGTTATTGATTCTCTGTAAGCAACTTGTGGGTTACCGATGTTAGCTTCTACTTTGAATTCACGTAAAAGTCTGTCAACGATAATTTCAAGGTGAAGTTCACCCATACCAGAGATGATAGTATCGCCTGTTTCTTCGTCAGTATATGTTCTAAATGTTGGGTCTTCTTCTGCTAGTTTTGCAAGAGCAATACCCATTTTTTCTTGACTTGCTTTTGTTTTTGGTTCGATTGCTACAGAAATTACTGGATCTGGGAATTCCATGTTTTCAAGGATAACTTCGCTATCCATATCACATAAAGTATCCCCTGTTGTTGTATCTTTTAAACCGATAATAGCAACGATGTCTCCAGCGTATGCCTTATCAATTTCTTCACGCTTGTTAGCGTGCATCATTAAGATACGACCAATTCTTTCTCTCTTACCTTTTGTTGAGTTGTATACATAGCTTCCTGATTCAACTGTTCCTGAGTAAACTCTTGTAAATGCAAGTTTACCAACGTATGGGTCAGTTGCGATTTTGAATGCTAATGCAGCAAATGGTTCTTCATCTGATGATTTTCTTGTAGTTGGTTCATCAGTTTGAGGATCCACACCTTTAATGTCAGGTACATCAATTGGTGCTGGCATATAATCAACTATTGCATCCAATAATGGTTGAACACCTTTGTTCTTATATGCAGAACCACAAAGTACTGGGTTCATTGCGTTAGCAATTGTTGCAGTTCTTATAGCTCTTTTGATTTCTTCTTCAGTTAATTCTTCACCTTCAAGGTATTTTTCCATTAACTCTTCATCGTGTTCTGCTATGTTTTCTAATAATTCTGCTCTATATTTTTCAGCTACTTCTACTAAGTCACTTGGAATTTCTTCAACAGTGAACTCTGTTCCTAGTTCGTTTTTGTAGATATTAGCTTTCATTGTAATAAGATCAACTACACCTACGAATTTATCTTCAGCTCCGATAGGAATTTCGATAGGTACAGCATTTGCTCTCAATCTTTCTCTAATAGTGTCAACAGACATGAAATAATCAGCGCCTGTTGCATCCATTTTATTGATGAAGCAAATTCTTGGTACGCCATATTTATCAGCTTGTCTCCAAACAGTTTCTGATTGTGGTTCTACACCGCTTTTCGCATCGAATAAAGCAACTGAACCGTCAAGAACTCTAAGAGATCTTTCTACTTCAACTGTGAAGTCAACGTGACCCGGTGTATCGATGATATTGATTCTGTTACCTTTCCAGAAACAAGTTGTTGCTGCAGAAGTAATTGTAATACCTCTTTCTTGTTCTTGAACCATCCAGTCCATTTGAGCAGCACCATCGTGAGTGTCCCCAATTTTATGGATTTTACCTGAATAGTATAAAATACGTTCAGTAACTGTCGTTTTACCGGCATCAATATGGGCCATTATACCAATGTTTCTTGTATCTTTTAATGAAACTTGTCTAGCCATTTTTTCTCCTTACTTACTTTCCGATAGATTAGTATCTATAATGTGCAAAAGCCTTATTAGCTTCAGCCATCTTGTGTACGTCTTCTCTCTTCTTAACTGATGCACCAGTGTTATTAGCTGCATCCATGATTTCTTTAGCTAACTTTTCAACCATAGTTTTTTCACCACGAGCTCTTGTATAAGTTGTTAACCATCTCAAACCTAAAGTTTGTCTTCTTTCTGGTCTAACTTCGATAGGAACTTGGTAGTTAGCTCCACCTATTCTTCTAGTTTTAACTTCTAAGATAGGCATAATATTGTTCATTGCTTTGTAGAATACTTCAAGAGCGTCTTCTCCTGTAGTTTCTTTGATAATATCAAAAGCACCATAAACAATTTTTTGGGCAGTACCTTTTTTTCCGTCTAACATAATGTTGTTGATAAGCTTAGTAACTGTCTTATCATCGTAAACTGGATCTGGCATTACCTCTCTTTTTTGAACATGTCCTTTTCTTGGCACTTCGCTTCCCTCCTTACTATTTAGTATTTCTCAGGTACTCGAATTACATCGCTGTGCTATAAATGTATATTAAAATCTTTTATTCACACTAATACCTTTTGTTTTTGTTTTATTTCTTTGGTTTCTTAGCACCGTACTTTGAACGACCTTGCATTCTGTTTTGAACAGCTGCAGTATCCAAAGCACCTCTGACAATGTGGTATCTTACCCCTGGTAAGTCCTTTACTCTACCACCTCTGATTAATACAACACTGTGTTCTTGTAGGTTGTGTCCGATACCTGGAATGTAAGATAAAACTTCCATACCATTAGTTAAACGAACTCTGGCTACCTTACGAAGTGCTGAGTTAGGCTTTTTAGGAGTCATAGTTCTTACTGAAGTACATACGCCTCTTTTTTGAGGTGAGTTAGCTTCTGTATAGCTTTTTTTGATGCTGTTGAAGTTACGACTCAAAGCTGGTGAATCAGATTTGTAAGTTTTAGATTTTCTTCCTTGTCTTACTAATTGATTAATTGTTGGCAAATTTTCCACCTCCTGAAATTATTTTATGCATAAAAAAAGAATATACAAGATATTCTTATTTATCCTTGTATATTCTATCATTAACATTATGATATGTCAAACAAATTCTTGATTTTTTACATATTTTTATTTTAAATTTTGAAAATTTCTTTGTATCTTTCTTGAGAAGTTTTGGAACGTCTTTTAATATCCAAAATCTCAATATTATTTTCTATAATAATAGACAAAATATCATTAATACTACTGTTGTTTAAGCTTATCATATTTTTGTCCATATTAAAACCCTTGGATTGCAAAACAGATGATAATTTTTCGTTATCGTTTGAAATAATCTCTATGAACTTTTCGTTTTCCAAAACTTCTTCCAAAATTTTCCCGTCTTTTAAGAACAAAATGTTATTGGTTATTTCGTCGATATCATTTAAAGAGTGACTAGATATTAAAATCCCTTGTCCATCATTCGCTTTTTGTTTAATAAGAGCCATCATTTTGATAACGCTAGTTGGGTCAAGACCAGAAAGTGGTTCATCAAGCAATATAATATCTCTTTGTGGCAAGAAATCCATCGCAAGCATCAACTTCTTTTTCATACCTAATGAATACGAACCAGTCTTGCTTTTTACAAAACTTTCAATTCCTATTTCTTTGATAACCCTATCCACATCATCCTTGGTTCTTTTATAGACATTTTTGATGTAGTTCAAATAATCCATGCCGTACAAGTTTTCATCCAAGATTTTCTCATCTTTGAAAAAAGAAATATGATTAAAAATCTTCTCATCTTTAAACTCTTTGCCGTCTACCAAAACTTGTCCGCCATCTCTTTTGAGAAGATTGGTCATAGTATTCATCAAAGTAGTCTTACCAGATCCATTCGGTCCTACCAACGCTTTGATTTGTCCTTTTTCAATACTAAAAGATATATCGTGAAGTATCTTTTTCTTTCCGTAACTTTTTTCAATATTTACTACTTCTAACATTATTTCCTCCTGCCAAATGAAACTCTACCCAATATATAAAACAATATTGAACTAATCACAAGAACTACAACAGCTATCACCATCGTGTAAGAATTCTGTCTTATCAACGCCGACAAAAATCCCGTAGTTACAAATCCCGAATCCACATAGTTAAATGGAATAAAAGATCCTATTGCTCCCATGTATTTAATTGCGGTAAATGGAATTATCAATGCAATTATGGATATTAATATCGTAAATAACTTGTTAGTAGTAGTGTACATAGCATTTACAAACATACTGATAAATATCGTAAACAACACAGTTATTGTAAAAGATTCTAGTATATATACCAGAAATGGACCAACATTTAAGTAAATAATTCCACCGTCCACAATATAGTTAATAATTGGAAAATCACTGTCTGCAAATCCACCCATAATACCACCAGCTAAGAATAATACCAAAACTGCAACGATGTTTATACCAATCGCGTATATTAAGCTTTCCATTATCTTTGACTTGTACGATTTTGTTCGACTTACAGGAAGTACTGATTTAAGTTCAAGCTGCTTATTCGATTTGATAATCGTAGATGTGAACAGCAATACCGCAAACACAATCAACACTACATTAAATTTAAGATAGAAGTAATCATGTAACATCGCAAAAGCATTATTTCTCTCTGATATTCCATGAGTAATGTAGTAATTGATTTTAGGCAAAGTTCCTTTGAAACTATCCACATCAAAAGGATTATAATCAATTCCTGATTGCGGAATATAGAATCTGTCTGTTGGTGTGATGTTGTTTATGAGCATATATTTTTGTTTGAAGAATGCTCCTTCAAGAGCAAAATCGTTGAATACATCCACCATTCCTGTTGTTTCACTACCTGTTCCTTGAAAATCAAAACCATTAAATTCAGTTACCCTTTCCTTATTCACATTATTGAACTTTTGGGGAGTCTTGTATCTATTTTCATAAGCGTCGAAGTATTTGTTCTCATTTTCGTAAAATTTCAAAGCATCTGAATGAGAATCTATCATTTCCTTTGCTCTTTTGCTATTGCCGTATTTTGCCTTAATCTCATCAATATCCCTATATACCAAATTCTCCATAGTAGAATTAAGATCGGTATAGTTTTTAATTTGAGTGGAATTAAAATTGTGCCAATTGTTTTGTAGGCAGATATTTCCAACCAAAATAGCACACACGACAAACAATATCAAAAACCCATTAAATGATAATACACAGTTTTTCACGGAACCTTTTAAGCTGAATACATTTCGCTCTTTGTATGTATCATGTGATGTGAATTCTTTTCTCCTGTTCAAAAAAATCGTACCTATAGCCGTTATCAAAAGCATAAACACTGTAGCAATCACAGGTTTTAACGAAAACGACTTAAACAAGCTTAGAGGATTGTATGCATGATTGAAGAAATTAAAATCAACCAATAGCAAACTCATTATCAAGATCAAAGTAAAATACTTTACTTTGGTGTTTTGTATAAGTTTATCAACAAAAGAAAACGCAAATCCAAACGACATAGTGATTAAAGCAAAAGGAAATACACTCTTAAAAAATGTAGACAAAGGCGTTCTCATAACGTATGAGTATTCTCTTATCGAACCACTCCTGTCCTGAACAGTCCTAATAACAAATGTAGAATCGTAGTGATATGTTAAATCGCCCACACCATTTCCAGTTATTAAAGAAGCCACAAACACTGTCAACAATGAAATGATAATGTACATCACAATCATACACATAATAATACCAAAATTATTTGCCACATCCTTTATTTTGGAATTCGATGTTACGCTGGTTATATCATCTTCTCTCATTATGAAAATAATCACAAAGCCTAGTAGAATTATCGGAACAGCACCAAAAATCACACCAGCTTCATCAAATATCACTTTGCTGAAACTGTGATTGTCATTCTCGTCAATCAATCTATCTTCTACGGAGTTTCTATCTTTCAAGAAATTTATGTAGCCTTCTGATCTCAGTACAGATCTCCTGAGTTCCTTAGGATTATCCATGTTCTCGTCTGTATGGTATTTATTATTCAGAGCATCCAATTCATTAGTGTACTTTATGATATCCTTTTCATTGTATTTAGACTTATCGTACTTGTAGTTTTCATCAAGCCCATGAGCTTTCATTAAGTTTTGTAATACATTTTTCCCTTCATTTAGGTACGCTTTGTGGTCTTCGTAGCTTTTTTTGTCTGGTTCTTCTGGTGTTATTTTCTTCCAATCAGTTTTTTTGATGATTAACTCATCCCAACTGATATTATTAGAAATGGAGATGTCATTTGAATTAAGAAAATCAAACGCATGGTTTGTTGTTCTAAAATGTAGAAAAAAAACAACCACACCCATAGTAATAGAAAATAGAATCAAAAATGGAATCAGCCTGTATCTGTATAATTTTTTTAGTTTGTAAGTAAACATTTTTGTCTCCTTATTGTTTCTTTAAATTCCCAGAGTATCTGTAATACAACCTACCCTCTTCTTCATAGTCTGGACGTATTGATTTTTTCAGTACTCCCTTGTAGCCAGATTTTTCATATTCCATTTCTCCTCCTACATTTTCATGTGATAGTGAAATGTACTTATAATCGTCATCGACTTCTATTCCTGAACTAGAAATCGTTTCTGATTTATTTACAAGACTAGCATTCAGTCCAGCTATTACAACAAATACTACAGCCATAGTTGCAAATAGCTTTTTCATTGAGTATTTCATATTGTCCCCTTTCGTTGTCAAGTAATAATTTATTTACCTTTAATTATATTTTAGTACACTAAAATAAAAAAAACAATAGTTTTCCAAGCATTGTATACTTTTCTTAACTATTGTTGATTTTTGTTAATTTTATTAAATTGATTTCTGGTCGATTAAATATCCTTGGAACTACGGTCTTTTCCTTGGCAAGTCCACGTGACACAATAAGTGTATAATCGTCGTTGTACATTCCACCAGCATACTTTGGAAGCAAACCTTGTCCCGGAGATATGACTCCATTTAAGATATAAGGAATCCTCCATTGTCCTCCGTGAGTGTGTCCCGATATCATCAAATCGAAATTTTTTAGATTTTTCTTGAAATAATAATCTGGTTTGTGAATCAAACATATATTAAAATTTTCTGATTTTAATTTTTCATCTAAATCATCTAATTTGTTTTCATAGTTTTCCAAAATTTTTCCAGATGAATCGTCCACTCCGATAAGTTTAATATTGTTTGATAAGAACACATCTTCATTATCTAGAATTTGTACATTATATTTTCTGATTGTCTCATCTATTTCTACGAGGTTTTCTATTCTTTTTTCGTGATTTCCATGAACGTAGTATATCTTTTTGCCCAGTTGTTGCAATTGTTCCAGCAATTCAAATGCTTTTTTGGGTTTTAATTTGTCATCTACAATGTCTCCACCCAACAAAATCACATCACAATCGACGGATTTTATTTTATCCATTAATTTCTTTTGATTTATTCCATAATCGCATGAATGAAGATCCGATAAGAACAATATATTAATATCACGGTCAATCTTTTCAGATTTTATTTCGTATTGTACTATGTTGATTTTGTACGATATTGATATTAATAAAAATAATAATATCAATGCGGATACAATTAAATACATTTTTCACCTCAAATAAAAAAAACCGAGCAACAAAAGCTCGGCTATTGGTGGCTCATCCGGGACTCGAACCCGGGACACCCTGATTAAAAGTCAGGTGCTCTACCATCTGAGCTAATGAACCACGACTACCTTTCTATGATAGCACAATAATATTGTTTTGTAAAGTGTTTTTTACAAATTTTTAAAAAAGAGCAGAATTATTACGAACTCTGCTCTTGATTTTACAATTTCACAATATCTTCTTTGTCGAATGCAAAGTATTGTGCTATTCCATTTTTGTATTCTACTTCGATTTCTCCTTCGATTAAAGGAAGAATGTAGTCCATAAATTCGTCGTCGATTTGGAAATGGCTGTCTGTGTATTTTGGAACTATCATTTTTGTTTTGTTGGCAACTTTTTCTATATCAACAAGTTCAAATTCTGTCTTGTAAGGTTTGTTGGAAATTCTTTTGATTCCAACCATTTTACCTGAATGATTTTCTACACACTCAACAGAAAATTCTCCAACTTCGAATGATTCTTCGATATCAGTCTTGGATGCAAATGACATATCACATCGTTGAAGTATGTTGAGTTCAATACTTCTAATTGGCATATCGTAAATTTCTTTTAATTTATCTCTGATTATGTGCGATGGTCCTTGCAATTGTGCATGGCCGAACTTGTCTTTCTTGCCAGATGTTTTGGATATGAAGTTATTTGAAGAATCTTTAATACCTTCACTTACTAAAATCAAAATATTATCTGTCCTTTTGAAGTTTTCATTGATTTCCTTGACTAGGTTATCAAATTCAAATGTATCTTCACTTATATACACAAGATCTGCTCCAAGATTGCAAAGTTTCTTGGAGATTGCTCCTGCTGCTGTTAACCATCCAGCGTATCGTCCCATAATTTCTACAATAGTTATCGTTCTATAGTCGTAGATTTCGACATCCTTTGCTATTTCATAAACAGAATTCGCCACAAATTTTGCTGCAGAACCAAACCCTGGAGTGTGATCTGTTCCAAACAAATCATTGTCAATTGTTTTTGGAGATCCCATTACATTAATATCTTCTCCAATTTTTTCGATGTATTTGGATAATTGATACACAGTGTCCATTGAATCATTGCCACCAATGTAGATAAAATAATTAATATTAAATGATTTCAAAATTTCTACGATTTTGGCAAGTTTCTCTTCGCTATCTACTTTGTATCTGCAAGAACCCAATGCACTTGCAGGAGTGATTTTTAATCTGTTCAAATCTTTATCTGTTTTGATTTGCGACTTCAAGTCTATGATTTTGGAATCCAATAATCCTTGTACTCCGTATAAAGCTCCGTACACATTGTCAAATCCCAATTCAATTGCTTTCTTGTAACAACCAGCCAATGTTGCATTGATGGCACAAGTTGGTCCACCTGATTGTGCTATTAATAAGTTTTTGATAATACCACTCCTTAATATTCTTCTCTTTCGAATCCTTTACCCAATACTTCGTAAGCATCATTTACTGTAATAAATGCACGAGGATCAATCTTTTTCAATTTCTTCTTCAAATACGCAACTTGTGCTCTTTTTAATACGCAGAAAATAACTTCTTGTTCGTTATTCAAAAAAGCACCTTCACCATGCAAGAAAGTAACACCACGGTTCATATCTTCCATAATAATTGAGGCAACTTCTTCGTTCTTAGAAGTTATAACGAAAACTTGTTTTGTTTCCCCAATTCCTAATTCGATTTTATCCAAAACTCTGTAAGCTACAAACATAGAGATTATAGTGTAAAATCCCTTGTCAATACCATACAAAGCACTACCTATCGCGATGATTACTGCATTACAAGTCATAAGTACATTTCCTATAGAAATATCTTTTTCGTTTTTCATAATTGCAGCTATGATATCCAAGCCACCACTGCATGTACCAAACCTGAAAAGCGTACCCATCGAAGTACCATTTATCGCTCCACCGACTACAGCGACAAGCATATCATCCTTCAATATAAATGGATTTGGAAGATAGTGAAACAATGTCAAATACACTGATAACACAATCGTAGAAATAGCTGCATAGTTTACAAATTGTCTAGTTAAGTATTTGTATCCAATAATCATAATTGGAATATTAAGCAAAAACACCGTAACTCCTGTAGGAATTCCTGTCATATATTGAACCAACAATCCAATACCAGTAGAACCACCACTCAAGAAGTTCTTTTGACTGAAGAAAAAGTCAATCGCAACAGCCGCCAATAAATTAGCTAACAAAATTGAGATGATTTTCTTCTTGGCTTCATTTCTATTACCAAAATTTTTTACAAAAAAATCCGTTTTACTCATTATTTTATAAATCCTAATCTTTCTTTAATATATACATCCCATATAAACAAAGCTACAGCAATAACAACGAATGTGTAGTCATGATTCTTTTCGTCCAAAGTAAATTTTTCATAAATGCTGAAACCTTTCTTGTTTAATTCTATGTTTCCAAAATCTAGCACATTAATATTTTTAAAATCAGAAATATCAATCATCTTGTCGTTGTCGTATTTAATAGTGTTAGACATGTCAGATTCTAATGTAAAGTTTAAATTTTTGGAATTAATTACGTATTTTTTGTTGTTTTCATAAAAAATACGCTCAACCTTCATCACAACATCTTCATTTTCATCGTAAAACACAAAATTCGATCCCTTATCAAAACTGGAACCAATAAATGCATCGAAAAACGAAGTGCTGTTTCCTTCTTTATATCCAGAATAAATCAACTTATCATCCGATAAAATTCTAAATCTATCCTTAATATCTTTGTTAATATAAAAATCGTAAATCATAATCAATCTTTCTTTGATAATTAAAAATTTAATAAATAAAAAATCAGGCCGATTGGCCTGATTTATAAACTATTTACTCTTTTTTTGGTTAACTGCTTCTTTTAAAGATTTACCAGCTTTAAATACAGGCGCATTTGATGCAGGAATTTGAATTTTTTCTTCAGGATTTCTTGGGTTTCTTCCTTCACGAGCTTTTCTTTCTCTTGATTCAAATGTACCAAATCCTACTAATTGTACTTTTTCACCTTTTGCTAATGTTTCTTCAACAGTTTTAATGAATGCGTTTAAAGCTCTTTCGCTTTCTACTTTTGATAGCTCACTTTTTTTAGCTATGCTTGATAATAATTCAGATTTATTCATCTTTTCCTCCTTAAATTTTCAAAATAGTTAAAACCTATTTTAAATACAGTATACAGTAATATTTTTTTTATTTCAAGTGTTTTGACTGAAAAAATAGCCTTTTTTATTAAAAATTAGTAAATTTTTACTCCCAAATCCTTTTTTTGTTTTTCAAATTCTTTTTGAACTTTTTCTTGGATAATTTTGTTAGAAATTGCTGTCTTAATGTTTTGTTTATTTGCATCAGTCATCTTATCTAATTCAGTAACTTTACTGTTAAGTTTAATGATGTGATATCCAAATTCTGTTTTAACTGGTTTGGAAACTTCACCTGGTTTCATTTTCTTTAATGCATCAGAAAATTCTTTTACCATAGTAGATGATAAGAAATCACCTAATTTACCAGAATTTTGCTTAGCTGATGGATCTTCTGATTTTGCTTTTGCAACTTCATTGAAGTTCTTGCCGTTCTTTACTTCTTCGTAAGTCTTGTCAGCTAATTCTGATTTTGCTTTAAGCTTGGAAGCATCTAAATTTTTACCCTTAGCATCCTTTCCTGAGAAAAGAATGTGATCTGCGTTATATTGAGTATAAGTGTCTATGTTTTTGTCAAATTCGTCTTTGATTTCTTTGTCAGATGGTTTGAAGTCTTTTTCAAATTGTTGAGAAAGTTTCTTGTTCTTCAATTGCTTTTCAATTTGTTCTTTCAAAGCTTGTTCTGTCATGTTTTCTTTCTTAAGTTGTTCTTTGAATTTGTCTGCTCCACCTAATTGTTTTTGAAGCTTATCAACCTCTGCTTGAACTTCCTTGTCAGACACTTCGATTTTTTTATCTTTCATCAATTTGTTTGCGATTTTTTCGTTAATTAGCATATCAATGATTTTAGGTTTGATTTGCTTCAAAGCTTCCTTGCCTTGTTCAGTGTTAGGATTGAAAATATCTTGTCCATAATATTGTTTGTAATCTTCCATAACTTTGTCTACATCTTTTTGATAGATGTATTCTTTTCCAATCTTAGCTACTGCTCCATTAGGTTTGTTAGAACATGCTGTTACCATTACCATCATCATAGCTAATACAATTGCTAAAAATTTCTTCATTTTTCCTCCAATTATTTCTCATTATCCTTCAAAAGTATCGATAATACTTCGATAGGATCTCTCAAATTTTTGTCTTCAAATCCCAAAATAATTTTTGGTTTTTCTGACAAATCAAATCTCATTTCTTTTTTGTAATTTTCTGTCAAGTATTTTAATTTTTCTAATGAAATTTTGTCAGGAGAAGAAAATTGCAAGAAAAGTTCTCCCTTTATTTCTTTTATACTTTCAATGGATAATCTCGCACAAAACGCTTTTATTATAGATACATCCATTATATTAACGATAGGCTTAGGAACATCTCCAAACCTGTCGATTAATTCATCAATTATTTCAGAATAATCATCTTCATCTTGAATAGATGCGATTTTTTTGTAGATATCAATCTTTGTTTCATTCTCAGAAATATAATCTTCTGGAATGTATCCGTTGACTTTGATTTCTATAATAACAGTATTTTTATTTTCAGAAATAGTCTCACCCTTAGCTTCTCTGACAGCTTGTTCCAAAAGCTTCACATACAAATCATAACCGATTTTTGCGATGTGACCGTGTTGGCTTTCTCCCAAAAGATTTCCAGCTCCTCTAAGTTCCAAATCTCTCATTGCTATTTTAAACCCAGAACCAAATTCCGTAAAATCTTTTATAGCCATAAGTCTTTTTTCGGAAATTTCAGTTAATGATTTTTGTCCTTCGTATGTGAAATAAGCAAACGAAGTTCTATCAGATCGACCAATACGTCCCTTTAATTGATACAATTGCGACAAACCCATCTTATCTGCATTATAAATTATCATTGTGTTGACATTTTGTATATCAAGACCTGTTTCTATAATAGTTGTGCACAATAGCAAATCGTAAATTCCATCTTGAAAGTCGAGCATTACATTTTCTAGCTCTTTTTCGTTCATTCTACCATGTGCTATCGCTATGTTTAATTCCGGAACTAATTCTTTTAATTTGAATTCCATCTGATCGATATCTTCTATTCTATTATACACAAAATAAATCTGTCCGCCGCGGTCAAGTTCTCTGATTATTGCATCTCTTATCAAGCTTGGATTGTACTCTGTAACATAAGTTGATATAGGAGTTCTGTCTTCTGGCGGTTCTTCTAATAAACTCATATCTCTTATTCCAGTCAATCCCATTTGTAAAGTTCTAGGAATTGGAGTCGCTGAAAGTGTTAGCACATCTACGTTTTCTCTCATAGATTTTAATTTTTCTTTGTGTCTCACACCAAATCTTTGCTCTTCGTCGATTACTAATAATCCCAAATCTTTGAACTTCAAATTTTTCGACAAAATCCTATGAGTTCCAACCAATAAATCTACAAGACCTCTTTGCACATCTTTCATTATTTGTTTTTGACGTGCAGGAGAAACGAATCTACTCATCATTTCAACTCTTATCGGATAATCTCTGAATCGTTCTTTGATTGTATTGAAATGCTGCTGCGCAAGAATCGTCGTCGGAACTAAAAACGCAACTTGTTTCCCATCCATTATCGCTTTAAAACAAGCTCTGATAGCAACTTCTGTTTTCCCATAGCCAACATCCCCACACAATAACCTGTCCATTGGCCTATCCGATTCCATATCGGCTTTGATTTCTTCAATGGATCGTACTTGTGAATCTGTTTCTTCATAAGGGAAAGAATCTTCAAATTCTCTTTGCCATTCGGTATCTTGTGAGAACTGATACCCTTTTAATTTGGCTCTTTTGGAATACAATTCAACCAAATCATCCGCCATTTCGTCGACTGATTTCTTGGCTTTTTGTTTCGCCTTTGCCCAATCATTTCCACTTAGTTTATTTAACGAAGGCTTTTTGACATTGCCTCCCCCGATGTATTTTTGGACTAAATTCATTTGATCGGTTGGAATCATCAGCCTATCATTAGCTTTATATTGAATTACAATGTAATCTTTTTGAATTCCATTTACATCGATTTTTTCGATTCCCTTGTACTGACCAATCCCGTGATTTTCATGAACCACATAATCATCGATGTTCAAATCAGAATAATTGACAATGTCCTGACCAGTGCTTTTTTTCTTCTTGCGTTTTCTTAGTTGTTTTTCTCTCCCGAAAATTTCCTTGTAAGTAATTATCAAATACTTAGGATCTTTTATTTCAAAACCATTTGGCAAATTTTTCTGAGTAATCAAAACCTGCGAAGATTTAATGTTCGCATTGTAATCCTCAGCTTCAAGAGTTGGAATACCGTTGGTTAAGAACAAATCCTTGAGCATGTTTTTGCGTTCGACATTTGCAGCAAATACGATTTGTTTAAATCCTCTCAAACTGTTGGATTTGATATTTTCAACCAAACTGTCGATATTTTTATTAAAGTTTGGCGCCTCCAATGTCTTAAGCTGATACATCGCATTCGATTCGATAAGTCTAGTTCTTTTGACCAAACTTGTAATATTTACCGATGTTTTTGCTTTTATAAATTTCAAAATATCGGAAATTGGAATAAGCGATTGTTCGTGCTTGGATAAAACTTCTCCTTTTTCAACCAAATACACGAAATCTTCCAAAAATCTCTTTTCCTTTTCCTTGTAAATATCATAGCATCTGGACAAATCTTCTATCATCATGATAGTGTCATCTGCAAAATAATCAAACACAGTATCATAATCTTTTTTAGTTAAAAAACACGATACCAAGTCGATTTCATATTCCAAATCGCTTCTGATATATTCCATCAGCTTTTCAAATTTGTCCTTGACATTATCTACATTTTCTCCAAAAATCGGATGATCGACTCTTTTGTCCAAATTTTTCTGAATAGAATTGATAATGGATTCTTTCTTTGAATCTTCAATAATAAGTTCGCTGCAGCTAATAATATCTACGAATTTACAATCTTCAATCGATCTTTGAGTTGATACTTCGAAAAATCTCATCGAATCTATTTCATCATCGAATAATTCAATTCTTACAGGAAATCTGCTGTGTACAGGGAAAATATCTACAATTCCACCTCTAATAGCAAATTGTCCCTTGGATTCAATAGTGTCTACTCTTTCGTATTTCAACGCCCTCAATTTTTCTTGAAGTTCTTCTAAATTTATCAAATCAGTGTCTTTAATTGTAAAGGCGTATTTTTTTGCTACTGATTTTTTCGTGATTTTCTTCGTTAAAGCATCAAATGTTGTAACAATAATAAATTTTTCGTTGTTCAACAATTTGAATAACACATTAACTCTTTGATCTTCTGCATTATCATCAAGTGATTTTGCATTGTAAAAGTTAAGTTCTCTGCTCGGGAAAAATTCACAGATATTTTCTTCAATATCATTCAGATATTCTGTCAGATTTCTCGCTCTCATATTATCTTCTACGACTACTACAAGAGGTTTGTTGATGTTTTTTGATGTCGCATACACGAAACTTGCAAAAGCTTCCTTAATAACACCGTGAATGTAAATCGACGAGTTATTGGCTGACAAAGAATCCAAATAACCTTGAAATTCTGTGTTATCTTCATAAATTTTCGTTAAAAAATTCATATCACGCTTTTCCCGTTGAAGTTATTCATAGCATAATCGACATTTTCTTCTACTATTTTGATAGCAGCATCACTTGACATGTCAATTTCTTTTTCCAAAACTTCGAATTCCTTCTTGCTAAATTGTGACAACACAAAATCTTTCAAATCATATTTGTCATTTTGACCAACAGAAACTTTTATTCTTGCAAAATCTTGAGATTCAATAAGATAAATTATTGATTTTAAACCATTGTGAGTTCCAGCGGAGCCCTTCTTTTTTATCCTAATAGTTCCGAAAGGAATATCAATGTCATCACAAATGACAATAAGATTTTCTGCTGATAAATTATAATAATTAAAACAATCTAAAATAGCTTTCCCTGAATCATTCATGTAAGTTGATGGTTTCATCAAAATCACCTTTTCGTCTCCAATGAATCCCTCTCCAATCAAAGATTTGAACTTTAATTTGTTCACCTTAATATTCAATTTTTTTGCCAAATCATCTATAACCATAAATCCGGCATTGTGTCTAGTGTATTCGTATTTACTTCCTGGATTACCCAGTCCTGCGATTAAATACATATAATCATTCCATTTCTATCTTTTTTTCTTATAAACCCAATCTTTTTTATTTTCTTGGCGACTTCTTCCAATTGAAAGTGCACCTTCTTCAACATCTTCAGTAATTGTAGTTCCACAAGCAATGAAGCTGTCTTTTTTCAAAGTTACAGGAGCAATCACATTTGAATTTGAACCTACAAACACATTGTCTTCAACAACAGATCTGTGTTTGTTTTTGCCGTCGTAATTCACAAAAATCACTCCGCAACCGATGTTGATATTTTCCTTCAAATCGCTGTCTCCAACATAAGCCAAATGACCTGCCTTTGTTTTGTTTCCAACAGTTGAGTTTTTGATTTCAACAAAGTTTCCAATATGAACATTTTCTTTTAAAACGCTGTTTGGTCTCAAATGAGCGAAAGGTCCGATGTCTGTGTTCTTTCCTACAACAGAATTTTCAATGTATGATGATTTAATAACCACATTGTCATCGATTTTGGAATCCACGATTTCACAATCTCCCTTAATCAAACAATCAGAGCCTATTTCAGTACTTCCGTAAATTCTTGAAGGTCCAATAATCACAGTGTCCCTTCCGATTTTTACAGACGGTTCAATGATTACAGAATCTGAATTAGAAATAACAACACCATCTTCCATGAACTTTTCATTAACTCTTTGTTTTAAAATTTCTTCGCAAAAATACAATTGAGCTTTTGTATTGATGCCGTAAGTTTCGTTTACATCAGAATGTTTGAAAGTTTTGATGATTTTGCCATCTTTTCTAATGATTTCGAAAATATCAGTCAAATACATTTCACCTTTTGAATTATTTGTGTCGATTTTTTCGATTGACATCTTCAACACATCGCCATTTACTATCATCATTCCACTGTTGAATTCTTTTATTAAAAGTTGTTGATCATTGCAATCTTTTTGCTCAACGATTTTAAGCAAATTGCCATTTTCGTCTTTTACAATTCTTCCATATCCAAATGGATCGTCGATTTCACTTGTAAGAACTGTTGCAACAGAATTTTGTTGTTCATGATAATCAAAAAACTTCTTCAACGTCTCTTGCTTTATTAGTGGAGTATCTCCTGTTAAAATAATAACTTTATCGTCGTCATTTATTTCATCCAAACACAATTTAACGGCATATCCCGTTCCATATGGATAATTTTCTCCTATATTTTGTTTTACTAGATGAATACTTTCATCTAAGTTTTCTCTTAAAATATCGTAATTATTTCCGCCGACAACTATCTTTTGATCCACAAAATCACAAGCATCCATGACATAATCAATCATAGGCTTGTTCAAAAGTTTATGCAAAACTTTTGAGTTGTGAGATTTCATTCTAGTGCCTTCTCCGGCAGAAAGTATAATAGCTTTCTTCATTATTCATCTCCTAAAAAATTGTCATTACCATTATACTATAAAATAGGAAATTTAAAAGCATATAATGCTAAAATAAGTCAAAGATGTCAACTTTTTTCTAAAATTTGATATAATATAAAGTGGTGATTATATGAAAAAATTATTATTAGTATTTTTAACATTAACTATGTTAGTTGGCTGTTCTCAAAATAAAACTGAAAACAAACCAGTTGCAAAAGATCCAGCACCACAAGTAAAAGAAAGTGATGTATCTTCTTCTAAAGATTTTGAGAAACACGAAGCCACACTTTATGACAAATTTGACACAGTAATAAGATATAGTTTGTATACTAAAACTGAAAAAGAATTCAATCAATATTCAAAATTTATTAATGATGAATTTGACAGACTTCACAAACTATACAGCACTTACGAAAATTTTGATGGCGTAGATAACGCGAAGACAATCAACGATAATGCAGGCGTTAAACCTGTAAAAGTCGACAAAGACTTGTTTGATTTAATCAAATTGTCAGTTGGAGATTATGCCAAATACCATAAGAAAACAAACATTGCATTTGGTTCTGTAACTGATTTGTGGAAGGAATACAGAGACAACGCTCTCGAAAAGAAAATTATTAAAATACCTTCACAAGATGTTTTAAAAGAAAAAAATCTTCACACAAGTATCGACAATATCGTGTTGGATGAAAAAAACAGCACAGTTTTCTTAAAGGATAAGGATTCAAGACTAGATTTAGGCGCTACTGCAAAAGGATTTGCCACAGAAAAAATAGCACAAGAATTAGAAAAACGTGGACTAAAATCCGGAATAATTTCAGCAGGTGGAAACGTACGAACTATTGGTACTCCAATTATAAAAGGAAAAGACAGCTGGGTAGTTGCAATCCAAAACCCTAATTTGAATGAAGAACCAGACAAACAATATGTAGCAATTTTGAAAATACCTGGCTCAACATCCATGGTTACAAGTGGTGATTACCAAAGATTTTACGTTTACAATAACAAAAAATACCACCACATAATCGATCCAGATACACTAAATCCTGCAAATCATTTCAAATCTGTGACTATCGTCACAAAAGATTCGGGACTTGCAGATTTCCTATCTACAACAG
Organism: Finegoldia magna ATCC 29328; assembly: GCF_000010185.1. NCBI lineage: Bacteria > Bacillati > Bacillota > Tissierellia > Tissierellales > Peptoniphilaceae > Finegoldia > Finegoldia magna. The sequence goes on along the minus strand of NC_010376.1, from coordinate 536,674 downwards.
TATTCGTTATGAATTATGACGAAGGAAGAAAATTAGTGGATTCATTAGACGGAGTGGAAGCATTCTGGGTATTTGAAAACAACGACATCAAATACACTGACGGCCTAAAAGATATTATAGAACTAGAAAATTAGAATTAATAAAATAGTATGATATTTTATTGAATATGTGATAGAATATTATTGATATTAAATCAAACATAAGGAGGATTTTTATGCATCCAATGATACAAAGATTTGTGGATTCAGAATTCTTAGATGAACAACAAGCAGAATTCATCGAAAAAGCAATTGAAAACCACGAAAATATTATTATCTCAGGACATAGATCAACAGGAATCAGACAATTATTAGCTATTATGATGGGAATTGCTAAGAAACAATTCAAATCAGTACAAGTTAAAGGATTAGAAAGCATTGACGAAGATGCTGAATACTATTTAATTCCTGGTATCGACACTGAAGAATTCGAAGATATCGTTCAAAAAGCATTCGATAAACCAAATTCTTCACTAATCACAATTAAAGAACCAGAACACCCATACTCAATTATGAAAATAATGAAAAAGGGTGGAAAAACTTCTGGAGACTACTCAAAAGTAGTAAACTTCTTAGAAGCTCGTAAAATCGATGGCGTTCCATTCATGATTAGTACAACAAAAATGACTTATAATGAAAAACATGGAATCGACAAGGATAAAGTAGAAAGATTCAAAGCTTTCTAATAATTCAATAATTAAATTAAGAGATAACTCGTTGTGAGTTATCTCTTTTTTATTTTCCTAATTCAAGATTATTAAAGGTATCCAAGACATCAAAAAAGGCTTGGCCTGCTGGAGTTATGTGTAAATTTTTATCATAAACTAGGTTTATTTGTCTTTTGAAATCGCAATCTACAATTTTTATGCACTTTATTAGTCCAGCTTCCTCTTCTAGTTGAGCTGATTTTTTTGACATAATAGAAACTCCTGCATTTTCTACAACTGCTTTTTTTATTGCTTCTTGATTATCTATTATAAGTTCTTTTTTAAATTTTACATCAACAACGCAAGATTCTAAAAATTTATATAGAGAAGATGTTTGTGATTTTGTAATAAATACTTGATCTTTTATGTCTGAGAGACTGCATGTAGATTTTTCTGCCAGTTTGTTTTTACTACTTACCACCAACACCATTTCATCTGTAAAAAATGGCTTGGAAATATATTTGTTTGTGTCAATTTTTACATAATGAGACAAAAATACAAATTCAATTTCATTTTTTTCGAGTTTTTTAAATAGGTCTTTTGAGGAGCCAACTGTCATATTTACATTAATCTTTGGGTATTTGTCTTGGAAGGCTTTAATAAATTTTGGCATCAGATAAATTCCTATAAAGTTTGTTGAACCAAAGTAAAGTGTTCCTTGGTTGAGATCTTCAATTTGTCTAATTAGTTCTTGTGATTTTTGATATATTTTAACTATAGATTCTGCATATTTTATGAAATGTCTTCCCTGTATTGTGAGGCTAACAGTTTTACCATTTCTATCGAATAAAAATACGCCGAGTTCCTGCTCCAAACTATCTATGTGTTTACTTATTGCCGGCTGAGATAAATACCTAAGTTCTGCTGTTTTAGTAAAACTTTTGCAGTCTGCTAAAACTAAAAAAGATTCTAATTTGCTAATATCCATTTGTTCACCTCTAAATTTTTCTAAATCTATTATAACATAATGTTATTGTTTTAAGAATAAAATCGAATTGTGTTATAGTTATCCGTGTAATATAATTAAGCTAACAATTTAGAAAGGTTGGTAAAATTATGAAAACGAAATCATCAGCAAGTAAGAAAAAAACTTCAACTAGTGCAAAAATCGGCGGCATAATTGCTGTAATTTTATTTTTTGTACTAATGTTGATGCCTACTCCGAAAGGTATGACTCCAGAGGCACAAAAATCTCTAGCAGTTTTTGTATTCGCCCTTATTATGTGGGTAGCTCAGCCAATTCCAATTTATCAAACTTCGATTATTGGAATTTTACTTTTACCTATGATAGGAGCGGTTGAAAAACAAAAGGTCACATTTGGAGCATTGGGCTACGATATTATTTGGTTAATGGTAGCTGCATTTGTATTAACTTCTGCTATTAACGAAACAAATCTCGGCAAGCGTTTGGCATTGTCAATGCTTACCAAATTTGGCAAGACTCCAAAGGGAACTTTAATTTCCCTAATGTTAGTTAACTTTATTCTAGCATTTTTCATTCCATCAACAAGTGCCAGGGCTGCGTTACTAATTCCAATTATTATGATTTTATTAGAAGTCTATGAGCAAGTTCCTGGAGAAAGTAATTTTGGTAGATTGATAACTTTGCAAGGAGTTATGAACAACCACTTGGCAACTTCTATGGTCATAACAGCAACTTCCAGTCAACTTTTAGCTATAGGATTTATAAACAAAATGACTGGATCAAAGTTAGGTTATATGGATTGGCTTTTAGGTTCTTTGCCTCAAGTTTTAATCACAGGTTTGATAGCTTTTATAGCTGGCTATAAACTATATCACATTAAAGACTTGAATATTGGTGGAGAATCAACTAAGGAAATATTGAAAAAACAACTAATAGATCTTGGTCCAATGACTATCGCTGAAAAAAAGACTGCGATTATATTTGCCCTTACACTACTTTCTTGGGCGACTGGTAACTACCAAGAAAAATTATTCGGTTTCAGTATTTCAACTGAACAAACAGCGGTGATAAGTATGCTTGTTTGTTTACTTCCTAAAGTTGGTGTTATTGATTGGAAGCAAGCAAATATTAAATGGAACTTAATGATTTTCTCAGCTGGAGCGTATGCTATTGGTAACGCATTTAATGATTCTGGCGGAGCAAGTTTTATTATTCAAAACTTTGTCGAAAAAATCGGTCTTAACACTTTAAACCCTAATCTAGTTGCTGTAATACTTATTTTTATAACTATTTTCAGTCACTTGATATTTACAACAAAAACAGTAAGAGCTACAATATTGATTCCAACAATCATAACTTTAGCACAATCTTTAAATATCGACCCTGTTCCTTTGGCAATGGCTTGCTCTTTCGGTATTGCCTACACTTTGACTCTACCACCTCACTCAAAAGTCAATGCTTTGTACTTGAGTCTTGGATATTTTGATGTAAAAGACGAGCTAAAACTTGGTTTAATAACTTGTTTCATTGGATCAGTAGTTATTTCACTTTTATACTTTACGTATTATCAAATAATATTTTAAATGTCATTAAGGAGAATATATGAATAGAAAAGTTATACTAGCTGTTGCAGACGGCGTCGGCGACAGACCTTGTGAAATTTTAGGAGGCAAGACTCCATTAGAGTATGCCTCCACTCCAAACTTAGATAAATTAGCATCTGTGGGAACAACAGGAATAATGGATGTTCATGGAGCAGGAATTCCTGTTGGAACAGATCTTGGCCACATGATTTTGTTTGGATATGGATTAGAAGACTATCCAGGCCGAGGACCTATTGAAGCCTTTGGTAGAGAAATTGAATTGCAAGCAGGAGATGTTGCTTTCAGATCAAACTTTGCAACTGTAAATGAAAATCTGTGTGTTGTAGACAGAAGAGCTGGAAGAATTAGAGAAAACACTAATCTGTTAGCTCAATCATTAAATAACATAGAAATTGATGGGATAAAAGTTATTTTTAAAGAAGCGACTGAACACAGAGCCGTTTTAATTCTAAGAGGTCCAGGACTTTCTGCAAATATTACTGACACCGATCCTAAAGTTGCTGGAGTTGATGTAAACTACAAAAAATGTCAGTCAAAAGACGGTAAACCTGACTCAATTTTCACAGCAGAAATTGTGAACAAATTTTTATTAAAGGCAAATGAAATTTTATCAAAACATTCTGTGAATGAAGAAAGAATATCCAAAGGGCTTTTACCTGCTAACTTTATTCTTACAAGAGGAGCCGGAATAATGCCTAAATTGGAAAAAATTTCTGAAAAGCTAAATATTAAAGGTGCATGTGTTGCTGCCGAAGGAACAGTCTTGGGAGTCGCTCGTTTGGCTGGTTTCACAGCATTAACAGCTCCAACAATGACTGGAAATATTGATACAGATGTTAATGCAAAGGCTCAAATGGCGATTGATGCATTGAAAGATCATGACTTTGTTCTAGTAAACTTAAAAGCAACAGACCTTTTTGGTCACGATGGAAATCCAGAGAAAAAAGCACAAGCTGTTGAGGTTTTTGATAAGTTTATCGGTCTTTTATTAGAAGCTAATTTAGAAAACACAATAATAGCCGTTACAGCAGACCACTCTACTCCATGCGAAAGAATGGAACACAGTGGAGATCCTGTTCCAGTTTTAATAGCAGGTCCTGGAATTAGACAAGACAGAGTTACAAAATTTGATGAAATTTCGTGTAGTTACGGTGGACTTTGTAGAATCAAAGGTAAGGATTTATCCAATACACTATACGACTTTTTAGAAAAAACTAAAAAACAAGGTAACTAATTTAAATATTAGCCCCAAAATCTGAAATACAGATTGAGGGGCTATTTTATTTCACAATAAAAAAACTGATGAAACCCACGTTTCACCAGTTGAAAATTTATTATCTATTTTATTGTCTATTAATCAGGAATAAATGATCCTTCTGATTTGTCATTTTCAAGCATATCTTTTAATGTGTACCATGAAAGAACAGCACATTTTACTCTCGCTGGTAATGTGGATATGCTTTGGAAGCACACTGCATCTTTCAGAACTTTTAGCTCTTTTCTGTCAGTGATTTCTCCTTTTATCATTGAGATGAATTTGTTGCACAAATCTATTGCTTCATTTACAGATTTACCTTTGATTACATCGCACATAATAGATGTAGATGCTTGTGATATAGCACATCCCATTCCAGTGTATGCAATGTCTTCAATTGTGTCATCTTGTACTTTCAATTGCAATGTGATTTCATCTCCACAGCTAGGATTGTGTCCCAACTCACAATGAGTTGGATGTTCCAATTCACGTCTGTTTGATTTATCCCTGCTTTTTTCCAATATTAATTCTGTATATAAACTACCTAGTTCCAATTCTCATCAATCTCCTTACGTCTTCAAGATGTTCAATGAAAAAGTCAACTTCTTCAAATGTATTATAGAATGCAAAGCTTGCTCTGCATGAGAAATTCGTCTTCAAATATCTGTGAAGCGGTTGTGCACAATGGTGGCCACTTCTGATTGCAATTCCGTAACTGTCCATAATACTTGCAACATCATGTGGATGAGCTTCTTTAAAGTTAAAATCTAAAACTGGAGATCTGTGAGTATCACTTGTTGTGTATACATCGATAATATCTGATTTTTGTTTGATTTTGTCATAAGCATAATCCATCAATGCTTTTTCATAATCTCTAATGTTTTCGATTCCTATTTTTTCGATGTAATCAATCGCTGTGATTAGTGATTTTACTGCTCCTACATCTTGTGTTCCGGCCTCAAATCTTCCAGGCGCATCCAAGTACGATGATTTGTCTTCAAATACATATTCAATCATGTCTCCACCGTACAAGAATGGTTTTAGGTTGTTCAACAATTCTTTCTTTCCATAAAGTATTCCGACTCCCATTATGCTTAGCATTTTGTGACCTGAAAATACTAGGAAATCACATCCCAATTTTTGTACGTCAACTTTGTTGTGTGGAATATATTGTGCACTATCCACGATGCATATGCAATCCTTGTTTACTGATTTAACGTATTTTATCATTTTTTCAACATCGGGCATAGTTCCCACTACGTTTGATGCTTGTGTTATCGAGAAAATTTTCGTTTTTTTCGTGATTGTTTTCTTGAATTCTTCAAAATCTAATTGCATATTTCCCTTGTCTACATACAAATATTTTAGTTTGGCGCCTGTTTTCTTGCAAACTTCTTGCCAAGTTACTAAATTACTGTGATGCTCCATTATTGATATGACAATTTCATCATCTTCTTTTAAATTTTCATATCCATACGAATAAGCTAGTAAATTTAAAGATTCAGTAGTATTTCTTGTGAATACTATTTCTGAAGAATCTGTTGCGTTGATGAATTTCGCGACTTTTTCTCTTCCAGATTCGTAAACATCTGTCGATAAAACGCTTAATGTGTGTGCTCCTCTGTGAGGATTTGCGTTTTCATATTTGTAAAATTCACTTACGCTGTCTATAACTTGTATCGGTTTTTGGCTGGTAGCTGCATTGTCCAAATAAACTATCGGATTTTTGTATTCTTTACTCAAATACAAAAAGTCCTTTCTTATATCTTCTACTTGCTTTTTATCTAACATCCAATTCCCTCTTTGACATTTTTTCTCTGATGAATGAAAGTAGTTTTTCTTCCAAATTTTTGTCATCTAATCTACTTAGAGATTCGCTGAATTTGGATTCAACTATCATACTTTCTGCTACATCTCTAGATATAGCACGGTTCATTATATAAAATAGCATGTCTTGATCAATCTTACCTGCACTTGCTGCGTGATTTCCTATTACGTCGTCTTCTCCTGCTAAAAGTATAGGAACTGACAAGCTTTTTGCATCATCTGATAATAAAACTGCGTATTCTTCTTCTGTTCCTGTAGAACCCATGGAACCTTTTTTGAAATCAAGAGTTGACTTGAAGTTTTTGTAAGATGATTCTTTTAATGCACCATTTACAATACATGAAGATTTGGATTCTTTTCCGAAATGATTTATTTCATAAAGCATATTCAATGAGTTTTCTCCATGTGTGAAATAAATGCTGTTGATATCCAAGTAAGAATGCTTCCCATTCAAATTAGCTTTTGTATTGACATAATTGTCCTTACTTCCCAATTCGTATTGGCTAAGGATTACATTACTTTCTTCATCTAAATTCAAGATAACTGATTCCAATGCTGTTGTGTTTTTTTCTGTTTGAATTACAAATAATTCAACATTACTGTTTTCTTTTGCATTGATTTCAATTACTGAACTTCTGAATTTCTTGTTGTCGTCATTATCTCTGTAATCAAGAACAATTCGTAAACTTGAGTTCTTTTCGGCAACAATTTTGTGAGTATCCAACAAAATATCATATTCTCTATCAGTTACCAACTCAATAACTCCGAAATCTTTTACTTGATTTTCTTCTGTTTTATATTTTTTGAATAGATTTCCCGATTTTTCGTTCATATCCAAAGCTTCTTGGCACACACCAAAATCTTTGTTATCCAATGCTTCTACTGGATCAGAGTCTATTCTGTATTCTTTTATATCTATATCTGGAAGATTTATTTCTGTATCGTTGACTTTCAAATATTTGAAAGTTTTAAATCCCAGTCTATTTCCTTTAATTTGTTCCATATACAACTCCTATCCTATGCTTCCTTCTAATTCAAGATTAATCAAATTATTCATCTCAACCGCATATTCCATAGGTAATTCCTTCGCTATTGGTTCAGCAAATCCACGAACTACCATTGATTTTGCTTCTTCTTCTGGAATACCTCTTGTCATCAAATAGAAAATAACTTGATCATCTATCCTACCGATAGATGCTTCATGTCCTAAATCGACATGTTTATTCGCTATTTTAACAACCGGAATTGTATCTGATCTACTTTCGTTATCTAACATTAACGATTCACAGCTTACTGATGATTTTGAATCGTAAGCATTTTCTTTTATGTCTACCAAACCTCTGTAAACACTAATACCTCCTGATTTAGAAATTGACTTACTGTTTACATAGCTTGTAGTATGTGGAGCTGCGTGAATCATAACAGCGCCTGTGTCTAAGTTTTGATCGCGTCCTGCAAATGAAATACCAGTGTACTCACTACTTGCGCCTTCTCCCTTCAAGACACTTGAAGGATAAAGCATAGATACTGCTGATCCGAACGAACCAGAAACCCATTCAACCTTACCATTTTTTTCAATGATTGCTCTTTTTGAGTTCAAATTGTACATATTACGTGACCAGTTTTCAATTGTAGAAAATCTAAGAGTAGAGTTTTCTCCAACAAATATTTCAACTGCACCCGCATGTACATTTAATGCGTTGTATTTTGGAGCTGAGCAACCTTCGATGAAGTGACAATAACTGTCATCTTCTACGATAATCATTGTATGTTCAAATTGACCTGCTCCTGGAGCATTCAATCTAAAATAACTTTGAAGTGGAATCTTAACATCTACTCCTTTTGGAACATAAACAAATGATCCACCTGACCATACCGCATAATGAAGTGCAGCGTATTTGTGAAGTCGCGGTGTGATTGATTTTGCAAAGTATTTTTTAACAATATCTTCATGTTCTTTAAGAGCTGTATCAAAATCTGTATATATAACTCCTTGGTCAACCAAAGATTGTTGAATGTTGTGATACACAACCTCACTATCGTATTGCGCACCAACCCCACTTAACATCATTTCTTTTTCAGCTTCTTGAATACCTAACTTATCAAAAGTATCTCTGATTTCATCCGGAACTTCATTCCAGTCGCTAGACATGTCTGCATCAGGTCTAATATATGTTGTGACCTTATCCATATCAACGACACTCAAATCAGGACCCCATTCAGGATCTTCTGAATTAAAGAAAATTTCAAGAGCTTCTAATCTTTTTTCAAGCATCCATTGAGGTTCTTTCTTTTCTTTTGAAATTTGTCTTACGATTTCAGGAGTCAAACCCTCTTCGGTTTTCTTTCTAAAAGTAAATTTATTCTTGATGTCATAGATACCTCTATCCATTTCATCAACTTGAGTCTTCTTTGTAGGTGCCATTATTTCACCTCTTCTCTAATCCAATTGAATCCTTTTTCTTCAATTTGATCCAAAAGTTCGCTAGAACCTTCTTTTACAATACTACCATCCATGATTACATGAACGAAATCTGGTTTAACTTCTTTTAAGATTTCCTTGTGGTGAGTGATAACAATAACAGAATTATTTTCATTTAAGAATTCTCTTACACCCTTTGATACAGTTCTAACCGCATCAACATCAAGACCAGAATCTGTTTCATCAAGGATTGCTAATTTTGGTTGTAGCATTAACATTTGTAGAATTTCATTCTTCTTTTTTTCACCACCGGAAAAACCGACATTCAAATATCTGGAAGAATATCCATGATCAAATTCAAGTATATCCATATTATCTTCCAGTTCTTCTCTGAATTCTAAGAATCCTATATTTTCATCAGTTTTTGCAATCTTTGCACTTCTGATGAAATTTTCTACACTAATGCCTGAAACTTCCATTGGATTTTGGAAAGACATAAAAATACCTTTTTTGGCTCTTTTATCCGTTGATAAATCCATAATACTTTCTCCATCAAGTAAAATATCACCTGAAGTAGTTTCATATTGTGGATTGTTCAAAATAACATTGGCTAAAGTTGACTTACCAGAACCATTAGGCCCCATAATAACGTGAACTTCACCATAGTTTATATTTAAATTTATGTTTTTTAATATTTCTTTATCGCCTACCCTAGCGGATAAGTCTTTAATAGTTAATAAATTTTTTGACATAATAACCTCCTTACAGTTATGTAATAAATATATATATAAGAGATTTTATGTCCTACTATATTATACACGAAAATAGCAAAATAGTTAAGTCTTTAAGCAAAAGCCTACTATTTTACTATGCAATTTCGTCTTCATCTATAAATTCGGAATATACTTCTTTGAAATTCATAGAGCTATCAAATTTTTCATTAGATAAATTCCAATTCACAATCTTATGCAATTCTACAAATTCATGATCGTTCAAATCTTCTTGGATCAAATCTACATATTCCAAGCATTTGTCTTTTAATTCATCGATGCTTTCCATTTCTATAAGAACAATATCTTCTTCATATATCGACACATCTGTCTTGTATTTCAAAATCATTTTTACAGAATAAATTTGCTTCAAATTTCTATCCTCCTCAACCTTCCCATATTTTATACTAATTAATTCATTGTGTAAATAGCAAAACAGAAAAATTTGAAATTTATAGTTTTTTTCATTTTTCTTGTTTTTTACAATTTAAAAGCGATAGCTCTCACTACCGCTTTCAAATTTATATATTTCAAATCTCACGCAAATTAAGGAAGGAAAAAACGTGATAACTTATTTTTGTTCTAAAGTACTAAATTCAATATCCAAATCTTTTGTACTACCATCTCTGTATACTGTAATTTTGCCTTTTTGTTTCGGTCTAACTTCAAGCAATACCTTCTTCAAAGAACTCATCGTATTGATTTGTTTACCATTTACTTTCGTTATGATATCTCCTCTAGTAACGCCAGCTTTTTGTGCAGAAGATCCTTTTACAACTTCTACTACATAAATTCCCTTGTCAATGGATAATTTTTGACCAGTAGCTTGTTGGAAAGTCTTGACATCAACACCACTAATTCCCAACTTAACTCCATCAAAAGATCCACCTGTAATAATATTATCAACAATAGACTTTGCCACATTGATTGGAATAGTAAATCCGATTCCTTCTGCAGAAGCTTTTGCAGTATTTATACCAATTAATTTACCTTCTTGATCGAAAAGTCCACCACCACTGTTACCTGAGTTGATAGCTGCGTCTGTTTGCATCAATCCGTCCATTTGTAAGCCATTTTGTAAAGTGATTGTTCTATCTTTTCCAGAAATATATCCACTAGTCAATGTTGATTGCAAATCCAATCCAAGTGGATTACCGATAGCAATTGCCTTGTCTCCTATTTGAACTTTGTCGCTATCTCCCATTTCAACTGGTTTTAACCCTGTTAAGTCAGTCTTTATTACTGCAAGGTCCAAAGTTGTATCATACCACAATAATTTTGCAGATGATTTCTTGCCATTTGTAAGTAAAACGTCAATTTTTTCGGCTTTACCATCTTGTACAACGTGTGCGTTAGTTAAAATGTATCCATCTTTGCTAACAACAACACCACTACCAACGCCTTCAACAACTCTGCCTTGGAAAAACATATTTTCTTGGACTCCTACAGTTGTAATACCAACAACAGAATCCAAAGATTTCTTAGCTACAGCATTTTCTGTTGAAACGCTACTATTTTTTATAGAAATAGTACTGCTTTCCACTTGACCATTCTTGTTAATAGTTTCAGTAATTCCAGTCATATTTTTAACTACAAAATAACTCATAACCAAAGAATAAATTAATAAAAATATTGTTAATGCTTTGAGCCAACCAATTTTAGGTTTGTTCTTAGCGATTTCTTTTTTTATCATATTTTCGACTTTTCTCTCACTTAAGCCGTCTCTTCTTTTTCTTATATAATCATTGTAATCAGAGTAAGGGTCTCTGTCCATATTTGCACCTCCATCTTTGATACTTATACTTTATCAATCAAATGTGTTTTAACTGTGAGTAAAAGTGTACTAAAGTTTACGAAAAATCAAACTTTATGTTTGACTTTTTGTAAACATTAAAAAATCCCCGTATCAATTTCTTCATAGAAATTAAATACGAGGATTTGATTTATTTGTTAGGGTTTGGCGTATTGATAGATAATCCTTCTAATTGTTCAACAGAATCCATGAACACTTCACTAATAGTTGGGTGAGCGTAAATCATTGCTGATAAGCCTTCTACTCCAACATTATTGTTCATCGCGATTGCAGCGAAGTGAATAATAGTGGATGCATCATGACCAATTATATGGCAACCTAAAATCTTAGATAAATCTTTTGTAGCAACTATCTTTACAAAACCTTCTGTAGCATTCAAACTCAATGCCTTACCATTAGCTTGATACATAAATTTGCTTGTTACATAATCAATGTTTTGTTCTTTTGCTTTTTCTTCAGTTAGACCTACAGATGCAATTTCTGGAACTGTAAATACAACCGCTGGAACTATGTCCATGTTTATATTTCTATCTTTTCCAGAAAATTCTCTTACAAGATTTTTACCTTGGTTACTTGCTACGTGTGCTAATTGAGTATTCTTGTATACGCAATCACCAATGGAGTAAATTCCTTCAACATTTGTTTGAAGATTTTCATCTACAACAATAGCATTATTTTCAGTTTTAATATCTGTGTTTTCAAGTCCAAGATTGTCTGTATTACTGCTTCTACCACTCGCTACAAGAACGTAGTCTGCATAAGTTTCTTCGAATTTATCTTTGCCAACTTTTTGACTAATGATTTTTAATCTTCCGTCTTCTTCAACAATTTTCTTAGCGTAAACTCCCGTTACAAACTTCAAAGTATCGCTCTTCAAAATTGATTTTAGACGTTTTTGAATTTCGCCATCTTCTGTTTTCAACAATTTGTTACCAACTACAGTAACTTCAGTTCCAAATTGTGAATAGATTGATGCAAATTCCATTCCTATTACGCCAGTTCCGATAACAACCATAGATTTTGGAATTTCTTCTAATTCCAAAAGTCCTGTTGATGTCAAAACTCTAGGATGGTCGATGCCTTCAATATTAGTTGGCTTATAGTCTTTGGATCCAGTAGCTATGATAATTTTATCTGCTGTGAGTTCTTTAGTTTCTCCTTCCAAAGTCTTCACAACAACAGTTTTATTATCCTTAAAGCTAGCTTCTCCTCTAATAAAAGTTAAATTATCGTAAGTTTTGAAAAGGTATTCAACACCACTTCTAAGTCTTTCGATAATTTCCGTTTTTCTATGTTTAATTTTATCGGCTAATAATTTATGGTCATTAACTTCAATTCCAAAAGTTTCTGATTCTCTAATTTCTTTATACAAATCAGCAATTTTCCATAAAGTTTTAGTAGGTATACATCCTCTGTTCAAGCATGTACCACCTACTTCAGCTTTTTCGATTAAAGTTACATTTAAACCGAGCTGGCATGCCCTGATGGCCGTTTCATAGCCACCAGGTCCAGCGCCGATAATAATGATATCTTTAGTCATTATTCTCCTTTTTTGAAAGTCAATATTAAATTCTTAGCAGCTTCTGTTTCATCTGGTCTTCTAACAACAGTTGTAATAGGAGCTTCTAATAATATATCTTTGTTTTCTCTTGCTTCTTGTGCAATTTGTTTCATTGCAGCTACGAAAGCATCAAGAGTTTGTTTTGGTTCAGTTTCAGTAGGTTCTACCATTAATGCTTCGTGAACGATTAATGGGAAGTATACTGTTGGTGGATGGAATCCCATATCTAACAGTCTCTTAGCTACATCCAATGTCTTAACTTGTCCATCGCAATCATCCTTTAATCCGCCTAATACGAATTCGTGTTTGCAGATGAAGTCGTGTGGTAAGTTATAGTCATCTTTTAATTGAGCTTGAAGATAGTTTGCATTTAATACCGCTGTAGTAGATGCACATTTCAATCCATCACTACCCATTGTTAGGATATAAGTCAATGCTCTCATTAAAATTCCGAAGTGACCTTGGAAGTCTTTCATTCTACCAATAGAATGTTCCATGCTATAATCTAAGAAATATTTATCTCCATCTTTTTCAACGATTGGTTTTGGTAAATATTCTCTTAAGAATTTCTTAACACCTACAGGACCTGCACCTGGACCTCCACCACCGTGAGGTGTAGAGAATGTTTTGTGAACATTGAAGTGGATTGCATCGAATCCCATGTCCCCTGGTCTTGCGTGTCCTAAAATGGCGTTAGCATTTGCTCCATCGTAGTATAGTAATCCGCCTGCTTCGTGAACTATTTCAGCGATTTCTTTGATTTTAGTTTCAAATAAACCTAAAGTATTAGGGTTAGTTAACATCAAACCAGCTGTTTTTTCGTTTACAACTTTTCTTAAGTCTTCAACGTCAACTACACCATTTGCATTTGATTTAACTTCTACTACTTTATATCCAGCCATTGCAGCTGTTGCTGGGTTAGTACCGTGAGCTGAGTCTGGAACTATGATTTCATTCTTTTCAGAATTACCATTAACTTCATGATATTTTTTGAATATTGTAATAGCTGTGATTTCACCGTGAGCACCTGCTGCTGGTTGTAATGTCATATAATCCATACCAGATACTTCGCATAGTGATTTTTGTAAAGTATACATTGCTTCCAATGCACCTTGAACTTGGTAATCGTCTTGTTTTGGGTGAAGACGAGCAAGTTTTGGATTTGCTACAATTTCTTCATTGATTTTAGGGTTGTACTTCATTGTACAAGATCCTAATGGATACATACCTGTATCTACGCCGAAGTTTAGAGTTGAAAGGTTAGTATAGTGACGAACTACGTCAACTTCACTAACTTCTGGTAAATCTAATTCTTCATTTGATAAAAATTCTTCAGGAATTAAGTTATCTTTTTCTTCTACGTCTAATTCAGGAAGTTTATATCCAGTTCTACCTGGTTGTGATAATTCAAATATTAACTTATTATAAGCCATATTATAATACCTCCTTAACTGCTGCTACGAAATTATCCATTTCTTCTTTTGTTCTCTTTTCAGTTACAGCAATAATTAAACCATTGCCACATCCATTTGTAGCTTCTTTAATGCTAATTCCAGCTAAGAATCCTTTATCAAATAATGCTTTCTTAACTTCTTCAGTGTCTTTGTCAAAACCGATAGTGAATTCATCAAAGAATGGTTTTTCACTAAGAACTTTAACCTTATCTAATTTCTTTAATTCGTCAAATAGATAATGAGCTTTTTGTAATGATTGAGTTGCTACTTCTTTAATACCAGCTTTACCTAAAAGTGATAAATAAATACTTGCTGCAAGTAAGTTAACGCCTTGGTTAGAACAGATATTTGAAGTTGCTCTATCACGTTTAATGTGTTGTTCTCTTGCTGAAAGTGTTAAAACGAATGATCTCTTGCCGTCTTCGTCAGTAGTTTGTCCTACAACACGGCCAGGGAATTTTCTAACAAATTCATCAGTAAAGCACATATATCCTAAATAAGGTCCACCATATTGTAAGTTAACTCCGAATTGTTGAGCTTCACCTACAACAACATCAACGTTGTATTCAGATGGTTTCTTTAATAAGCCTAAACTCATTGGATCTGCTGACATAATCAAGTAGTTTTTCTTGATAGAGTGAGTCAACTCTTCATATTTTTTAACATCTTCGATATATCCGTAATAGTTTGGAGATTGAACGATAACTGTACCAACTTCGTCTGTCATCATTTTTTCCAATTCGTCCATATCTGTTAATAAATCTTTCATAGGAACAAATTCTACTTCAACTCCTCTATCGTGACAATAAGTCAACAATATTTCTTTTGCTGAAGGGCTAACTGTGTCAGCACATAGAATTTTAGATTTTTTGGACTTTTGGATAGTCATCAAAGCTGCTTCTGTGATAGCTGTTCCACCATCATATAAAGAAGCGTTTGATATTGGCATACCAGTAAGGTTTGCCATCATTGTTTGATATTCAAAAATATAGGAAAGAGTACCTTGGCTTATTTCTGGTTGGTAAGGTGTATATGAAGTGTAGAATTCACTTCTGCTTGCCATTGCTGGGATAACTGAAGGAACGTATCTATCATAAGCTCCACCACCCAAGAAACAAACCTTATCATCAGTAGATATGTTCTTAGCAAAAATGTCTTTGAAGTATCTTCTAACTTCTTCTTCACTTTTTGCTTTAGGAATATTTAACTCGCCTTTAAATTGAACATTTTCAGGAACGTCTGAATATAGTTCATCTAGAGAGGAAATGCCAATTGTTTTTAGCATTTCCTCAATTTCTTGATCAGTAACTGAGATGTATGGATACATTATAATTCTCCTAAGAATTTTTCGTATTCATCAGCATTCATTAGTTTAGATTCATCGAAGTCTTCGAATTTAACCTTAGCAATCCAGCTTTCATATGGAGCTTTGTTGATATTGCCTGGTTCATCATCTAATTCTTCATTAACTTCTACTATAGTACAAGCAAATGGAGTATAAACTTCTGATGCTGCTTTTACAGATTCAACACTTGCTACAGAGTCTTCTGCATCAATTTCATCATCTACATCTGGTAATTCAACGTATACGATGTCTCCTAAACTGTCTTGTGCATAATCTGCAAGACCAATTTCATAAACATCTCCGTCTACTTTAATCCATTCATGATCTTTTGTGTACAATAAATCTTTTGCTACTTCTGCCATTTTCTTTTCCCCCTATTTTCTATCCAAAAATTTTCTTTTAACAACTGTTGCTTTAGCTGGTTTATTTCTGATAACAACATCTACTTCATCACCTAATGCTACAGCTGATTTATCTACAAATGCGTTTGCTAAACATACGCCAAATGTTGGTGAAAGGTATCCTGTAGTTACTTTACCGATAGTCTTGCCATCTTTTTGAACTTCAGCACCTTGTCTTGCGATACGTTTGCTTTGCATTTCGATACCAATAAGTTTCTTGTTTATTCCTGCATCAATTTTTTCTTGAGTTTTTGCTTTACCAACGAAGTCGTCTTTATCCATTTTAACTGCAAACTTCAAGCCAACTTCTAATGGAGATACTTCATCTGAAAGTTCGTTACCATATAAAGGCATTGCTGCTTCAAATCTCAATGTATCTCTACATCCAAGACCACATGGTTTAACACCTAAGTCTTTTCCTTTTTCTAATAACTCATCCCATAATTTTACAATTGCTTCAGCATTTGCATAAACTTCGAATCCATCTTCACCAGTATAACCAGTTCTAGAAATTAGTACATCGTATTCTTTATATTTAATATCTTTTACGAAATGATAGTATTCGATTTTAGAAAGATCATAATCAACTAATCTTTGTAATAATTCTTCAGCTTTAGGACCTTGAATAGCGATTTCAGCTACTGAATCACTAATGTTTTTAAGTTCAACGTCAAATTTATCTACATATTTAGAAATATGTTTGAAGTCCTTTTCAGTATTAGCTGCATTTGGAACCATTAAAAAGTCTTCATCGTTGTTTTTGTAAACTAATAAGTCATCAACCATTCCGCCATCTTCGTGTAATAATAAAGAATATTGGATTTGTCCATCTGCACATTTAGAGTAATCATTTGTGCAAACATAGTTGATAAATTTCAATGCATCTTTGCCTTTAACAGTAAATTCACCCATGTGACTTACATCAAATAAGCCAACGCTGTTTCTTACCGCTTCGTGTTCTTGTTGTAAACCTTCATAATCTACTGGCAAATAAAAACCAGCGAAGTCAACAACTTTTCCACCTAATTTTTTGTGTTCCTCATATAGAGGAGTTTTTTTTGTACTCATAAGCATCTCCTTTTACTTATAATCCTTTTCACAACTATTGTACCATAAATGTTGATAGTTTTTGTAACAAAATTTATTAATTGTGAGAATAAATAAGCCTGAATTTATAGAAATTTTATAAACCGCATTAAATTCACACAAATTCAGGCTTTTAAATTTTCTAGAATAATCCTACAACTGTACCATCATCTAAAACATCGCAATTTTCTGCTGAAGGTACTTTTGGTAAACCTGGCATTGTCATTACAGATCCTAATAATGCAACAACAAATCCGGCACCTCTTGAGATTTTGAAATCACTTACTGTGATTGTAAATCCAGTTGGAGCTCCGATTAATTTTTTATTATCAGAGAATGAGTATTGAGTCTTAGCCATACATACTGGATAATTGTCTAATCCTAATTCTTTGATTTGTTTTAATTTTTTCTTAGCTTTTGCACTGAATTCTACGCCGTCTGCTCTGTAAATTTCTTTTGCAATTTTTTCGATTTTTTCTTTGATAGGTAATTCAAGGTCATATAAGAATTCGAAGTCGTTTTCTTCTTTTGTATTTTCAACAACATATTCTGCTAATTCTTTAGCTCCTTCTCCACCTTTAGCCCATACATCACAGAAAATAGCTCTTGTTCCATCTGCTTCAACTAATTCAGTTAATTTCTTAATTTCTGCATCTGTATCAGTTGCAAATCTATTGATTGCTACTACTACTGGAACTTTGTATTTCTTCATATTTTCAATATGACGTTTAAGGTTAGCATATCCTTTTTCCAAAGCTTCTACATTTTCAACTTTGAAATCTTCTGCTTCCCCGTGATGTTTTAATGCTTTTATTGTAGCTACGATACATACCATGTTTGGATGTAAATCATTTCTACATTTAATATCGAAGAATTTTTCTGCTCCTAAGTCAGCACCGAAACCTGCTTCTGTAACAACGTAATCTCCAAGTTTCAATCCTAATTTAGTAGCTATTAAAGAGTTACAACCATGTGCAATGTTAGCGAATGGTCCACCGTGAATAATTGCTGGAGTGTGTTCTAATGTTTGAACTAAGTTTGGTTTGATAGCTTCTTTCATAACTAATGCTACTGCACCATCAGCTTTAACGTCTCTTGCATAAACTGGTTTACCTTCTTT
The DNA here is from genome assembly GCF_000010185.1 of Finegoldia magna ATCC 29328. Classification (NCBI taxonomy): domain Bacteria; kingdom Bacillati; phylum Bacillota; class Tissierellia; order Tissierellales; family Peptoniphilaceae; genus Finegoldia; species Finegoldia magna. The sequence continues at coordinate 518,346 of NC_010376.1, read as the reverse complement.
ATCGAAAGCGATTAGAATATTTCCAACTCTTTCTTTTAAGTCTTTCAAATCTTTTGCAAGACATAAAATAGCCATGATTTCACTTGCAACAGTAATTTCGAAACCATCTTGACGCATAACTCCGTTACCTTTTGCGCCAACTCCGATAATTATATCTCTTAATTCACGTTCGTTCATATCCATACATCTTTTAATTAAGATTTGTTTTGGATCGATGTTTAACGCATTACCTTGGTGAATGTGGTTGTCCATCATAGCGCAAATCAAGTTGTTTGCAGTAGTGATTGCATGGAAGTCACCAGTGAAGTGCATGTTGATTTCGTCCATTGGAACTACTTGTGCATATCCACCACCCGCAGCTCCACCTTTCATACCAAAGTTTGGTCCTAAAGATGGTTCTCTTAATACTGAGATAGCGTTTTTGCCAATTTTGTTAAGTCCCATTGCCAAACCAACATTCATAGTTGTTTTACCTTCTCCAGTTGGTGTAGGGTTAATACTTGTCATCAAAATTAATTTACCATCTTTTTTATCTTTATTTTTTTCAAAAAGATTTAAATCTAATTTTGCCTTATATCTACCATATTGTTCATAATCTTCTTCTGTTAATCCCATTTTTTCAGCAATCACGCTGATTTTTTCTAATTTCGCTTTTTGAGCAATTTCTACATCTGTAGCCATAAACATTACCTCCAAATTTTTATTTTAATTAGCTATTAACCTAATAACCACTACCTAATTTATACCCAACTTTATTTAATAATAACACTAAAAAACGCTTTTTTTTATTTTTTTGATAATTATTATTAATTTAACGTATTTTTCAAATAAAAAATAAAACCAATCATTAAATGATTGGTTTTTGAAATTTGTTATTTAATTTTTGCTGCAATTTCTTTTGCCATTTGTCTTAAGCCTTGATCGTCTTCTTCTTTCATGCGACCTTTTGCTTCAACAACTGTTTCTGTTGTTTCGAATTTTCCTTCTTCAACAAATTCTTTTAAATTTTTGACAGCGCCACCGCTCCATCCGAATGATCCAAAAACAGAAACCACATGATTTTTTAATTTTTGCATTTTCAAAATGTTCAATAAATTATTCATTACTGGATATACTGTGTTGTTGTATGTGCAAGATCCTAATACTAATGATTTCTTTTCCCAACAATTTGAAAGTATATAAGATTCGTGAGTTTTGCTTACATCCATCACTTCAATATTTCTGACGCCTTCATCTGCCAAATATCTAGCTAATTGATCTGCCATCAATTCTGTATTACCATACATTGATGCATAAGCTATTACTACTCCTTCACTCACTTCATAAGTTGCCCATTTAGTGTAATCTTCTACTATTCTTGAGGGTTGTTTTCTCCAAATACATCCATGAACAGGACATATTGTTTCGATTTCCAAAGAAGATAATTTGTTAATAGCACGCACTGCCATTTGAGAATATTTTCCAACGATATTTGTATAATATCTTCTGAATTCTGTTCTTCTCAAATCGTAATCTAATTCGTCATCATAGATTGCTCCGTCATTAGTTCCAAATCCGCCGAAAATATCTTGTGAGAATAAAATTTTATTTTCAGCATCGTAGCTAACCATTGATTCTGGCCAGTGAACCATTGCTGTTAGATAGAATGTAAGTTTTCTATCTCCCAAATCAAGTACATCGCCTTCTCCAACTTCAACAAAATGATCTGAATCAATTTCATAATAGTCATTCAACATAGATCTTGTTTTCTTGTTTCCAACTATTTTTATATCTGGATAAAGATCTAAAATTTGTGGAATTGATCCTGAATGATCTGGTTCAATGTGATGAATTACCAAATAGTCTAATTTTCTATCTTTTAATATCGCCTTAACATTATCTACAAATTCATCACTTTTACTAACTTTTACAGTATCCATCAAACAAGTTTTTTCGCCTGTAATCAAATAAGAGTTATAAGCAACTCCGTAAGGCAATGGCCACATGTTCTCAAAAAATTCTGTCTGTCTGTCGTTTACACCCAAGTAATACAAATTTTCTTGGATTTTAATTGGTTCTACTCCCATATTTCCTCCTATAAATTAACGATTATAAATCATTTTCACCATAAGTATCCAAAAAGTTATGCTTTTCTCCATTATATTCATACCCAAGTATTCTGGATACATCAACATTTTCACTAGATTTAAAAATCGAATTTTCTACATTCGTAAATCCTCTATCTGAAAGTTCTGCAATTAATAGTTTAATTTGTTTTCTCATGGATCCTTCTGTTTTTTTAGTTACAGAACAAGCACAATCTAATGCTTTTAATCCTGAATAATTCAACCAACTTTTTACAGATTCTTCTCTAATCAAATACATCGGTCTGATAAGTTCAATTCCTTCAAAATTATTCGAATGAAGTTTTGGCATCATTGTTTTGTAATTTCCAGAACACAAAACATTCAATAAAATAGTCTCTATAACATCATCAAAGTGATGTCCTAATGCCATTTTGTTACAGCCGAGCTCTTTTGCTTTGGAATAAAGTGCTCCTCTTCTCATTCTTGCACACATGTAGCATGGATTGTTCGATGAAATTTTCTCACTAACACTAAAAACATCTGTATCGTACATGTGATAAGGGATGTTAAGCTTTTCAAAATTTTCCTTTTCAAGTCTAGTGTTTTCTTCGCTGTATCCTGGATTCATAGCTATAAATTCAAGATCAAAATTATTCATTCCGTGTTTTTGAAGTTCTTGGAATAATTTCGCAAGAAGCAAACTATCCTTGCCTCCACTCATACAAACGGCGATTTTATCTCCGTCTTGAATTAAATCATACTCTTTTATAGCCTTGATAAACTTCGACCAAATGTGTTTTCTATATTTTTTTATTATTGCTCTTTCAACTTCTTGTACAGTTCTTTGCATATATCTCCATTTTTTCTAAATCCACTATGTTACTAGGACTGTATCTTTCTGCAACTTCCAAAGTTACAGATTCTCCAACATCAAGTCCTAAACTTTTCAAATAACCTTCTACAGTACTCAACGCTTTTGTTGGAGTATTGTTCTCCTTACTCAAATGCGCTAACTGAATAACTTCATGATTACCTCTTAAAATATCTCCCAATAAATATGCGCAAGAATCATTTGACAAATGTCCATGATCTGACAAGATTCTTTGTTTTAATGTTGGAGGGTAGCTTCCGTATTTTAGCATATCAATATCGTGATTTGCTTCAATAAAAAAAAGATTTGAATCTTTAATTTCTTCGTACACGCTGTCTTCGATAATTCCAGTATCAGTAACTATAGATAATTTCTTATTGTCCTTGCTAACCACATATCCGCAACTATTTGCGCTATCGTGACTGGTTTTGATGGGTAAAATATCCAAATCTTTAAAATTAATGTGTCTATTATTTTCGAAGATATAAATATTTTTATCATTTATTTTCCCTATTTTGTTATCCATAGCATACCAAGTTTCAGTATTTGCTATAATTGGAAGATTGTATCTTCTACTCAATACGCCAATCCCTTTAATGTGATCTGCATGTTCATGTGTCACAAAAATCGCATCTAATTCACTTGGATCTACATTTATATATTTAAGTAGGTTTTCAATTGTTTTTCCACTAAAACCTGCGTCGATTAAAATTTTGGAGTGTTCAGTCTCTATATATTCACTATTTCCGCTTGATCCACTTGATAGCGAACAAAATTTAAAGCTCATTAAAAATCCTCCTTATTTAATATTATAATTGATATTGAATTTTTTTTAAAGTAAAAAAGATAGCTGGCAAGTTTTACCAACTATCTTGTAAATTTTATTTTATTTTTCATAAATATTTTTTGTTTTAAAAGATTTCTTAGCCTTGAACAAACTAAATTCTGAAACCGGAACTGTTGATAATTCACCCACTCCAGCTACAAATGTTAAAAATATGAATGATGTTTGTGTCCAAAAAATTGTAACATCCACCATGCTGTGAATCATAACCATGATCACCATTGCAATAATCATTTTGGTGTATTTTTGTGAATACAGACTTTTAATTTCTCGAAATAGTTGATAAATAATAGGAATCAACAATCCAGCTCCTATAAGTCCGTAATTAACCAAAATATCCAAATACAAATTGTGCGAATGAAGTATTGCACGATCTCTTATTGTAGTATAAATATTGTGAATTCCAAGTGGACCAACGCCAATTATGAAGTTTTTCTTGAAAGCTGCAATGGCACTAATCCAAATCGATCTTCTAAGGCCCATATCGAATCCAATTTTATCAACTCTCGGAATCAAATCCATTCTTCCTAGAGCTACAATTCCAACAAAAGCTAATGCAAATACGGAAATAATTGCTATAGTATATTTTCTTTTTTTCATCATAATGGTAAGAGCAAATACTGCTATGAAACTAGCAAACATCGCTCCTCTTGAATCTGTGATCAATAATGTGAGAACACTTAAAACACCAACCACAAAAGAAAATAATCTTTCAAATGATTCTGTCGAAAAATATTTGTACGCACTAATAATTCCAACCAACGAACATACCATAGCATAGTAATTTGCATTAAAGAAAAATGTTCCAACAGTTGTTCTGTTCTCGCTGATGTATTTCATAAATTGAGTGTAGTTGAAAGAATTGTCCTTCAAAATAATCGAATACTGAGTCAATGTTATCAAAAAGCATATCGATGCGAACATCATGATGATTAACATACAATCTTCCATAAATTGTTCTGTCATATTTTTTCTAATAAAGAGCAAAAATACGAAAAGCACAAACATTCCAACTGTCGCAAGTATTCCATAAGTATTGTTGAACACAATGCTAACTACCAAAGAATACACACCAAAAATCAATCCAAATACAGAAAGATTAGACTTATCAAAAATTTTCTTGAATTTATTTTGGTATACAAAATAAAACATATCTACAATTAAAACGCCTATTCCAATATAAAACGGCATAAACATTGTAATCGCAGTCAACAGGATTAATTTTTGGTCCGTACTGTAATTTAGTATTCTATTGTATAAACTTTTCATATCTCACCTCTCATTCAAAATCCTCTAATTATATAATATCAAAAATTCGCAATAATACACGTATTTTGACAAATCGTAACTATTGACAATGACAAGATATTTTACCAAAAATTCATGAAAATTGCAATATTTTTCCAGTAAAAAAAGAGATAACTCGTGAAAGTTACCTCTTAAAAATTAAAATTTATTTATTACCAATTGTTTCAACGATAACTGCTTTGATAGTGTGCATTCTATTTTCAGCTTCATCAAATACTTTTGAATATTTGCTGTAGAATACTTCATCAGTTACTTCCATTTCACTCAAGCCAAATTTTTCGTGGATTTCACGACCAACTTTAGTTTCTAAGTTGTGGAAAGATGGTAAGCAATGTAAGAAGATTACGTTAGGATTTTCAGTCATTTCGATTTTCTTCATATCTACTTGGTAATCTTTAAGAAGATTGATTCTTTCTTCGAATTGATCTTCTTCACCCATTGATACCCAAACGTCAGTGTAGATTACATCTGCACCTTTTAAGCTATTGAAATCATCAGTTACTGTGATTTTTGCACCAGATTCTTTAGCTATTTCTTGGATAGTGTTCATCATTTCATTTGATGGATGTAATTCTTTTGGAGCAAGATTTACAAATTCCATACCTAATTTAGCAGCTCCTATCATTAAAGAGTTTGCCATGTTGTTTCTACCATCACCAACATAAACGAATTTAACTTGGTCTAAGTTTTTGTGGATGTTTTCTTTTACAGTTAAAAAGTCTGCTAAGATTTGTGTTGGGTGATAAATATCAGTTAAACCATTCCATACTGGAACTGAAGAATATTTTGCTAATTCTTCTACAGTTGCATGGTCAAATCCTCTAAATTCGATACCATCGTAGAATCTTGATAATACTAAAGCAGAGTCTCTTACAGATTCTTTCTTACCGAATTGGCTATCATTCATACCTAAGAATGTTACATTACCACCTTCATCGTGACAAGCTGTTTCAAATGAACATCTTGTTCTAGTAGAAGTTTTTTCAAATAACAAAACAATATTCTTGCCTTTTAAAGTTTCTCCTACAATACCCATTCTTTTCTTTTCTTTTAATGCAGCACTTACATCTAGTAAATGTTCGATTTCTTCTTTAGTGAAATCTTTTAAAGTTAAAAAATCTCTTCCTTTTAACATAATTACATCTCCCTTTCAAATGGCATACTCATACATCTTGGACCCCCACGTCCTCTAGATAATTCGCCTGATTTAATAGTTCTTATATTTACATCAGCTTCTTGTAGCAAGCTGTTTGTAACATTGTTTCTGTCGTAAACAATAACAGTATTTGGTGCAATCGCCAAAGTATTTGAACCGTCATTCCATTGTTCACGCATTTGATCGATTGGGTTTGTTCCACCGCATCTTATAATTTTAACATTATCAACGTGTAAATTTGAAGATAAAATTTCTTCTAATGAACCCTTTTGAACTTCTCTTTGTAAAGTACTATCTTCAAGATACAACTTTTCAACATACAAAGGTCCTTCGATTAGTGGGTGAACTGTAAAAATTCCCTTATCAATCATTGTGAACACAGTGTCCAAGTGCATAAATTCTCTTTTGTTAGGAATTTTGAAAGACAAAACAAATTTGAAATCTGATTTTTCTAATAAATTCTTAGCGAATTTGTCTACACTTTCTTTTTGTGTTCTTTGAGAAATACCAACAGCTACACATTCGCTGTTCAAAATTAAAATATCTCCGCCTTCGATAGAAGTATCTTCAGTTCTATCGTAGATCTTTTCAATATCGTTGAATCTAGAATTGTAAGTAAAAATATATTTTGCGTAAAGCGTTTCCCTATTTCTAGTTTCCGACCACATTCTGTTGATACTTACACAATTTCCCACAAAAGAAAATGGATCTCTTGTGAAATACAAGTTAGGCATTGGATTAACAGCCAAAAGTCTTCCGCTTTCGTCATTAATACCGATTTCATCCAATCTAACTCCTGACATAGTTTTAAGTATCAATTCTTTCTCATCTGAGATATTTGTAAGTAAATCTCTAAGTAAATTGATTTCATCTGCGGATTTATTTCCCGATTCTTCAAGAAAATCTTCAATAAATTGTTTTCTAACGTCATCTTGTTCAATAGATTCTGCAGCCAAATCTTCTAGGTACAATACTTCAATACCTTCATTACGCATAGTTTCACAGAAAAAATCATGTTCTTTGATAGCATTTTCCAAGTAAGGAAGTTCGTCGAACAATAACTCTTCCATAAAATCAGGAGTCAAATTGTTCAATTCTTCTCCCGGTCTGTGAACTATTACAGATTTTAACTTATCAATCTCAGAGTAAATATTTGGTTTCAATATGTTGCCTCCTTAACTGATTTCCACATAAAATTATAACACATTTGTGAGAAAATTTAACACAAAAATATCGAAATTTTTTTAATATTAAAATACTATTTAAAATATGATAAAATTTGAGATAAAACGAGGTGAAAAAATGATAACAAGAATTGCAAATGAAAATGATATTTCTGAAATAATGGAAATTGTAGAAAAAGCCAAATCATACATGAAAGAAAATAAAATAAATCAATGGAGCGAAAATTATCCCAATGAAGATGTATTCTTAACTGATTTGAAAGAAAATAGATTATACGTAGCAGAAATAGATAAAAAAGTCGTGGGAATGGCTGTGTTGGTCTTGGATGGGGATGATGATTATAAAAATATTGATGGAAAATGGCTATCTGATGGAAAATACGGAGTAATTCACAGAATAGCTGTTCACCCTGATTTCAAGTCACAAAATGTAGCCAAAAATTTATTGGATTTCTTTGAAGATAAATTAAAAGAACTAAACTACGACTCCATCAGAGTTGACACACACAAAGATAACAAATCCATGCTAAGATTTATAGAAAAAAACGGATTTCAAAAATGTGGAATAGTTTATATCAGAAAAACAGATGAGAGAATAGCATTCGAAAAATCATTGAAATAAAATAAAAATAGCAAACCATTTGCGTGAGGATTGTCCACCGTTGGTTTGCTATTTTTTCAATCTATAATTTTAAGTATCAATTTCTGCAAAAAACAAAGTATTAGATTTTGTATCGTAAACTGCAAGTGTAAAATTTAAAGATGAACGTTTTAAGATATTTTGACTCTTGTCTTCTTGTCTGTCGATTAACATATAATAACCTTCAGAAATTTCTGGAAAAAGCAATCTGGAATTATTATCTGTCACATAAGATGATGTTTTTTCATCTCCATACATTAAAGTTTTCGTTGTTTTATCCAACGGAAATTTCTTCCATTTACTATCCGATTTTATCTGATTCAATGTATCGTTGCTGCCAAATTCAAATGTTATAAATCTTGTCCCATCTCCCATTGCTCCGTGATCATCGTATTTCATGATTTGATTTGCTTTAACTAATTTTAAGTTAAGTTCATCAGAGACTCTTGATTTGTCACTTTGCGCACAACTTACCATTAATAAAGAAATGATAATCGCAAATAACAAATATCCAATTTTTTTCATAATAACTCCTTTCAAGATTATTATACAACAAATCCAATACTAAAAAATCTACAAAATTTTAAAGATTTTAACTAAAAAAGCACTTCTAATAAAAATTCTATAATTTTTTTCTATTAAAAGCGCTATTTGAATATTATTCTTTTTTGAATATTGTAGCTTACTATGAACATCAAAGCTTCGGTTATGATTTTCGCCACAAAGACTCTGATTCCTAAAGCTTGCAAAATTTTTAACACGACTGTATTCAAGGCTAATATGAACACTACGAGTGTCACATATTTGATGTATTTTTTTAGAATTTTATCTTTGTTTTTGAATACATATTTGTTATTCACATAAAAGTTAAACGTGCTTGATACTGCCCTTGCTATTATATTAGACAACACCAAACTTTGTACATCTAATTTGTAAAATAACAATATAAAAGTAAAATAATCCACTAAAAAGCTCAAATAACTTGACGTAGAAAATTTTAATATACTTTTGTAGATTTTTGCTGAATCTTTAAGTGCATTAAAATGACTTGTTTCATTATTTTCTATATAAATGGTTTCGATAGGAACTTGCATTATGCTTTCCGAGTCAAATTCATAAAGCATATTCATTTCGTATTCGTATCTGTCCCCTTCGATTTCAATCATTTTATCAAGCTGTGATGTGTTGAATGCACGAAGTCCCGTTTGCGTGTCCTTAATGTATTTCGATGAACTAGAATAAAATACCATTCTCGTTATAGTGTTGCCTAGCAAAGATTTAATCGGGATTCCTCTTTTTAAATCTCTGACTCCAAGTATCAGCTTATCCTTGTTTTGTTCAGAAAATTTTATTAATTTTAAAATATCCTTCACCAAATGTTGTCCGTCAGCATCACTTGTAACCACTGTCCCATTTGCTTGTTGGGCTTTCAAATATTTGAACGCAGTTTTAAGAGCGGCTCCTTTTCCCATATTAGTTTGATGCTCTAGAAGAACTATATTATTAAGTTTTGAAAAATCATAATCGCACGGACCATCTTTAACTACAATTATATTTAGGTGGTTTACCGATAAATTGTCCACCAATTTTGTGAGTTTTTCGTCTGGTTTGTACGCTGGTATTACAACGTAATTCATAATTCTCCTATCTTTTTTTATTCGTCATCTTCTGGTTCGTAATGAACTATAGATACAAATTTGCCAGTTTTATCTTGAATTTTTCTGATTCTTTTGTTAAATTCTAACCTTGTAAGCCACACTATTTTATCGCATCCCAAGCATTTTAATTTAATATCTGCTCCAGTTCTCAAAATCTCCCATTTATTTTCGCCACATGGATGACCTTTTTTTAGTGTTACAATATCATTTACTTTATATTTCATTTTCATCACCTGCTACAAAATAACAATTCAAATCCATTGATTTTGATTTGGCTTTTTCTATGAATTTTTTAATAATTTCTCTTTGATACAAATATTGTGATTCTGGTTTGCAACTTCCCCAAATCGTAATAGTCATGGAGTTCTTGTCCATTTTGGTAACTCCAATTAATTCTGGTTTTTTTACAATATCTGAATACTTGTCTACCAATTCATTGGAAATTTCATTTACAATTTCTGCGTATTGATCCAAACTATATTTAATTGGAACTTCCATTTTAACTTCAATTCTTTGATTTTCTTTAGATAAATTAGTCACTGTGTTGATTTGACCGTTACTAATCAAATGAATAGCTCCGTCAAATCCTCTGATTTTTGTAACGCGAAGTCCCAATTCTTGAACATTTCCTTCAATTCCATTGATAATGACATGATCTGTCACTTTGAATTGATTTTCAAGAATTATTGCAAGCCCACTGATTACATCCCTGATTATAAATTGCGCACCAAAACCAATTGCAACCCCACCGATACCAGCAGTTGCCAATATTTTATCTGTTTTAACCCCGAATAAATCTAGGACATGAACTACACAGAAAAAATAAATCAAATATTTTATTGTATTGTTCAACAATTTGGTAACCGTGATTTGTCTTCCTTCGATGGAACTTCCTTTTTTCATTAATAATTTATCGAAGCTCGTAGTTAAAATGCTTACGACAACTTGCGTAAGCGCAATAATTAACAAGGACAATAAAATCTTGGCCAACAAATTTAGTTGGCCGGCTGAATTATAAAATATTTCGTTAAATTTTTGAATACTAAATAACATTAATTATTCTTTTACCTCATTCACAAAAATTACTCCATCTACTTTAAGATACGACCAAATCTTTGAGATTGGAAGTTCTTTTTTCAATGCTATCATTTCATCTTTTTTATCAGGATCTAACATAATCGCTAATCCACAACTTTCAGAAATTTCCCTTGGAGTAGGGATAGTTTTAATATCGTATCCCATACTCACAAGTTTACTTTCTGTCATCATTGTAAAATTAACTGATGTAAAAGTTAATAATATCTTTTCCATTATCTTATAATTACATTTCTGTCTGCTTTTGATAACGTATCGTAAATTACATACATGTTAGTAACTTCACCAACCAAAAGTTTTTCTTTTCTATCATAGAAGTCTAAGCAAGCTCCACAAGTCATAATCTTTGCGCCTTTTTCTTCGATTCTCTTCAAATCGTCGATAACTTCTGATCCTTCTGTTGTCAAATGAATTCCGTAGTTGAAGAATAAAAGTGTACTTGGAACTTCATCAGCTTCTGCAACAGAATAAATGTATGATTTAATAAGAGATTTACCGAGTTTTTCATCTCCATCACCCATTTTATCGGTTGAGAATGCTAATACTAAATTACCATTAGTTTCTTCAACCTTTTTTTGTGCTCCTTTTTCTTTTACAATAGTAGTTTCAAAACCATAATCAGTTTCTTCATAACTGAATTCAAAACCTTGACCATTAGCGTATTTTTGCAAATTTTCAACGCAGTACATGTCGTCAACTTGTGTTTTAACAGTACCTTCTTCTAATTCGTCAAATACATTTTTTGTCATAATAATTGGTCTTGGACAAACTTGTCCTCTTGCATCTACAATTTCCATAATTACCTAATCCTTTCTATTCTGTTATTAAATATTAAATAAAAATCATCTTCTCCTGTTATTGATTTAAGATCGGATGCTTTATATTCCACTAGTTTGGAATCCTCAAAGATAAAATACCCGTTTTGGTTATATAATATGCAGTTTTTATCATTCGAATAAATTTTTAGTGAATCGTCTATTTTAGATTGGCTCACCAAATTCAAATCTTTATCGTATATCAAAAGCTCTCCTGTTTTTGTAATAACATATACGTTGTTATCAGAAATGCCGACATTTTTTGTTCCATCAAAAGATTTTGATTTTATAATATTAGCCTTGTCAAAAACTTTGATATATCCATCAAACACAACAATCAAATTGTCCCCGACATATTTCATTCTAAAAATCGGCTTATCTACAAATATATTTTTGTAAAAAAGCCCTTTATCATCGTACATGTAAATCTTAGAGAAAATTCTTCCATCACGCTTTCCAATTGTGCTTAAAGCATAGTTTGATTTATTCGATGCTATCAGACTCGATACTTCATCTTTAAGATCAAAACTTTCCAAAACTTTCATATCACTCACAATTGAAAACTCATTTTCTAAATCGACAATAATGTGATCTTTGTTAGCAAAAATGTAATTTATATCTGATTTAAACGAAAGTTTCGAATTTATCTTTCCTTTTGTATTATATTGCAATAAATCCTTTTTATCAATCAAATAGAGAAATTTGCCATCAAAATAATAAGGTTTTTTATCGTCGTAATCCTTTTTTAAAATTAAATCCTCATTCTTATACATGAAAATTTTGTTATCGTAATGAGTTACTACGTAGTTTTTCTTCAAAACAGTGCTGTTTCCAGTATTAATAGTGTAGACATTTTTCTTAGAAAACATCATTACTACCAAGATACATACGAGAAGTGCAACTATCGCAAGCAATATATAGTTCAAGTTTTCTTTTATTTTATCCATTATTTTCTCCAAAAACTTCGAGAACTTTCATTCTAGTATCGTAAAGTTGTTCATCTTTTACTAAAACAGTGACAATATCTCCTGTTTTTAGTACGCTATCTCCATTTGGAACGTATTTTTCTCCATTTGAATCCACTTCAGCAATCAATGCATCTTTTGGAAAATCAATATCTTTGATTTTTTTGTTGGAAACACCATTATTATACCCAAGTTTTATATCGAACATTGTGAATTCGTCGTTTACACCATTCCCTTCGACTCTTTTATTCAACATTCTCTTCAACAAAATATCGTAAATTGGTTCGAAATCCAACGCCTTGCATATAAAATATGCCATGATTGAACAAAATGCCAGTCCCAATAAATGTGTCATGTTACCATTTAATTCCAATACCAAGACAACACTCAACAGTGGACTTCTAACAACAGCTGTTAAAACGCAAACCATAGCGAGAACAACAAAATTTGATAAATAAACATCTTGTACGAATCCAAACGCACTCATTAAATTAAAATAAAACAACCCAGTAATTCCACCTAATACTAAAACAGGCAAGAAAATACCACCTTGAGTTCCTGTTGCATAAGATGTCGATGTCATAAACATTTTGAACAATAAAAGTATTATCAAAACAAAAAATGAATTGTAATTGTGTGTTGCCATATTTTCTATGAAAGAATGTCCACCACCTAAAATATCTTTATAAAATAATCCAACAACTGAAACAAATGCAAAAAATATCGCAATTTTTATATCTTGTTCTAGCTTAATCTTTGCAAATATATCTTGGAAAAATGTTATTGAACAGTTGAATAATTTCCCAACAACAGAGCAAATAATTATCATTGGGAAAATCAACAAATAATATTTTGTAGGAAGAACATGTGTCATTCCAAAAGAAAACACTGGTTTTATTTTGAAAACCCAAACTGCAATAACATCTGCAATTACCGCTGCTGAAAAGCTAATTGCAACAACTTTTTTCGAGAAAGATTTATGAAGTTCTTCCAGTATAAACACAAGCCCAGAAATCGGCGCCGAGAATGCAGCCGAAAGCCCCGCCGCAGCTCCTGCAGTCAAGTACAATTTTTCTTCTGTTTTGCTTTTTCCAAATTTTTCAGAAAGCCACTTCGCACTGCTTGCTCCCAATTGTATTGATGGGCCTTCTCTTCCCAAAGAAAGTCCCACTAACGATGCAATCGCACCTCCAACAATTTTGGATACAGTAACTCTGAAACTATTTTGATTAAAAGCTCCAATAAGTTCTCCTTGAACTTGTGGAATACCACTACCACCCGATAATGGAGCCCATTTAAGTAATTTACTAACACAAATTCCAAGTACAAATGATACTGCAATAATCAAAATTGCTCTTGGAAAACTGTTGTTTGAGTAAATAGTATTTCTAACCACTTCTAATTTACTTAGCAAAAATCTGTAAAAAACAGCCAATCCACCTGAAAATACTCCTATGGATAAACTTGCTAAGAAAAGCGACATCGAAGATCCTATTTTAAACTTTTTATTCATTAAATAATCACGCTTTCTAAAAATTCTCTAAATCTGTCGATATTATATGTAACTGAAATATATGTATCAATTCCTTCGCCTTCTATCAAATTATTTTCTTCATCAATATTTATATTTGTTTGTGCGTAAATAAAATGATCTTTCTTGGAATATGCGTACAACAAGAACAAATCTTCTATTAATTTTTCTGATGATTCATCAAACATTTCATTCAAAATATCAGTATAATCATTTTTATTCAATGTATCATTAGTAATCATGAATACACTTTTTCCATTTAATACACTCAAATCACTTTCATTTGATTTGATGTATTTGTCATACATAAAAATATCATCTATTGACTGCAAAGTTTCGTTATTTTCCGCAAAAAATTCTGACAAATATTTCATATCTGAAAAATTAAGCAAGTCAATATTTTTAAAATCACCTAAAAATCTCGATAAAACAACATCATTTTCACTCATAAAATCTTTCAAAAATACAACTTCTACATCCCAATCCAAATTATCCATCAAGTCCAATACGTTGTTGTTAACATCGGATTCTATTGTTATCAAAGATATTTCAAAAATTTCTATATTATATAAAATTACAAGCATGTCCATAGCTTGTGTACTAGATTTAAAATTAACCCACAATTTTTTATAATCTTTTTTATTAAAATTTTCCATAATTTAAATTTATCTCCATAATTTCTATATATTTAACATATATACTGTAATCAGTGGATAACCACTTATGTGTATTTTATTATATCAAAATACATAATATTTTAAAAATTAAATGGAGGAAGTATGGATTACAATTTAATAAACACAGAATTATCTCAATTATTGAGAGAAACTTATCGTAAAACAGACGCTTTATTAGCACCAATTTCAGATAAATACGGATTGACTATTATGAAAGTTAAAACTTTATTTGAATTAGGAAAAAACGACGATTTAACTATTGGTGATATCGGAGTGTTAGTTGGTATGGCAGGAGGAAACATTTCTAACTTGTGTAAAGCATTAGAAAAAGAAGGATATGTTTCAAGAAAAAGATCTGAAAAAGACGAAAGAATTGTTACTGTTCGTTTAACAGAAAAAGGCAAGGAAATTATCGAAAACATAGTTAACGAAATTTCTGAAAAATACAAAAAACAAATTAAATTAACTAACGAAGAATACAACAGTATTATTAAAAGCTTGAATTTATTGAACGAAAAATTGAACGTTGAATTAATGTAGTGGCACAATATGAAAGAAAACAAGCAATCTAAGAAAAAGATAATAATTTATTATCTTATAGCTATAGTTCTTTATGCTGTGGTTGCCGGCTTACTTTTCCCTACTTTTTCAAAAACAAAAGAAGAAGAAGTTCCTTATAATAAATTTGTCGAAATGCTCGATAAAGGAGAAGTTAAAGAGGTAAAAATATTAGATACTCACATCAATTTCAAAGCTAAGAACCAAAACAACGTTATATACAAAGCAGGCTTGATTAGAGACGAAAAATTAGTGGATCGTCTATTGGACAGTAAAGTTCAATTTTCAAGTGATATTCCTAGTAAATATGCTCCGCTTTTATCAATTTTCTTGCAATTTGTTTTACCATTTATAATAATATTTGGTTTCTTGCAATTAGCAATGAGCCAAGCTACTAAAAAAATGGGCGGCAATGCATTACAATTTGGTAAGAGCAATGCAAAAATTTACGTTGAAAGTCAAACTGGAAAGAAATTTACAGATGTTGCCGGTCAAGAAGAAGCCAAGGATGCTTTACTAGAAGTTGTAGATTTCTTGCACGATCCAAAAAGATACAACGAAATTGGTGCCGTGTTACCAAAAGGAGTTTTGTTAGTAGGACCTCCTGGAACTGGTAAGACTTTGCTTGCACAAGCTGTCGCTGGCGAAGCAAAAGTTCCATTCTTTTCAATGAGTGGTTCAGAATTCGTTGAAATGTTTGTCGGATTGGGAGCTAGCAAGGTTCGTGATTTATTCAAACAAGCAGCAGATAAAGCTCCTTGTATTGTATTCATAGACGAAATCGATGCTATCGGTAAGAGACGTGATACTGCAGGAATTTCTGGTAATGATGAAAGAGAACAAACTCTTAACCAATTGTTAAATGAAATGGACGGTTTTGACGGAAATTCTGGAGTAGTAATATTAGCTGCCACTAATAGACCAGAAATTTTGGATCCAGCACTTACTAGACCTGGTAGATTTGACAGACAAATTCCTGTTGAACTTCCAGATTTACAAGGACGTATCGATATTCTTAAAGTTCACGCTCGTAAAATCAAAATCGAAAAAGATATGGATTACAAGGCAGTTGCTTTGATGACAGCAGGTACAAGTGGTGCTCAATTGGCAAACATAGTCAATGAAGCTGCACTAAGAGCTGTAAGAATGGGAAGAAATATCGTAACACAAGAAGATTTGATAGAATCTGTTGAAGTTGTAATTGCCGGCCAACAAAGAAAAGGCACAGTTATAACTCCAAAAGAAAAAGAACTTATAGCTTATCACGAAGTAGGACACGCATTAGTTGCTGCAATGCAATCACATTCCGCTCCTGTTACTAAGATTACAATTATTCCTAGAACAAGCGGTGCGTTGGGCTACACAATGCAAGTAGATCAAGAAGAAAAATTTCTCATGAGTAAAGAAGAACTATTTAACATGATAGTTACATTAACAGGAGGAAGAAGTGCAGAAGAAGTTGTGTTTAACACAAGAACTACTGGCGCTTCAAATGATATAGAAAAAGCTACAAAAATCGCTCGTGCAATGGTCACTCAATATGGTATGACTGATGAGTTCGATATGATGAGTTTGGAAACTACAAATTCTAAATATCTTGGCGGCGGTAATACATTAGCTGCAAGTGATCACAAAGCAGGACAAATCGATAATAAAGTCGAATCGATTATAAAATCCGCTCACGAAAAAGCTAGAAATATTTTAACCGAGAACATCGATAAACTTCACGAAATTTCAAAATTCTTGTTAGAAAAAGAAACCATAACTGGAGAAGAATTCATGGAAATTCTTAACCTTGAAGATGAAAAGAAACCTGAAACAGATGAAAATTCTGTAAAAAAAGAAGAAGTAGACGATACTACAGTTAGCGATTTATAAAAACAAAAACATTCTCTATTTTGAGTAATACTCAAATTTAGAGAATGTTTTTTTGTTTGTAATTTATAAAGTTTCTATTTTCTTTGTAATATTTTCCAAATAATTTGTGTCAACGTCACTTATTTTTCCAGTTTCAGTTAATTTTGAAATTTCTGGATTAATTGGAAGTTTACAAACTGTATCTATATTTTCTTCTTGTGCAATTTTATCAACAGTACTTGTTCCGAAAACTTCTATGTGTTTTCCGCAATCTGGACATTCCAAGTAACTCATATTTTCAACTAATCCTATTACTTTCTTGCCCATCATTTTTGCCATGTGCAATGCTTTTTTTACAATTATTTCTACAAGTCCTGATGGAGACATTGCAACAACTATCCCTTTGATTGGTATTGATTGGAACACAGTCAATGGTACATCACCAGTTCCTGGTGGCATATCCACGAATAAATAATCTAAATCTCCCCAATTTACATCTTGATAAAATTGTTTAACAACTCCAGCGATTACAGGTCCTCTCCAAATTACTGCATCATCATCTTTTGGAAGCATCAAATTCATTGATATAACTTTAATTCCATTAGATGTTGTAACAGGATTGATGTGACCTTCAGAATCAGCTGTTGCCTTTTCAGTTAATCCAAAATATTTTGGTATAGATGGTCCCGTAATATCTCCATCCATGATACCAACTTTATATCCTTTTTTTGCCATTTCGTTTGCCAATAAACAAGTGACAAGGCTTTTTCCTACCCCACCTTTACCACTCACTATTCCAACGATGTTTTTTATATTACTTCCTGTGTTTGATTCAATCAAAAAATTAGGAACTTTTCTTTCTGTCATAATTTCACCCCATTAAAAATTATACCTAAATATTCTCACATAATTTATTAATGTGTCAAGTTTTTAAAGAAATTCTTAATTTTGTCGAATACAGTTATCCTTTTATTATCATTATTATCTGGATTTATAGTTTTATTAGAATGTGAGCTAATAACTCTATTATCATCTGATTGCAAATTTCTTTTTACGGAATTTTCTTTTGCAATATCTATTAGAATTTCTTGTGAGTTTTTATTTTCAGTATTTTCAACCTTAGAATATGATTTATCAGAATTTAGTTTTCTTATTTTCGTATCATCGGCAAACATTATATCCATAAAATTTAATATTCTGTGCTTAATGTAATCATCATAGATTGGAACTGCAACTTCCACTCTTTTTCTGATATTTCTAGTCATAAAATCTGCAGAAGAAATGTAAAGTTTACAGTTTTCGGCCTTACCAAATTGATAAATTCTATGATGTTCCAAAAACCTTCCAACAACTTGATAAACATTTATATTTTCAGTCTTGTCTTTTATTCCTGGAACCAAACAGCAAATTCCTCTCACCATCAAATCAATCTTTACTCCTTTACAAGAAGCTTTGGATAATTTGTCGATAAGTTTTCTATCAGAAATAGAGTTCATTTTAATTCTTATATAACCATCTTCGGATACTTTTGCTTTTTCAATTTGCTCATCGATTAATTTATCTAGTCCAACTTGCATAGAATGAGGACTCACCATCAAATGCTTGTATTCACCATCAATTTTTCCCAACAAGAAATTATCGAAAAGTTCCTTCGCATCTTCCCCAATCTCTTGTCTCGTTGTCATATAAGAAAAATCAGTGTAGAGTTTCGATGTTTTTTCGTTATAATTTCCCGTACCCACTTGTGTAATATAAGAAATCTTTTCATCTTTAATCTTGGTAATCAAACAAACTTTTGAATGGCACTTGTAGTGATCAAATCCGTAAATTATTCTACAACCAGCATTTTCTAATCTCGATGACCACAAAATATTATTTTCTTCATCAAATCTAGCTCTCAATTCCATAAGAACCACAACCTCTTTGCCATTCTCAGCAGCCTTTATCAAGGCTTTAGTGATTTCAGAATCTTTAGCCAATCTATAAATTGTAATCTTGATGGAAACTACCGACTCATCTTCTGCAGCCTCATTCAAAAGTCTAATAAATGGATCAATTGATTCATAAGGAAATGATAGGAACAAATCTTTATCGTAAACTTGTTCTATAACTGATTTTTCTTTTGAAATCATCGAAGATTCTTGTGGAGAAAAATCCTCATAAGTATACTTTTTAATTACATTCTTTGGCATATCATACACTAAATCAAACAAAAATCCACATCTCATAGGACTTTTAGTTACAAACATACGATGCTCTGTCAAATTCAGGTTTTTCAACAAGAATTCCCTTGTTTCTTCATTAGGATATTCGTTGATTTCAAGTCTTACAGGTCTAAGTCTTTTTCTGAGTTTAATCATCTTTTTCATGTATGATCTGTAATCATCATCAAATTCCAAATCCTCATCGTCATATTCTATATCTGCATTTCGAGTTACAGACAATATGTACTTTGATGTACAATCGTAGTTATCAAATATTTCTTGACCAAATTCTCTAATGATATCTTCAATAAGCACAACTTTTGTGTCAGATAATTTTACATATCTTTTTATTTTATCCGGTACTTGAATAAGTCCCATAAATTGCTTTTTGTTTTTCGATTGAGATGTTAATTGAAATAAAACCACAATTGCAAGGTTTGGAATTTGTGGAAAAGGATGAACTCTATCTACTATTTGAAAACTCAATATAGGAGCAATGGTAGAGTTAAAATAATAATAAACAAGTCTTTTTTCTTTATCATCTAATTCATTAACTCTACAAATACTTACATTTTCTTCTTGTAAATCTTGCTTCAAATCCTCATACACAGTATCTTTTTTCTCATACAACCTTTTAGATTCATCCATAATGCAATCAATCTGTTCTTGGGTGCTCATAAGAGTTTTGTTGTCAATGACCTTTTTTTTCATATCATTGATATCTGTTAGACTTCCAACTCTTACCATGAAAAATTCTTCAAAATTAGTATCAAATATAGAAAAAAACTTAACTCTTTCAAATAATTCTACACTTTTATCTGCTGCTTCCTCAAGCACTCTTTCATTAAATTTTAACCATGATAATTCCCTATTTTGGGTGAATGAAATATCGTTCATTTTATCCCCTTTCTAATATCTTACTGTAAACGAATCCTTCTCTAATACCAGTCATACTAACTCTTATAATGTCTGCGTAGAAATATTTTGCAATTCTATACAAAATTATCATTCCTGGAATCAATGTGTGAATTCTATCAGCCTTAACTTTCAAAATCAATTTCATCTTTGCTCTGTTTTCCATATTTATAAGAGTATTAATGAGATTTTTCAAACCATCCATAGTAATAATTACATTACCAGCTTCCTTGTCATAATATTCATTGTAAAGTTTAAGGCATGCTCTCGCACTTCCACCAACAGCACACACAAGATCGTGTTGAACTCTGTTGAGATTATTAGAAGCAAGCATCAACTTTATATCATCTTCCAATAATTTTTTCTCATCTTTAGTAATGAATAATCCTCTTGCAAAATTATCAAAAGCAACTAGTGAACCTATATTCAAACTAGAAGTCTTCACAACTTTTCCCTGCTCAAATACTACAATCTCACTGCTTCCACCACCAATATCAGTCAATATACCGCTTTGAGAATCGATTCCAGATCCTAAAAAAGATAACTTTGCTTCCTCTTCTCCGCTAATAAGTTCAATGTCTATTCCTACTTCTGTTCGAACTCTTTCAATGATTTCTCGTCTATTACAAGAATTTCTAATGGATGCAGTAGCGATTGCATATGTTTTTGAAATATCTTCAAAATTTGAAATCAAATTCTTAAATTCTTTTAGTGTATTAATCAACTTTTGAATCCCATGTTCGTTCATCATCCCTTTTTCTATGAATGATGCCAGTGAAGCACTTGATTTTTCGTTAAAAAGATTCTTAACTTCATCTCCTATAACTTTATAAACCGATAATCTAATTGTATTTGATCCTATATCAATGACTGCATAAATCATAAAAACACCTCTTTAGTTTAATTTTACTATATTTTATCAGTTAAATTGTCAAATTTACAATAATTTTTCGTTTAATTTACATTATTTTTACAAAAAATGTCAAAAATTTGTTAAAAATGTTTATAATTTAAATCATACGGGTATAAATACATTGTAATAAATTAGAATACTTTAAGGAGGTATTATATATGGGAATTATTTCATGGATTATAGTAGGAGCATTAGCAGGATGGATAGGATCTAAAATTACTGGTAACGATGCAAACATGGGAGCAGGTGCTAACATTCTTTGCGGAATTGTCGGAGCTACAATCGGTGGCTGGGTAATGAGTATTATCGGAAAAAGTGGAGTAAATGGATTCAACCTTTACAGCATTTTAGTTGCAATTTTAGGTTCAGTAATTTTACTATCTATTATTAACAAAATTAAAAAGAAATAATCAATTTGATTTTATGTAGTATGTCTTTTTCGACATACTACTTTTTTGTTGAAAAATTTTATTCAAAACATCCATTTTCTTTCAAATTTATCATCAAAAATCTACAATTATAAATAATGTAAAAATTTGACAAATGTTAATTATCATATTATAATTTAACAATATGATATGGAGAGTTGTCCGAGTTGGCCGAAGGAGCATGATTGGAAATCATGTAAACATTAACGTGTTTCAAGGGTTCAAATCCCTTACTCTCCGCCATGCACTAGATGGGGAATTAGCGATGCCCTGTTACCTGCAATCGCTACAGCAGGATCGAATTCCCGAGCGAGGGATTAAAAGTGTTGGTATGAACTTAAAAAGTGGTGTTGAGAAGTGGGTCTCACGCAACAGGAACCTGTGAACCTGGTCAGGATCGGAAGGTAGCAGCCATAAGCAGTCATTCCTGTGTGATGTGAGGGTGCCTATTTTGAGCTAACTAGTAGGGATCGCCTCCGCTTTTTCTAACAGACTCGGGTGTGCTTACATATTTACCAGACTTTTCTGGTATTTTTTTTTTGCAATTTTTTAGTTTATTTATGGTTTCAAATCCCGATTTCTAAATAATTTCTATTAATTTTATATGCATTTTCCCTATTAAATTTATATTACTTTCCAATAAATCAAATTCAATTTTTCATGAATCGTATTTAAAATGCTTTTAAACAAATAAAAAGCACCACTTTCGTGATGCTTTTTATCTCTTATAAATAAATCTTGACTTATTTTATAATGAACCTTCTTTACCATTTGTTTCATAATGTAAAGTCATATTCTTAACGTGTTTATGAAGCATAATGATAGCGATAATGTTTGGTATAACCATTAGTGAGTTTGTTAAGTCAGCTGTGTTCCATACTAAGTCTACTTCTTGTAAAGAACCTGCAATGATACATAACAATACTAAAATTCTGTAAGGCCACAAACCTTTATGACCGAATAAGAATCTGATGTTTGTTTCACCGAAGTAATACCAACCAACTATAGTTGTAAATGCGAAGAATCCTAATGCAACCGCAAGTAAAATTGTACCAGTAGGTCCAAAAGCTCTAGTAAAAGCTTCTTGAGTAACTAATGCACCATTAAGACTTTTATCTGTCCAAGCTTCTGTAACTAAAATCATTAATGCTGTTACTGTACAAATAACGATAGTATCTATGAATACACCAACCATAGCTGTGTAACCTTGTAATACAGGGTGAGCTACATTAGCTGTAGCGTGAGCGTGTGGTGTAGAACCCATACCAGCTTCGTTAGAGAATAATCCTCTACCAACACCTTTAGCTGCTGCCATTTTAATTGTAATACCTAATGCACCACCAAGAGCTGCTTCTGGATTGAAAGCTGCTTCAAATATAAGTTTGAATGCTGGAATAATGTGAGCGTGGAATTTAACCATCATTATAATTGCAGCTATTATATAAACTAATGCCATGAAAGGAACTACTAATTGAGCAAAGTTTGCAATTCTCTTAATACCACCAATGAATACTCCACCGGCTAATACTGCAACTACAATACCTACAATAATAGGATTAAGTTTACCACCAGTAGCTGCTACAACACTTGTTGCAATTGAGTTTGATTGAACTATGTTACCTACGAATCCTAATGCAATTACGATTAAAATCGCAAATGCTGTTGACATCACTTTTGCTAATCCAGGATGTTTTGGTCCAATACCATTTTTAATGTAGTATGCAGGACCTCCGACGAAGTTGCCTTCATCGTCTTTTTCTCTAAATTTTTGTGCTAAAACTGCTTCGGCGTAGATTGTAGCCATACCTAGTATTGCTGCTAACCACATCCAGAATATTGCTCCTGGACCACCTGCCATGATAGCTGTTGCAACCCCTGCAACGTTTCCAGTACCTACTTGAGCTGCTATAGCTACTGCTAATGCTTGGAAAGAAGATACTCCTTCGTCTCCAGATTTCTTTTCTTTTGAGAAAACTCCTCCAAAAGTTTGTTTAAATGCTGCGCCTAATTTTCTAAATTGAACACCTTTTGAATAGATTGTGTAGAAAATACCGCAACCTAAAAGTGCAATTAATAAAATATTATTACTTAGAAAACTGTTAATGGCCACTATGGTATCGTTCAATACTTTTTGATCCATAATATTTCCTCCTTAAATTTTTTGAGATACTTGAAAACCTTTATTGTGATTAAAATATGATACAACAAATCTTCTCTCAAATTTGTTTATGTCAAGCATTTTTTGTTTTATATCCTGGATTATTAAATAAAATTAATGCGAATGCTTGACTTAAGTAACCCTAACCAAATCACTTATGAAAATCTTTTCATATCTCTTACTATTATTATACTATGTTTTTTTTAAAAATCAACAACTTTACTAAATTTTTTGTTATTTTGTAAATATTTTTTGTTTTATTGTAAACTAATTGCTATATTACGCTAATGTTTGAATTGTTACATTTTTGTCATAATTAGTTTTTTCTTCCAAAAAACTGCTTAATAGTGATTTTTTTGATTATTTGTGATATTATTATTTATAGAGTTCTTACTCAAAAGAAATTTTAAGGAGTGAATTTACATGTATGATTTAATTATTATTGGTGCTGGTCCTGCTGGTTTATCAGCTGGTTTATACGCTGCACGTGCTAAGATGAACACATTGATAGTTGAAAAAGAAAAAACTGGTGGTCAAATCACTACTACTGATTCTATTGAAAACTATCCAGGTGGAATCGTTGGAGAATCTGGTCCAAGCTTAATCAAAAAAATGGCTGACCAAATCGACAACTTTGGTCTTGAAATTAGAAGAGCAGATGTTGTAGACGTTGACTTTTCAGACAAAGTTAAAAAACTTACATTAAAAAATGGAGATGTATTAGAAGCTAAAGCTGTTATTATTGCAACTGGTGCTGCTCCAAGAAAATTAGGATGCCCTGGTGAAAAAGAATTCACTGGTAAAGGTGTATCTTACTGTGCAACTTGCGACGCAGATTTCTTTACTGACTTAGAAGTATTCGTTGTTGGTAGTGGTAACTCTGCTGTCGAAGAAGCTACTTACTTAACAAAATTCGCTAGAAAAGTTACTCTTTTAGTTAGAGGCGATCACTTAAAATGTGATAAAACTGCTGAAGATGAAGCAAAAGCTTGCGATAACTTATCAATGAGATTCAACACTTCTATTAAAGAAATTAAAGGTGAAGGAATCTTGGAATCAATCGTTATGGTTGACAAAGAATCTGGTAAAGAAGAAGAATATCACTGTGACGAAGATGACGGAACAATGGGTGTATTCGTATTCGTAGGTACTATTCCTTACTCTGATGTATTCAAAGGCAAGATTGAATTAGACGAATATGGATATATTTTAGGCGATGAAGAAATGCACACTA
This sequence comes from Finegoldia magna ATCC 29328, assembly GCF_000010185.1. Lineage (NCBI taxonomy): Bacteria > Bacillati > Bacillota > Tissierellia > Tissierellales > Peptoniphilaceae > Finegoldia > Finegoldia magna. The sequence continues at coordinate 493,269 of NC_010376.1, read as the reverse complement.
ACGTTGAAGGCGTTTATGTAGCTGGTGATGTTAGACAAAAAACTCTACGTCAAGTAGTTACTGCTGCAGCTGACGGTGCTATCGCTGCTACTCAAGCTGAAAAATACGTAGATAAATTCTAATTTTCATTTATTGAGATTTTCTATAAAAGAATTGCAAATTTCCACTGTGAAATTTGCAATTTTTTTTAATTATGATATTATTAGGATGTCAACGAACGATAGGCGTTCGATTGTGGTAATTTCATTCTTTTGAGGGAATGAAAAATATATTTTAAATTAAAGAAAGGATGTATTATGGGTTTTTTAGAAAATAAAAAAGTTATAATCATTGGAGACCGTGATGGAATTCCAGGTCTTGCAATTGAAACATGTGTAAACACTGTTTCTAACACAGAAGTAATCTTCTCAAGTACTGAATGCTTTGTCTGAACTAGCGCAGGAGCTATGGACTTAGAAAACCAAAAGAGAGTTAAAGACTTCGCTGATCAATACGGAGCTGAAAACATCGTGGTTCTTCTAGGTGCCGCAGAAGCTGAAGCTGCAGGTCTTGCAGCTGAAACAGTAACAGCAGGTGACCCAACATTCGCAGGCCCATTAGCAGGCGTTGAACTTGGATTGTTAGTTTACCATGTTGTAGAAGAAGAATGTAAAGAACAATTTGATGCTGACGTTTATGATGAACAAGTTGGTATGATGGAAATGGTTCTTGACGTTGATGAAATCGCTGAAGAAATGAATGATATCAGAAGCGAATATTGTAAATTTTTATAAAATCTAACATTTCACTTGAAAGTGAATATTCTTCTTATTATTATTTAAAAAGAAAACAGCCTTTAATTAGGCTGTTTTTTTCTTGATTTTTTAACTTTAGGTTAAATTATATTGTTATTTATTTATCTGATTAATAGTAAATTTTTATAAATGAACATATAAAAAAGTCAGCGAATAATTCGCCGACTTAAATTAATTTTCATATTCAATATTGTTTCTCTTAGCGCCATCTATGCTTTGTTTTTTTGCTCTACCTGATGCACTTCTAAATATCATCCATGCTAATAAAACCATTCCGATATAACCATTAACTACATAAACTACATTTACTAATGAGTCAAATTTTAATGTCAAACCGATAATTGCTCCAACAATTCCAGCAATTAATGTAAATAGTTTGTATTTTTTAGTTCCTTCTTTATAGAATCTTCCAGTTACAGTCCATAATAATGGAACAGATGTCGTAAATATTCCAAGCATGATAAAGATTGAGAAAACTGTTGCTAATAATGGATGTATTTTCCCTGCCAAAATCAACACAGGAATTTGTGAGTTGTACAAATCAGGAATTGATAATATGATAGCAATACTCATGATAAATATTGCAACAGAAAATCCTGTAGCACCTACATAAACACCAGCTTGAGCATCTTTCAAGCTTTTTGCTTTATTACCAACTTCAGCCAAGAAAGCAACCAACCATATCATGTTAAATCCAACGTAAGATCCAGCTGCCAAGAAGAAATTCTTGCTCGCCACTTTAACTTGTCCACCTTTTACTAATTGGTCCATTAGAGCCAAGCTTGATTGCAACTTATCCATGTTCATTACAATTGAAATAATCCCAATAACTATCGCCATTATTGCTATTACTGGTCCGATTTTACCAATAACATCGACAATTTTTCCCAATCCTAGCATTACAACTAGAATTACAACTGCCGCCATAATAGCTCCTCCGACATATTTTGGAGCATTAAAGTGTTGAACTGCTGTTGCTTGTGCACCAGCAATCATAACTGTGTAAGATAAGAAAATAAAAAATACTGCGTAATAGTCAAAAATAGTACCTATCTTATTTCCACACATCAACTTGTAAATATCATTTGGTTTTTCAAATTTTTGATAATAACCATCATTCAAAAATGATAATCCTGCAAACGTGAACAATCCAAAACATATCATAATTCCGATTAATCCATATAATCTATATGAAGAAAAGAATTGTAAAATTTCTTGGCCCGTTGCAAATCCAGATCCAATAAGTAAAGCGATAAACGCTCCTGCATAGGTGATTACCTGCCCTATGTTATATTTTTGTTTCATAAATTACCTCCTATTGATTTTTCTTCCGATTGATATTATAAGTGTATCGTTTTCCAAAAAATGCAAAGAGTTAAATATAAATTAACCTAATATTTTTACATTCAAATAGTAAACAATAAAAAAACAAGGATTAATTCCTGTTTAGTCATTATAACATATTTAATCTAAATTTGTAAATTTTTTCCTACATTTTTTCTAAAATTTTTGTTCAATAAATCAAAAATCCCGAATTATCAATTCGGGATTTTCATATAAGATTTTATAATAATATTCAGTTAAATCACATTGGCATTTTTTTCAAAATAGTATTGAGTTTAATCACTTTTACAATTCTTTCAAAATCTTTTTCAAAAATACATCTTAAATCCATGAAGAATGTATCATCGTGAACAGTTCCTATAATGTGATCTTTTGATAATCTGAGACCTCTTTCAAATTCAGACACCTTCATATCTGGTTTTATAGCAATTGAATATGAATCTAATTTATCTAATGGATATGCCCCGCCTCCTACTTCGCTTTGCGATTCAACAATTTCCATATTCAAGTCTACTTCTTTTTCAATCATAGATTTTAGTTTTTCTGCTTTTCGAAGAATTTCTTCTTTTGGCATAGATATCATCTTCAAAGTAGGAATATTTGCAATTGCTTTTTCTTCATCTAAGTAAAATTTGAGTGTTTCTTCCAATGCTCCTAATGTAAACTTGTCAACTCTGAATGCTCTTAATAATTGATTTTTCTTAATCTTAGATATCAATTCTTTCTTACCTACAATAATTCCAGCTTGTGGACCACCTAAAATCTTGTCTCCAGAGAATGATACCAAATCAATTCCTTCATTAATACAGTCCTTGACAGTTCTTTCGTAGCTTAGACCAAACTTCGACAAATCTATTAAAGAACCAGAACCCAAATCTTCTATTAAATGTATGCCTTTTTCATCACACAATTGTCTCAATTCATCTCCACTTACACTTTCACTAAATCCTACTACAGAATAATTTGAAGTGTGAACCTTCATAATAAGAGCAGTTTCTTCATTAATATTATCTTCATAATCGTACATGTGGGTTTTGTTAGTTGAACCAACTTCTACTAACTTCGCTCCAGATTTTTCCATAATGGAAGATATTCTAAAAGATCCTCCAACTTCTACCAATTCTCCCCTACTTATAATAGCTTCTTTGTTTTGAGCCAAAGTATTTAGAGTAAGAAAAACTGCCGACGCATTGTTATTTACTACTACAGCATCTTCAGCTTTTGTAATTCTTTTCAAAAGTTCTACAGCATGGACATATCTTGAGCCTCTTTTTCCTTCATCTAAGTCATATTCTAAGTTAGAATAATTCCCAGCAATTTTGCATAAGTTATCGACTACTTTTTCATTTAATAATGATCTACCAAGGTTTGTATGTAAAATAACTCCTGTTGCATTTATTACAGGTTTCAATGATGGCGAGAAGTTTTTGTCCATCAATTCAAATGCCTTGTCAATAACATCTTTGTTATAAAAGTCAAACTCTTCTTTATTTAATATTCTATTTCTAAAAAATTCTATCGATTCTCTTACTGAGTCTTTTATTAAACTTTCAGGATATTCTTCGTACGCTTGTAAAATTTCTTCCGATTCTAAAATTTCTGAAACTTGCGGAAGTTTCTTAAACATTTCTTGTAAATTAGTTCCCATTTTTTATTTGCCTCCATTTTCTTCTATATAATATATACGTATTTGACATTAACTTATGAGTAAATTATAATATAAGAGCAGAGAATTGTCTATCATATAAGGATTGTATTGTAGTAATCACTTTTTAAATTAGAAAATAATTCCAGTTTTTTATTTGCAGATTTATGTTTCTGTTTTAACAAATTAAATTTTATATATTAAAGGAATTTGTGATTTTTTATGAGCGGTTATTATGATTTTCTATATATGATTACTTTTGTGTGATTTTGTTATATAATATGATTGAGCTTGAAAGATAGCTAATAACGAATCAAAAGACAGGTAGGGTAAAAGATGTTATTAATCACAAACAATGAATATTTTAAAGATGCTATCAAAAGAACTGATATAAAAGTTGAATACATTGATATAGACTATATCGGGATTTTGAAAAAAGCACGCGATTTAATTCATCAAAATTATCGCCTAGTAACTCACCCACTTTATGGATCAGTAAAACCAAACGAAACAGTTTTTAGATCCGTTATTTTAGAAAAGGGTGACAAATTTGATACGGACTCTTTGATGATGATTGAAGAATGTATCAATACTGCAACTAAGTTTATGAATATTTCTAAGCCAAAGCGTTGGCCAGCTGAAATCTTAGATGATTTTAGAGTTGTTGATTTTGACATTATTAGTCAAACTTTGGATAGAATATTAATATAAAATTTTTAGGAGGCATTTGAAATGTTAGAATTAGACAAGAAAACTTTTGAACCAGAAGTATTAGAAGCTGAAGGATTAGTATTCGTAGACTTCTGGAGTGACGGATGTGAACCATGTAAGGCACTTATGCCAGGCGTTCATGAATTAGCTGAAAAATATGGTGACAAAATTAAATTCTGTTCACTAAACATTACTTCAGCAAGAAGAGTTGCTATCAAACAACAAGTATTAGGATTACCAACTATGTTAATGTACAAAGACGGTCAAAAAATTGATGAAATCAATAAAGATGACGCTAATTTGGAAAACATAGAAGCTATGATCCAAAAACACTACAACTAATCTTAAGCTAGATTAAAAGATTAAAGTAGAAGTAAATTAGGTTAAAACTCATTAGGGGTCACTCCCCTATTGAGTTTAAATAAAAAATTATTATAGGAGGTTAAGATATGCGTCTTGAATTAGGTAAGATTTTTATTAAAGACATCATCTTTGATGAAGGTGAGTCAAGAATCGAAGACCACATTTTGTATCTTAATAAGAAAGAATTAGCAGATGTATCAGGTGTAGCTGATGACGAACACTTAGAATCAATTGATTTTGATATCGCTCATCCAGGTGAAAGCACTCGTATAACACCAGTAAAGGATGTTAACGAACCAAGAGTTAAAGTTGAAGGTGGAGAAATATTCCCAGGAATATTAAACAAAGTTGATCCTGTTGGTTCAGGTAAAACTATCGCTCTTAAAGACATTGCTGTTGTTACAACAGGTAAAATCGTAGGATTCCAAGAAGGTATCATCGACATGTCAGGTTTAGGTGCTGAATACACTCCATTCTCTAAGACAGTTAACTTAGTAGTAACTATCGAACCAGTTGAAGGTGTTAAACAACACAATCACGAAGCTGGCGTTAGAATGGCTGGTTTAAGAATCACTGATTTCATCGGTAGATTAGCAAAAGATTTAGAAGCAGATGAATGGGAAACATTCGAAACTCTTCCAATCTTAGAACAAGTTAAACAATATCCAGAATTACCAAAAGTTGTATATGTTTACATGTTACAAACTCAAGGTTTATTACACGACACTTATGTTTATGGAGTTGACGCTAAGAAAATTATTCCAACTTTCTTATACCCAACTGAAATCATGGACGGAGCAATTTGTTCAGGTAACTGTGTAAGTGCTTGTGACAAAAACCCAACTTACGTTCACTTAAACAATGGTGTAATCAAAGAATTATACAAAGAACACGGTAAATCAATCAACTTCTTAGGAGTTGTAATTACTAACGAAAATGTATACTTGATGGATAAGATTAGACACTCTGACATGACTGCAAAACTTTGTGAATTCTTAGGAGCTGACGCTGCTATCGTATCACAAGAAGGTTTCGGTAACCCAGATACTGACTTAATCATGAACTGTAAGAAGATTGAAGGTAAAGGAATCAAGACTGTTATCATCACTGATGAATATGCAGGACGTGACGGTGCTTCTCAATCATTAGCAGATGCTGACCCAGCTGCAAACGCAGTAGTAACTGGTGGTAATGCTAACCAATTCATCACTTTACCTAAGATGGACAAAGTAATTGGTCACATCCAATTCGTTGACACTATCGCTGGTGGATCTGATGGAGCATTAAAAGATGACGGTACTATCGAAGTAGAAATCCAAGCAATTACTGGTGCTACTAACGAAACTGGATTCAACACTTTAACAGCTAAAACTTATTAATTAATATAAAAAAGATTTATTCAAAATAAAATAAAAATTTAAATTTATGAAAGGAAAGTTATGGGATTTTTAGAAAATAAAAAAGTTATCATAATTGGAGACCGTGATGGAATTCCAGGTCTTGCAATTGAAACATGTGTAAACACTGTTCCTAACACAGAAGTAATATTCTCATCTACAGAATGTTTCGTCTGAACTAGTGCAGGAGCTATGGACTTAGAAAACCAAAAGAGAGTTAAAGACTTCGCTGAACAATACGGAGCTGAAAACATCGTGGTTCTTCTAGGTGCCGCAGAAGCTGAAGCTGCAGGTCTTGCAGCTGAAACAGTAACAGCAGGTGACCCAACATTCGCAGGCCCATTAGCAGGCGTTGAACTTGGATTGTTAGTTTACCATGTTGTAGAAGAAGAATGTAAAGAACAATTTGATGCTGACGTTTATGATGAACAAGTTGGTATGATGGAAATGGTTCTTGACGTTGATGAAATCGCTGAAGAAATGAATGATATCAGAAGCGAATATTGTAAATTTTTATAAAGAAAGGAAGTAAGCTTAATGGATAAAATTAAAGTTGTTCATTATATAAACCAATTCTTCGCTGGTATTGGTGGAGAAGAAAAAGCTGATACAAAACCATTTATCGCAGAAGAATTACCTCCTATCTCTGCTCAATTAGCTAAAGCATTGGGAGATGATTTCGAAGTAGTTAGAACTGTAGTATGTGGTGACTCATATTTCGGTGAAAATATGGAAGCTGCTCAAAAAGAAGTATTGGAAATGATTAAAGAAGCAAATCCAGACTTCGTAGTAACTGGTCCTGCATTCAACGCTGGTAGATACGGTGTTGCTGCTGGTACTATGGCTAAAGCAGTTAAAGATGAATTAAATATTCCTGTATTAACAGGTATGTATCCTGAAAACCCAGGTGCAGATATGTACAAGAAGGACGTTTATATCGTAGAAACTAAGAATAGTGCCGCTGGTATGAGAGACGCTATGAAGAAAATCGGTAAATTAGGTCCTAAGGTTGCTAAGGGAGAAGAAATCGGATCTCCAAAAGAAGAAGGATATATTGAAAGAGGAGTTCGTGTTAACTTCTTTGCTGACAAAATCGGTTCTCAAAGAGCTGTTGAAATGCTTATTAAGAAAATTAATGGCGAAGAATTCGAAACAGAATATCCAATGCCTGCATTCGACAGAGTTGAACCTGGTAAAGCTATCAAAGATTTATCAAAAGCAAGAATCGCCCTTGTAACTTCTGGTGGTACAGTTCCAAAAGGAAACCCAGATCACATCGAATCATCTTCTGCTACTAAATACGGTTCTTATGACTTCCACGGAATCGACGATTTAACAGAAGAAAACTCAGAAACAGCTCACGGTGGATACGACCCAGTATACGCTAATGAAGATGGTGACAGAGTATTACCAATCGATGTTATGAGAGAATTAGAAAAAGAAGGCGTTATCGGTTCATTACACGAAACTTGGTATTCAACAGTAGGTAACGGTACTGCCGTAGCTAATGCTGATAAATTTGGTACTGAAATTGGTGAAAAATTATTAGCTGACAACGTAGACGCAGTTGTTCTTACTAGTACCTGAGGTACTTGTACACGTTGCGGTGCAACGATGGTAAAAGCAATTGAACGTACAGGACTTCCTGTTGTTCATATTTGTACAGTTACTCCTATCTCATTAACAGTAGGTGCTAACAGAATTGTCCCAGCTATTGCTATTCCTCACCCATTAGGAAACCCAGCATTAACTAAAGAAGAAGAATATAGCCTTCGTAAAAAGATTGTTATGAAAGCATTAAACGCTTTAACTACTGAGGTAGAAGATCAAACAGTTTTTGAAGACTAATTCAAATATAAATAAATAATAAAGGAGAATAGTTAACAGATGAATTTTCCAGTACTAAAAGGAGCTGGCTATGTATTAGTCAACACTCCTGATATGATTATCCAAAACGGATCAACATGTCAAACTGAAAGAGTTGTAAACCCAGATTCTGAATTCTTAAAAGAAGTTGGAAAACACATTAGAAGTTTTGATGAGGTTGTAAAATATCTTCCTAACCAAGTTTATATAGGAAATGTTAAACCTCAAGAATTAGAAAATTACGAAATGCCATTTACTGATCACACTTACGAAGAAGGTAAAGCTGATGGTAAGATGGGTAAAATCGTAAAACAAGACGTATTCATTGCCCTATTACAAATGTGCGATGCATTCGACTTAGTAAAACTTTCTGAAGAATTCGTAAACGAAATCAAACCAGTTATTGAAGAAGAATATCCAATTTTGGAACCATACTTCTCTCACTTAAAAGGTTCTGATATTTCAAATGCTCAAGAATTATTCGACACTCACATGGCAGAAGCTTTATACCATGACGGAAAAGTTTGTGGTTATATCAAAGCAGCTCATGATATCGACGTAAACTTAAGTGCTCACACAATGTTTGAAAACTTAGTAGTAAAAGCTTCAGGTGTTCTAGCAGCTGTTGAATTAGTTACTAAGAACGACATTAACAGAGATGATATAGATTATGTAATAGAATGTTCAGAAGAAGCCTGCGGAGACGTTAACCAAAGAGGTGGCGGTAACTTCGCTAAATCTATCGCTGAAATCGTAGGATTACAAAATGCAACAGGTTCTGATACAAGAGGATTCTGTGCAGCTCCTATTCACTCATTAATCGAAGCAAGTGCTTTAGTTAAATCTGGTGTTTATAAAAACGTAATGGTTGTAGCAGGTGGTTCAACTGCTAAATTAGGTATGAACGCAAAAGACCACGTTAAAAAGGGCTTCCCAGTTCTTGAAGACGTTGTTGGTGGATTTGCAATTTTAATTTCAGAAAATGATGGTGTTCATCCAGTATTAAGAACTGACATCGTAGGACGTCACACAGTTAAGACTGGTTCTTCACCACAAGCAGTTATCTCAAGCTTAGTATCTCATTCATTAGAAGAAAATGGATTAAAGATTACTGATGTAGATAAATATTCTGTAGAAATGCAAAACCCAGATATCACTAAACCTGCCGGAGCTGGAAATGTTCCTGAAGCTAACTATAAGATGATTGCTGCCCTTGCTGTTAAACAAGGAGAACTAGACAGAAAAGAATTAGCTAATTTCATTACTGAAAAAGGCTTAGTAGGTTGGGCTCCAACACAAGGACACATTCCATCAGGTATTCCTTATGCAGGACATGCTATTAAAGACTTAACTGAAGGAGATTACAATAGAGTAATGTTCGTTGGTAAAGGTAGTTTGTTCCTAGGTAGAATGACTAACTTATTTGATGGTGTATCTATCGTTATGGAAAGAAATGATGGTAAAATGGAAGATGAATCATCAGTTTCATCTGAATCAGAAAAGGATCAAATTAAGAAAGTAATCGCAGAATCCATGAGAAAACTAGCTGAAAATCTTTTAGCAGAATAGAGGTGTAGACATGGATAATAAAAAAATTTCCGAAGTATTTCTTGAAATATCTGAAGCTATCGAAAGCGGAAAATTTGGTAAGAAAGTAAAAATCGGTCTTACTACTTTAGGTAGTGAACACGGCGTTGAAAACATGAAAAAAGCTATTGAATTAGCTAAATCTGATCTTTTTGAAGTAGTTGTTATCGGTGAAAGAGTTGATGACGAACATGAAACTTATGAAGTTGATAACGATGAAGATATGTACAAGAAGATGGAAGAATTACTAGACAGTGGCGAAATTCAAGCTTGTGTAACTCTTCACTACAACTTCCCTATCGGTGTTTCAACAGTCGGTAGAGTATACACTCCTGGTCACGGCAAAGAAATGTTCTTAGCTACAACTACAGGAACTAGTGATACAGAAAGAACTAAAGCTATGGTAAGAAATGCAGTAGCAGGTATTATCGCAGCTAAATCTTGCGGTATCGCAAAGCCAACAGTTGGTATTTTAAACATCGATGGTGCTAGACAAGTAGAAAAAGCTTTGAAACACTTCAAAGACAACGGATTCGATATCGAATTTGCTGAAAGCCAAAGAGCTGACGGTGGTATCGTAATGAGAGGTAATGACCTTCTTATGGGAAGCTGTGATGTAATGGTAACTGACTCATTAACAGGTAACTTATTAATGAAGATGTTTGGATCATTCACATCAGGTGGTAACTACGAAACTACTGGTTTCGGATATGGTCCTGGTATCGGTGAAGGCTACGAAAGAAACATATTTATAGTATCTCGTGCTTCAGGTGCTCCTGTAGTTGCAAATGCATTAAAATATGCTTACCAAACAGTAGCTGGTGGAATTGATAACAATAAAAAATCTATCTATAAGCAAGCTCACAAGGCTGACTTCAATGGCATCTTAGAATCATTAAGTAAGAAAGAAGCTCCTAAAGCTTCTTCTGAAGAAGTTAAAATGCCAGACAAAGAAGTAGTATCTGCTACAATCTCAGGAATTGATATTCTTGAAATTGAAGATGCTGTTCAAGCTTTATGGAAAGAAAACATATACGCTGAAAGCGGTATGGGCTGTACTGGTCCAATCGTTCAAGTGTCTGATGCAAACTTAGATAAAGCATCACAAATACTAAAACAAAATGGTTATATAGAATAATTCTATAGGCTTTTAAAAAGATGTGTGATTAGTCACACATCTTTTTTTTATCAAATTTTATACGCAAAAAAACCTTAGATTATTAGTTTGATGAAACTTTTAATCTAAGGTCATTTTTTTATTTAATCTATTCTATTATATTTCTCCATCTCCAACCGTATGTTTCACTAGCATTACATACTATGACGAAAGCTAATGGATCAATTTCTTGAATATATTTTTTAAGCATTATAAAATCTCTATTGCTTACAACTGTTTGTACGATTTCTTTTTCCAATCCTGAATAAGCACCTTTTGCTGTGTAAATATTAGCAGATCTTGTAAGCTTATCAACCAAGAACTTACAAACTTCATCCGGCTTTGATGTAGTAATCGTACAGAGTTTTGATGTATTCATACCATTGATTGTAAAATCTATTATTAAACCATTAAGTACAGTCCCTACAAGAGAGTATATTGCTATTTCTGTTCCGTAAGCATACCATGCTGATAATGTAATAAGAAAATCTACTATCAAGCATCCTTTGCCCAATTCTATTCCTAAGTACTTGTTTAAAATCTTGGCGAATATATCAGACCCACCAGTTGATGCGTAGTTATTAAGTACAATACCTACTCCCGACCCGTAAATCATTACAGCTGCAATTAATTGAATCATTTTCCCGTCAAACAATGGTTTTTCCATAGGAAATACAATATCCAAAATCCATACCAATAAACTAAGTCCCAATGAGCAAATTATAGTTTTAAGTCCAAATGCTTTTCCTAGCATTATAAATCCTACAATAAATAAAATCGTATTAATAATAATCAAAATTGGACCTGTTGAGATAGGAACGAAATTACCTATTACTATCGCCATTCCTGCTGCTCCACCTAATGATAATTTATTAGGTGCAAGGAAGAAGTGAATTCCCAATGCAATAAGAATGACACCGACTGCCATCATAATCACGCTTTTTCTTTTATTTCGTCTTTCTAAAGCGTCTAAATCAATCATATTATCCCCCTAATATTTTTATGCAATATCATTATAACAATTGAATATACAATTTACAATGTAATATTCATTATTTTCTTATATTTATTTAAAATTACAGTTTACAAAATATCTATAAACCTTTCTATTGGTAAACCACGAGCTTTGTCTTTAATATCCAATGAAAGTTTCAACAGTTCTGTTGTTTTCAAGCTTGCATACTTTGCAGAATCAAAAATCGATTTGTTTTCTGAATATTGGCTTATAAATAACGCTGAGAACAAATCCCCTGTTCCTGCATAAGATGTGTTGATGTATTCATAATAAATTTTATCTGATACAAAATTTTCATCCATACAAAAAACAAAATGCTCGTTATTTTCTTCTGCACTGGTAATGACAACGTATTTTGCTCCCATTTCTATAAGCTTTTTGGCTACATCATTTATAGGTTCATTCATCATATTTGCAATCATTCTAGCTTCAGTTTCGTTTGGAATAATCACTGTAGCTACGTCGATTAGTCTTCTAAAATTTTCAATATTGTCCTCATTCAATCCGTTGTAGAGTTTCCCATTGTCTGCCATTATGGGATCGACAACGACCTCTGGCGAGTTTTTTTGTTTAGCTATAAAATCTTTGATAATATCCACTTGTTCTAAGCTATTCAAAAATCCAGTAGCAATCAAATCAAAACTAAAATCCAATTCCTCCCAAACTTTTGTCGCTTGTTTCATGTATTCTGTTGTATCTAAAATCGCAAATTTTCCATAATCCAATGTGTTACTCACAACTGCTGTTGGCAAATTAAAAACGCTTTTTCCTTTATTACTCAGCACAGGAATCATACAACTAAGAGCGACTCTCCCATATCCTGGCATATCGTTGATTAATAAAATATCTTTCATGTTTTCTCCTCCATCTAATTATAACACTAAAATCATATTTGTATATCAAATAAATCTTAATCATTTTGTAGATTTTTGGCTTTTAAATCCTCATAATTTCTCAGTTTTTTGTGATATAATATCAATTGGAAATAAGGAGGGGCTTATGTTCAATTTTAATATAGAAGAGCACAAATTTAAATACATACATTTTATAGGAATTGGTGGAATATCCATGAGTGGTATTGCCGAATTGTTAAATCATTACGGATATAAAATTTCTGGTAGTGATAGAGAAGAATCTGACGAAACTAATAGGCTTAAAAGTCTAGGCGTTGAAATATTTATCGGACAAAAAAGAGAAAATATCAAAAACCCTGATTTAATCGTATACACTGATGCAATATTAGATGACAACGAAGAACTAATCGCTGCAAGAGAACTTGGAGTAGACGTTGTAAGCAGAGGAGTTTTTCTTGGCGCATTGATGAGAAATTACAAATATTCAATTGGCGTTAGTGGATCTCATGGCAAATCAACTACAACTTCAATGATTGCAAAGATTTTAATAGATGCAAAAGTAGATCCATCTATTCTTTTGGGTGGTAAATTAGACGAAATTCAAGGAAATGTACACTGTGGTAATAGCGAATACATGCTTACAGAAGCTTGTGAGTACAAGGCTAATATTCTCAACTATTATCCATCAATGGCTATTATACTTAACATAGACGAAGACCATTTGGACTTCTATAAAGATTTAAATCACATCGTAGCGACATTTATTGGCTACATGAAGAATTTGGACGAAAATTCCAAAGCGATCATAAATATTGACGACAAAAATTGTGAACCTTTGTTGTCTCACATCAAAGGAGAAATCATAACATTTGGTATTGAAAATGAAAAGGCTGACTACAACGTTCACGATATAACTTTTAATGAAAATGGCAATCCTAGTTTTGTAGTTTCATCTGAAAAGTTTGACAAAGATGAGGAATTCTCGCTTTCTATTATTGGACGTCACAATATTTACGATGCTGTGGCTGCGATTATAGCATGCTACGAATTCCACATTGATATTGACACTATTAGAAAAAATATGAAAGAATATCATAATCTTCACAGAAGAATGGAAACTATAGGATTTTATAAAGGTTGTGAAGTAAAGACTGATTACGGTCATCACCCTACTGAAATTAAGAACACTTTGAAAGCTTTGGATGAACACAAAAAAGGCAAATTCTACTGTGTATTCCAACCTCACACTTATTCGAGAACAAAAATGCTATTGGATGATTTTGCAAATGCATTCTATGATTGTGATGAGGTTGTAGTAACTGAAATATACGCTGCAAGAGAAAAATTTGACAGCAGCATTCATTCTACAGATTTGGTAGAAAAACTCGTAAAAAATGGCGTCAACGCAAAATACTACAAGACTTTTGAAGAAGCTCGTGATTATATCCGTTCTAAAGTTTGTGACAACGACTTGGTATTGACTACTGGCTGTGGAAATCCCGATGTTCTTGCCAAAATGATTGTGGAATAAAATGTGTACGACAATTATTGTAGATTATCCACAAGGCTCTGTGATGGCTCGTACGCTTGACTTTGAAGTTCCTTTGGAATACAACATGATTTATATTCCAAGAGGATTTCACTATGCGGATGATTTGTATCACAAACCAATGCGTTCAAAATTTAAAATGATGGGAATGTGTTTTAGAAATCTGTACCCTATCAAAGATGGTGTGAATGAACATGGCCTTTGTGGTTGTACTAATATGTTTATCGCAAATAATTTGTTCAGCAATCATCCTATTGAAGGAAAAATAAACACAAATTCACTAGATTTTATGAATTTCGCTCTTGGAAACTACAAAACAGTTGAAGAATTACTAGATGATTTGGACAATATTCACCTAGCCAACAAAGATGTTGATGGAAATTCTGTGATATGCCCTGATTTCCACTTTATGTTTGTGGATAGAACTGGAGATTCTATTATTTTAGAATACAAAGATCACAAATTAGTTCCATGTGGTGATAATCCAAAAGTAATGACTAATTCTCCAAAATATTCTTCACATGTTAAAAGATACGAGAAATCAATCGGTGATTTATCCAAATTCAATCAAATTAAAGATTTGACAGGAGCCTATGATCCTGTAAGTAGATTCATTAGAGCAAAATACATCCTGTCAACTCACAAGAAATCTAATAATGTAAATGAAGCATACTCATCTGCTTTCAGTATATTAGAGCCTCTAAAAATCACTGAGGGCTTCTTTAAGAACGATTCACACGATTACTATACATTTACTAGGTATATTAGTGCTTTCGACACACAGACCGCTTCTATGGCTGTTAGAACGCATTCCAATACTCAGACTTATCTGATAGATTTTGATGATATACCAGATGAAAATAAAATATTCTCTTATTATTTTGAAAACAAATTAGAATTTAAAAGAATTAATAAAGGATAGGCAAATGCCTATCCTTTGTTTTTTGTAAAAATAAGATTTAATAATTTCAAAAAAAAATAGAAGCTATTTTGAAAATTCAAAAAGCCTCTATTTAAAATCAATTATGAATTATATTTTTCAAGATCTAAATCGTGTTGCATTGCTGCTACTATAATACCAGTAGATCCACCTGCGTGAACGTTAGTTGAAGTACGTGCCATATCAGCAACGCCTTGGATTGGGCTTAGTACTAGAATCATTTCTAGAGGTAATCCCATAGCTGTAAATAAAGCTACATTTAACATAGTACCAGTTCCTGGAACCCCCACTGTTCCTGCAGAAGCAAGAAGTGCAGTAAATACCATTATTACATATTGTGTAATTGTAAATGGAATATTAAGAGCGTTTATTGTGAAAACCGCTAATAAAATATTCCATACAGCTGCACAACCTGGCATACCAAATGTAGTACCAATTGATCCTGCAAATGATGCAGTTTCTGTTGGAACACCCATTTTTTCTTGTTCTCTAATGTTTTCTGGTAAAGTTCCCAATGAACTTTGAGTTGTAAATCCTAATAACCATGCTGGGAAGAATTTACGTTGGAACTTAAATGGATTGACATGTGCCATAAATTTTAACATCACTGTCGTAGTTATGAATGTGTGGAAGAAACAGCATACATAAACCATTAATAATAAGAATAATAATGATGCAACAAATGATAAATCCAAAGTAGCTACTTGGTGAGCTAATAATGAAAGAACTGCGTATGGAGTAAATTCTATGATTTCTCCAATTACTTTGTTCATTACTTTGTTAGCAGCTGCTGTAAAATCCATAAATGGTTTAATTTCATCTTTATTCGAATACTTTAATGCAGTAACACCAATTATAACAGCAAAAATGACTATTGGAACAACTTTAGTATGTAGCATACTATCTACAATGTTTTTAGGGAAGAAACTTACAAATACATCTGAGAAAGGTGGAACTTCTTTTACCTTATCAGTAACATCCATTTTAATATTTGCATTTACCCCTAAATTAACCAATTTACCTAAAATTAGTGCAGCAACAGAAGCTAAAACATTGTGTAAAGCTAGTATACCAATTGTCTTTCCTCCTGTTGATCTTAATTTTTCTGTGCTTTCCAAGGATGCAACTGTAGTTATAATTGAGAATAATAATAATGGAATTACAAATGCTTGTAATAAACTAATAAACACACGACCAAATATTGCTACGTAGTCTGTGGCTCCTTTAAAAATAAGTCCTACTATGGCACCCATTGCTGTAGCTAATAAAATTCTGATCATGAATGAAGTACCTTTTTTCTTCAAACGATCAATGACAACGCATAATGCGAAAGCTACAACTAAAGCGATTAAGCTTTTAATCATATCAACATCTCCTTTTAAATTTTTTTCAAACTAATCTTATCATATTGTCTTATAATAGACAATGATTTATATTTAGATGTATCGTTTTCACAAAATTTATTTATTGTATTATTCTATATATCACTTTTCCCTTGAAATTTAAAGGTTATTTCAAATTCACAAAAAATTTTATATGGAATAATTTTTATTATTTTTTCAAGAGTTTTTTGTAGTTTAACGTTAATATTTCACCATTTTTTTGAGCTTTTATTTATTTTATAAATTTTCATAAATTATTTCAATTTTGAAATATATAGAATATTTCAATAAAAAAAGACCGATGTTTAACATCAGTCTTATCTTTCCCATTGTCCTTGTTTGTATATTATAAATCCTATCAGAACTGTAAGTCCATTGGATACTAACATCGAAATCCAAATTCCTGTAGAACCGAGATTTGTCAAACTCTTAAGTATCATAATAAGTGGAAGTCGTAGAGCCCACAATCTCGCAAGTGACAAATACATTGTAAGTTTTGTTTTTCCAACACCTTGGAAGAAACCATTAATCGCTGAGAAATATCCCATGAAAAATGTAATTATAGCTGAGAAGTACATGTACTCACTAGCTTGTCTCCAAAGTTCAATATCACTACGGTCTTTGATAAACACAGATAATAATTGGTCTTTGAAAAGTAAAATAATTATAGCAGATGCAAGTGAGAAGAATGTTATGATTATATTTGCGCGTTTAAAAATGCTTTTGCTTCTTTCCTTTTTACCTGCCCCTATATTTTGACCTGTGATTGATGTTAGAGCCATTCCAATTCCAATAGCTCCTTGATTGAATATATCGGACAATCTGTTGCCCATAGAAAATGCAGCGAGTGTCGTTGTGCCGTATGATTGAATGAATCCATTAAGAACAGTAAACCCGATAGCTTCTCCACTTGATCCAAGCGATGCTGGAATTGCGATGGAAAATATGTGTTTGATAATTCCCATATCTAATTTGAAGTTTTTGAAGTTGACTTCGATTTCGGATTCTTTTTTTACAACTCTTACAGCAAATACAACCAGTAAAACTTTCGACAAAACAGTTGCCCATGCAGCACCTGCAAGTCCCATGTTGAGACCTGGAATTCCCAAAACATTATCAAAAATGAAGAAAGGATCGATAACGACGTTTGTCACAGATGAAATTGTCGATATAATCGTCATCGATTTGGTTCTTCCTTGAGAATTTAGTATCGATTGATATCCGAAAAAAATCATATCAAACAATAGTCCTAATGAATTTATCGCAAGGAATATGTATGATTTATA
Organism: Finegoldia magna ATCC 29328; assembly: GCF_000010185.1. Classification (NCBI taxonomy): domain Bacteria; kingdom Bacillati; phylum Bacillota; class Tissierellia; order Tissierellales; family Peptoniphilaceae; genus Finegoldia; species Finegoldia magna. The sequence goes on along the minus strand of NC_010376.1, from coordinate 475,380 downwards.
TTCAAAGCTTCCTTTAGCCCCCATCCATCTGACAATAAATGGTGCTGTGATTAGACCGAGTATACTGAATATTACTCCAAGTACTGTGGTAAGTATTAATGTATGCACAGCGTATATTGAACAGTCTTTTAATTTTCTAGCTCCAAGTCTTTGACTCATTAAAGAAGTAGCCGCAACACTTACTCCCAGTCCAACTGCTATAAACAAATACAGCACAGGCCAAGTAAAAGATGTCGCAGCATAGTCTTCCGAGCTAATTCGAGCTACATATATTCCGTCAGTTATACCATAAAGGGTTTTGATTAGATTACTAATCATCAATGGGATACTTAATTTAAAAATCACATCAGTAATATTTCCATTAGTAATAAATTCAATATTGCTTTTTTTGTTTCCCATTTACTCGCCCCCTATTAATTTATAATTTAAAATAACCTATTCCAAATAATCCTGGTCCAGTGTGAATACTCAATGTAGGTGCAATTTGTCCTTCATAATAGAACTTTGCTCCTTCAATTAAATCATTCATACTTTCCTTGGCCTTTTCCATCGCGCTTTGATTATCACCATTTAATAAAACCAAATAATAGTCTTTGATACCTGATAACTCTTTTTTGACTATATCAATTGCACGATTGATGTTTTTCATTGTTCCACGGTTTTTTTCTACTGTATAATATTCTCCGTCTTCATTACAAGATATTATAAGTTTCAAATTTAATAAATTACCAACGATTCCAGTAATTTTACCTATTCTACCACCTAAAGACAAATATTTTAAAGTATCCAAAGTTATAACTGGTACTGAATCTTTGATTTTTGATTTCATTGTTTCTATTATAGATTCTAATGAAAATCCTTCATCGATTAATTTTCTCGCAAATATTGCAAAAAATCCCGTACCAATCGAAATATTTTTTGAATCAAAAACTTCTACTTGTACATCTTCAACTTGTTCTTTCGCAAGCATAAATGCATTGTACATTCCACTTAGTTTTGAAGAAATGGAAATACAAATAATTTTATCGAATCCTTTATTCTTTATTTCGTTTAATTTGTTAACAATATCCCCAAGAGATGGGATGGATGTTTTTGGAACTTCTCTGTCTATATTTTCATATATATATTTTGGTTCAATAGTGTAATCATTATAGGATGCATCTGAATAGTTTATTTGAAGTGGCATCAATTCAATGCCGTATTCTTCTGCTATTTTTGGTGTAATTTCACTACCTGAATCTGTTAAAATTGCAATCTTTCCCATAATATCTCCTAACTAGTCAAGGCTATTAAAATATTCTCTAACTTGTTTTATTTTACCACAAGTCATCTTTCCTTCTGGACAACTTCCTTTAACACAACCTGGTCCCGCTTTTTTGAAAATTTGCGGGCACACTTTTTTCGCTTCAATAAGCATTAATGTTGCCATTTCTCTTATTTCCCATTGGGCCCTTTGGCAGCATCTTGCTTCGAAGAAATGCAACAATTCACGGGCATTCATTGTCATGACAATTTTAGTCTCAGTTGCATTTGAAAATACATATCTCGCATCTTCAATGGAGCTTTTTTCTGACATTGCTTTCGCTTTCTTCTCATCGATGCCATTTGCGATTAGTTTGTCGTATTCTTCTTGTATCAAAATTTCTGTGAGTTCGTTATAAGCATCGATTGTGTGTTTCATATGTCTTTCGTAGATTTCTAAAGCCTTGGGATTGTTTTTTATTTTTGGAGGGATAATATACTCGTAATTATTCGCTCTCACATATCGTTGAGATTTTTGCGAGTAGCTTGCTAATCTGTGTCTGACCAATTGGTGGGTCAAAGTTCTAGATACACCCTCTATTGCAAAAGTAAAACTAATGTGTTCAACCGGAGACATGTGTCCTAAACCCATTAATTTATCTATGAAATTTTCTACATTTTCATCAGTTAGTCCTTCCTCAATCTCCATGACAGAACTATCTGAATAACAAAGTTTTGCACTTGATGCGACAAGTTTTTGTGCATCTGGAGTGTATCTAATTAGATTAACCTTCATTAATTACTTCTCTCCCATATTACGCCGTCTCTGGTGTCTTTTAACACAATTCCCATAGATAAAAGTTTATCTCTTATTTCGTCTGCTTTTTTGAAGTCTTTTTCTTTTCTTGCAGCATTTCTTTGTTCTATTAATTCTTCTATTTCAGAATCCAAATCATCGTCATCTTCTTTGAATAAAATTCCCAAAACATAAGAAATATCATCCATCAATTTCTTAGCGTCAAGCAAGATATTTTTCGATGTATTTTCATCGTAATTTTTGTTGATATATTTAATGAAATCGAATAATACGCTAATCGCATCAGCTGTGTTGATGTCATCATCCATAGCTTGTTCAAATTTTTCTCTGAATGTTTTTATATTATCATCTTTTTCTTCTTTTTCAGAAGAGTTTTCCAAAATTCTATTTAAGAATTTCTTAGCAGTATACAATCTATCAAGAGAATTTTTCGTAGCTACTAACGTGTCGTGGCTGAAATCAATCGGATTTCTGTAGTGAACAGATAACAACCACAATCTGATAACTTCCAAATCAAATTCTTTTTCAATATCTTTTAACAAGAAGAAATTATTTTTTGATTTGCTCATTTTTTCCTTGTCTACAGTTATCATTGAGTTGTGTAGCCAATAGTTTGCAAAGTGAGCTCCAGTGCATGTTTCTGATTGTGCGATTTCATTTTCGTGATGTGGGAATTGCAAATCTTCACCACCAGCGTGAATATCAATAGTGTCACCCAAAATTGTTTTGCTCATTACAGAACATTCCAAATGCCAACCAGGTCTTCCCATTCCCCATGGACTTTCCCAAGCAGGTTCACTCTCTTCTTTTCTCTTCTTCCACAAAGCAAAATCCATCGGATTTTTCTTTTCGCTGTTGACATCAATTCTAGCACCAGCACGCAAATCATCTATATTTTTCTTGGATAATTTTCCGTAGTCTTTTGCTTTTGTGATATCAAAATACACATTGCCATCGACATTATATGCTGCACCTTTGTCTTCCAAAGTTTTTACAAATTTAATCATTTCGTCGATATATTCAGTAGCTTTTGGATGAATAGTGTCATCTTCGTCGAAATTAAGTCCCGATACATTGTCCAAGTAAGCTTGAATGTATTTCTTAGTTATTTCTCTAAAATCTATATTTTCGTCTTTTGCTTTATTGATAATTTTGTCGTCGATATCAGTGAAGTTGCTTACAAATTTAACATTATATCCTTTGTAAATAAAATATCTTCTCAAAGTATCAAATACCACTATCGGTCTTGCATTTCCAACGTGAATATAATTATAAACAGTAGGGCCACATACGTATATACCGACATTTTTTTCTTTAATTGGTTTGAATTCTTCCTTTTTTCGTGTCAGTGTATTGTATAACTTCATATCTTCTCCTATCTATTTAAAGCTTTGTTAATCCTATCTAAAACTTCTTGTTTTCCTAAAACTACCATAATAGAATCCAAGTCTGGTCCGTGAACATTACCAGTAACTACAGCTCTTGTAGTCATCCACAAATCCTTGCCCTTGATTCCAGTTTTCTTTTGAACTTTTTTCATAACGCCTGATGCAAATTCTTTTTCTATTTCATCAACAGATTCGATTTCTTCTTTTAGTGCGTTCATTAATTCGTCTAATTTTTCGTAGTTTAAGAATTCCTTAGCATCGTCATCCATTTCGTAATCTTTGAACAAGAATTCAACTTTTTCAGTTATTTCTGCCATGTAATCCAATTCTTCTTTGAATAATGAAGCAATCTCTATTAATTTGTATTCTGGATAATCTTCAGAAATCACACCATCTTCAACCAAGTATGGTTTTAACATTGATGCTAATTTTTCATTTTCTATTTCTTTAATGTAATGTCTGTTAATCCAGTTTAATTTTTCTGTGTCGAAAACTCCGCCCGACTTTGAAACTCTGTTGAAATCAAATTTGTGTTTTAATTCTTCCATCGACATAATTTCTTGGTTATCTTCACTTGACCAACCTACTAAAGCTAGGTAATTGTCAATAGCTTCTGGCAAATATCCTTTTTTTCTGAAATCTTTAACTGCAACGTCATCATTTCTCTTGGATAATTTCTTACCTGATTTGTTCAAAACAACTGGTAAGTGAACGAATTCTGGGACATCCCATCCGAAACATTGATACAAATACACGTGTTTTGCTGTTGAAGAAATCCATTCATCACCACGAACAATGTGAGTAATTCCCATCAAATGATCGTCAACTACAACTGCAAAGTGATAAGTTGGAAATCCGTCAGATTTTATCAAAACTTGATCGTCCATATCATTTGTGTTGAAAGTAATCTTACCTTTTATCGCATCGTTAAATGTGATTTCTTTGTTTTCAGGAAGTTTCAATCTAATAACATATTCCTCGCCGTTTGCAATTCTCTTTTTAGCATCCTCAATGCTAATTCCTCTGCAAAGTCCGTCGTATTTTGGCATCAAACCATCTGCTTTTTGTTGTGCTTTTACTTGATCCAATCTTTCTTTTGAACAGAAACAATAATATGCATAACCTTTTTCGATTAATTCGTCGATATATTTTTGGTATAATCCTTGTTTTACTCTGTCAGATTGAATGTAAGGACCACATTCTCCAACTTCAGTTACGTTTCCTTCATCATCAAGGACAACTCCTTCATCTGGATCAAGTCCTGCCCATTTTAATTGTTCCAACAAATTTTCGATAGCACCTTCAACATATCTTGTTCTATCAGTATCTTCAATTCTCAAAAGAAATTTACCGTTATTTCTTTTTGCATACAAATAATTATATAAAGCTGTTCTAAGTCCACCAATGTGTAAAAATCCTGTTGGACTTGGAGCAAATCTTACTCTTACTTCACTCATAATATCCCCCATAAAAAATAAATTTAACTTATTTTATTATATCACAAATCGCCAAATCTCACATTTATTAATACAAATCTGGCAATTATTTCGCCAAATTTTTTACCCAAATTTTCTTTCCAACTAAAATCAATCCCAAAATAACCTTGTATAAATCAATCACAGAAATTATCAAATACATCAATACGACATTTAAATCTGTAAATTTTGCCAATAAAAACGAAAACGGATACGAAATCAAAACAATTCCCACCGAATCAAAAAGCAAAGTCAAAATAGTTTTACCACCACTTCTGAGTGTAAAATATGACGCATTGTACAAAGCAGAAATCCACAAAAACGCTCCACCAACTCTAAGCATATTCGTCGCCATTAATTTTACATCATTAGTTGTGTTGTAAAATTCTGGAAAAAGTGGTGCCAAAATAATCAACACAATTCCAACTACAACTGCTAACATAAATGAGAACACGACTAATTTTCTGTCAGTGTCAACAGCTTCATCGATATTTCCACTTCCCAAAAGTCTTCCTACCATAATTGAAATACAATCTCCCATCGCCAAATTAAACACGATGAAAAGTCCTATAATTGTCTGGGAAATATTATATGCTGCCAAAGCTTCAATTCCTCTTGTAGAATAAGATTGTGTAATCGCAGCAATCCCCAAAGAATACAAAACTTCATTTATAATCAAAGGAATTCCTGCAACAGTTATATTTTTGAAAAGATGAGTGTCTATGTGAAAATTCTTGAAGAAATCAGAATAAAATGTGAATCTAAACTTGTTTTTGTTTGCAAAATAAATAAACAACGATAGTTCCACAAATCTCGAAATAACAGTCGCAATCGCAGCACCTTTGGGTCCTAATGTAGGAAAACCTAAAAGTCCGAAAATCAAAACCAAATTGAACACGAAGTTCACTAACACCGTAATCACACTTGTAATCATAGGAAGTCTTGTCTCTCCATTTACCCTCATTGAAGATGAAATCGACTGTGAAAAAGCAAATGGAATAAATCCTATTGTCATTATTTTTGTATAATCTAGCGCAAATTCCATAGTCGTGGCAATATTTTTTGCAGTATCTGTGTCTGGATTCATAAATAAATATAATAATTTCTCTCCAAAAACCCAGAAAATAAGCACACTAATCACAGAAACAATAAAAGATAACACCACATCAAAATACAAACAGTTTTGCACATTCTTGTAATCTTTTTTCCCTGCAAATTGTGCTGCAAAAATACTCGCCGCTGATACCAGGCCGAAAATCGCCAAGTTAAATACAGTAATCAATTGATTTGCAACAGAAACCCCACTCATTGCAAAAGTTCCAGTCTGTCCAACCATAATATTGTCCAGCATATTTACAAAAGATGTAATAAGTTGCTGAATAATGATAGGAATTGCTAGTACCAACACACCTTTGTAGAAATTTTTGTCCCCGAAAAATTTACTCTTCTTTAATGCTAAATTCAATCTATCCCTCCTTCAAATTTTCTATATAATAATAATTGCAAAGTTTGTTTGTTCCATCAAAATTTTGATACAAATGTTTACTATAAAATTTGAACCCACATTTCTCAATAACTCTTGCACTTATATTATTTTCAACAAAACAACTACAAGAAATATAATCATACTCCAAATCATTTAGCAAATGATTGGTAAAACACGTAACAACCTTCGTCATAATTCCACGATTCCAATAATTTTTGTTCAAACTATATCCGATTTCAACGCCTGTTTTTTCTTCAAATTCTGGTTGTTCAAATAAATAATCGTCCTCGTATATTCCAACGATTCCTATTAGTGTATCTTCCAGAAAAATTCCGTATTCTAATTTTGAATTGATGAATTCTTTTAAAATTTTCTTAGATTGTCTTATAGATTCATGTGGCTTCCATCCAGCAGATGGACCAACTTCTTTTTGAATAGCGTATTCATGAAAATCATCTAAATATTTCATTTCCAACGCTTTTATTTCTATATCTTCACATTTTAAAACAAAATCTTCGTATTTCATTTTTATCTCCAAAATTTTTCAATCTATTTAATAATATATCTTAAAAAAATTTAAGTCAATCGATTTTAAAACAAGATTTCTTCAAACAAAAAAGAGCCCTTTCGGACTCTTAATTAAATGAATTTTCACGAATTATTTTGTTTTAATTCCAAATTTTTCCATATCCTCATCAACTTCTCCAATTGGAGCAATTCCAAAATTTTCTACCAAAACATTGGCTACATTTGGAGATAGGAATGCAGGAAGAGTTGGTCCAAGGTGAATATTTTTAACACCCAAGCTCAAAAGTGCAAGAAGTACAATTACAGCTTTTTGTTCGTACCATGCAATGTTGTAGCTAATTGGCAAATCGTTGATATCATCAAGACCAAAAGCTTTTTGTAAAGCTTGCGCGATGACAACTAATGAATATGAATCATTGCATTGACCTGCATCCAAAACCCTTGGAATACCATTGATATCTCCTAAGTTTAATTTGTTGTATCTGTATTTTGCACAACCTGCAGTTAAAATAATAGTGTCTTCAGGTAATGCTTTTGCGAAATCTTCGTAATAATTTCTTCCTCTTTGTCTTCCATCGCAACCTGCCATTACTACAAATTGTTGAATATCTCCATTTTTAACAGCTTCGACAACTTTGTCTGCCAAAGCCAACACTTGATTGTGCGCAAATCCACCCACGATTTTTCCGTGCTCAATTTCTTTTGGAGATTCGCATTTTTTAGCAAGCTCGATTATTTCTGAGAAATCTTTGTAACCATTTTCATCTGCTGCGATGTGTTTCATTCCTGGATATGCTGCAACACCAGTTGTGAATACTCTGTCTTTGTAAGAATCTTTTGGTGGAATAATGCAGTTAGTAGTCATCAAGATTGGACCGTTAAATGATTCAAATTCTTTGTCTTGTAACCACCAAGCGTTTCCGTAATTTCCTACGAAATTATCGTACTTTTTGAAAGCTGGATAATAATTTGCAGGTAACATTTCGCTGTGAGTGTACACATCTACCCCAGTGTTTTGAGTTTGTTCCAAAAGCATTTCCATATCTTTCAAATCGTGACCAGAAATCAAAATTGCAGGATTATTTCTAACTCCGATGTTTACTTCTGAAATTTCTGGATTTCCGTATGCAGATGTGTTCGCACTGTCCAAAAGTGCCATTGCTGCTGCACCATTTGATCCAGTTTCTAATGTAAGAGCTATCAAATCTTCTACGGATAAACTATCGTCCATTAATTTTGCTAACGTACTTTCCATAAATTCGTCGACATTGTCATCAAATTTTCCCAAAACATTAGCATGTCTATTGTAGGCTGCCATTCCCTTCAATCCGTAAGTAATAAGTTCTCTTAGACTTCTCTTATCGTCATCCAAAGTATTCAACACGCCGATAATTTGTGATTTTAATTTTAATTCGTCATCGTCTTTTTCGTTGTATAAAGCTGCCTTTGACAAATTTTCTTTGTCATCTAATCCCTCAATTAATTTTTGGTTCAAATCAATAGTTTCTTTTACTTTTTCTAACAAATCTTCGTAGTGGAAGTTTGCATTAGTAATTGTAGTAAACAAATTATTGTTGACAAAAGAATGCAAATTTTTGATATCTTTGTTTTCTTTTCTCATTCTAGTTAGGATTTCCCCTAATCCTTTTGTAACCCAAACCAACAAATCTTCAATATTTGCTACATCTGATGTTTTACCGCACACGCCTTTTTTAGTACACGCGATGTTTTTTGCAGTTTCTTGACATTGATAACAAAACATTTCTTGATTTTTTTCGATAGTTTTTTCCATTTTCTTTCCCCCTGATTTTTTATACTTTATGGTTTAATTATAATTAATCAGAAGTGTAGGTTTCTGTAACATAAGTTACATTTGTTTATTACAATAAATTCTCCAATTCTTCTCTGTTTTTAATCTTAATTTCAGATCCATTCAATTCGATAAGACCACTATCTTCCATGCTTAGTAATTCTCTGGATAAAGAAGGCCTTGTAGTAGCCAGAAAATCTGCCATTTGTTGCCTTGTCATGCCAGTGTTTGATACGTTTTCTTTTTCTGTTTGGATTAAAAAAGTTGCGATTTTTTGTCTCAATGAAAAACTAGACAACATTCTCACCTTGCTATTTAAGAAAAAAGCCTTCTCCGCAAGAATTGTTATAAGATTGGTCATAATTTTATTTTTAATTGGAGTTGAACTTTTAGAAATATCGAAAAATCTCACAGGAATTTCGAGAATTTCACAATCAGTGTTACACACTAACGTAAAATCACTGATTTTATTCAAATACGAATATACCTCTGCCATCACTTCGCCATGATTTTTGAAAATATTGACTACAGTGTTCTTCCCATTAATATCCGTCTTTTCAAGACTGAGCTTTCCGCTTTTCAAAACGTAGATTTTATCGCAAATATCTCCCAGAGAAAAAACGAACGAATTTTTATTGTATTTGTTTATTATCGAATTTGATTCAATAAGAAATTGTTCAAATTCTTCTTCTGTAAAATTTTTAAAAAGTTTTGAATTTATCATTTAATCACCATTATTTTTATACCCAATAATTTTTTTTGTACACTAAAAAACGCACCAGAATTTTCATTCTAATGCGTTTGGTTTTAAGCATATGGTAAATATTTTTTGTCGTCTGAATTGTACTTGGATATTTCAACTGCTGCAATTGGATTAATACCCAATGATTTTATAGCTTCCAATGTGTTCTTGATTTCTCCCAATCTTGAATCGCCGTTTTTGTAAAGTACAATTGCATTTTTGATATCTGTTGTCAAATCTGTAAGATCAACCTTTTCTGAAATCGGGCTTACAGCTGTAATTTTCTTGTCAAAATTTGAATTGTAAGCTTTTGCTAAATTGGCAGTATTTTGATTAAAGCTGAATACTCCAATATTATCAAATTTATCAATTCTTCTATTCAACAAGCTCAAAGCGCTACTTGAATTTTCGTCATAATCATTTGAAAGTACACTAACTGTTTCAATTCCCAATTTGTTTTGCAATTGTTCCTTGCTGAAAATGTTAGGGTCTTTGTAATATGAAGCAAATGCATAAGCTAAACCAATCAACATTCCCAAGAATAATCCAATGGCAGTGTCAATTTTATTTACAAGTTGTTTCATTTTTTTCTTAGCATTTGGTGCATCAACCACTTGAATGTTATCTTTTTTCATTGTCTTTTTAGTCAATTCTGTAATAGCTTTCAATGATTCATCCAATACTTTGTTAGTTACATCTTCTCTTTCACTTGAATATTCCATTTCAATGATTGATGTAGATGGAACGCTTTTTACTTTCAAATCTTTTTTCAAATCAGAAGAGCTAACTCCATTTCCAACTTTTTCTGCTACAGTATCTAATACAGCATTTGATTTAAGTAATTGTTCTACATTAGAAACCAATTGTTGATTGATCATTGCATCTACTTTGGAAACAACAGCTCCTTCTTTTTCAAAATCTTCTGGACTTCCCACCATTATTGAAACCTTTGATGAATAAGAGTCCTCTCCCAAAACATTATTAAAAACATTCGCTAATAATGCACATACAAGCATTATTATTATAATGTGTGGCAATTTCCTGATTACTGCTTGCCACGCTTCTTTTAAATTTAATTCTTCCAAGTTTATATCTCCTTAACTTTTTTATCTCTTTTACTCAATAACCACATTAAAAATATGCTCATAATCAATCCGTGATATAGAAGTCCTGTAAGTAAATCCACACTAATAAGATTGAACACAGGCACAATAGTTATCGCTATAGCTACCCATAAAGGCATTTTTTTGTATGAGATTTCGTCCATAATTCCAATTAACCAACCAGTAATTGCAGAATAAATTAACATTCCGTAAAAACCAAAGTTAGCGTATCCATTTGCGATAAATCCTGTATTAACCCATGTGTTTGGATGACCGTAATAAATCATCGAAATCAACGCCTGGATTGGATAATTATATGGATACAATTTTCCACCAAATACCCAAGATTTGTCTGTCAAATACACGAAATCAATATTTTTGAATGCATCATAATATCTGAAATGATTATCTGCAGTTACCATGAAAACACGCCTTACGATTACACTTATAGGTTGCCAATTATCTGTTATTAAATAAAATGCCAAACACAAAAATGTAAGACCAGCTAGTCCCATAGTCATTAAATTTCCAGTGTATTTATTTCCTTTTACGATAGCGATGAAAATTACCAAAACCGGATAAAACAGCATCGATTTGTGTGAAGTAAATCCGAAGAAAAATACTTGGCAAATCAATGTAATTACGGTTCCTAATTTTTTTCTATCCCAAAGGCAGAACACCAACAAAGTTGGGTTGATAATTTTACCATACCAGTTCATAAAATATGCAAACGGACCAGGAAAGATTACTTCCGCGATTTCTCTTCTAGTGTCGTAAACTTTTCTAAAATCGAAATTCAAATATTTAAGTCCGCCTCTCAATATTATCCAAGCAAACATTAATATTCCCACCAGAGCAAAAGCATAAACTATGAAACTTTCGTTGATTTTTTTATCCGAAAAAGATAATCTTAATTTTGGTGAATTGGCGAAAATTTGCATAGTATAAAATGATGCTATTAGCATATACATATATAATCTGGAGAAATCCTTGTAAGGATATATATTTAAACACGGTATGATTATCAAAACATAAAATAGCATCAGATAAAAATCGCTGACTCTCTCTACTTTATGCCTTATCGTATAACACATTATCACAACCAAAGCATATGATTCTATCAGTTTGTAAATATTTAAATTGTTCACAAGGCCCATGTATGAAAACAACGGACTTATTGCATATGAATAGCTCAAATCCAAAAACAATTTAAACATCAATGATAAAAACACAAAAAATCCTTTTGATTGGAACAATGCTTTTATATCATCAGTCATAAATTCCCCTTTTCATTTTTTTACTCAATTAGTATACCATAATTAAACGCGATATTAAACTAATTTACTTTATTTTTAGGGATTTCTCCGTTTTTAAATTGCATAATATTGTCAAAAGTAAACTCTCCCATTTGAACGCGTGCAAGTTTAGTCGCATTTCCCAAATGAGGTGCCAACAAAATATTCTTGGCATTTCTCAATTCATCTGAAATTTTTGGTTCAAATTCGTACACATCCAACGCACAACCAGAAATTTCACCATCGTTTAATGCATCTATCAAATCTTCTTCGCTAATAACTTTGCCACGAGATGCGTTGATTAAAAAAGCGGTTTTTTTCATTTTTGATAATGCTTTTGCATCTATTAAATGATGTAATTCGTCGCTATAAGCAGTGTGTAAAGTTATAATGTCACTATTTTCTAAAAGAAAATCTAAATCTACTTGCTTTGCCCCTTCAACTTCTTTTTTGCTGCGATTGTAGAAAATAACATCCATGTCAAATGCTTTTGCTTTTCTCATAACTTCAGTTCCAATTCTTCCGAGTCCAATTATTCCCAAAGTCTTTCCTTGCAAAGTTTCTCCCAAACCATACACAGGTTTCCACCCTTCAAAAGAGTCATCATAACAATCAGAATTCATCTTCGTGATATTTCTAAGCAAATCTATAATTAAACCAAAAGTTAATTCTGCAGTTGATTTTGTAGATGCAGATGCGGGCGCATTTGTGACAATTATTCCTTTTTCTTTTGCGTAATTAATATCCACATTATCAAATCCAGCTCCGTAATTTGCGATTATTTTCAAATTATTCGCCGCATCAATAATTTCTGAATCGATTTTTTCGCTCAAAGGACACACCAATGCTTCTGAATCTTTTATTCTAGTTTTCAATTCTTCTTTTGACAAAAATTCCAAACTATCATTGTAGTCTACTTCAAAATTTTTTTTGTATTTTTTTATAATTTCGTTTGGAATTCTATTTGTAATCAAAACTTTCATTACATGTCCTCCAATTTTATTGTAGTCATTTTTCTATTTTCAAACATCGCCAAATACTTTGCATCTACGCTTTTTAATAGCTTAAATGCATCATCAAAGTGATATCTGTAATAACTTTCAAAATGAGCATCACTACCAACTGAGAATAATTTGCCTTTCATTTTAATGTATTTTTTAATCGCAAATGTGTAATAGTCGAGGTTATTGTATTGGTATACACTTCTCGTGTTAAGCTCCAACGCTTTTTCATCATTAATGAGTTCTGCAAAAACTTTCGTCAAATATTCATCCACAATATCCATGTTTTTGGGATCCAATCTGTTAAGCCTTAAAGCGTAATCAATGTGAGTTAGAACATCGAAATCTTTGAAATTTTTCATTGCTTCTACCATTTTTTCGTAATATTTTACAAGAAACTCCCTTTGAGAATAATCTTCTGGTTTCGGATTCATAAAATCTTTGCCATCGTATTGATGAACCGATAGAAGTTGAATATCGTAATCTCTACTGCTCACTTTTTTTATTATTTTATCCAAATTTGGGGCAGTGTAACCTATTTCTATTCCTTTTAAAATTTTTTGTGAACTTTTTTCGTTGTGCTCTGCAATTACTTTTACATATTTATCGTAATCTATATCCACATCCTCAACTCTACCATCGTTATAGGTAAATCCATAATCCAAGTGTTCCGTTGTGACGATGTCGCCTTTTACAAGTTTCAAATAATTTTCGAATTTTTCTTTACTATCAAATGAAAATTCTGTGTGACAATGTTGATCTCTATAATACATATTACTCCTTAAATTAATGAAAAGATGCTAAATTTAGCATCTTTACAATTATCCTTCTACTATTTTAATACCGCTTGATGCTCCGATTCTATCTGCACCATTTTCTATCATTGCTAATGCTTCTTCTCTGGAATGAATTCCACCACTTGCTTTTACCATTGCTTTGTCTGCGACAGTATCTTTCATAAGTTTTACATCTTCTACTTTTGCTCCACCTGTTGAAAAACCTGTAGAAGTCTTCACGAAATCAGCGCCACATTTTACGGAAATTTCGCAAGCTTTTTTCTTTTCTTCATCAGTTAACAAGCAAGTTTCGATGATTACTTTCAAAACTTTCCCCTTTGTAGCATCTCTTACTGCTTGGATGTCTTTTTCAACATAATCATAATCTTTTTCTTTTAATTTGCCGATATTGATAACCATGTCGATTTCATCTGCTCCATCTTCGATTGCTGTCTTTGCTTCAAAAGCTTTAGATTTTGTGCTCATTGCTCCAAGTGGAAATCCCACAACAGTGCACACCAAAGCGCTTGAATTTTCCAAAGATTTTTTAACCAAAGATGTGTAGCAAGAATTTACGCACACGCTTTTAAAATCGTATTTTATTGCTTCATCACAGATTTTTTTGATGTCAGCTGATGTTGCATCAGCTTTTAATAAAGTATGATCGATATATTTATTTAATTCCATATTATTCACCTAATTCTAATGCGATTTCCATCATTTTTGTAAATGATGTTTGTCTTTCTTCTGGAGTAGTTTGCTTGTCTGAATGGAATGAGTCAGAAATTGTCAAAATAGTCAAAGCTCTTGCATTGTTTGCCTTTGCTGTCAAATACAATCCGTAGCTTTCCATTTCAACTGCTAATACGCCCATTTTTTCCCATTTTTTCCATTCTTCTGATTTTTGATTGTAGAAAATATCTGCAGAGAACACATTTCCAACGTGAACATCTATATTTTTTGATTCTGCAACATTTACTGCTTTTCTCAACAAATCATAATCGCAAATCGCTGAAAAAGTTCCTTCCAAATCGAATTGGTGAGCAAAATTTGAATCTGAACAACTTCCCATTGCTATTACAACATCATACAAATCCAAATCTTTGCTGTAAGCTCCTGCTGAACCGATTCTGATAAGATTTTCAACTCCGTATTCGTTGATAAGTTCATAAGAATAAATTCCTATAGATGGTATTCCCATTCCAGTTCCCATAACAGAAATTTCTTTGCCTTTGTATTTTCCAGTATATCCAAACATATTTCTAACCGCGTTGAATTGTTTTACATCTTCTAAGAAATTATCTGCGATAAATTTCGCTCTCAATGGATCTCCTGGCAATAAAACTGTTTTTGCGATATCTCCTTTTTTCGCTTCGATATGTGGTGTTGACATAATAACCTCCTAATAATTTACTATAATCATATTCAAAAATTTTACCAAATCTAGCTGGCAATCATCCAAGTATTTTTCAATGTAAGCTTCATAATACACGCTAATCCCATCAATATTCATCTCTTTCAAATGTGGTGATTTTGAAATAAATTTTGCGTAGTATTTAGCTTCTGCAATTGTACAACATGGACTTTGTCCCATATACAACAAAATTTTGTGCTTGGATTTTTGATTGCAATACGCTTTTAATTTTTCACTTAATTCTATTTTCATATTCTCTCAAATCAAATAAGAGAGAAATCTTATTTCTCTCTTATTATATCATCAATTTGAACATTTTTGCTATTTTTCAAATCCTGGAACTAACAATCCGTAGTTGCCATCATTTCTCTTATAAACAACATTTACATTGTTTGTTTTTGAATCCAAGAATACGAAAAAATCATGATCGATTAATTCCATTTGCATTATAGCTTCTTCCTTGTCCATTGGTTTGATTCCAAATTCTTTTGTCTTTACTATTGAACCTGTTGGAATTTCTTTTGCGCTATTTTCTTCTACAGCTTCAAATCTTATAGAGTTACTTTCTGTAAATCTCTTTTGCAATTTTGTTTTGTGTTTTCTTACTTGTCTTGCTAGTGCATCTTCAACTTTATCGATAGCTGTTTTAATATCTTCGTTGGATTCCTCTGCTCTTAAAACAACTCCTTTATCTAAAATCATAGTGACTTCAACTCTCGCTTTGTCTTTTTCTTTTTTGAATACTACACGAGCTTGTTGTTCATCATGGAAATATTTATCTAATTTGTGTAATTTAGATTCTGCCATTTGTTTCAAGTCATCAGTCAATTTGATATCTTTTGTTACATAATTAAGTTTCATAAAATTCCTCCTGTTTATGAATTAAGAAATAATTTCTTATTTTCTTATTCTATATATACCCAATTTACATTTTTGCAAACGATACTAATCATTAATAAATAATAAAAAACTTCCCCTGCAAATTTTCATTTGATGTGAGGAAGTTTTCTTCTATTTGATATATTTGTCGATAATGTTGATTACCTCTTCGATTTTTTCGTCTGCATTATCATTTTCGATTGCATGTTTGACGCATGTTCTCAAGTGTCCATTCAAAATATCAATGTTAGCTTTTTTCAATTGACCAATGCAACTTAAAATCTGAGTGGAAATATCTACGCAATACCTGTCCTCTTCAATCATATTTACGATTGCATCGAGTTGTCCACGAACCGTTTTGATTTTCTTGAGAGCTTTTTGTTTGTGTTCTGTCATTATTTCAAAGTAGCCTCAAAACCAATTTCATCGATTGCTTTGATGATATCTGCTTCGTTGAAATCTCCTTCTACTACAGCTTTCTTTTCTTCCAAAATTACATTTACATCTGTAACTCCATCGACAGATTTACAAGCTTTCGTCACTGATTCTACGCAATGATTGCACACCATATCCAATACTTCAAATTCTTTTTTCATTATTTTTCCTCCTTAAAATTTTTAATTCTCAACGAATTTGTAACTACAGTTACCGAACTGAACGCCATCGCAGCCCCTGCTATCATTGGATTCAAAAATCCAAATGCAGCAATCGGAATTCCGATAACATTGTAGAAAAACGCCCAGAATAAATTTTGTTTTATCGTTTTTATTACTCTGTGACTTAATCTAATCGCAGTATGAACTTTATTCAAATCTCCATTTATAATTGTGATGTCACTCGCCTCAATCGCAACATCAGTACCAGTTCCTATCGAAAATCCGACATCACTTGCCGCTAACGCTGGTGCATCGTTTATCCCATCTCCAACCATTCCAACTTTTTTGCCTTGATTTTTCAAATCCAACAATTTATCTGATTTGTCTTTTGGCAAACATTCTGCAATAACATGGTCGATGTTTGCTTTTTCTGCGATATGTTTTGCAGTATTTTCGCTGTCACCAGTTATCATATATACATCGATATTATCGTCTTTTAATTTTGCAACGGCTTTTGGTGAAGATTCTTTTATTTTATCTGCAATCAAAATATACCCATAAAATTTGTCGTTTTTTCCAACAAGTACAACTGTATTTCCTTGAGATTGATATTTTTGAATATCTACATTGACATCAATATTATTTTCCTTCATCAATTTTTCATTGCCTATGAAATATTCATCATCGTTTATTCTTGCTGAAAGTCCTTTTCCAGTTATTGAATGGAAATCTTCTACCTTATAAAAATCTGAACTATTTTTTTCGTATTCCTTAACTACTGCATCTGCTAGTGGATGTTCCGAGCTTTTTTCAATTGATGAAACAACTTTTAAGAAATCCGCATCTTCTGATTTGTAATCTACAACTTCTGGCTTACCATTTGTTATTGTTCCTGTTTTATCCAAGATAACTGCATCGATTTTGTTTGCAGTTTCCAAAACTTCTGCACTTTTTATTAAAATTCCAAGCTCTGCGCCTTTGCCACTTCCTACCATAATAGCTGTAGGAGTCGCAAGTCCCAATGAACAAGGGCACGCTATTACAAGAACTGAAACTGAATTTAGTAACGCTCTATCAAATTGTTTTGTCACAAAATAAGTGATGACAAATGTTAAAGCAGCGATTGCAATAACAATGGGTACAAAAACAGATGAAATCTTGTCTGCTAATCTCTGAATTGGCGCTTTGTTGGATTGTGCATCTTCGACTAATTTTACGATTTGACTAAGAACTGTATCTTCGCCAATTTTTTTCGCTTCAAATACAAATGATCCATTTTTATTAATCGTAGAGCCAATACATTCATCTCCAACTTGTTTTTTTACAGGCATCGATTCTCCAGTAATCATTGATTCATCAACTGAAGAACTCCCCTCTACTATTATTCCATCGACGGCAATTTTTTCTCCTGGTTTTACGAGAATTTTATCTCCAACCATTACATCTTCAATATCAGTTTCAATAGTTTGCCCATTTTTTATTACGTTAGCTTTTTTCGCTTGGAGTCCCATTAATTTACTTATAGCATCAGTAGTTCTAGTCTTCGCTCTTTTTTCGAAAAGTTTGCCAAGTAAAATCAATGTAATAACAACAGCTGATGATTCAAAATACAATTGGTCAGATCCTATTAATACGTGATAAATCGAATAGAAATAAGCCGCACTTGTTCCCAAAGCAATGAGAACATCCATGTTAGCTCCTCCACCTCTTAATGATTTGTACGCATTCACATAATATCTTCTTCCAATGTAGAATTGAACAACAGTTGCCAACGCCCATTGAAAATATCCGTTACTTAAAATCGTGTGAACTCCTGCCATGTGAAAAAACATCGCTGAAAACAATGGAATTGAAAAAATCGCTGAAATTATAAAATCTCGTTTCAATTTTTCGTATTCAGTTATATTTTTTTCGTTAGCTATTTTATTGTCTGTTTTTATTTCTGCAGAAAATCCTGCTTTGTCGACTAATCTTTTTACATCAGAATTGGTCTTGTATCCTTCATAAAAACTAACCGTAAGTGAGTTTTGCAACAAATTCACGTTAACATCTTTGAAATTATTTTTGTTCAAAACTTTTTCAATTCTAGATGCACATGACTGACAACTCATTCCCTCGATATCAAACTTCGATGTCTTCATAGGAACTTCATATCCTGCTTTTTTTATTTTGTCTACGATAGTTTCTATATCGTATCCTTCTTTTAATTTCAAATATGCATATTCTTGAAGCAAGTTCACATTAACTGTGTCGATATATTCGTATTTACTTAAAACTTTTTCTATTCTAGCCGCACATGATTCACAGCTCATGCCTTGTATTTTTAATTTTATTTCTTCCATTTTTTCTCCTTTCTACCCCCCTACCGGTGGTATGGTTATTATATAATATTTAAAACTTTTTGTCAAAGATTAAAATTTGGATTATAATTATCGTAATGAAATATGGAGGCAGATTATGGATTGGAAAAATTATGAAAATTTAAGCATGTTATCTGATTTTTACGAATTTACAATGATGAATGGATATTTGGAAAATAATATGGAAAATGAATATGCTTATTTTGATTTGTATTTTAGAAGGATTCCAGACAACGGAGGTTTTGTTATCGTTGCAGGATTAGAAGAAGTAGTAAAATATATTCAAAATTTAAAATTTGACGAAAAAGATATCGAATATTTCAAGAGCAAAAATATGTTCAGCGAAAAATTCTTAGATTATCTTAGAAATTTCAAATTTGAATGCGATGTGTGGGCAATGCCTGAAGGTTCAGTTGCATTTCCTAACGAACCATTAATGATAGTTCGTGGTCCTGCTCCACAAGCGCAATTAATAGAAACTTTTGCACTTTTATCAATCAATCATCAATCATTGATTGCAACTAAAACGAATAGAATAGTTCATGCAGCTGAAGGAAGAGTTGTGATGGAATTTGGTGCAAGACGTGCACAAGGTGTGGATGCTACAGTTCTAGGTGCAAGAGCAGCTTTCATAGGTGGTGCTACTGCTACAAGCAATACTTTGACAGACATCACTTACGATGTACCTGCTTTTGGAACAATGGCTCACTCATGGATTATGATGTTTGATTCAGAATACGAAGCATTCAAAAAATACGCCGAAACATTCCCTAATTCTTGTTCACTTTTAGTGGATACTTACAATGTTTTAAAATCAGGTGTGCCAAATGCGATCAAGGTTTTCGATGAAGTTTTGAAACCTCGTGGAATTAAAAATATGTCAATTAGAATTGACAGTGGAGACCTTGCTTATTTATCAAAACAAGCCCGTAAAATGTTGGATGCTGCAGGATATGAAAATTGCAAAATCATGGCAAGTAATTCATTAGATGAATATACAATTTCTGATTTAATTGAACAAGGAGCAAAACTAGATGGATTTGGCGTTGGAGAAAGATTAATCACCGCAAAATCAGATCCAGTTTTAGGTGGCGTGTACAAATTATGCGCAGTTGAAAAACCTAATGGAGAAATCATTCCAAAAATTAAAATTAGTGAAAATATCGAAAAAATTACAACTCCTGCCTTTAAGACAGTTTACAGAATTTACGACAAAAATAGCGGCAAAGCAGAGGCGGATTTGATAACTCTTCACGATGAAAAAATTGACGAATCAAAAGAATTGGAAATCTTCCACCCTGTTCACACTTGGAAGAGAAAAACATTGACCAACTTCACAACTAAAGAATTGTTGGTTAGAATATTCGACAAGGGAGAATTGGTTTATGACCTTCCAAAATTGGATAAAATAATCGAAAGAAAAAATGAACAAATAAACGAACAATGGGAAGAAGTAAAAAGATTTGAGCATCCTCATTTATTCCATGTGGATTTGTCACAAAAATTATGGGATATTAAATACAATTTATTAATGCAAAGTAAATAATCAATCTAGCACAACCTTTGATTAAAGGTTGTGCTTTTTTACAATAAAAAATCCACATGCTTATCATGTGGATATAATTTTATGATTCGTATTGTACTAAAGTGTTGATGTAATAATTTTTGTTGATATCTCTTCCGCCAAGTTCAGTAAGTTCAATCAAAAATTCCATAGCAGTGATTTCGCCGCCGTTTTTTTCAATTAACTTAGCTACTGCATTCACAGTACCACCTGTTGCCAATAAATCGTCAACGATAGCAACCTTGTCACCTTTTTTAATTGCATCTCTGTGAACTTCTAACTTGTCAGTACCATATTCCAAATCATAAGAATATTCTGAAACTTCACCAGGAAGCTTTCCAGGTTTTCTTACTGGAATAAATCTAACTCCAAGAGCATATGCAACAGCTGATCCAAATAAAAATCCCCTAGCTTCTGGAGCTGCTATTGCGGTAATACCTTTATCTTTTAAATCATCTACCATAAGATCTACTGCGTATTTGTATGCATCTTTGTCGTTTAATAATGTAGTAATATCTTTGAATGAAATTCCTTCTTTTGGAAATCCATCTATAACTCTAATTTTTTCTTTTAATTCCATTTTCATCACCGTTTCTTTTTTACTGTATTATCTACATATATAGTATACCATATTGTGAGATTTGTTTGTTGTTAAATCTTCTTTAGTTTTGCAAATCATTTTAATTTTTATTGAAAAATTTTAGCAAAGTATTATATTTACAACTATATTTTTATATGTTACGATATCATTGGAGAGTGATGTAATGGACAGTTCGAGTACCTCGCAAATAATTGCGTTAGTGTTCTTGGTTGCAATGTCAGCTGTTTTTTCATCTAGTGAAACAGCGATAACATCTGTAAGCAAAATAAAAGTTCGACAATTAGACCAAAAGGATAACAAAAATGCACATTTACTGAAGAAATTGCACGATAATATGCAAGCTACCATATCTACTATTTTAATTGGTAACAACATTGTAAATATCGCTGCGAGTTCTATAGCTACAATTTTATTCACAAATATTTTTCATCAAAACGGAGCTTTGGTATCAACAGTTGTAATGACTGTTTTCGTGTTGATTTTCGGTGAAGTTTTACCAAAAACTATCGCCCAATACAAAAACAAATCTGTAGCGTTGAAATTTTCCAGATTTATATATTTATTAACGATAATTTTCAAACCAATTGTAAAAGTGTTAAATTTACTAACTCGTTTGGTAATAAAAATTTTCATTGGAGATAATGGAGACAGCTCTACATTAACCGAAGAAGAATTAAAAACTTTGGTGGAAGTTAGCGAAGAAGAAGGTGTTCTCAAAGATCAAGAAACTGAAATCATGATTAATGCGTTGGAATTAAAGGAAACTTTAGCCGTTGACATTATGACACCTAGAACCAGCATGGCTTCAGTAGATATTGAAGATGCAGAAAATGATTTGAGAGAAATAATCAAAAATATTACTTATTCAAGAATTCCTGTTTATGAAGATAACATCGACGATATTATAGGCGTTCTTCATATTAAAGAATTGGCTCACAAAATCATCGAGGATGACCACGATTTTAAAATCAGAGACATTCTAAAACCGGCATTTTATGCTTACGAATACATTCCAGTGGTGGATTTGTTCAAACAAATGAGAGCTAAAAATATTTCCATCAGTATCATCATTGATGAATATGGTGGAACAAGTGGACTGGTAACAATGGAAGATATCTTGGAAGAACTTGTCGGAGAAATCGATGATGAATACGACAACGAAAAAGAAGTCACTAAAATTAACGACAACGAATATTTGGTCGATCCTGAAATGAGAATTGATGAAGTAAACGAAAGATTTGACCTCAATCTTCAAAGTGAGAAATTCGATTCAATTGGTGGATTTGTAATTGAACTATTGGACAGGATGCCAAAATCAAAAGACGAAGTTGAATTTGAAAACTTGAAATTCGTCGTAGTTAATGTTGATAAGAGAAAAATTACACAACTTATGATAATATTCAAATAATTTGCTCTCACGAGAATTCGTGAGAGTTTTTTTTTATGGGAAAATTTCTAATTAAAAAAGTAGATTACATTTTTGCCAAAAATATAATCTACTTTAATTTTTTAAATACTTTTTTATTTCCCTATCCCCAATGCTTGTTTTGCCAATTCATCAGCCATATCGTTATAAGTGTCGTTGGAGTGACCTTTGACTTTTACGAAATTTATGTCGATTTTAGATTTTATTTCGTCGATAAATTTCTTGTAGTTTCTAGTTAAATTATTGTTTGTTTTCCAATCTCCATTAGCCCAGCTTTCAATTCCTTGATAATCATAAAAAATCGTGATTTTGTTCATTTTAAGTTCGACTGCTTTTTTAATTGCAAATACCGACCCACTTACTTCTCCAGATACATTTCTGTGAGTTGAATATTCTGATTGAGGATATTTTTTATTGAATTTGTCGATTTTCCCATTATGAAACAACACGCAACCAAAACTATATTCTCCCGTGTCTTTTTTGAACGAACCATCTACATAAGCCACACACTCATTTTCACTTAAGTTATCAATTGACGCTACTTTTTTATTATCATCTCCATTGATAAAATTATCTGCCTCTTCTTTTGTTTTAAAAGATTTGTAAATCGCTCCCTTAAAACCATTTACTTGCTCTTGGCATTCAGCCCAACTATTGTATATTCCAGGATTTCTCCCAATTTTTACCGCATAAAATTTACTCATTACATACCCACAAGCTCAAAGTTCCAGCTCCTACTTCAAAATCTCCAAATCCATCATCATCGATTACAATTTCATTAGAATTAGTCCCAGTAATTTCCGTATACTTTTTACCTGCATTTTCCTTTCCTACATCCATTCTCAAAGTATTGATGTCACCCGTACTGATTACAACAGCCATTGGATTGTGAAAATCATCTCCGTGTCTAATCCAGCCTATCAAATTTTCACTTTCCATATAATCTGTTTGATCTCCAAAAGCATAGTGTTTTCTGATGTACATCAAGTTATCGATAATATCCTTTTGTCCTTCGATATTATATTCTCCACCTATTTTACAATAATCACCATAAAATACACAAGGATATCCGTCCTTTCTTAAAAGAATCAAGCCGTATGCAATCTTTTTGAACCATGGTTCAACAAATGATTCCAATGATTGGCCAGGTTCGCTATCATGATTATCCACAAATGTAACTGCAATAGTAGGATGTTCTTGAACCAAAGTATTGTCAAAAATTTTTCTCATATCAAACTGATTGCCATTTTTCGATGCAGAATACATATTAAAATGAAGTGCCACATCGAATAAATCCAAATTGTATTTCGTATCATACAAATAATGATTAGTATTGTCCTTATCTTGTAGCCAATATTCACCGAAAAAATAAAAATCGCGATTCACAACATTTTGTATATGTTTTGTAAAATCAATTATGAATTGATCGTCAATGTGTTTGAGCGCATCGTATCTGAAACCGTCAACATTAAGATAATTTACAAACCATTCTCCCCATCTAAAAAGTTCATCTCGTACATCAGGATTTTTGTGGTCTATATCTGCGAACATTAGATAATCGAAATTTCCTTTTTCATTGGAAACGCTATTGCTAAATCCTTTATTCTCTCCAGCGATTTCAAAAATAGCTTTCTTATTTTGTTTATTATCAAAATCAACTCCATTGAAATGTTGAAAATGCCACACAAAATCAGAGTATTTTCCATTTCTACCTTTGAAATCAAACCCAGTCCATCCCTCAATATCATAAGCATCACTAATTCTTTTCGTCCTGTCGTTAGGATCTACTTCGTATGCCTTGAAAGTTTCCGAGAAATCAGCTCCCGCTTTGTGATTAAGAATTACATCTGCATAAACTTTTATTTCATTTTCGTGCAAAACTTCAATTAATTTTTTTAATTCTTCTACAGTCCCGTATTTTGTACTCACAGATCCTTTTTGATCAAATTCTCCCAAATCGTACAAATCATACACTCCGTAGCCAACATCATTAGTTCCCGTTGCTTTAAACATCGGTGCAATCCACAATGCATCAATACCTTTTTCCTTTAAATTCTTTGCTTCTTTTGCCAAATTTTTATAATAATTTCCGTCATCAGGCAAGTACCATTCAAAAGCTTGCATCATTATTTCGTTTCCCATTTGTTCCTCCTATTAATTGTAACTAATTGCTTTATATTGTATAATCTAATAAGATTATAACATTAAAATGTTAAGAATAAGGAGAATAAATGCAATATTTAGTCGGTAGAAATCCTGTTATGGAAGCTTTGGAAATGGATATGGGAGTAACCAATCTATACATACAAAAAGGCGAATTAAAAGGATTTATTAAAAAAATAGAAAAAAAAGCTTATGATATGGGAATAAAAGTCGAATACGTCGATAAAAAATACATCGAAAAATTCGCAGAAAATACTGCTCATCAAGGTGTCATGGCAAAAATGCCAAGCTTCGGATATTCAAATGTAGATGAAATGATAATTTACGCTAAAAAAAGAAATGAAGATCCGTTTTTGATAATTTTGGACGAAATAACAGATCCTCACAATTTGGGATCTATCATCAGAACTGCAGAAGTTGCTGGATGCCATGGTGTTATAATTCCAAAACACCGTGCTTGTGAAGTCAATGCTACTGCAATCAAAACAAGCGCAGGAGCTGTTTTCAATATCAAAATCGCTAGAGTTACAAATATAACCACGACAATTAATTATTTAAAAGAACATAACATATGGATTTACGGAGCCTGTGGAGAAGCTTCACAAACTCATACACAAGCTAACTTGAAAGGACCTATCGGTCTTGTAATCGGAAACGAAGGCAAAGGAATTTCAAGATTAGTCAGAGAAAACTGCGATCAGTTAATTAAAATCCCTATGTATGGAAAAACAGAATCACTCAACGCATCGAATGCTGCGAGCATTCTAATTTACGAAATCATACGCCAAAGGTATGAAAAATAAACAGATCTACCTTTATGTCGATGGTTATAATATAATTAACGCTTGGCCGAATTTGTACAAATTATCAAATGATGTGGACTTGGATAGTGCTCGTGAAGAATTGATTGATATAATGAAAGAATATCAAAATTTAAGCGGCGAACAAGTTTATGTAGTGTTTGATGCTTATCTTGTAAAGGGTGGAATGAGTATTGAAGAAAAACGCGATAATTTGACAGTTATTTACACAAAAGAACACGAATCTGCTGACAGATACATTGAAAGAAAAGTCAACGATATGAAAAAGCACGACAAAATGTATGTCGCAAGCAACGATGGAATGATTCAAAGAATTATTTTATCCCGTGGAGGAATCAGAATTAGTGCCAATGAACTTTGGAAAAATTATCTTACATTGAAAGAAAACCTCAGGAGATCTAAGCTTAAAAGAAGAAAACAATCTAGCGAAAACATTGTTACAATAGATAATGAAGTATATGAACAATTAGAAAAACTTCAAGATGAATTAAAAAAACAAAACTAGGTCACATGGCCTAGTTTTGTTTTTTTAACATAAGGAGATACCCATTTAAAATGGATAAAATGAAAACGTTATTAACTATTTTTATTATATCACCTTGAATATTATTTGTCAAAATTTTAAAATCATAATTTCGACATTTATTTTCGTTTATCTTCTTCTATTAAATTTTTGATTGCTTCTATTGCAACTTTAATGGCTACATCAGTGTCGTGGCACACAGGATTATCCAAGTGTTTCTTCTCACGTTCTTGATTTGCTACAACCAAAAAACAAGATCCACATCTAACATGAAGATAACTTGCAACTACAAAAAGTGCTGCAGATTCCATCTCACTTGCCAATGTTCCAAGCCTTTTCCAAGCTTCCCATTTGTTTAACAAATCGTAAGACACAGGCATTTTTTCTGGTTCATGTTGACCGTAGAAGCTGTCTTTACATTGAACAACTCCAACGTGATAATTATGTCCCAAATTTTTCGAAGCTTTTACCAAAGAATTTGTCACATCTAAATTTGCGACTGCTGGAAATTCTATCGGAGCATATTCCTTCGTAGTCCCTTCAGCTCTTATCGCAGAATTTGCTATAACTACATCAGAACTTTTGACATCTTCTTGAATTCCACCACAAGTTCCAACTCTTATAAAAGTATCTGCACCTGCTTTGACAAGTTCTTCCATCGCAATTGCTGCAGAAGGACCTCCGATTCCAGTGCTTGTTACGGATACTTTTTCTCCATTTAAAGTTCCAGTGTAAGTTACATATTCTCTATGATCTGCAATTAGTTTTGCATCATCAAAATATTTTGCAATCTTTTCGCATCTTTTTGGATCTCCAGGTAGTATAACATACTTACCCACATCTCCACTTTTAATATTCAAATGATATTGAACGCCTTCTTCTGCGTATTTCATAAAATCACCTCATTTTTATCTATATTATTAGTATATACTAATTTTAGATAAATATCATTATTCAGCGTGGATTTTGACGTAATTTGTGCGATAAATTAATTTTTTGAAGAAAATTCCTACAATTGTATTTAAAATTGAAGTTGGCAAACATACTGCAACAAACATTGAAGGTAGTAGATTTAAAAAGTTTTCTGTACCCATTCCCATAGGAATTGCAAGTGATAAGAAAACAAATCCACTTATCAAAGTTCCAATAGCAAATATCAAATTAGATTTTCTGCTGTTTTTTCCCATTAATTTAAACAAATAAAATGCGATAATTCCAGAAATTAATTTGTCGATTATATTTGGAAGTTGTCCCATAGGAAAACTTGTTGTAAATGCTGCAAGCCCTCCAGCAAACAAACTCAACGCAAAGGCTTCCTTAACATCATCCATGAATAATATTCCAAGAAACATCATTACTAGTAAAAAATCTGGTTTAACTCCCATAAACAACGCAGGCGTAACGTAATGAAGCAATAATCCTACACTTAAAAATATCGAACTTACTGTTAATTTTTTTGAATCCATAATATCTTCCTTTCTTTTTCTTAAAATTTTTATTATTTACTTTCATTTTAGAAGTTCATTTCATTACACTCACCTGCCTTTATAATAAAAAAACACCTGTTCCTCAAAAGGAACAAGTGTCAAAACTCGCGTTACCATCCTAATTTATGTGCAAAAATGCACACATCTCTTTCAGATACTTCCATATCCTATCCCTGTAAAGTGAGAATCACTTTTTGAACTACTAGCTTTCATTCAAAATTCAGATAACCCCATTCATATAAACTTCCCTTAGAAATTCACACCAACCATTCCCTCTCTTGAAGTTTCATTTATACTACTATCTTATCTATTGAATTTAATATTTTTAAATATTTTCTAATATTATATCACAATTAAAATAATTTGCAAGTTATAAAACAGTTTTAAAATTGACATTTACTAAATTTTTTATGGAATTATAAATTAAAGTTCTATTCAAAACTTCATCCAAAAACTCTTGTAGTTCTTCTCCTTCATAAAATGAGAAGAAATAAATGTCGATGTCAATTTTATTGATAATACTCTTATCTTCAAAACCAATAACATTCAACAAATACATTGGATTATCGATATCTAAATTTACCTTAGCTTCGATATCTTGTAATATAGTATTTCTTTTCTTCGCAACCCTCATCATTGTCAAAATCAATTCTGAAACAATGGAGCTTACAAAGAAATCAATTGATGTGAATTCTTCTTTTTCTGAGTCAAATGAAATAGATGAGTCCACTGGAATACATGATTTTTCGTTGTAAACTTTAACCAAATCATCGGATACAATAGCTCTGAAATTTTTTTGGAATGAATTTATATCATCATTCATATTCTTTCCTCAATTTATTTCTAGCATCAATCATCGATTGTAATTTTTCTCTTATGTGGTCGTATTCATTTACTGGTCTATTGGAGAATGTAGCAAATCCACAGTCTGGATTTAGCCACAATTTATCCTTGTCGATAAATGTAAGAGCTTCCTTGGCTCTTTTGTAAATTCCATCTGTATCTTCCTTGTCATCTAATCTTGGATTTAACACTCCAAGTCCCAAAATCACTTTGTTGTTGATTCTTTCATCAGCTAGTAATGCTTTCAATTCTCCAGCTCTTGGAGTTGAAAATTCTAACGCTAATAAATCAGCATTGATATCTGCAAACAAATCCAAAAGTGGAGTATAAGGTCCTGTCAATAAAATACTTTCGTTTTTACTCCAGTTTCCACGACACACATGAAGTGAACATATTGATTTGTCCCTATCGACACTATCCATCACGCTTTTTATCAAATGTGTGGCAAACTTTAACTCTTCAGTTGGATCTTTTCTAGTAGACAATGATGCACACATGAATGTTCTTGGTTTACCTTCAGTGAACACAATTTCTGTAAGAACTGGTTCGTCGAATTGGATTACATCTACTCCGATTTCTTGAAGATTTTTGATTTCTTTCTTGTAAATGTCTATTACATCTTCACCCAAAGCTTCCTTACTATCGTAGTATTTTGAGCTTACATTTGCAAGCCACATACTTCTTGTAACCAAGTAAGGGCCTGGCATTGTAATCTTAACAGGCTTATCAGTCAAAGATTTCAAAAGCTTTAATTCTTCTGATACAATGTCTCCTTTGTATTCCAATTTGCCAGTACAAATAGCATTTTTAATAGATGTAGCAGGTACATCCAACGTTGTCAAAATATTTTCGAATTCTCTTTTATCATCGACATAATCTAGCATTTCTGCCATGCTCATTTGAGTTACGCCGCCAAGCTTTTCAGAGATAAAAGAAACATAGTTGTCTCTTTCAATTTCTCCACTTGTAATTACATCAATGTCCAAATCTTCTTGTAATTTTACAACTTCTTTAGTTTTATCATATACCATTTGTTCGTAGTCAGAAAGGCTAATCATATTAGCCTTTAACATCCTACGAGCTTTCAATATTTCATTTCCTCTTGGCATAGATCCTATCAAAGAGGTCTTGAATAATTTATTGTTCACTATTGTATTCCTTTATGAAATTTCCTAAATATTCATTAGCTTCTGTAATTTGTTTGAAACCATCTCTTCTTCCAGGAACCCATTGTTTCAAACCTTCAAGATCCATGATTTCTTTATCTCTTTCGTTATTGTAATCCATCTTGAACATAATATCATCAAATGCTTTGATATCTTCGTCAGAAGTTTCTGGCGTAAATGTGAATACACAGTGATCAAAATAATCAGTCTTAGCTAATACTTCAACTTCGTTTTTGTCAATTGTACCATCGCTAATCCATGCATCATAGTTTAAGTCTAAGCAGAATGTTGCATCAACTTCACCATTAACCATAGCCATCATGCTATCTTTTTCTCCACCAACGTGGTCTCCATGTAAGCCAACACCAATATCAAATCTCTTGTCAGTGTAATCTTTACCAAATTCCAAACCATTGTTGTGTAAGAAGTTAATAGGAATAAGTCTTGCTTGTGGAGAATCAATAGCTCCAAATCCTATTGTCTTTCCTTTTAAATCAGAAATATTTTCGAATTTACCTTTTTTAACTACAAGGTAAGTTTTTCTATCTCTATCTGTATCTCTCATACATCCGATTTTTTCTTTTCCTTCAGATCTCAAGTGAGCATCTAATTGTGCTAATGGAGAGTTCCAAGCTGCATCGATTTCGCCATTCATTAAAGCATCAACTTGTAATTTGTAGTCTTTGAAGAATACTGCTTCGATTTCAGCGCCATTTTCTTCGTAGAATTTTGTAATTAAATCCCATATAACTGTTACTCTTGGAGCGTAAATAACCGCACCTACTTTTAATTTTTTCATTTAATTCCTCCTAAAAATATCTACTAATATATTTTATAAAATTTTTCTAGAAAATCCAAATAAAAATCGGAACTTACAAACAGTTAGAATATTTGTTTGTAAGCAAAAACTTTACTGTTCATAAATTCCGATAAATTTACAATATTATAATAGTGGTTGACCTGTGATAGCTTTTCCTAACCAAACGTTAAGAACGTCTAGTGATGGAGCCATAATTTGTCCAGCGTAAGCATCTCTCATTAATCTTTGGATTTCAGATGCACAGTTGTAAGTCTTTCCGCCGCCAACTCTCATTGCAAGTGTTGAAGATTCAATAGCATTTTCGATAGCACAAACTCTTGCTGCGATAATCTTGCATACTGCATCAGCTTCACCATCAACTAATGATCTTGCTGCTAATTCTGTAAGAGCTTTTGCACTCATTCCGTTAGCATAAATCTTAGCTAAGTGAACTTGTACTGTTTCAATATTAGCTAAACATTGTCCTGATGGATATTTTCTCTTTAATGCATAGTCATTTGTAATTTTTGATAATCTTAAGTTTAATCCAGTGTATACACTTGCTAAACCTAAGATGAAGTATGGAGCTACAACGTTGAACACTTGATCAACACCTGAACCTTCTTCACCGATTCTGTTAACTTCGTCTAATTTAACATCTGTCATAGTCATTGGACATGAAACATTACCTTTCATACCAATACCTTTCCAATGACTCATCTTGAATTCTAATCCTTCAGATTCTAATGGAATTAACCAGTTGTTGATGTCTCCTTCTTTTTCTGTTGATGGAGTCAAAATTAAGTAATAGCTTGCATGAGTTGCACTTGTAACCATTGATTTTGTTCCATTGAAAACAAATTTTCCACCATCTTTAGTAACTTTGATTTCTGGAATGTAGAAGTGAGTACCAGTTCCAAATTCAGAATATGCTAAAGCCATGAATTTGTTGTTTTCAACTATGTCTTTTACAACTTTTTTCTTTAATTCTTCGTTGCCATTAGTAAGTACTGTCATCAATGCTACGTTGTGCATCATGTAACAAAGGCCAGCAGTTGGGTTGCTTTCAGCAAATGCTAAAACAGCTTGTTGATGTTCAACAGCAGTTTTTCCTAAACCACCCATTTCTTCTGGAATAAGTAATTTGAAATAGCCAGCTTTTCCCATTTCTTCAAATGATTCTACAGGAAATCTACCTTCTTCATCTGATCTCTTTGCATATGGTTCTACATGTTCCAATGCAAATTTTCTTGATTCTTCGTAAAAATTCATAAAACCCTCCTAAAGTTTATATAGTTCATATTTATATTATCACTTATTCTGTAAGAAAACTACACAAATTGTTAAATTTTGCCCATTTATTTAAACTTTCTATAAATCCTACGATTTTCGTTCGATTTTTAAAAATTTAGAAAAATTATTAATTTTTTTAGTCCTTTTTTCATTGAAAATTCAACGTTTTTAATTTTTAAATTATTTATAGGAAATTTCTATAAATGATTATTTGAATTATTAAATTTTTGCAATAAAAAACACTGCGAGATTTTCTCACAGTGTTTTTGTTCTATTATCTATTTGTAGAATTTGGATTTACGACGTCTTTTTTCTTTGCGCCTTCTTCTTCCTTAGCTTTTTCTACAGATTCAACTTTTTTACCTTCTTTTTCAAGGTTTTCTTCTTTTTCTGCAGATTCTGTATTTTCTACTGAGTTAGAATAATCCATTTCTGCCATTCTCTTGTAAGTGTTGTATCTTTCCTTAGCATCTCTTTCAGCTTCTTGGAATAATTCTTCGGCTTGTTCAGGGAATGATTTTTGTAATGACAAGTATCTTACTTCTCCTCTGATGAAGTCTTGGAATGATCCAGTTGGTTCTTTAGAGTCTAATTGGAATGGATTCTTTCCTTCTTCTGCAAGAGTTGGATCGAATCTGTATAAGTGCCAGTAACCAGCTTCTACAGCTAATTTTTCTTGACGTTGGCTCTTACCCATACCAGCTTTAATACCGTGGTTGATACATGGTGAGTAAGCGATGATTAATGATGGTCCATTATATTCTTCAGCTTCTCTTATAGCTTTTAATGTTTGATTTTGGTTTGCACCCATAGCGATTTGTGCTACGTATACGTATCCGTAAGTTGATGCCATCAAACCTAAATCTTTCTTTCTAACTTTCTTACCACTTGCAGCAAATTGTGCTACTGCAGCTGTTGGAGTTGATTTAGAAGCTTGTCCACCAGTGTTTGAGTAAACTTCTGTATCGAATACCATAACGTTGATGTTTTCACCTGATGCTAATACGTGATCCAATCCGCCGTATCCGATATCGTAAGCCCAACCGTCTCCACCGAAGATCCATACAGATTTCTTAATTAAGAAGTCTCTGTCTGTTCTTATATATTTCAATAATTCTTCAGCTTCTTCGTTGTTTGTATTGTCATCTAAGTGTTGTAAGATTTCTGCTGCACATGCTTTTGATGTAGCTACATCGTCCATGTTTTCAATAAATTTCTTGAATGGTGCATTCAATGGACTTTCAATGTTCAAGTCTAAGAATGCTTGCATTTTTTCTTTTAATTGTAATCTAATCTTCTTGATAGCTAAGTGCATACCATATCCGTATTCAGCGTTGTCTTCGAATAATGAGTTAGCCCAAGCTGGTCCTTTACCTTCAGCGTTTGTGCAGTAAGGAGTTGAAGGAGCACTTGCACCCCAGATTGATGAACAACCTGTAGCGTTAGCTATAAGCATTCTATCTCCATATAATTGAGTGATTAATTTAGCGTATGGAGTTTCTCCACAACCAGCACAAGCTCCAGAGAATTCAAATAATGGTTGTTGGAATTGTGAACCTTTAACTGTTTTTTCTGCTGGCATTAAGTCTTCTTTGTATCCAACTTTTTCTACTGCATAAGTCCAGTTGTCTTTTTGTGCAATATGTTGTTCTTCGAAAGGTTTCATTATTAATGCTTTTTCTTTTGCTGGACATACATCAGCACAGTTACCGCAACCTGTACAGTCTGCTGGTGAAACTTGGATTCTGAATGTTAAATCTTCAAATCCTTTACCAACTGCTTTTTTGCTTTCGAATGTTTCAGGAGCATTCTTTCTATCTTCTTCGTTTAATAAGAATGGTCTGATAACTGCGTGTGGACATACATATGCACATTGGTTACATTGAATACATTTATCCATTTGCCATTCTGGAACGTTAAGAGCGATACATCTCTTTTCGTAAGCTGAAGTTCCCATTGGGAATTCACCATTTGCTCTGTCTTTGAATGCAGATACTGGTAAATCATTACCTTGTTGTGCGTTCATTACACTTGCAACTTCTTTTACGAATTCTGGAAGGTTAGCGTCTTTTTCAACGTCTTCTTCAGCATTTTTCCATTCAGCTGGAACTTTGATTTCTACAAGTTGATCGATACCTTGATCTACTGCAGCGTAGTTCATGTTTACAATATCTTCACCTTTTCTTCCGTAGTTATGAACTATAGATTCTTTTAATTTCTTAATAGCTTCATCTATAGGTAATACTTTAGATAATTTGAAGAATGCAGCTTGCATAATCATGTTAGTTCTTCCGCCCAATCCTACTTCTGCTGCAATCTTAGAAGCGTTGATTGTGTAGAATTTAATGTCGTTTTCAGCGATATATTTCTTTAATTTACCTGGAAGGTGAGTGTCTAATTCTTTTTCATCCCAGATACAGTTTAGTAAGAATGTACCACCTTTTCTTAAACCTCTTAATAAATCATATTGATATACATAAGCTTGTTTTGAACAAGAAATGAAGTCTGATTCATCTAATAGGTAAGTTGAGTGGATTGGATTGTTACCAAATCTTAAGTGAGACATTGTAACCCCACCAGATTTTTTAGAGTCATAATCGAAGTAACCT
Organism: Finegoldia magna ATCC 29328; assembly: GCF_000010185.1. NCBI lineage: Bacteria > Bacillati > Bacillota > Tissierellia > Tissierellales > Peptoniphilaceae > Finegoldia > Finegoldia magna. The sequence goes on along the minus strand of NC_010376.1, from coordinate 441,173 downwards.
TGAGCGTACATGTCAGTACCATCACCAATAATCTTGATAGCTGATTTATTAGCACCTACTGTACCATCAGAACCGAAGCCCCAGAATTTACATCTGATAGTTCCTTCAGGTGAAGTGTTGATAACATCTTTTACTTCTAATGATCTATGAGTAACATCATCTACTATACCGATAGTAAATTGTGTTCTTGGTTTATCTTGTTTCAAGTTTTCGTAAACTGTGTTGATATGAGTTGGAGTTGTGTCTTTTGAACCTAAACCGTAGATACCACCAACGATAACTGGTTTGTTTTCATGATCGTAGAAACAATCTCTAACGTCAAGATATAGAGGTTCTCCTAATGAACCTTTTTCTTTAGTTCTATCTAAAACTGCAATTTTCTTAACTGTTTTTGGAATAGCATTTAAGAAATGTTCTTTAGAGAATGGTCTGTATAAGTGAACTTTTAATACTCCGACTTTTTCTCCCTTAGAAACTAAATAATCAACAGTTTCTTCAATAGTTTCAGTTACTGAACCCATAGCTACTATAATATTTTCAGCATCTTCTGCACCATAGTAGTTGAATAATCCGTAGTTTCTGCCTGTAATCTTGTTAATTTCATTGATATAGTCTTCAGTAATACCAACGATATCTTCATAGTATGTATTAGATGCTTCCATACCTTGGAAATAAACGTCAGGATTTTCAGCTGTACCCATTGTCTTAGGGTTTTCTGGATTTAATGCATTTCTTCTGAATTCATCAATAGCTTTCCAATCAACGATTTTTGCCAAATCTTCATAGTCCATAACTTCGATTTTTTGGATTTCGTGACTAGTTCTGAAACCGTCGAAGAAGTGTAAGAATGGTACTTTTCCTTTAATAGCAGAAAGATGTGCTACTGCTGCTAAGTCCATAACTTCTTGAACAGAACCTGAACACAACAATGCAAAACCTGTTTGTCTTGCTGCCATAACGTCTTGGTGGTCACCGAAAATGCTAAGTGCATGTGATGCTAAAGCTCTTGCTGATACGTGGAATACACCAGGTAAGTTTTCTCCGGCAATCTTGTACATATTTGGTACCATCAACAATAAACCTTGTGATGCTGTAAATGTAGATGCCAAAGCCCCTGCAACTAAAGCCCCGTGTACTGAACCAGCTGCTCCACCTTCTGATTGTAATTCAGTTACTTGTACTGTTTCACCGAATAAATTCTTACGTCCATCTGCTGCCCAAACATCAATTGCTTCCGGCATTGGTGATGATGGAGTAATTGGATAAATAGTTGCCACATCTGAAAATGCATACGCTACGTGAGCTGCGGCTGTATTTCCATCCATGGTTTTCATGTGTTTTGCCATTTATTTAACCCCCTATATATAAATAAATAAATTGTATAAATTAAAACGGATAAAACCGCTCCAACAGTTATTATAACTCAATAATTTTTTCAATGCAAGAATAACAAACTTCATGAAAAAAAATTTAATACAAAATTATTTTTTGTTATTTTTTAACTGTTTTCTATGTTCTTCAGTATCTTTTTTCATATTGGCAATTAACTTATTATTTAACTCTTGTGCAGCGTTATAGCCCAAAAGTTTTTGTCTTTGATTTCTAACTGCAACCTCTACAATCATAGCGATATTTCTTCCTGGTTTAACTGGAACTTCAAGATACGGAAGTTCAACCCCCAAAAGTTCAGTAGTGTGATCGTCTAGTCCAATCCTGTCGTATTCTTTGTCGTCTTGCCATTTTTCAAGTCTGATAACCAAATCTATAAATGTAGTCAATCTTACAGAACCTGTGCCGTATAATCTTTGAATATCTAAAATTCCAAGACCTCTTACTTCCAAATAGTGTCTAATGTTAAGAGGAGCTTGTGCCAACAAACCTTTTTCGATTTTTCTGATTTCAACAACATCATCAGCTATAAGTCTGTGGCCTCTTGTAACCAAATCTAAAGCTGTTTCGCTTTTGCCTACAGAACTGTCTCCCATCAATAAAACTCCCATACCAAATACATCCAATAAAGAAGCATGAATAGTGTCTTCTTCACTTAAGAAATATTCCAGTACTTCATCCAAAGCTGATATTAATCTTGTTGTAGTTCTATCTGAAATCAATAATGTTTTGTCGTATTCATCAGCTAGTTTTCTAACTTCTTCAGGAATTTGAGCATAATGAGAAAACACAATACAAGGAATATCATATTCCATCATTGCTCTTACTCTTTCAATTCTTAGTTCCATATCCATCGCTTTATAATAAGCAAGTTCTGCCTTACCGAAAAGTTGAATTCTTCTGTAAGGAAATTCTTCCAAAAAACCAGATAATTGCAAACCTGGTCTGTTAATCTCAGAGTTATTAATTTCAATTGTTTCATAATCAGAGCTTGTTCTTACAACGTGCAAATCCAATTTTTTTACGACCGCACTTAATTTTACAGTTTTCATAAGTTCCCTCCTTATTATATTTTATATTCTAATCTATTTATACGCAAATTATTGAAGAGATAATTTTATTAAAACGTGATTCGAATATTACATTTTTGTAATATTTAACGTTTTTCTAGCCTAATTTGTTACAAAAAAGTTACAACAGGTTACAAATGTGTTACAATATATTATATTAAATTTGCAGATTAAATATTTTAATCGTAAACTCAGGAGGAAAAATGAACAATCTTAAAAAACCATTGTTAGTGATGGGATTAATGTTTACCTTTTCTGCTTTAAATGCAACTTCTTCATTTGCTGATGTTGACAATACAAAGCTTGTGGAAGAAGTAAAACATGACGCTTTAAATCACACTACAAATTTGCAAACTATAATTAAAGATCAAGAAAATGTGAATGCAGAGGATTCCATCAAATCCAATGATGCACAAAATACTGAAAAAAATAATGAAAAAGGAAATAAAAAAGAAACTACAAAAGAAGATTTAACTGAAGGCTTTGAAGATTCAAAAGAACTTTTGAAAAAACCTGCTGAAGTAAAAGCAGCGAAAAAAGCTGATGTTAAGAAAATAACTTCATCAAGCAAGTTTGAAACAGCTACTAATATAAGAGATGAATATTTTTCAGAATCAAATACAGTTATTTTAACAAATAGCTCTACATTTGTAGATTCATTATCTGCTGTTTCATTGTCAAGAGGTAACACTCCAATACTATTTACAAAATCAAACTCATTAGATAGTACGACATTAAAAAACTTAAAATCTAACAAGCCTAGAAAAGTTTACATCTTAGGTGGAGAAAAGTCTATAAATAGTTCGGTAGTTAATCAACTAAAGAATTTGGGAATAATAGTTGAAAGAATTTCTGGACACGATAGATATGAAGTTAATGCAAAAGTTGCTGAAAAAACACATAATCCAAATACAAAACAAAAAACAAATATACTTATAACATCGGGTGAAAAACATAGCGATGCAATCAATTCTGCAACATTAGCACAAAACAAGAAAGCACCTATACTTTTCGTAACTAAGAATGAAGTTACATCCCCTATCAAAAATTATTTGTATTCATTGAAGAAAAAAAATGCAATCGGAAGTATTACAATTGTAGGTGGAGAAAACTCAGTTTCAAGAAAAGTAGAAGCATTTTTAAGATCATTAAGCAATAATGTTGATAGAATTGCTGGATCTGACAGATATTCTACGAATGTAAAAGTTGCAAAACAAGTTAACCCTAATGCAAAACGTGCAATCGTAGTTGAAGGTAATGGTTACAACGATGCATTATTAATGTCACCTGTTGCGGCGAAATTAAATGCATCATTAATATTAACAAAACCAAATGATGTTACAAGAACGAGCGACTATGCTTCAGTTGATAAACATTCATCTATGGAATCATTCTTCAAAAACAACAAATCCCTAGACCAAGTTATTGTTTGCGAAGGAAATCACTCAATTTCTGATTTTGTATCATCATCAATATCTGATTTGTTACAAGGAAGAAGTCTAAAAACTGCACCTAAAGCAGATGCATTGTACAAACAAGAAAAAGCTGAACTTAGAAAAAGCAATACTCAAAATACTAAAGCTACTAAAAAAGTTGAAAAACCAGTAGATTCTTTACAAGCTCAACTTGCAAAAGCAAAAAGAGTGTTCATAGTAAGATCAACTGCCTACACTTCTGATCCTAGAGAAAATGGTGGATGGAATGTAACAGCAATCGGAACTAAAATTAGACGCGGTGTTATCGCGGTAGATCCAAGAGTTATTCCTTTGAGAACAAGAGTTTATGTAGAAGGCTATGGATTTGCTACTGCAGAAGACACTGGTGGAGCTATTAAAGGAAATAAAATTGATGTAGTTATGGATACAAACGCTCAATCTCGAAACTGGGGAGTTAGAAACGTCAAAATCTACATCTTATAATAGAAATTCTTAAGCACTGATATTGATCAGTGCTTTTTATTTGCTCTTTTTTGATAATAAATCTAATAATCCCAACAATAATCTACGAAATATCTTTAAAACTATAATTTGTTACATTTTTTTAATAATTTGAGTTTTTTGCGATAGTTTTTGGTAAATTTTATAAAAGTTACAAATTGGTTACAAATTATTCCCTATTTTATGCGATGTTTATTTTTCAATTGATTCACAAATTTTCAGATTTGTAAATAGTTTTTGGCAAATTTTACATAGTTTCTCAAATATTGAGCAAATTAAGCTAATAAATGTCAAATTTGTTTGAAAGTTATGAAAAATTCTTGTAAACTATTAGAGTAATTTAAATAAGTTACAAATCGGTTACAAATTTAATGAGCAATTAAAATTTGTTCATTGAAGTATATTAGGAGGATACATGAATAATTTTAAGAAGCCACTTCTTGTTATGACTTTGGCTGTATCATTATCTTTGGGAGCAAATGTTTCATTTGCAGATAATGAAAATAACAAGTCAGAAACAAACGTTAAAGCTATATTAGATAATTCAAGTAAAACTGAAACAACTAAAATACAAGTAAAGCTAGATGAAAATAATAAAGTAATATCTAATAAAAATCAAAATAATAAAGAAGAGAAAAAAGAAGCTGAAGTCAAATCACAAAAAAGCGCCAAGACAGAAAGAATTGACGCACAAAACAGATTTGAAACAGCTAAGAAAATCAAAGAAAAAGAATTCAAAAATGCAGATACTGCAGTAATTGTAAATTCAAATGAATTTTCTGATTCAATCAGTGCAACGAATATTTCAAATGGTAAATCACCTATTCTTTACACTGATTCAAACAAACTAGACAACTTAACAAAAGAAGCCTTGAACGGCATCAAAAAAGTCTACATAACTGGTGGCGAAAAAACTATTAGTTCGAAAGTAGTTAAAGAATTAAATGGTTTGGGAATTGAAGTCATCAGAGTAAAAGGCAAAGACAGATACGATGTAAATGCAAAATCAGCTACTACATCTCACCCAGTTTCTAACAAGAAACAAAACGTGGTTATCGCATCTGGCGAAAACTTTGCAGATTCTATTTCTTCTACTTCTTTGGCTAAGAAAAAGAACGCACCAGTTCTATTAGTTAAGAAAAATGAAGTTCCAAAATCAATCAAAGAATACTTAAACTCTTTCAGAAAAAAAGGTCTTTTAGGAGACATTACTATAGTAGGTGGAGAAAATTCCGTTTCAAAAATTGTCGAAAACGAACTTTCCAAGCTTGCAAAAGTTACTAGAATTGCAGGAGACGACAGATATCAAACATCTGTAAAAGTCGCAAAACATGTAGGTGTAAATTCTGAAAGAACAATTGTTGCTAGTGGAGAGAAATTTGTAGATGTACTTGCTGCATCTCCTGTAGCTCAAAAATACAACGCACCAATAGTTCTAGTTAAGAAGATGGATGTTCCAAGAAATGAAGATTACAAAACTCAAGAACAAAAATCAAATTCTGTGGAATCTTTCTTCAAACAAAACAAATCAAACATCATGTACACAATGGTATTTGGTGGAAAAAACACAATCGACAATTTCGTAGTTAATGGAATTAAAGATTTGTTGGCTGGTAAATCACTTCAAGCAAAACCAAAAGTAGACGCACTTGTAAATTTACCTAAAAAACAAGAACAACAAGTTCAAGAAGAAACTAATAAATTAGACAAAATCGTAGAACTTGCATACAAACAATTAGGCAAGCCTTATGTTTGGGGAACTCACGGTCCAAGATCATTCGACTGTTCAGGACTTACATCTTTCCTTTACAAGCAAGCTTATGGTATTGGAATCAGCACAAGCTCAAGAGCGCAAGCTTCTTACGGATACAAAGTTTCCAAATCAAACTTGAAAAAAGGTGATTTGATGTTCTTCGCAACAGGTGGCGGCGGAATAAGTCACGTTGGAATTTATGTTGGTAACAACAAATTAATCCACGCTTCCACCCCATCAACAGGAGTTATCTTATCAGATATCAACTCAAGCTATTATCAAAGAACATTTGTTACAGCAAGAAGATTATTAGGTTAAATTCAAAAGCAATGATTCACGGAGAATCATTGCTTTTTTTTATTGCCTATTCTGCTTATTTTTTAGTAAACTTTTTTACCACAAATACAAATCTTAGCGTAAGTTTTTATAAAAGTTTTCAGTTTCTTTTACAGTTGGAAAATTAAACACAAGGTTTTTATTATCCTTAGTCTTAATCCAAATAGCCCTTGGATTGTCGTTATGAATGTACACATCACAATTTCCAATTCCTTTTATTGAAAACTTTCCATAAGAATTGTGTTTTAGTGATGTTCCATTTAATCTAACGCCATCTGTTTTGTTGATATCTTCGATTAGCTCAACTTTTTCGATTGATTTTTTGTCGATTACAGTAGTATAAACAGATTCAGAAATCGTAAGAGTGCTTGGTGTGTTATCTACAGTGTATGTTTTCGGCAAACTCATACTTATCATCAAAAATTCAACTGAAATCAATAAAACTGCAGTCAATGCATATAGTATTTTACCTGATAATTTTGCCCTATTAAATGTCATATTACCTTTTCTTACGCTTACATCTTCAACCATGAGCCTGTCATCTTTCGGATTATAATATCCCCACGGATCAAAGAAGTCCCCATTGTACAAGTCGCTATTAATCGCAGTTAAGTTTTTTGCTATGGTTTGATATTTAAAAAGAGCCAATATTATCGCTAACGTGTACAAAACAATGTATGAAAGAATCGGGAAAATTCTGTAAATATCTTTTGATGAGTAATAAGCTACAACAAATCCTAAAACGATAAACATAATATATATCGCATACATTGTTTGTTGCACTTTTATGATGCTTTCTTCATTCAACTTTAAGTTTTCATCAGAATTAGTCGAATAAACTTTGGTGTTTTTCCTTCCCAAAAACCATCCCGTTAATATTGTACTCACACTCATTGTGACTAGCAACAAAATGTAGCCGAAAAACATCTCTTTGTTTTTGAAAAAAGCTACCAACAATACGATTTGAACTACCAGCGGAATTATCCAGGCTTTTAGTTTGATTTTCTTTTTTTCAATATCTCTTGAAGTCTTCAAATCATACGTCAAAATACTACTCTCAGTCGATATATTATTGTCCTTTTTGTATTGTCGTATTACTTTCATTGCGTTGTATTCGATAATATTTGCACTCACAAGATAAACAACTATTAAATTGTAATACACAAGCATTATCCAATCATAATCAAGCAACACAAGAAAAGATAAAACAATGCTCACCGCAAATAAAATATTCAATTTTTTCTTAGTTTTACCCAGCAAATCGACGATGAATTCATCATCTTCATAACCTTTTGGAAAATTTGTATACAACATAAAAGTATCGTTTATTTTCAATGTATATATGTTCACTCTTCTTATGATGAACAAAATAAACACCAAACTAAAAAATAAAATAAATTGCCAAATCATTTTATAATTTCCTCCACTATATTTTTAATATCCTTTTGTGATTTGCCGCGAATTTTCGCTTCCATCAACAGTAGTTTCAATTCATCTTCAAATGAATTTCGTGAATAATCTTCGTCCACGCAAATCTTCGCCCCAACTCTTCTATCTATTACAATTATTTTTTCGTCCTTCAAAATATTGTAAGCCTTGCTAATTGTCATAGGATTTATTCCCAAATCATTTGCAAATTGTCTAACAGAAGGAAGTTCGTCGCCATTTTGTAAGTTGCCATTGGCAATTTCTCTAATAATCTCGTTTCGAATTTGAGTGTAAATTGGAACATCACTCGTCGTATTTATGTTAATCATTCTGTCCTCCTTGTATTAGTTATTATAATACAGATTAGACACAAATGCAATATTTTTTCAAAGAAAAAAAGAGCGCATCGAAATGCACTCTAAATTTTTGTAATAACTAGTAATATAAAACTACATCGCACCGATTAATTTGTTAAACGTATCATTGTCGATTTCCCACACTCCTTCGTATGGTTTTTCGATGTAGAATTTTTTGTTTTGGTACAAATATAACGTCATTTTTTCGTCTTTTCCGTAGAAAATTTCCATTTTTCTAAAATCTTTTGTATTCGCTGGTGTGTCGTTGTTTGATTGTTTTCTAGTTGGTTTTGCTTTTTCTTGTATCAATTTGATCGTGTCCACGATATCTTTTTTCGAAGTGATAGAAGCCGTTGGTCCTTCCTTGTTTTCTTCGATTTTTGTAACTGTGATTACTTGTGAATCATTGGCATTTGGAAGTGTTATTGGATCTGCTTTTTTGCAAGATACCATGACTAACATCAACACAAAAACTAACAATACTAATTTAAATTTCTTTTTCATAATTACCTCAATTCTAAAATTTGTTTTGATTTCTCTAATAATCTGTGTGCTTTTTCTTGTGGATTATCGTCATTCATCAATGCTCTTACGACAGCTATTCCACTTGCACCACTGTTCTTTAATACATCCATGTTATCCTCATTTAAACCGCCAATAGCGACCGTTTTTATGTTTATGCTATTGTTGATATCTCTTAGGGTATCAACCGATGTTATTTTCGTTTTAACGTGGGTTTTTGTCGGATAAATTGCTCCAACTCCAAGATAATCTGCGCCTTCTTTTTCACATTGGACAGCTCTCTCAACACTTTTTGCAGTTGCACCAATAATGTAATTATCCCCCAAAATCTTACGCGCATCTTTTATTTCCATGTCCTCATCTCCAAGATGAACTCCTGCACACTCGCTTGCCAAGCAAACGTCAATTCTGTCGTCAATTAAAAGCGGCACATCGAATTTATCACAAATTATCTTCACTTTTTTCGCCAAGTCTATGTATTCTCTTGTGGAGATATTTTTCTCTCTTAGTTGTACCAGTGTTACTCCACCTTTAAGTGATTCTTCAATTTTTGTGAGAAATTTTTCTTCACAAGCTACATTTGTCCTATCAGTAACCAAGTACAAGCTAAGATTCAACTTTTTTCGCATCTATATTCTCCTTTATTTGTTCCCATTTTATTCTGGATAAATTATCGTACAAACCTAATTTAAACGAACTAAGTCCAACACTTTTATCCACCATTTCACAGCTAATATTCATCATGCTAATTGCTAGAACACATGCTTTTATCGATTGAGATACGCTAAGTGTACAAGCAATTAAACTTCCCACAACACAACCTGTAGCAGTGATTTTCGAAAGTCTATCATCTCCATTGTTTAGTAGATAAATCTCATTTGCACACACAATATCGGTCTGCCCTGTTGCTACAATTATCGAATCGTATTTTTCGTGTAAATTTTTACAACAATTAATAACATCGTCTACTTCCAGTTTTTGGGAATCCACACCTTTTGTACTTAAATCTTTAATAAACAGTGATTTTATCTCGCTGTAATTTCCTTTAATACAAGTTATTGTATGATTTTTCAAAATGTCTAAAGTCAAATCCAACCTTAATTTTGATGCACTCACTCCAACCAAATCCAAAGTAATCGGAATGTTGTTTTCATTTGCAATTCGCACAGATTTTTTGATTGATTCTATCCTATAATCCGTTATGTTTCCTAAATTTACCAACAGAGAATCAGATTTTCTCGTAACATCTTCCACTTCCCTAGGATTATCTGCCATGAATGGGCTTTGGCCTATACTTAGCACAGCGTTTGCCATATCATTGATAGATATTGCATTTGTAAGGCAATGGATCAGATTATTACTGTTGTGCAAATCAGAGTAAATCTCTGACATTTTTTGTATTAAATTATCCATTGATACTTTCCTTTAATTTATCTAGCATTTTATTTTTTTGCATAGCCTTTAAAAATAAGAATGCTACAGTCGCTCCCATTAAAGTCGCCAGCACAAATGATGGTGTGTAGAAAAACAACGTCAAATTGCTTTTTCCGAAGAAAAACTTCATGACAGGGACACTTACGATTGATCCTATTATTCCCGTTCCAATAACTTCGCCTATACAAGCCATAATCAATTTGTTCGTTCTCTTATATAGCACACCCGATAAAAACGCCCCGAACACTGCTCCTGTTAGCGCTAACGGTGGTATTGCCATCAGTGACATTCTGATTATTCCAATCAACGTTGCGCACAACAATGCATACCACGGTCCCAAAAATACCGCACACACTATATTTACAAAATGTTGTGTCGGGCAAAACCCTACAACTCTTAAAATCGGAGATATTACAACACCTATTGCAACAAATATTGATAACATTATCATTTTTACTAAAGTAGAATTATTTCTGTTCATAAAACCTCCATTGTTCACTACCTTATATCTTACCATCAATCAATATTTCTTTACAATAAAAAATATAGCAAATTATTGCTTAAAATAATTCACTATATTTTCTGCTGCTTTTTCATTCATTCCATCAACTTCGCAAAGCTCTTCTACACTCGCTTTTTTTATTCTATCAAGCGTTTTAAAATGTTTCATCAAAGCTTTTTTTCTTTTTTCTCCTATTAAAGCTATATTGTCCAGCTCTGATTTTTTGAAGTTTTTTTCGTGAAGTTTTCTGTGATAATTGATTGCAAACCTGTGTGTTTCTTCTTGAATTGCGAACAACAATCTGTACAAAGGAGTATTTACTTTCAGTCTGATTTCTTCGTTTTCGTAAATTATTCCACGCGTTCTGTGCTTATCATCTTTTACGAGTCCTAGAATCGGAATATCCAAGTTAAATTCGTTCAGCACTTCCTTTGCTATGTTAACTTGACCTTTTCCACCATCCATCAAAATAATAGATGGCATTTCATCAAAGCTGTTGTCTTTTTTATCAGAATCCAAAAGTCTTCTGAATCTTCTCGTCAATACTTCCCTGTGTGATGCGTAATCATCTGCACCTTCTACAGTTTTTATTTTGAATTTACGATAATCTTTAGAAGATTTAGCCCCGTTTTTGAACACAATCATACTTCCCACAGAATCTACACCACTTGTGTTGGAAATATCGTAGCATTCAATTCTATCAATTGGTTTAACCCCTGTGATGTCTTGTAAATCAAGAATTGCATTTTCACGATTACGTTCTCTTTTCAAATGTCTGGAAATGTATTTGTCCAGTCCTTCTTTTGCGTTTACTCTGACCATTTCCAAGAGGTCAGTCTTGTTACCACGTTTAGGAATTTTGATTTCGACCTTGGAACCTTTTTTCTCCGTCAGCATTTCTTCGATAAGGTCACGGTCTTCGATTTCAATATCAGTTAGGATTTGTTTCGGAACGTAAGTCAAATCAATGTAGAATTGTTTGAAAAATTCTCCTACAATGTGTTCGTTTGATTCTTCGTATTTATTGTCGATAATGAAATGTTGTCTTTCGATGATTTTACCATTTCTCATGAAAAATACTTGAACGCATACAGTCTCCGCTTCTCTCGCCATGGATATCATATCCAAATCCAACCCCTTGGTGTTGGTGATGTTTTGTTTTTCCAAAATCACTTGAATATTTGTGATAGAATCTCTGAGTTTCGCTGCCAATTCAAAGTTCAAATTCTTAGATGCAGCCATCATTTTGTCGGTCAATTTCTTAGTCAATTCATCTTCACGACCATTCAAGAAATTTTCCACTTCTAATAATTCTTTGTTGTAATCTTCTTCGTTCACATCGTAAACGCACATTCCATCACAACGATTGATATAATAATTCAAACAAGGTCTCTTAAGCTTTTGGCCCTTATCAAAATTCAAATTACACGTCCTGATTTTATAGGTTTCGTGAATCAAATCTATAATATCATTAACTGCATAAGCATTAGGAAAAGGCCCAAAATACTTTGCCTTATCCTTCAGTACACGTCTAGTTTTCAAAACTCTCGGAAACTTTTCGTTCGTGATTTTAATGTATGGATATTGCTTATCGTCTCTTAAAACGATGTTGTATTTTGGGCTATTTTTCTTGATTAAGTTTGATTCCAGAACTAAAGCTTCACATTCATTATTTACGATAATATACTCGAAATACTCGACGTGGCTTACCATTGCAGCGACCTTTGCGAGTTTTTTTGATGAATCGAAATATTGACCCACACGTCTTCTCAAATCAATCGCCTTACCAACGTAGATTATCTCATCGTTTTTATCGTGCATAATGTACACGCCTGGTTTGTGAGGTACTTTTTGCAGTTCTTTTTTAATATCAAACATTTCTATATTGCTTTTGTTTGTTGTTCAAGATATTCTAAGTCAGATCCTTCCAAATAAGGTGATAATTTGTCGTAGCATTCTTTGTTGTAATTGTTCAACCATTCTAATTCGAAAGGAAGTAATTTTTCTTTGATAACTGGTCTTGTGTCAATTGGACAGATAGATAATGATTCAAATCCCAAGAACTCACCGAATTCAGATTCTCCAACTTTGATACAATGCATAATATTTTCGATTCTGATTCCGTGTGAACCTTCGATGTAAATTCCTGGTTCGTCGCTTGTAACCATTCCTTCATCCATATCGATATCATTGTTTACAGATGCAATTCTTTGTGGACCTTCGTGAACTCCAAGGTAGAATCCAACACCGTGGCCTGTTCCATGTCTGAAGTCCAACAATTCTTGCCAAATTGGTCTTCTAGCAATTGGATCCAAGCTTGATGATTTTGTTCCTTTAGGGAAAATTGTAGTCATCAAATTGATGTGTGATTTTAATGTTAAAGTATAGTGAAGTTTTTCATCATCTGTCAACTCACCAAGAGCAACCGTACGAGTAATATCAGTTGTTCCATCCAAATATTGCGCACCACTGTCAACCAAGTACAATCCCTTCGGTTGTAATGTCACTGGATGGTCTACTGATGGTGAGTAATGAGGAAGTGCTGCGTTTTCTCCGTAAGCTGATATTGTACCGAAACTCAAATCCATGAACAAATCTCCTTGTTCTCTGAAATATCTCAACTTATCCGCTGCACTCATTTCAGTAACATTTCCAGTTGGAGTACCTGTTTCTACCCAATTGAAAAACTTAACCAATGCAACACCGTCTTTGATATAGGCATTCTTTTGATTTTTAATTTCTGTTTCATTCTTGTGAGCCTTCATCAAAGTTGTAGGTTGAATTCCTTTTGAAATTCTGATATTAGAATTAATTGAATTGTAAATTCTAACATTTGTCTTAGAAGGATCCAAGAACAAAACGCTCTTACCAGGAAGTTCGCTCAAATCTTCGAACACTTTTTCGTAAGATTTTACAGTAACACCTTGTTCTTTCAACAATTCAATCAAATCGTCATCGATTTTTTCATCTTCAATGTACAAATTAGCAAAATCTTTTCCAACTAATGCATAACTTATGATAACCGGACTATACAAAACATCGTTACCTCTAATATTGTAAAGGTAGCAAATATCATCCAAAGAACCGATAAAGTTATAATCACATTCATTGCAATCCATGAAATATCTCAACTCTTTTAATTTGGTCTTCGTATCTTTTCCACAGTATTTTACATCAAATGCATAAGCTTTTGAGTTTGGTTTTTCAGGACGATCTTCCCAGATATCACCAATAAAATCAACATCAGTGATTATCATCCTGTCGCCAAGATTTTCTAACCATCTATAATAATCATTGTAATCCAAAGTAAGACCATCAACTCCGATTTTTCCGCATTCACCAACATTTTCTTTCAAATATTCAATCAAAGTTGGAACTCCAGGTTCACCCATCTTCATCAAATCTACAGTAGAACCTTCAAGCTCCTTTGCAGCTTGGATAAAATATCTTCCGTCAGTAAACAAAGCTGCTTTTTTCTTCAAAATTACAGCAGTACCTGCACTGCCACTAAATCCAGTAATATATTTTCTAGTTTTATAGTAATCTGCTAAATATTCCGATGTATGAGGATCGCTTGACAATACAACATATGCATCGATATTTCTTTCGCTCATTTTTTTTCTTAGCTTTTCTAATCTTTCTTTAATCATAATTACCTCCTCGTAGTTATAATAATTATATCACAAAATTTAACGATGTTTATTTTCACGCTAACAAAAAAACTAGGTAAATTAATACCTAGTTTGTAAAATATGTTAAACAAAAAATCAAAACCAATAATTGATTTTTTACTACATTAAATCTTTTCTATACGTTAAATCTAAAATGAACTACATCTCCGTCTTGCATCAAATATTCTTTGCCTTCCAATCTCATAAGGCCTTTTTCTCTGACTGCAGCCATAGATTTTAATTCGATTAAATCATCGTAGTTTACAATTTCTGCTCTGATGAATCCTCTTTGAATATCTGTGTGGATTTTACCAGCTGCTTGTACTGCAGGAGTGTTTTTCTTGATTGTCCATGCACGAGTTTCGTCTTCTCCTGTTGTCAAGAAACTCATAAGTCCCAATAAATCATAGCTTTGTGTAATCAAATCGTCGATTCCTGATTTTTCAAGACCAATTGCTTCCAAGAATTCTTTCTTGTCTTCTTCGCTATCCAATGCAGAAATTTCCGATTCAATTTGTGCAGAGATTACAACTACTTTTGCATCTTCTGATTTTGCGAACTCTTTTACTTTTTGAACCATTTCGTTGTTTTCGTAAGCATCCGCTACTTCATCTTCACTTACATTGCAGACATAAATTATTGGCTTTACGCTCAAAAGATTGAAACTTCTCATAAGTTTCATTTCATCTTCGTCCAAATCCAAAATTCTGATTGATTTTCCTTCAGATAAAACTTCGTAAATTTTTTCAAGAAGATCCACTTCTTCCTTCAAATCCTTATTACCTTTCAAAGCTTTTCTGGATTTTTCTAATCTTCTTTCAACCATTTCCAAGTCAGATAAAATAAGCTCATAGTTGATAGTTTCGATATCTCTAATAGGATCCACAGAACCATCAACGTGAACTATGTTTTCGTCTTCAAAACATCTTAGAACTTCAACAATAGCATCGGATTCTCTAATATTTTCCAAAAATTTATTTCCCAAACCTTCACCCTTGCTTGCGCCTTTTACAAGGCCTGCAATGTCGTAAAATTCAATAGTAGCTGGAATAATTTTTTTTGAATTAAAAAGTTCTGCTAATTTATACACTCTTTCATCAGGAACATTTACAAGTCCGATGTTAGGATCTATTGTACAGAATGGATAATTTGCCATTTCTGCACCTGCTTTTGTTATCGCATTAAAAAGTGTAGACTTTCCTACATTTGGAAGCCCCACAATACCTAATTTCATATCATTCACTCCTTTTAACTAACTCAAATTTTACCATATACCATATTTTTTGTAAATTATACACATTCAAAAAGAGCTCTTTTCAGAGCTCTAATTTAAAAATTATTTAGTTTGGCATCTTTGATAATCTTTGGATAGTTTTTATAGGAATAGTTCATGTCTACTCCGCCTTCTCCAGTATCTGGAACGCCTTTTATTTTTGATTTATTTGTGAATTGCCACATTCCATAATCAGGTGTGTAGCAGTTAGGATTTGTAACGTGCCAATGTGCAATCCAAATATCGTAATCTTTCAATCTTTCTCTTTCAAATTGATTGTTAATCCAAGATCCTGAACTGTACAATCCAGTGTAGAATCCATTCTTTTCGAGAATACTCATGAAGGCAATTGCCATATCCGTTTTTGTTTCCTTAGGAATTTTTCGTTGTGAAGGATCTTCAAAATCCAAATATACTGGGTATTCAAATTGTTTCTTGCCCAATATCTTCATATATCTTACAGCTTCTTCCTTAGCTTCTTCAACATTTACTGCGTATGAGTACCAATATGCCCCAACATTCAATCCAGCAGCTTTTGCATTGTTGTAATTTTGTTGGAATTTTGGATCTTCTCCACTGTAACCAGAACCTGCTTTTAATATTACGAAATCCATTCCGTTTTTCTTAGCTAATCTCATATCTACATAGCGGTTGAATTTTGAAAGGTCTGCTCCTTGTTGGAATACTAATCTATATTTGTTAGGGTTGAACATTCCAAAATCAGATACTTTTGCATATCCTTTGAACCCATTTATATCCAATTGCATCCATCCATTATCTAAAATATTTATAACTTGCATAACAGTTGAAGTGTTGATATTTCTTACAGATTTTGCAGAACTATCTGCAGCATCGTAAAGAGTTGTAGAACGCTTTGCAACTACGAAATCGTGTAATCCTATGGCCTTATCTTCTTCAATTATATCTGATACTTCATCTTTGACAACTGGTGGTTTTGGTTTTGGTTTTGCTTGTGGCTTTACTTGTGGTTTTGGTTGTGGTTTTGGTTTTGCAATTTGTTTTTTCAAAACATTTTGAACAGTACCATACACGTTGTTATCAATTGTTCTATAACCACCAACAATAAATACATCCTTGATTGAATTCTTGAAATTATTCAAAAATGCAATTACACTTGTGTCTAATTTACCTTTTGCACTCAATAAAATCGGTGCATTTAGCTTTTGAGCTAACGGACTTATAGCCAATGCATCTGCAAAATCTTCGCCACTTGCTATGAACACCTTGCTCTTGTTCATAGAATTAGCAACTTTTACAGATCCTTCGTATCTGTTTCTTCCACTAATTCTTCCGACATTTTTCCCAGTTACTGATTGAATATATCTAACTGTAGAAGATGAGATGGATTTGCCACCACCAACAACTGTCACATTTCCAATTTTGGATTTATTTCTTAGCAAATAATCTCTAGTTTCTCTTGACAAAGTTTTTCCAGAACTCAACAAAATCTTAGCATTATTTGAGTAAGCATAAGATGATGCGTAAAGTGGGTCGCTGAAGTTTTCACCACTTGCAATAACGATGTTCTTTTTATTGCTCATAGCTGCAACCTTTGCGCTTGTTTCATATCTGTCTTTACCAGCAATTCTAGTAACTTTATTTGCATATTTTTTCAATATATTTTCAATTCCATCACTAATGGATTGTTTTCCACCAAGAAGATATACTTCTATTGGGTTAAGTCTTTGAATTTCATTTCTTGTAGCTGTTGGAAGAGAATCTTTTTCTGTATACAAAATAGAATATCTTCCATCAGACAAAGTTGTAGCACTCAATGCATCTGCGTATTTTTGTGAGTTCACAACGATAACTTTCTTTGCATTAGTGAATTGTTCTCTTGAAATTTGTGCAGCAGATTCATATCTGTTTTTACCTGCAATTCTAGTAGGAACGATTTGTCCTGAAGAATTTAAAGCCTTGACTTCTTCATCTTGCGCTTCTTTTCCATCAGCTTCTTCAGAAACTTGTTGTTCTGAATTTTCCTTTGATACAGATTCATCAGCTTTGATTGGCGAAACTTCTAAGCCTCCTTCTGCATCTTTTTCAGCTTCTACTTCATTATCTTTTTCAGAAGATGAATTTTCCTTTTCTTCCTTATTTTCTATTTCATAATTTGAATCTTTTGTATCTGTGAGATTCAAATTACTATCATTTTCTTTTTTTTGATTTTGTAAGTCGTTAATGTTAGCGTATCCCAATTTAGCTTTCTTAGTCAACTTACTTTGATTATGTGTGCTAATAGATGTATATCTAGAACTAAGTTCGTTTTCTACATCTTTTTTATCGTTTTCTGTTTGAGCCATTGATCCTGTAGAGATCATTAATGACACAGACAATGCTACAAACGATACTTTAGCAATATCTTTTAAGTTCTTCATAGATACAACCTCCTAATATACATACATAATAACATAAAAAGTTACAAAATGGTATCAATTTTGAATATTGTTGACATTCAGAACAAATCAAGAAAATTTTTCAAATAATTTTAAAAGATTTTTTCAAAATTAAAATTTTACAAAAAAAAATCCCCTGAGTAATTTTACTCAGAGGAAGATTTCTTAATCTAATTCAGCAATTGCTTCTATTTCGATTATAGCTCCTTTTGGAAGAGCTGCAACTTGAACTGCACTTCTTGCTGGTTTGTGATCTCCAAAAAATTCTGCATAAACTTCGTTCATATCAGAAAATTGTGATAAATCTTGCATGAACACGCCAACTCTTGCGATGTTTTCTACTTTGCCGCCTTCAGATTCGATAATATGTAAAATATTATCTAGTGATGCTTTTGTAGCTTTTCTTATATCAGTTTGTAATTCTCCATCAACTATTGGAAGTTGTCCTGATACATAAATTGTTTTGTTAGCAGATGTTGCTTGTGAATATGGTCCAATTGCAGCAGGTGCTTTGTCTGAATGTAAAAATTTCATACTGTCCTCCTAATTCCACAATCTTTCTATATCGTAGAAAGAACGTGCTTCTTCTGTAAATACATGTACTATAATATCATTAAGATCTAGCAAAATCCAGTTACCTTCGCTGTAACCTTCTTTTCCTAAAATCTCAAAACCATTTTCATCGCACACTTTTTCCACTTCATCAATAATAGATTGAGCGTGGTTTGGTGCATTGGCAGTTGCAATAACAAAATAATCCGCAACAGCTGAATCTAATTTCAAAGTTACAATGTCTTTTCCGATTTTATCGTCTATCGCTTTTTGAACTAACTCTAATTCAGTCATCTATACTCCCTTCAATAAATAATTTCTGACATTCACACTAGTGACAGATATTTCTCTTTCACCTTCTATAAGATATTTTATCGTATCATCTAGTGATTTGACAATTGCTTTATTCAAATTTATTTTGGATAATTTTCTGATTTCATCAACGCCATCATAATCTCTCTTATCTTCAGTCTTATCGGCCAAGTAAATTATTTTTTCGAAATCAGTCATGTTAATTCTTCCAGTTGTGTGAAATTCTATCGCATCCAAAATCTCTTGATCATTCACACCATATTCTTTGTTAGCTACAATTCTACCCAAATAACAATGCAACAACTTTGGATTTTCCATATCAGGATCGTTTTGTCGTAAATTTCTAAGCTCTTCAAATTCCTTCTTGTACTTATCCAAATACATGTTTTCGTTGTTTTTTGCACAGTCGTGAAGAAGTGCCGCTAATTCTATTTTTATAACGTCTTGATTGTGAAGTTTTGCTAATTCAATAGCTTTGTCTCTTACTCTCAAAACGTGTTCATATCTAGTTTTTTTGAGCATTTTGCTCAAATTGTTTTCTATTTCTTTAACTTTCATATAACTTGTTTCTCACAATATATTCAAAAACTTGATTTGGTACGAAATATCTAAAATCTTGATTTGATTGCACTTTTTCTCTGATTTTTGTAGAAGAAATATCTATAAAGCTCGAAGGAATTTTCTCCACAAAATATCCTTTCGATTTTAAATCATCGATTTTTACATCTAGTTTTGACATTTCTTCTTGTCTTCTAATACAAGCCAAAATCTTAGTATTTTTCAAAAAATCTTCTGCATTTTCCCAAGTTTCCACACTCATCAGCGAATCCTCGCCCATTATAAAATAAAAATCATGATCGTAATTTTCTCTCAAATATTTCATAGTTTCCCATGAATATGTTACATCATTTTTGTTAATTTCATAATCACATACTTTAAACTTGTCGTTGTCCTGTGTGGCAATTTTCACCATTTCAAATCTTTTTTTCTTGTCTGTGACATTTTTATCTTGTTTAAAATTCGGATTACCGGTAGGAATAAACCAAACTTCGTCCAAATTTTTGTAGTTAATAGCTTCCATGGCTAATATTAAATGTCCTATATGAATGGGATCAAAAGTCCCACCCATTATTCCGACTTTAATCATCTAAATCTATTACCTTGTTTTCAGATTCTCTGTAAATTGTTAGAATATTTCCCATATATCTAACAAATTCACAGTCAAGTTTTGTCAATATTTCATCTATTAACATATCCCTATCATCCAAATTATTGTTAAGGATTTTTATCTTCATAACTTCTCTTTTGTTCAAAGTATCATCGATTTGTTTCAAAGTATTTTCTGAAATTCCACCTTTACCGATGTTTACAAGTGGTTTGTAACCATGAGAAATCTTTTTTAATTTTGCTCTTTGTTTTGGTGTTATCATTTTATCTCCTATTCGTAAAAATCAAATTCTACATCACCGATAACTACGTTGTCTCCATCTTGAATTCCAAGATCTTTTAATTGTTGGATAACTCCCTTGTCTTCAAGAACTTTTTGCAAGTGATTAACAGATTCATACACTTCAAAGTTTGTTCTGTAAATTAAGTTTTCAATCAACGGACCTTCTACGATGTAGTTTTCGTTTTCTCTTCTAACTTTGAAATCAGGCTCTTTTTCTTCTTCAAAGTAAACGTATTGTTCATCCAATGTAGAATAATCATCTTCTATACTGTCCAAAGTATCTGCAATCAAATACATAAGCTTGTCTACATTTTCAGTTGTAGCAGCACTTATCTCTACGATTTCATCAACTTTGTCAGAATATTTTTCCCTAAATTCTTTTATATTATCTTCTGCTCCTAGGTCTGTTTTATTCAAAACCACAAGCATTTTTTTATCATTCAATTTGATATTGTATGAAGACAATTCACTATTGATAAGTTCAAAATCTTCGATTGGATTTCTACCTTCACTTCCTGAAATATCCAACACGTGAACTAAAATTTTAGTTCTTTCAATGTGTTTCAAGAAATCATGACCAAGTCCCAGCCCTTCACTTGCTCCTTCAATTAACCCAGGAATATCTGCAAGTACGAAACTTTTTTCTCCAACTTTGCACACTCCAAGATTTGGCTCAAGTGTTGTAAAATGATAATTTGCAATTTTAGGTCTTGCGTTTGACATTATAGACAACAGTGTAGATTTCCCAACGTTAGGAAGACCAATTAATCCAACATCAGCTAGAAGTTTCAATTCTAACTTAATTGTTTTTTCTTCGCCTTTTTCTCCAGGCTCTGCAAATCTTGGTGCTTGTCTTATAGATGATTTGAAATGAACATTTCCCTTTCCGCCTTTGCCACCTTTGCAAATTACAAACTCTTCCTTATCGTGTTTTACATCGTAGATAACCGTATCTGTATCGTAATCTTTAACCAAAGTCCCAACTGGAACTTTAAGAATTAAATCTTCACCTTTTTTACCAAATTGTTTTTTATTTCTGCCGTCGCCGCCACTTTCAGCTTTGTAAATGGATCGATAACTGTAATCCATCAAAGTTTTAATGTCTTTGTCTCCGACAATTATAATACTACCGCCATCTCCGCCGTCGCCACCTGCAGGACCACCTGATGGTTCGTATTTTTCTCTTCTAAATGCAACAGAACCGTCTCCACCTTTTCCAGCTTTAAGTTCTATCTTTGCTACATCTATAAACATTTTTCACCTCTTTATTAATGCCCACTATACTTGTAAGTTTACATTATTTTCCACTAAAAAAGCAACACCTTACGATTATAAAAAGGAAATCCGATTTATAATCATAACAAAGGTGTTGCTAAAAAATTAAGCTTCTTTTGGATATACAGAAACTTGTTTTCTGTTTTTACCAATTCTTTCGAACTTAACTACTCCGTCAATTTTAGTGAAAAGTGTATCGTCTCCACCCTTTCCAACATTGTTGCCTGGATGTATTTTTGTTCCTCTTTGTCTAACTAATATGTTACCAGCTAGAACGTATTGGCCGTCACCTTTTTTAGTTCCTAATCTTTTGGATTCGGAATCACGACCGTTCTTAGTAGAACTTACTCCCTTTTTACTAGAGAATAATTGTAAATCTAATTTTATCATCATTACACCTCCCGATAGTTAATTTTCAAGTGTTTTATATTTTCGTTTCGTATTGATTCAAGCGCGAATAACAGTGATTTCATCAAAATATCCACCTGAATCATTTCAGTCTCATTTAGTAAGTCATAATTTATTTCAAATGAAGCATCTCCGCTTTCAAAATGAAATTTCAACTTATCACAGCCAAGCTTAAGTATTTCAGTAAATGTGTTCACAGTATTAATCAGATAAACACTGATAGCACTGCACACAACATCATTTCCATAGGATCCATGATCAGCGTGACCTGTTGATTTGACTTTTACAAATTTTCCGTCTTTTCTAAAAATATCGACAGTTACCATTAAGCATCAATTTTTTCGATTTTAACTAATGTATATGGTTGTCTGTGACCTTTTTTCTTTCTGTAGTTTTTCTTAGCTTTGAATTTGAAAATAACAATTTTCTTGTCTTTCTTTTGATCCAAAACTTCAGCTGAAACCTTAGCTCCTTCTACTACAGGGCTTCCAACTTTAACATCGTCTCCAGCTACCATTAATACTTGATCAAATTCGATTTTATCGCCTGCTTCAGCTTCGATTTTTTCAACTTTAATGATATCTCCTTCAGAAACTTTGTATTGTTTTCCACCAGTTTTAATAATTGCGAACATTTAGTGCACCTCCTCATTTTTAAGACTCGCCAAATCAAGGTACTTTTAAAGTTTGAAAACCCGATTCGAGCGGTTACACACCAAATAATTGTACAGTAATTTGATTTATTTGTCAAGTTTTACTGTGAATTCTAATAGATTCAAATTGCTAAATCCATGAAAATTTATATTCGGTTCACAAAATTCATATTTAATAAAATCTGATAACTTTTTGTTGTCACCTTCTCTGACACAATCAACGATAACCATTCCCACCATTTTCTTCAAATACATCATTTGATGGATTTTCTTCAAAGCTTTTGTGTTAAGTTCGTGGAAATAATTTTCACCAACAATCATTTGGGAAGAATTCACATCCACAACCCACATTGCTTCAGTTTTCTGGATGACAATTTCTGCGTTATTGTCCAGTTTTATTATTTCTGAATTTTTATCTATTATATCACGACTTATCAAATTATCATAGTTATAATTGTAATTTTCATCAAATTTTACATTCAAAATTTCTTTGTACTGTCTGTAAACAATTTTGTCATTAGTAATCAGATAATCTACATTTTCTTCTTGAATTATTTTGTCCACAGGATTTTTCTTGTACAAAAGTTTAGGAATTGGTAGAAATTTCTTCTCTGTTTCAATGTAATGTAAATTATTTAAAATAAAATTCATTTCTTTTTCTTGTTGTGCTTTTTCTTGTTTGAAGAAATTTTCTCCCACAATTCCTGTGAATGTGTATTTTTGTTTGAAATCATCGATATCTTTGTATTTTTGTTTTCCTTCAAATGTTAATTTGTCGCCATTTGTGTATTTCAAATTTTCAGTTTCAATCGTAATTTTCGTTGTGAATTTGGGGTATTTATCGCCAATTGATTCTTTTGTCATTTGAACCAGTATTTCATCTGAAGGTTTCAAATCTTGTGTAAATGATGTATTATTGAGAAATCCAGTTTTCTTTTTATCGTATTCTATAAAAAATGCGTCGAGTTTCTTGTCGTATTTTGTGATTTTAGCGACATAAATGTTACCCAGCTCACTGTCGTAATCTCCCAATAATTTCAGCTCATCATCGTAGTAACCCCAAGTGTTTTTGTCAATAAATAGGTATTTCATCTTTTGAATATCCTGTCGAAAAATCCGATTTTGGCTTCTTTGTCTTGTTTGTAATTTTGGATAATTTCAGTTAGTTTTTCATCTACATCTTCTGAATATGAATTGATTTTCTTTTCGTATTCCTTTGTGAATTCTAATTTCCCAATGTATTTGTAATCCGATTTTCTTTTGGATGAGGAATCTGAAATTTGAAATAATTTTTTTGCGTGAGATTTTTCTTCATTTCCCCACATTATTTCTTCATCAAATTCTATTCCAATGTTTTCTGTGAATATTACAATGTCAAACTCACATAAATTGTCTAGCAAATTTTTGTAATCTTCCTTTGTCGCAGAATATTTTTCAGGTTTTATGGTTGAAGGTATGATATATTTATCTTCTTTGATTTTTATCATGGATTTCTTATAATCAACAACCTGACTCAACACATCCAATGTGTCATAAACACAGTAATCCTCCACTCCCAATGCATATTCGATTTGCCTTGAATTTTCTGAATTTACTATTAAAATTTTTCCGTCTAATAAATTACAAAGGCTTTGTATTAACAAAGCCTTTTTTTGTAATTGTGAATTAACGAGTACTGTTTTCATACATATCATTCTCACTCTCAGTATTTTCTTGTTTTTTGTCTTTATCGTGCTTTAACTTCAACGCCTCTGCCATGATATCTCTTGTCATTGGCCCGTTGTTCGTGCTCGTTCCACCTTGCATAATGACTGTTACCACTGCAACTTTTGGATTTTCAACCGGAGCGAATCCAATCATCCATGCATGGTTGTCATAAGTTTCTCCAGTAACTGGATTAACGCCTACTTGTGCAGTTCCTGTCTTCACTCCTGCAGAAACCGGAAAGTTTCTGAATGTGTTCTTTTCATATCCTTCAGTCGTAGCCAAGTGAAGTCCTTTTCTGATATATTCCAAATTTTCGTAATTTTTCAATTTGATTCTTTCGCTTTTCTTTGCGTTTTTAAATAGCGATGTGGAATTATCATTTGATTTTATTTCATTTACAAGTGATAATTTATTCAAATATCCATTATTTGCAAATGCAGAAATATATCTTGCCATTTGAAGTGGCGTGTATGCGTTTTGTCCTTGACCAATTACAACGTTTAACATATCGCCGATATTCCATTTTGATTGGTTCAAATAATCGAATTTTATTTTATCAGAGAACGAATTTCTCTCTCCATCCAATTTCTTTTCTGGATCAAATCCCAAACTATCCAATGTTTTTATAATATTTGTTCTTGTTTGAAGATTCTTGTCGTCTGCAAGCAAAACTATTTTATCGATTTTTGATTTCATTTCCTTTGGAGTAAATACTTCTCCTTCTTTGACGTATTTTTCTGCATTTTTTTCCAAAAATCTTCTGAATATAGCTTTGAAGTTATTTTCTTTTATTTGTGGATCTGGAACAGTTCCCGAATTTTCAGCTGGAATATTTATATCAATTCCTGTTTTGCTTCCAAGCCCAAGTTTTCTCGCAGTAGATACCAATTCATCAATACTTAATTGATATCCCAAATCTTTGGAACGTCTTTGATCTTTCCCAAGTGCTAGAGAATAGAAATAATAGTTACAACTATCTCTTAGTGCTTTCATTACATTATCACTGCCGTGAGTTCCTTTGTGCTCATTCCATATCCAACAACCGAATATAGAACCGCCGACATCGACGTATCCTCCACATTTTATTTCGTGATAAGGATCAAACCCTCCTTCTAATGCAGCAAGTGAGGTGTTAAGTTTAAAAATAGATCCTGGTTGCATCGCTGCTTGCATTGGAATATTGTACAATGGTCTCGGAGATATTGGATCTTTTGGGTCTTCTGCTTGTAAACTTTCCCAATCCGTTTGAGAAATTCCCGTTGAAAATAAATTTGGATTGTACGATGGGAATGATGCCATTGCAAGTATTTCTCCAGTCTCAACATCTACTGCAACTGCCGCACCACTTTTTGCGTTTTTGTATCCAGCTAAAGTTTTGTCGCCCCATTCAGATACATAAGTTCCACCAGTGCTTACAGCTTTTATAGATTTCTTCAAAGATTCTTCAGCAACTCTTTGGACATTAGTGTCAATACTCAAATACACATTGTCTCCCGGAATTGCTTTTTTCTCAGACAAGGTTTCGGTTCTATTTCCTTTACTGTCGACCATAACCCTTAATGATCCGTCTTGTCCTTTCAATGCATCTTCTTTGCTTTCTTCTATTCCAGTTTTTCCAATCAAAGAATCCTTGCTGTAGCCTTTTTGTTTGACATACTCCTCGATTTCTTTTTCAGTAGAAATTTTTCCGATATATCCCAATACGTGACTCAATTCTTCGCCATTAGGATAATATCTCACAGGTCTAGTCGCCACTTCTATTCCTTGGTTTTTACCAAATTTTTCTTCTATACTACTAACAGATTCCTCTGTTAAATTGTAACTTAGAGCAATTGGCTCGTATCCTTTTTGTCCTTTGTTTTTCAATTGATTGTATATGCTTACAATATTGTATGCGTCATACTTTGAAAATTTCTCGCATTTATTTTTCTTCAAAATTTCTTCATACAAAAGCTTAACATCAGAATTCATTTCCTTGTCATAACTCTTATAGAAATCTTCCATGTTTTTTTGGTAGATATATTTCCAATCATTGACACTAATCGAAGGATTGATGTTGTTTTCAGTGTTTACCGATTGAGCGATAAGTTTGATATCATCATCTGTGATGAATTTATACGCCAAATTATTTGAGTTTAATAAGTCTGCGACGTGTTTGTAAGGATCTGTTGATTTCTTGCTTTCAGTGACAAACTTAGCCTTAACTTGTGGATTTTTTTTGTCTTTTTCATCCAAACTATACTCAACGTTTGTTTGTATTCCGTTTTTCTTGAGTAAGTTCAGCGCTTTTTCCAACACGATAGTTTTCTTATCATCTTCTACATCAACTTTTTTCAAAAGCTCAACCATCGTATTGTCTTTTACAATATTTACAAAATCGTCAGCAGCTTCTGTTTTAAAATCAATTTTGTTGGACAACTTCATCATTTCAACTTTTTTCTCCAAAAGTTTTTGGTTGTCTTTCAGTTCCATATCTTTCAGAACGATATTATCTTGAAGATTTTCCTTTTCCAATTCATTGTAAACCATCGATCTAATAACGCTGTCATTCAAAAGTTTTCTGATAATGGATTTGTCTTTTTGTATTATCGTAGAAATCGCAGATTTTACATCTGAAGTTTCCTTTAAGCCGTGTTTTTTTAGTAACTTCACAGTCTCTTTGTCATTGGTATCAAACTTTGTATTATCTTTACGATTTAATTTCAACGTCAAACCTTTTGAGCGCAGTGCATTCAAGCAATAATCTAGAACAGTTTTCTTGTAAATTCCTTGATTAGTTTCTTGAGTGTAGCTCTTGTCGATTAGATTTGCCATTATGTTTTTATCCATGACAATTGATGCCACTTTGTCCAATGGCGATTTATCTTCTTTCAAATAATCGTCCGTATTTCTGTAAGTAAAAGCGTTCAGTGCAATCGGAAAATCTTCGGTGTTCATCGAACCATCCTTTTCCAAAATCCTCGACAAATTCAACAACGCATCATTACTATCGTCAATTTTCATTTGTTTTATTTGATCTTTGTACAAATTAGCAACATACACGTTTTTAGTCGTCGCTAACAATTCTCCATTTCTGTCGTAAATATTTCCCCTCGGAGCAGGAATTTTGATTTCACGAAGTCTGTTATTTTTGGCAATATCCCTGTAATAACTTCCTTTGACCAATGTCAAATGCATCAATTTCAAACAAAGTACAGCCATCATTATTGCCAATATCACAATAATTATAGTAAATCTATCGTATTTTTCGAGTTTTTTCAAAAATTTATTGTCAAATTTCTTCATTTTGTACCTCAAATAAACTTAAACTTTGGAAATTTAAATATCTTTTTGAACAATCTGAACAAAACATAATACAATAGAACATTTAAAATCATTTCGATTAAAATTGGTCCTTTTAAATAAGCTTTATTGAATCCATTTCCTGTAATGTAGAGTACGAAATAATGAACAAGAGTGTAATACAAAGTCACAAAAAATGTTAGTATCATACCACTTCTTGGATCTTCTTTGTTAATTCCAGCTTCGCTATTTCCAATCAAAAATCCTGATGTAAAATAAATCAACGCTCTTACCCCAATAACTGGACTGAATATCGCATCTTCAATTAGTCCGATTATCATACCGTTTAACGAGCCTGTATACGCACCAAATCCAATGGACAACAACACAACTATAGGTATGGAAATATTTGTGTACACGTTGAATACTGAAATTCTGGAAAGAAGTGTCGCTTGGATTATGATGTCCAACAAAACTATCAAAAATATTTTTAATTTGTTCATCTAATTCACTCCTTGTCCATCAACTATAAGAACGCGGTACATATTGTTGAAGTTGATTTGGGATTTGCATTTGACAATTTTGGTGAAATTATCCTTTGTTTTGATAACTTCTGTTACTTCTCCGATTTTGATATCTCTAGGATATACCCCTCCAAGTCCCGATGTTGTCAAAACATCTCCAACTTTTACATCGGCATTAGAATCGTACATGTAACCTTTGAGAATATCTTTTTCTTTTTCGTTCAAAATCCCAACATCTTCGCTTTTTGCAAGCCTAAATCCAACGTTGTTTCCGCTGTTCATAATAGTATCCACTTTGCTATGGTTAAGTCCAACTTCCGTTACAACTCCAACCAAACCTTTCTCGATTCCATCATTTGAAGAAACAGCCTCAATCACGATGTCACCTTTTTTGATTTTATCCATCGAACCTTTATCTATACTAAATCTAGTAAAAATATTTCCGGGATCTTTTCCTGTTATGAAAGCTTTTGTTTTTATAGTTCTATCCTTACTCAAAAGTTCGTATTCTTCTTGCAAATATCTCTTATCGCTTATAACTTTGTTCAAATTATCTACGTTTTTTCGTAGTTTTGCGTTTTCAACAGTTAATCTTTTATTATCTTCACGCATTTTTTTAGTTCCAAAAACATAATGAACTGATTCTTTGAATTTGGACCCAATCACATAAAAAACTTTGTTAACAGGAGTAATCACTGTTCCTATCGCATTTTCTCCGATAGACATGTAGCTTTTGTTGTGGTTTGATATCGTAATCGTCAATACGAGAAACAAAGTCACTACGAAGAAAAAAACTTGTTTTCTAAGCTTTTTATTATATCCAAACTTAGCCAATTATTTGTCTCCCTTCTTTAAGAATTTGCCAATACCAATTCCCGTGCAATCCATCGGACTATCCACTTTCAACACTTTAATTCCCAAAACATTTGTAATATATTCGTGAATGTAGTCGACAAGGCTCACTCCACCTACAATGTAGATTCCTTCTGCAATAATGTCGTTTGCAATATCTGGCGGAGTTTTCTCCAACACTTTTCTCAATGCTTCAATGCACATGTCTGCTATCGGCACAATTGCAGGCGTAATATCCTTCGCTCTAATCTCAACAGATTTTGGCATCGTGGATATCACATCAGTTCCCCCGACAATCATAGTGTTGTTTTCCCTGTCAGAATTCAATGTCGCAATCTTAAACTTAATAGCTTCTGCCGTTGAAATTCCAATATTCACTCCAAATTTTTTCTTCAAAATTTGTTTTATTTCTTGGTCAATATCTTCCCCACCGCTTTTTATGCAGTAACTTGTAACAATTCCACCCAAACTAATCACAGAAGCTTCTATTGTACCGGCGCCAATATTTAAAATAATATGTCCCGTTGGTTCATCAACATCAACTCCCAATCCTTTAAGAGAAGCGATATTTTCTTCAACTAATTTCACACTTCTCGCTCCAGCATTTAACGCCAAATCTTCCACACTTCTTCTCTCAACATCTGTCAAAGATGCAGACACCGATACGCAGACTTCCGGTTGGAAAACCGAAAAATTTGGTCTCGCTTTTTTAATAAAATACGAAAGCATGCTAACAGTCGATTCAAAATCAGCTATAACGCCGTTTTCAATCGGACTTATCGCCACGATATTGTCTGGAGTTTTGCCAATCATACTTTTCGCTTCAGTTCCCACAGCGACAATATCATAATTATTTATATCTATAGCAACAACGCTAGGTTCGTTGATTATTATTTTCCCATTTTCATCGGAAATAATGGAATTAGAAGTTCCCAAATCAATTCCCAAACCCTCTTGTTGAAATTTAAATAATTTCATTTAAAAATACATTCCTTTCCTCATACTCAAACTATCGTTTGAACTAACGATAATATGATCTAACACTTGTATTCCTACCAAATCTCCTACCTTATCCAATCTTTTTGTAACTTCAATATCCGCATTTGATGGAATAAGTGAGCCTGACGGATGATTGTGTACTAAAATAATCGAATTCGCTCCCTTTTTAATAGCAGATTTAAAAACTTCTCTAGGATGAACGATAGATTGATTTATAGTACCCTTGCTAATAAGTTCTTTGGAAATAATTCTGTTTTTCGTATCGAGAAGTAGTGCATAGAAGTTTTCCACATCGCAACTTCCAATCTCATTACAAAAAATCTCTGCAACGCTATCTGGATCATTCAGACTGAAACTATCCATCGCTTTTCTCAAAGAAAGTCTTCTTCCTATTTCAATTCCAGCTAAGATTGATGTAGCCTTTGCCATCCCAATTCCCTTTATCTTCATTAATTCCTCAACGCATAAATCCTTGTAATCATTTTCGTTAATGTAATCAATGACTCTCTTCGAGAGAATTTCTACTCCTTCTTCTTTGATTCCAGTCTTCAAGATGATTTGCATCAATTCTTCATCGCTCATTGAAGAAATACCATTGATTTTCATTTTTTCTCTGGGTCTTAGGGACTCATTCATTTCCTTAACTCTCATTGTTATCTCCTATTATTAAACAAATAATTTTTTTGCTTAGAAAGTGCATTTGTTAGGTAATTTGAAGTAAGTCCAACAAATACACCTGTAAATATACTCAAAAACACCAAAATTGGCAAATAAACCAAAATTCTAAGATTGTTCAGCATAACTGCACACACCAAAACTTGCGATAAGTTGTGGATAAAAGCTCCAAACAAGCTAACACCAATCAACGAAAAATATTTTCTCAAATATTTGTTGACCAAATACATCACAACAAGTGAACTTACAGCTCCTGCCAATGAATAGAAAAAGCTTATAACCGCCCCTGTGATTAGCATTAGTAAAAATGATTTTAAGATTCCTATTACAAGAGAATCTCTAAATCCAAAAACAATTAAACATGTCAATATTACAATGTTGCTGAGCCCAAGTTTTGCTCCAGGCATTACGATTGGAAGTGGAATCATTGACTCAATCAAACTTACTACCAATGCAACTGCCGTTAAAATAGGAATATGTAATCTTTTCATCAATAATTCACCACATCAATATCATCTTTGTTTTGCTTGTTAGCCTTAATTTCTACAACTAATTTGTTCGGCAAACAAACAATAACATCCCCTGGTTTATCTATCTTTCCTTTTAGCATGCACAACTTGTCCGGACAATCGGATTCAGTAATTGAAACGCTGTATCCATGAATATGAACAATATTGTGACCGTATTTATTATCAATTTTATAATCATAATGATCGATTGGAAGTGTAATTTGTTTGATTTCTTTTCCATTCACTTGAATTGAAACGTATTTGTCTTGTGAGTTTACGTTATTATAATTTAAAATCACAAACAATACAGCTGAAAAACACAACAAAAATCCAATCAAAATTTTATCGTATTTAGTCATAAATTTCTCCTTTAAACTACCTTATAGTTTATCATTTTATCGTGTATCTTTTCAAGATTAAACAAAAACGAAAATTCATTTGCAAATAAAAAAGAACCTCGAAACTTTAAATGTTTCGAAGTTCTTCAATTAAACTATTAATGATTTTCCAAAAAATTTTTAATGAGTTTTTCCACCTGTAACTTTGATATCTTCATCATTGTCTATTACAGCTTCAATTGCTTTTTCCAATGCTTTTGCAATTGTATCCAAATTCATTGAAGCAGTGTGTGGTTTATTCAAAACTTGTTCTGGTAAGAATGGAATGTGAATAAATCCAGTTCTCATATTAGGATATTCAGTAGCTCTTACATGAGCCATTCCGTATGCAACATGGTTACATATGAATGTTCCTGCAGTGTTTGACACAGATGCTGGAATGTTTGCTGATTTTATGTTTTCAACCATTGCTTTGATTGGTAGAGTCAACAAGTACGCATCAGGACCATCTTCGGCAATTTTTTCGTCGATTGGTTGGTTTCCTTCGTTATCCTTAATTCTACAATCGTCAACATTGATTGCAACTCTTTCTACAGTGATGTCTTCACGTCCACCAGCTTGTCCCACTGATATTACAACATCTGGTTTAACTTCTTTTATCTTTTCTTTTAATTTATCTACACTTTTTCCAATAACTGTAGGAATTTCTATTTTGATTATTTCATTTCCTTTAATTGAATCTGGCAATAGCTTAACTGATTCAATAGCAGGGTTGATTTTTTCACCACCAAATGGATCAAAACCTGAAACTAAAATTTTCATAAATTTACCTCCTAAAATGCTAATATCATTAATAATACAACATGAACAACTATTAGAGCTAAAGCAACTGGAAGTTGCGCTTTAATAACTCCGTTTTTATCTTTCATCTCTAAGATTGCAGCTGGAACTATGTTAAAGTTTGCTGCCATTGGTGTCATCAAAGTACCACAATATCCAGCAGTCATACCAAGTGATGCTACAATAGCAGGATTTGCACCTTTTGCCATCAATAAAGGAACACCAATTCCTAGAGTAATAACAGTAAATGCAGCAAATGCATTACCCATTATCATCGTAAATATAACCATTCCAACAATATATGCAACAGCAGCTGCAAATACTCCCGCATCTCCTACTATACCAGAAGCCAAGCTACCTATTAGCTTGCCTACTCCTGCAGATGCAAATATAACCCCCAAACCACCTAATAATTGTGGTAGTAATGATGAAGATCCAACTTGCATCAACATTTTAGTAGTGTCTTCAGCAGTTTCTTTTGCTTTTGGTTTTGCAATAATAATCGCAATAATCAAAGCCAATAATGATGAAATAGTAAGAACTTGTGCAGCTGACAATGAGAATACTGCATCAGAATTTTTCAATGGAATCTTAAATGATTTCAATTGCGATAGAAGCATCGCACTAATTCCCATTACTAAAGCCGGAATAAAAATCTTGCCTCCAACTTTTTCAGCATTTTTCTCTCTTTCTTCTTCTGTTAGTTCCTTAAATTCTCCCGGTTTGATTTGGTTTGCAATTGATAAAACTCCCAATAATAAAAGTATAACACCTACGATTATTCCACCAGATTCTACATGTCTAACCAAGAATCCTCCACCGGCAAATAATATTCCCAATAATATCCAGAAAATCATTGTACCAATCTTTGCTTCTTTGTTGAGTCTTGCACGGATACCTGTCATTATGCAGATAATTCCACATAAGATGTATGCTATCTCATCAAGAGCTATTTTATTATCTACAAAAAAATCAAGCATTTTTCATATCCTTTCTAAGTTTCATTTCAAAAACAGCACATTGTATAAGTGCAATAATCAACATACTAACACCTGCAAATATAGACCATTTAGCTATTTCTGCCGTGTCCAATGGGAATCCTGCATCTTTTAAAGTAGTTTGCATTAAAAGTACACCAGATGCCAATGGAAATATATTTTGTCCGTAGAAGTTACCATAGTTTTCTACAGCAGCAGCAAGACCTTTTAATTCATCAAGTCTAACTTCTGTCAAATCAACTTTCTTTCTTGCAGCACCTTCTGCCATTGGTAAAATCAATGGACGTATAAATTGAACGTGTCCACCAAGTCTTAAAGAAAAAGCAGCTGCTATCCATCTAATGAATAAATAAATCCATAAAACAGACGCTGCACTAGCCATTTTAAATTTCGATATAAAATCTCTAGCCTTTTCCTTTAGTCCGTATCGTTCCATAATCGCGATAACAGGGAATGAAATCAAGAACAAACTCATCAGTCTATTGTTGACAAATCCCTCTCCCATAATTTTCAAAGTGCCTGCTAATCCGAGACCTCCTGCAAGACCTGTAACAAGACCTGCCAAGAGAACTATTCCCAAAACATCTAGTTTTAGTGCGAATCCAACGACAATAATTAATATTCCTATGAAAACTAAATATTCTCCCATACTTTGCTCCTTAATTTTATTAGCCAAATAGATTTTAGCTTCTTAAGATTATACCCGATACTTTTTTATTTTAAACTTTTAATTAAATTTTATTTTCAATTTCATTGTTGCGTTATTTTTATTCGTTAAATTTATAATAATTAATCTCAAAAAAACAGACCGTAAAATTTACGGTCTGTAAAATATTAAGCTTCTTTAACAGCAGCTTCTTGAGCTTTTGCTTTAGCTTGTTCTTCTTTTATTTTTAGTCCTGGATAAATAGCTTTTGTAGGACATTTGTCTACTGCTTTTTGAACTTGTTCTGGATCTAATCCTTCAGCATTGTTGAAGTGAGCTAAGTTATCTTCAACGCTGAATCCATCTGGACACATCTTAGCGCAAATTCCACAAGCAATACATCCAACTTTACAGTATTGTCTTACATCTTTACCTTTATCGTGACTGTTACATCTTACATAAACGTCTTGATCATAGTCAACAAGTTTAATAATATTTCTTGGACAAATTTCAATACATTTTTTACAAGATGTACATTTTTCTTTGTCTACTAATGCAATGCCATTTACAATGTGAATCGCATCGAAGTCACACACATCTACACAAGTTCCGCAACCCAAACATCCGTCTGGACAAGTTTTGCTTCCACCTTGAAGATTGTGGTTAACTCTACAATCCATAATACCTTTGTATTTGAATTTTTCAGTAGCGTATTCTGGAGTTCCTTGGCACATTACACATGCAACTTGCTTTGCAGAATCCACTGCGTCAGCTCCCATGAATGCTGCTAGTTTTTCGGCAGTTTCTTTTCCACCAACTGGACAAGAATTACAAGGTGCTCCTTTGTTTACGATGGCATCTGCAAGTCCATCGCAACCTGGAAATCCACAGGCACCACAGTTTGCGCCAGGTAACATTTCTCTTACTTTAAGTACTCTTCTATCAACTTGAACTTCGAATTTTTTAGATGCAAAACCCAAAAGCAATGCAAATAAAATTCCTAGTGCTCCCAAGATTATAAATGGAGTTAAAATTGTCATTTATTACCTCCTATACCAATCCGCCGAATCCGAAGAATGTCATCGCCATTAATCCAATAGTAATAAATGCGATTGGTACACCTTTAAAACTTTCAGGAATATTTTTGTTCATTGCGATTCTTTCTCTGATTGCAGCTAATAAAGTTATCGCTAAAATGAAACCTAGTGAAGCACCGATAGCACTTGCTAATGTTTCAATTAAGTTGTATTTTTCTTTTACGTTTGCTAATGCAACACCCAATACTATACAGTTTGTAGTTATAAGAGGCAAGAACACACCAAGTGCGGAGTACAAGTTTGGACTCATTTTCTTTAATGCCATTTCTACGAATTGTACCAATGTCGCAATAACCAATATGAACACTATCGTTTGTAAGTATTCAATGTGAAATCTTTCTAGTATTTGAATTTGTAGAACGTAAGTAACGACAGATGCTATTGTGATAACGAAGAATACTGCCATACCCATACCAATAGCTGTTTCTGTTTTTGAAGATACACCTATCAATGGGCAAAGTCCTAAGAATTGACCAAATACGTAGTTGTTTACTAATAAGTAAAGAACTATTATTTTAAAAACATTTGCTAACATTAGTCTTCACCTCTCATATTGTTCTTCTTTCTTTCTTGTCTTGATAAGAAAGAATTGTAAGTAGCTAACAATATTCCAAGTACTATGAATGCTCCTGGAGCTGCTGACATAATACCAATTGGAGGAATATCTCCTATTACAAGTTTTCCTAAGATTTTTCCTGAGCCTAATAACTCTCTGATGAATGCAACCAATACGATTACAATACCATATCCCAATGCATTTGAGATACCATCTAACAATGATAAGAATACACCATTTTTAGATGCAAAAGATTCGGCTCTCGCTAAGATTATACAGTTTACAACGATTAGAGGAACGAATGCTCCTAACGAACTGTATAATGCTGGAACAAATGCTTGAAGCATCATTGAAACTAATGTTACGAATGTTGCGATTACAACGATATATGCCGGAATTCTTACTTTATCCGGAATAAAATTTCTAAGTAATGATATTACTATGTTTGAACAAATCAAAACAAACGCGAACGCCGCAGTCATACCAATTGCATTTTCTACAGATGTTGATACACCCAGTACAGAACACAAACCTACCAATTGGATTAAAACTGGGTTGTTCTTAAGAATGCTGCTTTTGAAAACTTTAGCCGCTTTACCTTTTTCCATAATTTCCCTCCTATTTTAATCCCGCATTGGCTTTTTGAGCTACGTTCAATGCGTTTTTGGCTGCTGTAGTGGAATAAGTTGCACCACTTAGAGCTTGAATTTCGTTGTCAGCTTGTGGTTTTTTCACAGCTGATATTTCTTTTTCCATAGATTTTCCAATAACTGAATTTACGAATTCTGGATCTCCAATTCTACTTCCAATTCCTGGAGTTTCTTGTGATTCAAGAATTGAATATCCAACGATTTTATTTTCATTGTTTACACCAAATACGAAAACAACATTTCCTGAATATCCACCAGCTCCAATTGCTTTGTATACATGACCTACAGGTTTTCCACCTTTGATAGCTTCTTGTACGTCATCTAAATTTTCGTCTTTTGCTTTCAAATCTTTGATTTTTGCTTCATCAAGTGGTTTAAAAGATTCCGCTTCAGGAAAAGCTACTTTCAAAGATTTTTTATAATTTTCTAATCTCTTAGCTTCGATAATCGGTTCTGTAACTTGGTTTGCAAATGCAAGCACTAACGCACTTATTGCTGTTATTATGAACAATCTAATAGCTAAATTTATTGAACTTCTCATATTCCTTGTTTACCTCCTCTACCAATTGGTGTTGGAACTGTATATTGATCGATAAATGGTACAGCACAGTTCATGAAGATTATCGCATAAGATACACCTTCTGGAAGGTTACCAAATTGTCTTATAATCGCTGTGAAGAAACCACAACCAATAGCAAATATAATTTGTCCTTTTGGAGTAACTGGACTAGTTGAATAATCTGTAGCCATGTAGAATGCTCCCAAGATTAAACCACCAATAAATATGTTCATAAAAGCGTCTTGAATTCCTACGCCACAAATAAGTAATGTAACAAATGTTGTTGCGATGTAAACTAATGGAATTCTAAGATTGATTACTCTTCTGTATAATAGATAAGCTACACCGATAAGTAATGCTATTGCACTTACTTCCCCGATTGTACCACCCATGTGTCCTATGATGGCATTCATAAAACCAACTGGTTGACCGCCTGATAAAACTGTCGCATAACTTTCAGCGTCCACTGCTTTTTGTGTTAGTGGAGCAGTGTAGTTACTCATTGCTTGTGCCCAACTTGCCATCAAGAAAGCACGTCCTGCTAATGCAGGGTTCATGAAGTTTGAACCAATTCCTCCAAATAATTGTTTTACAATTATGATTGAAAATACCGATCCTATAACAATCATTGGAATTGGCAAAGTAACTGGAACGTTGTAAGCCAAAAGCATACCTGTTACAACAGCTGATAAATCGCTAATTGTAGAAGGTTGTTTCATTATTTTTTGATAACAATATTCTGATAATACACAAGCTATAACTGCTGATAATACCAAAACTAAACTTCTCATTCCGAATTCGTAAACACTCACTATCAAAGCAGGAATTAAAGCGATGATAACATCAAGCATAATTCTTTGAATAGATACTGCACTTCTTTGATGAGGAGCAGCTTCTACGATTAAATGAGATAAGTCGTATTCTTTTTGTATAATTTCTTTATTTTCCATAGACTATCCCCTTTTCCTTTGTTGTGCTTTTAATTGAGTCTTTGCGTGTACAATTGCTTCAACTAATGGTCTGTTTGATGGACAAATATAGCTGCAAGTACCACATTCGATACAATCATTCAAATGCATTTTTTCTGCTCCTTCAAAATCACCATTCAATGATTTTAATTGTAAGAACAATGGTAATAAGCCGATAGGACATACATCCACGCACTTAGCACATTTAATACAAGGTTCTGGAGAAGCAAGAGTTGCATCTTTTTCGTTCATGCAAATAATTCCACCTGTTGTTTTAACAGTTGGAGCTTCCAAATTGTATTGGCAAGCACCCATCATAGGTCCACCAACTACAATCTTATACGGTGTTTCTTTGAATCCGTCGCAATAATCTACTAAATCTTTGAATTTAGTACCTACTGGAACGTATATATTTTTAGGTTCTTTGATAGCTGAACCTGTCATTGTCACAATTCTATGAGTCAAAGGAATACTATGAACTACAGCATCGTAAATCGCCATAGCACTTGAAATATTCAAACCTTGAACTCCTCTTTCGTTTGATCTTTGAGCTTTCGAAATCTTCTTACCAGTAATTGCATTGATAAGTCTTCTTTCGTCCCCTTGTGGGTATTTTGTTTTAACAGAGCAAATCGAAATATTTTTCTCATCCTTAGCGGCATTTTTCAAAATTCCGATAGCTTTTTGTTTGTTATCCTCAACCCCTATGTATCCTTTGTCGCAATCCATCAATTTCATGATAATTTTCAATCCACCGATAGCTTTTTGAGGATATAATTCCATGTTAAGT
This sequence comes from Finegoldia magna ATCC 29328, assembly GCF_000010185.1. Lineage (NCBI taxonomy): Bacteria > Bacillati > Bacillota > Tissierellia > Tissierellales > Peptoniphilaceae > Finegoldia > Finegoldia magna. The sequence continues at coordinate 402,446 of NC_010376.1, read as the reverse complement.
TGGTCACTAGTTAAATAAGGTTCACATTCTGCCCCGTTTAAGATAACTTGCTCGATTTTTACATCGGGTTTTTTATTCATCTTAAGATGTGTAGGGAATCCTGCTCCACCCAAACCTACTATACCAGCTTCTTTTATTCTCTCTAGGATAACTTCTTTTGATAATTGTGTAAAATCATCATTTGTTTCAGTGTATCCTAACTCGTTTAAACCGTCTGATTCGATTACTACGACTTCACCTTTTTGACCATTTGACAATACCATTTGCTCAATTTTCATAACCTTTCCACTAACTGAACTGTGAACAGGCGCTGAAATAGTCGCTTTAGATTCACCAATTTTTTGGCCCACTTTAACCTCGTCGCCTACTTTTACTATAGGTGTACAAGGCGCACCAATGTGTTGATGCAATGGGATGTAAACCATTTTAGGTTCAAAATTTGTATCTAAAGGACAATTTTGAGTGTAGGATTTATGATCATCCATGTGAAATCCGCCCTTAAAAGTCAGATTTTCTAAACTCATTTTTTCACCCCTTTAATAAAATAAAAAATGGTGCAGAGAAAGAGACTTGAACTCTTACGGGATTACTCCCACTGCCCCCTCAAGACAGCGTGTCTACCATTCCACCACCCCTGCGTGATAAAGACCTTTATGAAAAGGCCTTTTAATATTTGTTAATAATATTTTTGATTAATTTAATGTAGTTTTTCGCCCAAACTTTGAAACTTTTGTGCATATTTTCTTCTAGCTTAGTATCTTCGTAGAAAATTTTGTAAATATTGTATTGGTTTTCAACCTTTACAACGTAGTATTTCGTCTCAGAAGATGGAATATCGTCTAAAGTTTGACCATCTTTCGAAAAAGATTCGTTCGATAACCATTCTTTTACATTTCCAATTCCACCGTTGTAAGCAGCAATCGCCAAATCGTGGTTTTTGAAATGATGTAACAAGTACGATAAATATGCAGTACCCATTTCGATGTTTTTGTCAGGTTTTTTCAAATCATCTACTGTAAAGTGAGTATTTCTCATATTGTTAATACTTTCAGCAGTGTCTGGCATCAATTGCATAAGCCCTAAAGCTCCAGCCTTTGATTTTACACTTGGATCAAAGTTAGATTCAACTTTAATGACACTCATAACCAAAAGTGGATCAACGTTGTATTCTTTTGAGTATGTATTAACTAAATCTACATATTTAACTGGTCTTGTCATAGTAGAATAAGCACTCACGCCAAATCCAACTAAAAACACAATCACAATAATTGAAATAATCGTGATTAAAAATCTTTTAATAAATTTCATAATTTTTCCCTATCTATTAGTTCGTCAACTTTGAGTATTAAATCTGATTCAGTCGTGTTGTTTACAATAACTTCGTCAAATTCGCTAATTTTTTTCTCATAATCTAGCTGAGAATTAATTCTTGTAACCGCAGTATCGTAATCAAAGTTGTTTCTATCGATTATTCTTTGAATTCTAATGTCCCTATCAGCTACAACTACCCAATCTTCATCGACGTTGATATATTTGTCAACCAAATTTTTGCTTTCCAAATACATAGAAATTTCTAGAAAAATCAAATCAGACTTTTCCTTCTTAATTCTTTTTACTACTCTTAATATTATATCAGTATGTGTCAATTCTTCAAGCTTTTTTAATAATGTTTTTGAATTAAATACAAGTTTGGAAAGTTTTTTTCTATCTATGTCAGAATTTTCGTCTAAAATTTCTTTTCCAAACTCATCAATAAGCTTGTAATAAAGATCTGTACCTTGCTCATAGATTTGGTGAGTAATCTCATCCAAATCTATTACAACAAAGCCTTTTTCTCTAATTCTTCTGCACACCGTACTTTTCCCGCTTGCGATATTTCCACAAACTACGATGATTTTTTTATTTTGCATCATACCAATTATCTGCACTGTTTACATCAATCTTCATATCGACTTTCAAATCAACAGCATGTGTCATGACATCTTTCATTATTTCAAGAACTTTTTCTCGTTCGTCTTTTGGACAATCAACAATAAGCTCATCGTGAACCTGCAAAATCAATTTTGCTTTAAGTTTTTCTTCGTTCAATCTATTGTAGAATTTGACCATAGCAACTTTGATGATATCCGCTGCTGATCCTTGGATTGGCGTATTAAGTGCCACACGTTCCCCAAAACTTCTAACATTGTAGTTTTTGGATTTCAATTCTGGAATGTATCTTCTTCTATTCATAATAGTTTCAACGTAGCCTTTTTCCTTGCCAATTGCAACTATATCTTCCATGTATTGTTTGATACCTTTGTAAGTGTCCAAATAATTTTCGATGTATTCTTTGGCTTCTTTTCTAGTTATATGCAAATCTTTACTTAAAGAATAATCTCCAATTCCGTAAACAATACCGAAGTTTACAGCCTTTGCGTTGGATCTTTGAAGTGATGTTACTTTATCAAAATCAACCTTGAACACTTCGCTGGCAGTTTTTCTGTGAATATCCGCACCGTGCTTGAATGCATCAAGCATAACCTCATCATTTGCCAAATCAGCCAACACTCTAAGCTCTATTTGGGAATAATCCGCATCCAGCAGCATATTTCCTTCGCTTGGAACAAATGCTTTTCTAATGAGTCTTCCTTCTTCAGTTCTGATAGGAATGTTTTGCAAGTTAGGATTAGTTGAGCTAATTCTTCCAGTTTGTGCGATAGTTTGTTGGAAAGTCGTGTGGATTTTGCCGTCTTTTTTGATTAAATCCACCATTCCATCGATATATGTTGTTTTAAGTTTCGTAATTGTTCGGTATCTTAAGATGTAGTCGATAATTTCGTGTCTTCCACTTAAAGCTTCCAAAACTTCTTGGTCTGTCGATGGGCCCGTTTTGTTCTTCTTTATCACAGGAAGCTCTAAATCTTCAAACAACACTTCTGCCAATTGCTTTGATGAGTTGATGTTGATTTTCTTTCCGATAAGTTCTTCAACACTTTTTTCGATTGATTTTATCTCATCTTCGAAAAGTTCTCCCATCTCGACCAAAGTTTCTTTCTTGACACAAACTCCCGTAAATTCCATGTCACACAAAACTTTTATCAAAGGAATTTCAACATCTCTGTACAGATGCATCATATCTTCTTCTTCTATTTCTGAAATCTTTTCGTACAATTTGTTCGTGAACATCATGTATTTCACAACGTAATTGTCGATTTCTTTCTCGTCAGATTCCAAAATAGTCTTCTTGGATTTGCCTTTTCCTGTAATATCTTCAAGCGGCTTGAAATCATATCCGATAACTTTCGGGTCAGATCTTTCCATGCTATAACTTGTCTTGGATGGATCGAGCAAATATTCAATGATTACAACATCATCGTAATTGTACGAAATGTCGATACCATATCGCATTAAGTGATAAATACATGGTTTGATATCAAATGAAAGCTTGTTGATATCTTTCGATTCGAATTCTTCCTTGAATGATTCTACAAGTTCTACGTTTCTTGTAATATACACCTTGTCAGTGTAAATAGCAAAAATCACAGGCTCATTGTCCACATAATAATCATCATTGAACAATGCAAAAGTAAACTTTTTGTTCTCTTTAATATAAGCTTTAATTTCATCTACTTTTTCATCTAAGTTTTCATATTCAAACTTTTCATTAGATTCTTCGTTTGGAAGTTTTTTGATAAAACTGTTGAATTCAAGTTTAGTAAGGACTTCAATCAAATGATCATTGTCAGCTTCTTTTATAGTACAATCCTCGATTCCAAATCCCATTAAATCTTCGGGAACATCTGTATTAATCGTTCCAAGTTCTCTACTCAAATATGCAATGTCTTCTCCATCAATGACTTTTTGCTTAGTTTTCTTGCCGGAAATTTCATCGACATGCTCGTACAATCCTTCAATACTTCCGTATTTTTGAATGTATTTAAGTGCAGTCTTTTCTCCAACTCCATCAATTCCTGGAATATTGTCCGATTTATCTCCCATCAAACCTTTCAAATCAATCATTTGTTTAGGAGTAATTCCGTATTCTTCTTTCAAAACATCTACATCGTAGATTTTTGTTTCAGTGATTCCTCTTTTTGTAAGGACAACTTTTGTGTTGTCGTCAATAAGTTGCAAATAATCCTTGTCACCAGTCAACAAATACACATCGTAATCTTTTGATGAAGCTTGTTTTGCCAATGTTCCTGCGATGTCGTCTGCTTCATATCCTTTCAAATCAATGTATGAAACTCCCATCGCTTTCAACAATTCTTTTAACATATCGAATTGGCCGATTAATTCTTCCGGAGTTTCTTGACGATTGCCCTTGTATTCAGAATATTTTTCGTGCCTGAAAGTTGGTTCTTTTCTATCAAAACACACAACTACAAGATCTGGATTGATTTTTCCCATAACAGAATAATACATATTCATAAATCCAAACACACCATTAGTGTGAATCCCATCTTTTGTTGTCAAATCTCTGATAGCATAAAAACCTCTGAATAAAAGAGATGAGCCGTCAATAATTAAAGCTTTTTTTGACATTTTATAATCCCTTGTTTTCTTTTTCGAAAGCCATTATCTTGTCAACTCTTCTTTGGTGACGACCAGCTTCGAATTCATTTTCCAAGAAAGTTTTGATGATAAGTTTAGCAACCTCATCTCCAATTACACGCGCTCCAATGCAAAGCACATTTGCATTATTGTGATTTCTGCTCATTTTCGCACTGTACACATCAGACACACAAGCCGCTCTTATTCCTTCGAATTTGTTCGCAGCCAAGCTCATGCCAATACCTGTTCCACAAATCAAAATTCCCAAATCAGAATTTCCTTTTTGGATTTCTTCGCAAACTTTCTTTGCATAATCTGGATAATCTACTGAATCAGCTGAATTTGTTCCCAAATCCACAACTTCATTTCCCAAACTTTTTATATATTCAACCATTGAATCTTTTAATTCAAATCCACCGTGATCGGCTGCTATTGCTATTTTCATAAAAACCTCCAAATATATTATTACCTACATTTTATAATATGTTCATATATTTATCAATTATTTGAAGAATTACACATTTTATGGTAAAATATAGTTGTAAAAATATGGGGATGTCTTGGTTTCGACAGGGATATTGAAGTTTGAATAGCGAGTCGTTTTCGTCTACAAACGTAAAAAAAGGACAACTAAATATAAACGCTGAAGATAATAACTTCGCATTAGCTGCCTAATAACGGCGGCCGATTCAAAAACTAGAAAATCGTCCTGCGTTTTCTTTTTGAATCTCAACTAATGAGCAGGAACATCTCGTATATTTTCCTCTGGTATATGAGATTATTTAAGAGGATATATCGATCATAGTTTTGTCAGTTAAATTTTGATCGACGAATAAAAATTAATTGACTGCACTCGGAGAAGTTCTTAGGGATATATTTTTGGACAGGAGTTCGATTCTCCTCATCTCCACCATCAAAAAAGGTAGCCATCACGGCTACCTTTTTTTGTGTTCATTATTTCAATTCATTAATAATTACCGTTGAATTATCTCCCGCAAACACGTTGTGTTTCAAATTAGTTTGCGTGTCGATGTATTCAATACATTTGTCATCGTAAGTAAAATCAAATTTGCCTTCTTTTTTGAAAATTTCTTTTCCTTCTGCATTGTAAATTATGATTTCTCTTTTGATTCCACCGCTGTACTCACTTTTTACATTTTTCTTAAATCTTTGAAATCCTGCTGACTTAAACACCAATGCACTGCACGATGCCAAGAAAATAAGCACAACTATCAAAATTATCCATATTTTCTTTTTTACATTTTTCGTTTTGTTTTCTTCTGACATTTTACTCTCCTTATATATTTGTCCAATTTTTTGTGAAACGCTTTCCAAAATATAAAACTACGTTTTAAAATATCGTTGTTATTCATCATGATAAAACACTTTAACACGATACTATTTATCTGTTAAAAATTTCGTTTTTTATTTGACTAAACGATTCAAATATTGTTATAATATTATTATAGCAGAAACATATTGTTTTTGTACAACTTACAAAAGGAGTGATTTATTATGGCAAACGGAGTACTTCATATTCCAGGTTTCATTTATTTCGGAGAAGGAACTTTTTCAAAATTAAGTGAATTGAAAGGTAAGAAAGCAATTATTGTTACAGGTGGAAATTCTATGAAGAAAAACGGTTTCGTAGATAGAGCTTGTGAAGAATTGAAGAACGCAAATATGGAAGTATGTGTTTTTGATGGCGTTGAAGAAAATCCATCAGTTAAAACTGTTGAAGAAGGCGCTAAGAAAATGCAAGAATTCCAACCAGATTGGATAATCGCATTAGGTGGCGGTTCTGCAATGGACGCTGCAAAATGTATGTGGGCTTTTTATGAACATCCTGAATTAAAATTCGAAGACATCATTGAACCAGGATCTCTTCCAGAACTTCGTAAAAAAGCAAAATTCGTTGGTATACCATCAACTTCAGGTACTGCAAGTGAAATCACTGCATTCTCAGTTATCACTGATACTGAAAAACACATCAAATATCCATTAGTATCCGATCACATTGTTCCAGACATCGCTATTGTAGATCCTGTTCTACCATCTAAGATGCCAAAATCAGTTACAGCAAATACTGGTATGGACGTTGTAGCCCACGCTACAGAAGCATTAGTATCTAATATCGCTAACGATTATACTGACGCACTTGCAATTCACGCATTGAAATTGGTATTTGAATATTTACCAAAAGCTTGCGAAAATCCAGACGACATGGAAGCTCGTGAAAAAATGCATAATGCATCAACAATGGCAGGTATCGCATTTACATCAGCTTCACTTGGTTTAGTTCACTCATTAGCACACAAAATTGGTGGCGAATTTGGAATTACTCACGGACTTGCTAACGCAATTCTACTTCCATACATCACACAATTTAACAGAAAAGCTACTAATAAAGTTGATTGGATTGAAAAAGAATTAAACGTAAAAGATTATCCAATAGCTGTTAGAGAATTAGCTAAGAAAGTTGGCATTCCACCAACATTGAAAGAAGTTGAAGAAAAATTCGGATTTAACAAAGAAAAATTTGACGCTGTATTGGATGAAATGAGCAAGAATGCTTACGAAGATCCATGTACTTTGACAAATCCTCGTGAATCAAATCCAGAAATAGTAAAAATGATATATACTCACGCTTACAACGGCGAAGATATAACAGAATAATAAACAGCAAAAAATCCTGCATTACGCAGGATTTTTTATTGCTTATATTTGATTTTCCAAATATTCTACAAATTTTTCAATTTCCTCTTTTACATTTTCGTCTAACTTTTCAATCCATCTTTTAGGAATTGTAGAATATCCATGAATCGAGCCGCTGATACTTCCTGCAATTGCAGCTATCGTGTCAGAATCTCCCCCGTGATTTACAGCATTTATAATACAATCTTCAACGAAATTTTCTTTTGCCCAATGAATCGCATTATTAAAAGTGTTCACGATATATCCAGATGGTTTTAACAATTGCGTATCTTTTAGCTCGTGGTTTTTCCCGTTGATATTATCTCTGATAATTTGTGTGTATTCTCGTATAATTTCAGCACACATATCGTTGTTATGTGTAAGTTTTCCTTGTTTTATGTTCAGTTCTTCTGAGTTTTCGTTATCCAGTAATGCACAAGGAAGTGCTCTCATCAAGCTTCCGTTTCCAAGTGCTGTATCATCTTCTTCGATAAATATTTCGTATTGAATGTAATGTTCAATAGCACGTCTACATTGATTGCCAATATCTCTTGGATGAGTGTTGTACCATTCTACAAAAAGTTTCATTGTATTTTTTTCAAAATTATCGTTGTCATTTTTCATCAAACAATTCATAACACAAATACTCATATCGGTGTCATCGGTACATTCTCCGGCCTTCAAATCAAGCCATCCTCCACCGACAATATCTGTAATCTTGTCGTATTTTTGAGAGATTTCCACATCTGTCATAAATTCCGTCGTAGCACCCATGCTATCGCCTATCGCAAATGCATACAGCGCTCCTTTGATTCTATCTTTGTAATCAGAGTTCATTTTTTCATCTCCTTTTTTATATTATATCTCAAACCGTTCGCCATTTGAATTTATCAACCATAAAAACATTTACATAGTATAAAAATATGATAAAATAATTTTAGAGGTGAAAAAATGAAATTTACAGAATACAAATACACTAGACCAAATTTTGAAGAAGACAAAAAAAAGGTCGAAGATTTAATTAAAAGATTTAACGATTCCACAACTTCTGATGAACAAATCAAAATCATGGAAGAAATGGACAAATACAAGAAAACATTAAGCACTAATTCTAACCTTGCATACATTCGTCACACTATCGATACAAACGACGAATTCTACAAAGAAGAACAAGATTTCTTGGATGAATACATGCCACATTATTCAGTGCTTGACACTAAAATGTACGAAGCTATTAATAATTCCAAATTCAAAGACGAATTGGTTAAACATTTTGGTCAACATTTGTTTGATTTAATAAGCTGCCAATTGATTTTCAACGAAAAAGCAGTTCCATTCAAACAAAAAGAAAACCAATTAACTACTAAATACAACAAATTAATAGCATCTGCTCAAATCGAATTTGACAATAAAACATTGACATTGTCACAAATGGCTCCTTACACACAATCAAAAGATCGTGATGAAAGAAAAGCAGCTACAAGAAAAATCTCAGAATTTTTCGCAGAACACGAAAAAGAAATCGACGATATTTACGATGAAATGGTCCATGTAAGAACAGATATGGCTAAAGCTTTGGGATTTGATTCATACATTGAATACCAATACAAATCATTGATGAGAACTGATTATGACAAGAATGACGTTGCAAAATACAGAGAATTTGTCAAAAAATACGTAACACCAGTTTATCTTGAATTGAGAAAGAAACAATCCAAGAGAATCGGCATCGAAGATATGAAAGCTTACGATAACAACGTAATGTTCACTGATGGTAACGCAAAACCTCACGGAGGAAAAGACTTCTTGGTAGATAACGCTAAGAAAATGTACTCAGAATTGTCATCAGAAACTAAAAAATTCTTCGATTTTATGTATGAAAGAGAATTGTTCGATTTGGAAAGCAAAAAAGGTAAAGAAGGCGGAGGATATTGTACTACAATTGAAGATTATGAATCTCCATTCATCTTCGCAAACTTCAACGGAACTACTCACGATGTCGAAGTAATGACTCACGAAGCTGGCCACGCATTCCAAGCATACACTTCAATGGACGGAAGAATTTTCGAATACATCTGGCCAACATTTGAAGCATGTGAAATCCACTCAATGAGTATGGAATTTTTGACATGGCCATGGATGGAATTGTTCTTCGAAGAAGAAACTAACAAATTCAAATTCTCTCATTTAGACGGAGCTATTAGTTTCATTCCTTACGGAGTAACTATCGACCATTTCCAACACTTCGTATACGAAAATCCAGATGCAACAGCGGAAGAAAGAAAAGCAAAATACCACGAAATAGAATTAATGTATCGTCCAAACTTGGATTATGATGATGAATTCTTGGAAAAAGGAACTTGGTGGTACAGACAAGGTCACATCTTCAACAACCCATTCTATTACATTGATTACACATTGGCGCAAGTTTGCGCATTCCAATTCTTATTGAAATCAAGAAAGAACCGCGAAGAAGCATTCAAAGATTACCTTGAAATCTGTAAAGTTGGTGGAAGCCAATCATTCTTTGGAATAATGAAATCTGGTAATATCAAAAACCCAATGAACGATGGAGTTCTTGAAGAAATCCTTCCACAATTATTGGAAATATTAGACGAAATAGAAAAAGAATTATAATTTTGAGAGTGGACATAGTCCACTCTTTTTTTGTATATAAGAGTTGTTTTTTTTAGAAAACGTTTTATAATATAATTAAATAAATAATTAGGAGGCTTTTATGAAACGTAACAAATTGCTTGTGATTTTATTATGTACAGTGATGATGTTTTCATTCACAATGTGCAAAAATCAATCAATGAATACTTACAATTCGTATTCTGAAAGATACGGCATTGGTTCTGATGATGATTTGAAAAAGGCTATGCAGTCCATGAAAGAAAACGAAGATTATCCAATTTACAAGGATGGTAAGGAAGAATCCAAAATCCACAGACAATATCTATTGGATTTATATGAGAAAAATGATTTGTCGGCAATAAAAGCCTACATTGATAACAACAAATTACTATTAGGAAAGAATTAGAAAAAGGCGCTCAATTTTTGAGTGCCTTTTAAAATATATCTGATATTACCGATCTTATGCTATCAAATTGTTTGATTTCGAGATCGTATTTTTGTGTTAGTTTCGTGTTTTGTGAGATATAAACTTTTTTGTATCCCAATCTTTCGATTTCTTTTAATCTGGTTTCTATTTGTGGGACTCTTTTGATTTCTCCTGTCAATCCAACTTCTCCGATGAACACTACATCTGATGGAATTGGTTTGTTCATAAGTGATGATGCAATCGCCATTATTATGGACAAATTCACAGACTGTTCTTGAATTTTGATTCCACCTGTGGTTTTGATGATGACATTTTTGTCGTACATATTCATTCCAGCGCGTTCTTCCAAGATAGAAATCAAAGTGTTTAATTGGTCTTTGCGAAGACTGTCACCTATTCTTTGCGGATACGGTGTGAATGATTTGGACACCAATGCTTCCACTTCCACAACCAAAATTCGTGAACCTTCTTTTATTACAGAAAGTGCTGCACCATTTACATCTTTTTTTCTTTTCGTGACGAAATAATCAGACGCATCGGTGATTTCTTTTATTCCATCTTCTTGCATATTAAACAGTCCAATCTCACCAGTTCGACCGAATCTATTTTTCGTAGTTGTCAACAATCTCAAAGGATCGTCACTTTCACCTTCCAAATAAAGCACAGTATCCACCAAATGTTCAAGCGTTCTAAGCCCTGCCATTTCGTCTGATTTTGTCATGTGACCAACCATAATCGCTAGAGTTGGCTTTTCGGGATTTTTGCAGATTTCTACGATTTTATTCGCACATTCATCAGTTTGCACAGGAGATCCTGGGCGTGATGTGTATTCACGAAGTTGGAATGTTTGAATACTATCCAAGAAAATCACATCTGGTTTTATTTTATCGATTGAATCCAACGCATTGTCCATACTAGTTGTTGAAATCAACCAAATATTTTCCGGGATTTTCTCCATAGTTCTCATCGCTCTTTGTTTGATTTGAGATGTGGATTCTTCTCCAGAAATGTAGAGAACTTTTATGTTTTTAGAAGCCAAATCATTTGCAAGTTCCAACAGCAAAGTCGATTTCCCTGCTCCTGGTCTTGCAGTTAGAATTGACACGGAATCACGCACAAGTCCTCCGCCAAAAACTCTGTTTAATTCAGTAATCGACGATTGAATTCTTTCCGACGAATCTATCTTTACATCGACTAATTTAACTGCTTTTGAAGACTTAGTCGAACTTGTTGTTGTAGTATTTGATTTTTCATCTACGATTTCTTGTTCTTGCATAGAACCCCAGCTGTTACAACTGGGGCATTTTCCTATCCACATGGCCTGTTCATAGCCACAATTTTTGCACACGTATTTTGTTTTCTTTTTCATATTATTGTTTCACAGTCTTTTTGCGTCTTACATATCTTCTGAAGCTAACCTTGTCGTTAACCACAGTTATAGTCGTTTTTCTGTTATTGTCGATATCTCCGTTCAAAATCTTGTCTGCAAGTTCGTTTTCAATATCTGTCCTGATGAGTCTTTCAAGAGGTCTTGCTCCAAATTTCTTGTCGTATCCCTTGTCCACAAGATAATCCAAGATTTTTTCGTCGTAAGAAATTATCAAATCATTCTTCGCCATTCTATCGACCAATTCATCCATCATAAGTCCTGCAATTTCTTTTACATTTTCCTTGTTCAAATTGCTAAACACGATCACATCGTCTAATCTATTCATAAATTCTGGCTTGAACATTGACTTCATTGCATTGTTTATAGTTTCTTTGTTTCTGTTGTATTCATCAACCTCAACATCTTCTGCAGTATTAAAACCAATTACATTTTTGCTTTCAAGTTCACTTGCGCCAATGTTTGAGGTCATTATGATTACAGTATCTTTGAAATTAACCACGCGTCCTTTGGAATCTGTAAGTCTACCGTCATCCAAAACTTGTAAAAGTGTGTTGAAAACATCTGGATGGGCTTTTTCGATTTCGTCAAACAATATTACAGAATATGGTTTCGTACGCACCATATCAGTTAATTGTCCGCCATCATCGTGGCCAACATATCCTGGAGGAGATCCTATCAATTTGGAAACGGAATGTTTTTCCATATATTCTGTCATGTCGATTCTAATCATCGCATTTTCATCATTGAACAATTCTTTGGCAAGTTTCTTCGCCAAGTATGTTTTACCGACACCAGTTGGTCCAACAAATACAAATGAACCGATTGGTTTGTTCGGATTTTTGAGTCCGACACGCGCTCTTTTAATTGCATTAGAAATAGAATCGATAGCCTTGTCTTGACCGATGACAACTTTTTTCAAATTGTCAGCCAAGAACAAATATTTTTGTGATTCTGATTCTGTTAGCTTGGACACCGGAACCTTCGCCCAGCGTGACACAATATTCGCTATTTCATCGAATCCAATTTCCAATTTGTTTTCGTCTTGGTCTTCTTCTTCCATTTCTGCTTCTACTTCCTTGATGGCATCTCTTTTTTCTGCTGCAAGCAAAAAGTCGGAATTTTGAATAGCTTCTTGCTTTTCTTCTTCTAATTCTTCTAGAATTTTCGCATAATTTTTGCCACCAGTGAAGTTTTTTACTCTAACCATCGATTGAGCTTCATCTATCAAATCTATCGCCTTATCTGGCAAATATCTATCATTCAAATATCTGTGCGATAATTCAACACTCGCTTTGATTGCTTCATCACTGATTAGAACGTGGTGATGTGATTCGTATTTGTCCTTCAATCCTTCAATAACTTGAATAGAATCCGAAACAGAAGGCTCATCTACCATAATAGTTTGAAGTCTTCTTTCAAAAGCTTGGTCCTTTTCGATAGTTTTTCTGTATTCATTGATAGTTGTAGCTCCGATTATTTGCAAATCGCCTCTCGCCAATGATGGTTTCAAAATATTTGATGCATCCAGCGCACCCTCTGCACCACCTGCGCCCATCAACGAATGAAGTTCATCTATAAATAAAATTTTGTTTTCGGAATTTGACAAAGTATCGATAACTTTTTTAATTCTTTCTTCAAAATCTCCTCTGTATTTTGTCCCTGCCAACAACGCCGCCAAATCCAATGACAAAATCTCCTTGTCCTTGAAAATATCATTCACATCTCCCTTGACAATCTTGACAGCTAAGCCTTCCACGATAGCAGTCTTTCCGACACCAGGATTTCCAATCAACACAGGATTATTTTTCTTACGTCTAAGAAGTACTTGAATAATTCTTTCGATTTCTTCCTCACGACCGATACATGGATCAATCTTTCCTTCTTTCGCCATTTCATTCAAATTCTTAGTGTACTTTTCAATCTCATTTGGCTTGGAAGAATTAGCTGAATTGTCGTTGACATCTCCTCGTTCTCTCTTCATCTTCATGAAGAAATATTTACGAAGTTCCGCTGTCAATTTCATAATATCCACGCCTGTTCTCTTCATCAAATGATTAGCGTAGTTCGAACTATCCAAGCATAAAGCTGCCATAATATGTTCCGGAGTAATCGTCCTTTCGCCATAAGTGTTGGACAATTGTACAGCTTGAGTGATTATCTCCTCAAGTTTCGGGCTAATTCTTTGGTTAGTCTCATCGCTATCTCCATAACCCAACTCATCTATAATTAAATTTCTAATTTTTTCGTAATTTCCACCGTGTTTTTTCAAATATTGAGACGCCTTGAAGTCAAACTTGAACATCGCAAGTAAAACATGCTCCACTCCAAGATCAGCATGCTTCAAACTAATCGCCTCATACACAGCTTCTGTTCTCAAATTATAAATATCTGATTTTCTCAATTTTTCACCTGTCTTTCCAAAGTATCCTTGATAATTTCGCTTCTCAAAACGCCAATGTTTTGATTCAAATTATTGTTTTCGCGAAATTTTTCAAGCTTCAACTTATTCGTCTTATCGTACAAGTCAAGAATTTCATCTACATCAAAACCATCAACCATACCAAAATCCATAGCTATCAGTAAATCTCCAATCTTGTTCATCCCTTCAATTTCATCTAAAACCCTTGAATATTTGAGCATCGATACGCTCCTCAAAAGGTCATCCTTAAACTCAGGATTATTTTCGAATAAAATGCGTCTGTTTTCCATTTCCTTTCTGGAAATCGAATCAATCAACAGCGTCATATCATTAATAATATATTCAGGATCTGTCAAATGACCATTAGTAGTCAACCTATAAATCGAACTTTTCGTATTGGAATTAAAAGCTCTCTCAAACATATATCCTCTGTATCTTGCAACATCTTGAATATCGTCAATCTTTTTGAAATACTCCAAAGCCTTCAAATTCATACACACGCTCACATTCATCATACAACCTGAATCGTAGAAATCATCTGACAAATATCCAAAATCAATATCGAAAGCAAAATTCAATTTATCATTCAATTTTTCTTCGATATTCAAACATTTTTCGTAAATATCTCTCAAATTTTTCCCAAAATCGTAAGCAGTAATACAAATGTGGTCATTGTCTGCCAACGTAAACACGCATTTTTCATCGCTATTTATAATAACTTCAGGAGACACATCCTCATAATAAGCACTGGAAATGTATCCTTGTTTTCTCAGATAATCTCTGTTCGTGCTTTTAGTATCCTTAAAAGAATAAACGCTAGACTCCTTCAAATATCCCAAATTATTCAATTCTTTTTTAATATCTGATTTCATATCATCACAAGAATCCGTATCTATAACCAACATAAAATTATAGTCCGACAAATTCCTTCTCAACGACACATCAGATTTCATTACAACACTTGAATTATTCATAACATTTTTCCCTATACTCTTGTAATTTCAATTCCAAATCGTCAATCTTCATTTGAATATCGTGACACTTTTCAAACTCCTCTTTATCCATTGCTATGAAAAGCTCATCTGATAAACTATCCAACTTCTCCAAAATTTCCTTTGCCTTTTCAAAATTCTTAGGGAATTTGCCCCTGTAATATTTCGAATAACTCTTTGAATTTCTCTTATCCATGATGAAATCTCTGAAATGATCGTAACAATATTTGCAACCAATCGACGAATAATTCTTCAATTCATCAAACGGCATATTGCACACTGGACACACACTTTTATCCTCGTCTTTTTTATTTGAAGATTGTTGTACCTTTTCAAATGGCAAATGTTCCACCACATCAGAAATTTGTTTTGCGATTTCTTCAAAAAGCTCATTATTATCATTCAATTGTTTATCAGAATCAAACTTGAAATCTGAATTCGAAATAATCTCATTCTTCAAATTATTCATATATTCTTCATAGCAATCATGACACAAATTCACATCACGAGCACCAAAAGGTCCCACGATCTTTACTTGAATAAAAGCCGGTTTGCCACAATTATCGCAATTCATATAATCACCTCTATCTCATAAAAGCCAACAACATATTCTTCAACAAATCAGCCCTCAGAATATTCCTATCATTAAAATCCACCTTCGACAAAGTATTATCCTCCAAAGCATGAACCATAACCAAAGCTTCCCTTTCAGTTATCAAATCCTCATCCAAAAGCATATTAATAATATTGTTCGACTTATCCTTCGTAATTCTATCTCCAATAACATTTTCGACAATCTCCTTAATCGGATTACTGTCTTTAATTGTTAATTTTATTATTTTAACATATCCACTTCCACCGCGTCTACTTTCAATATAATAACCCTTGTAAGGAGTAAATCTAGTAGTCAGAACGTAATTAATTTGCGATGGAGCGCAATTAAATTGATTGGCAAGATCATTTCTGCCTATTTCAATGAAATCATCGTCAGTATTACTCAACAATTCCTTCAAAAAAGCTTCAATGCTGTTACTAAGCCCTGCCATACTATCACCTCTTTTGACTTTCTCTGACTAATTGAATAAAAAAAATTTATCTTTCTTAAATTATACCATCTTTGACCTTTCACTTCAACAACAAAATCCTACAACATTTCTAATATTTTCAAAAGAAAAAGGAAAGCTTAAAAAAGCTTCCCCAATTAAATTATATTCCTACAAAAACTTCTACGATTTTTTCTATTTTTTCGAGAATATTTTGTTTTTTCTTTTCTCTTGCACCGTGCCTACGAGATGTTGGTGGCAAAATTTTATCCAATCCAGTACCAGCGTAATCCACGAAACCTTTCGCTATTGATTTGTTGATAAAATGATATGCTCCTTCTTTCAATTTTTCATCTTCGATAAGAGATTCAACCTTCTTTTCTTTTTCTTTTCTTGCGAATGAATAGAAAGTTTCCAATATATCATCATTATCTTTCAATTCTGATAATCTTGTCTTGTTAATAAAATCCATCACCAAATCTTCCTTAGCTCTCGTTCCCAAACTGGATCTTATAACTCTACGAACTTCTGCTTTTAAGTTTTCAACATCCTCATGTTCTTTGGATTTTTCCAAAATCAAAGCCAAAATATAATCCAAGTTTATCTCATCAGTCTTCAACAAATCAATTTGAAATTCTACATCCGAGAAATCAACCTGTTGTTCTTCAGAATCTCCTGAACATCTTGAATTCACGATATTTTCTCTAATATCAACATACACACTCTTCATGTCTTGCATTAATCTGTCGGAAATAATTTTGTCGAAACTTTCAAACTCATCGAAATTTTTCAGAATATTTTCCGATTTCAACAATTCACCAAAAAGTTGTACGAATTCCTTCTTATCAGCCTCCAAGAAAATCTCAGTTGTGTCTGGGAATTTTGCAACAATTTCATTACAAATATCCTTGTATCCTCTGGTTACTTTGCCAGTTTCCTCATCTGTAAAAC
This sequence comes from Finegoldia magna ATCC 29328, assembly GCF_000010185.1. Lineage (NCBI taxonomy): Bacteria > Bacillati > Bacillota > Tissierellia > Tissierellales > Peptoniphilaceae > Finegoldia > Finegoldia magna. The sequence goes on along the minus strand of NC_010376.1, from coordinate 385,357 downwards.
CTTCCATATATTCTTCGTAGCTTTTTTCAAGAATAATATTCACGCTATTTTCATCGCCAAATGTTTTAATAGCATCTTCAGTAGCCTTTTCCAAATCTCTGAAACACACAATATTTCCAAAAGTTTTAATTCTATAGTTTTTTATTATTTTTAATTTTATTACTGTTGTGACGTACTTTATAAATTATGTGTCACAAACTATTCTTTGCTATTTAATGCTTTATTGATGGTTTCTTGAATAAGAGGACCACAGCATTTACCCAAAGGATTCTTAATTTCGCACTTTCCATTTTTCATTGCCCCTGTAAGTCTAATAATATCTTTAATATTCTTTGCACCATCATCTAAAACAGCATTTATAATTTGTTGCTCTGTAACTTGGTTGCAATAGCATATATATTTGGGATTTGCATTCTTTTTAAACCATATAGGAACTTTTACTTCTTCCTTATAAAAAACTCTTTCATTGTTTAAGTTATAATACACGACATCACAATCTTCATTCATACATAAATAGTAAGTTTCTTCATCTACAACCTTTCCCCTAAGGTTTTCTGATACCATATGCTTTACAGTTATATTCTTAACCTTTTCTCCTATTTCGTAACATTTGGGGCAATTTTCTTTTTCTTTCACTGTACCAGTGGTTTTTTGTATTGAATCTCAGCAAGATTGATTTATCTTATTTTCTTGACTCACTTTATTTCCTCCTTCCTAAATAAATATTATTTCTATAGTTAATCAAGATATCTAATACCTCTTTCAATGTATCTACAATATATTCTCCCTGTCGGTATCTCCTTTTCTCTACTATAACTCGAACTTGGTCCTTAGATTCAACCACATCTATTATTCTTTTAGGATATTGAACCCATTTCCCTATCTCCTGATATTCTTGATTCATAATAATAAATGTTGGTGTAATAACTTTTTCATTAGGCATAAACTTACTGTAACTATCTGTATCTATTACTTTAAGTTTTATATTTTCATTATTTTTTTCTAACCAATGAACTACAGGAATATTAATTATAGAATCAATACACCAGTTTTCTCCAATCGCAAGTATATTAAATTTGCTTGTTATACTACTAACCTTTTCTAAATATCTCTCTAAATTTAAATAATTTCTTATCGCATTATTAGCATAATTCTTATATCTATCCTGAGCAGTATCGTAAAATTGTTGAAAAGTAACTCCAGAGTTAAATATTTGCTTGTATTTCAAATTGTCACTTCCTCCTAAAAAAGTAAGTTACTCCATATAATTTACTTACTATTTATCTAATTAAATTTTACCCTTTGCTCTACTAAGATATTCAACTAGAACATAATTATACTGATGCGTAACTAACTATCACCTTAAATATGATTGTATTAGATAATTATCAACTATTCAAGAGATAATGTCCTTACCTCTCATGCACTGCTCACAGCAATTAGACCCTAATTACTCTAAGCAATGTACGAAATATATTTAGTTAAAGTTCCTGAAACCGTTGATTTATTAGCACAAACTGCACCCATCACTATTATGACACGTTCCTCACATGTCAGATCATATACCTTTTTAATGCTTGTTTTGCCGTCCATTACAAGCTTTGCCAATAATTTGGACACTGTTTGTGGAGTGAAGAATTCTCCCCCTGATTTTCCTGCATTACTTGCATAATTGGATATCAAGTATTCGTATGCATCTCCTATGACGTCTCCATTTGTTTTTGCAAAGTTAAGTGTGCCAGGGTCAGCATTATTTTGGAAATTATTTCATTTTGCCTTTGGGGGGCTGGCCTAATTTTTTTTGAATAAAGGTATATGTCTTCGAATAAGTTTTCGTAGGCTGGGTCTGATTGTTCCAGGTCACGAAAGCCTTGTTGCAAATTTTCTAGTGAAATCTTTTATTTTTATTTCCTTGACTAGGGCGCCAAAGTTTTTGGTAGAGCTCTTGTGTCTTGATCATTGTATACCTCCGTCTTTATTTTTTTCTTATGTATAAGACTTCCCTTAATTCAACCACATAACTTTACTAAATATGCTATTACAAACCATTTTAATACATTATGCAAAAAGGTTTATTAAAAGAATCCTTTGTCTTTTCCTAAATTAAAGACTATAATTATACTAACATGATTTATTTGATTATAACACAACTGAAATCCAGTTCTAAATATTTTTTAAGAGGTTTTTATGAAAAAATTTTTTTACGAGCTAAAATTAATCTACAACAAATACAAGCTTTTGGATGAGATGAAGTCGGATTTTAATATTTTTTTCCAACTTTTAAATCCCTATGATGAGGTTAACCTCCACTCCAAACTTATTTATTCGATTTTAAACGATTGCAAGTTTAAAAAAGAATTTATGCTGAGCTTTTTAAAGATCACAGGCATAATATCATCTGATAATATAAATCCCAGTGATCTTAAAATTATAGATGTTGAGAGAGAAAAATCTTTTTCAAATGGACGATTGGACTTATTTATTTCTTGCAAGATCAAGGATAAAAATTATGTAATCATTATTGAAAACAAAATTTTTGCTCGTGACCAATATGAGCAAATGGACAGGTATATAGAATTCGCTAACAATCGCCAGGCCGATATCAAAAAAGTTTTTTACTTGACTCTTCTTGGCAATGCTCCATCTGAAGATAGTGCAAGCAACTTAGACCAGATAAATTTGATTTCCTATGACGATGAAATTTTAACCTGGATTGAAAATTGTATTAAAATTTCTGCCCGAGAGCCAGCCCTTAAGGAAGTGCTTATTCAGTATGCAGACTTGTTAGAAAAAATAACTGGAAAGGATGTAGATTATACTATGGATGTTATGAACTTTTTATTGGAATCTCCTGAAAATTTTAATATGGCAAACAGCATACAGCCTGCTATCATCGATGCCAAGACAGACCTACAAATGAGGTTTTGGACCAAACTTGAAGAATCACTAGATGAAATGTTTAAAAATTTCCCCGACCTAAATTATAGAAAAACCGACCGAGACGAAGATTTGGGTTCTCTTAATCCTTGGTACTCAAAAACAATTATAAAAAATTACTACAACAACATGAGAAATTCCTCATGTTATGGAGTTATGTATTACTTATACAATAAGGATGACCTGGGCGATTTGTGCTTTAAGATTGAGTATAATAAATACGATTCCTTGTTTTATGGTCTCACTTTTCAAGCACCAGGAGTAAATAAGGATAAATTAAAATCAGCTATTGAACTTAAAAAGAAACTTGAGTCCTATGATTATAAATCATCAACTGGGTGGTTTACTTGGAAATATCTTAAGGTCAACGAAAAATATTTTAACTTTATGAACATGGACCCTGACATTGTCTATATCCTAATGAATAACGATGAACTTAACGATCTAATTAAAAAAATTACAAAAGAAGTTGAAACTTTTATTCATATAATTTTAGATTAATCTTGTCTTATTTTTAATTTGTATAAACAAGCTGATAATAAAATAAATTTTTATTCTGAAAGGAGCTATTATGAGCAAATTAAACAAATCCTATTTTCAAACTCTCAAGGGCAAGAATGTTGTCTTCAAAGAGGTAAAGTTTGGCGAGGATATTTCCGTCCAAATCGTTAAAAATTTCCCTGACTTCAAGGTGCAAGTTTTAAAGAGCAGGTCTTTTATAAAGGATACGATTAAGGTGAAATTCGTTGAACATTTCCCTGATGTAAAAATCCAAGTTGTCGATAATTTTGGCGACTTCTCAATCTACATTTAATAATTTTCCAAGCAAAAAGCGGTGGTTCAGCCACCGCTTTTTTATTTGCTTTTTATTTTTTTCCTTATCCACGGAAGGATTCTATTTACTTTTTCTACAGTATTCGATGTATTCTTTGCCGAATTTTTCGCGCAACCATTTTTCTTCTGTCGCTGTCATTAGTTTGTAGCATTCAAAGGAGACGCCCAAATTTTTCTGTGAAGTTCCGCTCTTTGTGCTGATTCGTTATTCTCATTTGATACTACTGACATTTTCATCTCTCCCATTAATCTATTTTATGAAATTCTTATTTTAAATTTTTACGTAATATTTCAACTTAATTATATCACATACTAATTTGACTATTTTATATTTTATCGCTAATTTTTCTCAAGAAAAAACCAATACATTTTCAAAATGTATTGGCTTAAATTTTATTTATTTTTTCTTTTTTTCACCAGTGTACAATTTATTGCATAAGAATGGCGAAACGAATGATGAAATTATTACGCCGAATGTTACAATGGCTGCTGCTCTTGGTGCATAAACTGTTAATGAAGGATCATTTGCTGCCATTATCATTGGAATACTTGCTGACAATCCTGCAATTGTTGACAATCCACCAGCGGATACTCCGTCTCTCTTCAAAACTTTTCTTTCTACAAATAGCATTGGTAAGAATATCAAGATGTAATAAATTACTGCCATTATTACTCCCGAGAATCCTGCTTTGACAGCTTCGAATAGATTGATGCTGTTACCAACTGACCAACCAAGTGCGAATATCATAAATGGCATTCCTGTTGATATGAATTTGCCCAAATCTTTGTCAAGATTTCCTATTGCAACTCCCAATACTAATGGAATTATCAACGAAACTATTGACATGTAATCTACATTTGTTGGTTGGGAAATTCCGAAAATAAGCATCGCTATGGCAGGAGTTGCAAATAGCGATATGAATCCGAATGCTGACATGTCAACTTCATCTCCACAATCTTCCATTATTGCCAAGAAAAGCGAAGGATTTAATGATGTGATTGTACAAATAAATCCTATCAAACTTATTCCCAAGATTCCTTTCATTCCGAAAAATTTGAAAAACAATATTGTAAATAATGCGGCTACTGCTGTTCTTACGATTATTAACAGCCCGTAAATTTTAACTACGCTTTTAATTGTGCTTAATTTTACTGTACAACCTGATATAAATATCGTAGCTCCCAATATAAATCCCAAACTCGATGGGCCGAAGAACGATTCTGTTACTCCACCGATTTTGAAAAGATTTGGAAAAAATGTATTAATCAATGCCGATATCATCATCGGCACTAATAATGTTCCACCAGGAATTTTTTTAATTATTTTCATTTTAAAATCCCCCGTTTATTTTTCGTTTAAATATTTCAATGCAACAGCTCCCATAGCTTTTGCTGCGATAATCATTGAATCTTCATTGATTGTGAATTTTGGATGGTGATGTGGATATGCTTTGCCATCTGGTTTCGCACCAATGTAGAAGAAACTTGCTGGAATTTTTTGTGAATAATATGAAAAGTCTTCTGATTGTGCTTGTGGGCCGCAATCTTCAACTCCAACAACTTCAGGAATTTTGGCTTCTTTTACAGCATCAACTACAAGTTGTGTCATTTCATCGTCATTCATCAAAACTGGATAATCATTCTTGTAATCCAATTCGATTTCACAACTATATGCCTTTGCCAATCCTTCACAAATATTTCTAACTTCTTTTTCTATAAGCACTCTTGCATCATCGGACATGCATCTAACATCTCCTTCAAGAGTTACAGAGTCTTTGATGATATTAAATTGACCTTTACCATCAAATGAACCAATAGTTACAACGCCTGGTGTCATTGGGTTTAATCTTCTAGAAACAATTGTTTGAAGACTCATAACCAAATTACTTGCAATAACAATAGCATCATTTGCTTCGTGAGGAGCAGCGCCGTGTCCACCAGTACCTTTTACAGTGGCAACGAATTTTGCACGAGCTTGTTGTGTAGGACCCTTGTGGTAATAAACTTTTCCAAAATCCAATTGACTCATAACGTGACAGCCAAATATATTATCAACTCCATCCAAAACGCCATCTTTAATCATAAAACTTGATCCTCCTGGTGGCATTTCTTCTGCTGGTTGGTGAATGATTACAATTTTACCAGAAAAATCGTCTTTCATTTCAACTAAACAATCTGCCAATGTCATCATGTATGCAGTGTGTGCATCGTGACCACAAGCATGCATTACGCCCTTGTTTTTAGAAGCGTAGTCAAGACCAGTATCTTCTGTAATTGGAAGCGCATCAAAGTCTGCTCTCAAAGCTACAGTCTTTCCTGGTTTACCAGAATCAATCGTAACCTTTACTCCATATCCTCCAATATTTTTTTCAACCTTAACATTTTTATTGTTTTCGTAGTGCTTGTAAATATACTCGCTAGTTTCCTTTTCTTCATAAGATAGCTCTGGATGTTCGTGAAGCCATCTTCTGTCATTAAACATATCGTCCTTCTTTGAATCAATCAAAGAAAATAATTTTTCATAATTCATTAATAATTCCCCTTTCATAGTAGTATATATACCCTTTTTGGAAGAAAAGTTATCCATTTTTAGAATATAAATTTTAAAAACAAAATAAGTAAAAAAACCAAGCATCTCTACTTGGTCTCTGTTTGTTCACAAAATATTTTATTATATCACACTACCATCGATTTTAATTTCTTATTAAAAACATAAGCACAAATTGTGCAAATCACAAGAAGTAGTGGTGCGATTCTGACAAATCCCCATTCGAAACTTTGCAATATAAATTTCATTACTGCTGTGTTGGAATCTGTCGTGTCCCATTGCAAATAGCTGCTTTTCATAAAAAGCAAGGCTAAGAATACTACCACAATTAATGCATCAATTACGATAAATATATTTCTGTAAACCTTGATTTTCTTTTGTTTGTTTTCGAAAAATTGCATATTAATTTCTTCGAGTTTCTCCGATATTTTATCTAATTCTGATTGTTCTGTTTCTTCTACATTTTCACCTAATAGTACGCTTACAGATGTTTGTAATATTTCCGATAACTTTATCAAAGAATCCGAATCAGGAACGGACAATCCTCTCTCCCATTTTGAAACTGTCTGTCTGACAACGTGCATTTCATTTGCTAATTGTTCTTGTGACAATCCATTTTGTTTTCTTAGTGATTTAATATTTTCATTCAACATTTTCATCCCTTCTTTCTATGCCACAATGATACAATAATTCCTTCCGTTGCCACAAGAAACTAAAATTAACATCGCAAAACCCTACAATTTTCACAATTATAATACCTATCATTTACATTGTACTACAATTTTGATTTAAATTTTTACAACAAAAGGATAAGCACCAAACTTATCCTTTGCCGTTAAATTTTTTTGTAACAATTTATTACCAAAAAACTCTTATCTCATTAACTTTTATTTTCTTGAGAAAGAATTGTGTTTGTAGAATTGTTTTTTTAATATTTCTGCTGTCAATGCGTAAATCAAAGATATTGCTAACATTGATAATAATGCTTGAACTGGCAATGCTATCAATCCAAGGTATGTGTTTATTGGACTGTAAATTATCGCAATCAAGAAAACCGCAACCAAAATTATTGCGACCATAAGTTTTTTGCTAGGCTTGCTTTTAATTACCGGCCTTTTTGTTCTGACTATTAGCATTACTACCATGGCTGAGATTACTGATTCCAACATCCATCCTGTTTGGAAGAATTGTTCATTGGCTTTGAACAATAATAACAATACAACAAATGTTATATAGTCAAACACTGACGATGTTATTCCAAATATTATCATGAATCTTTTTATAAATTTCATATCCCATGTTACAGGGCTTTGCAACCAATCTTCATCTACAGAGTCTGATGCGATTTGTAGCGATGGAAAATCTGTAAATAGATTTGTTAGTAGAATTTGTTTTGGTAATAATGGTAAGAATTTCAAGAACAAGCTCGCTCCAGCCATTGAAAACATATTTCCAAAATTTGCGCTTGTGGCTACAAATATGTATTTCAAGGTGTTGATGAATGTTCTTCTACCTTCTTTTATTCCCGATACCAAAACTTTCAAGCTGTTTTCCAATAAAACAATTGATGCCGCATCTTTTGCTGTGTCTGCTGCTGTATCGACAGATATTCCGACGTCTGCTTGTTTTATCGCGGGTGCATCATTTATCCCGTCTCCCATATATCCTACGATTTCTCCAGCTTGTTTATATGCTAAAATTATTTTTTCTTTTTGGTTCGGACTGATTTCTGCAAAAATATCTATGTCCATGATTTTTTTGTTCAATTGACTCAATGAATACGAGTTCAAATCTTCGCCGAGTAGAATTTTATCGGGATTTAATCCCACTTTGCTTCCAATATTTTTGGCTATCAAATGATTATCTCCCGTTATCATTTTTAATGAAACTCCCAATGAGTTCATTTGCTCAATCACATCTTTTATATCGTCTTTTAATGGATCGATGAATAATAGAAGTCCTCTAAATATCATATCTTCAGCTTTCTGCTTGCTTGCATCTGTTGTCTGATCGATGTGATTATACGCTAATCCCAAAATTCTGTATCCTTGGCTCGAATACTTCTCGAACAAATCCATTATTTCAGATTTGATTTCTTCGATATTTCCCGAATTTCCACTATCATCTTGATATGTTGAACAAACATTGATTACACTGGTCAATGCTCCTTTTGTAATCATGATGTTTTCATCTGACAAATCATTATTTGTGTTTACAATTACGCTCAATAATTTGTTTTCAAAAGAATATGGAATTTCGAAAAGTTTCTCGTATTTTGTAAAATCATTCTTATTTTCATCTAAAATCGCTTGATCAATCGGATTCGTGTATCCTTCTTGAAAATATGAATTGATGGCTGCTAGTTTGACTAATGTTTCAGATTTCTTTCCAGTATTATCCATCGCAGATTCAAGTTTGACTTGGCCTTTTGTTATGGTTCCTGTTTTATCTGAGCACATTACTGTCATCGAGCCGAAGTTTTCTATGGAGTTTAATTTTTTTACAATAACTCCTTGCGCTGACATTCTTTTTGCACCTTGTGATAAGTTTACGCTGATAATAGCTGGTAGCATTTGTGGTGTCAATCCTACAGACAATGCCAATGCAAACATAAATGATTCCAAGAAAGGCTTGTTGAGAATAATGTTGAACAAAAATATCAAGCCGATTAAAATTGTTGTAACTTGAAGAATCAAATTACCAAAATCTTTGATACCTCTTTCAAAATCTGTGTCGGTTTCTGTTTCATCCAAAGACTCCGTAATTTTTCCAAATTCTGAATCTTTTGCCAAATTCACAATTACAGCTTTTCCCGATCCACTAATTACATGTGTTCCCATCCACAACGAATTTTTCCTTTGTGAAAGTGCTGTTTTTTCTTCTAATTTCTCCTCATTTTTTTCAACAGGGAAAGTCTCTCCTGTTAAGCTGGATTCATCCATGGAGAGCGAATTTTCTTCAATAAGCAAACAATCTGCAGGAATCATGTCTCCTGTCTTGACAGATATGATATCTCCAATCGTTAGCTTAGAATTATCCAATTCTTGAAATTTTCCATCTCTTAGCACTGCTGATGTGACACTTACTGTTGACAAAAGTTTTTTTACTGCATCATTCGCTTTACTTTCGTGATTGTAGCTCAATATTGCAGATATCATGATAATTATTAGAATGATAATCCCATCAGAGTAATCTTTCAAAAATATCGACAAAATCGCCGCAAAAATCAATATCATTGTTATTGGATTTTTGAATTGATTGATAAAAACCATTAATTTCGAGGATGATTTTTTCTCTTCGAATAAATTTTGCCCCAATTTTTCTATTCTTTCATTTGCCTGTTCAGTTGACAGACCATTTTTCGAAGTTTCTATAGTTTTAAGTACTTCATCTACATCGTATGACCAAAATTTTTCCATATCTCCCTCCTCACATCACAAGTATATTCTCAATCGTGTTTAATTTCAATATATTATATTGATTATTTTCAAATAAAAATACCAGAGAAATAAATCTCTGGTATTAAAAATATTTCATTTTGTATTCTTAAAATTTTTAAATTATAAACGCGCCTTTTTTGTCGATATCAAGCTGCATAACTTCATAAGAATTGGATAATTTGTTCAGTTTATTTCTAATTTCTGATTCTGATGTAGTGTCATCTGATTTTAAAATTATCATAATCGTTGAGCCTGCTCCACTCAAATAATGTCCGATTGCATCAGAGTTTTCGATAATTTCGTCGATTTTCTCTATTTCAGGAATTAGTTGTAATCTGTAAGGCTCGTGAATTTTATCTTCAAGTGCGATTTTCAGATTATCCTCATTTCCAGAAATTAATGACAATACTAGCATCGAAACTCTCGAAATATTGAACACCGCATCGTTTTTTGTATAATTTTCCGGCAGTACTTCTCTTGCTTTTTGTGTTGAAAGCTCAAAATCTGAAATTATCGCTAGGAATTTAAATTTGTCTGATATTTCAAATTTTTCCACAAAAACTTCATCGTCTTTTAATATTGACGCAACTGCATCTGCGAAAATCGCTGGTGCGACGTTGTCGGGATGGCCTTCGATTTGAGTTGCTATTTTCAATATTTCTTTTTCGTCAGGATTTTTTCCCATGACTGAAAATGCCGCCATTATTCCCATTACGATACAAGCTGCAGACGATCCGAGTCCTCGTGACATTGGAATATTAGTATCGAGGTCAAATTCCACAGGAACTATTTTTTCTCCGTAAAAATCAAATGTATACTTGTATGATTTATATATCAAATTAGATTCTACATTTTTTTCAAATGTATTTTCATCATCTGTCAACTTAAATTCACATGTGTTTGCCAAATCCAGCGCAACCCCAAGTGCATCAAACCCAGGGCCAATGTTTGCAGACGTTGCGGGAACGGAAATTCTCTTGCCTCGCTTTGCAAATTTTAATACTTCATCTTCTATTTTATCTTTTGTAATTTTTGTTTTATGAATTATCTTCTTGGAATGTAATTTTTTGATTTCAGTAGGAATTTTCGCTCCAGTTTTCTCGTATAGAAGATCAATATTTTCAAATTCATCTGACGAGATATTTTCTCCCAATGCACTCAAAACCGTGGAAGAGAATTTGTACGGGCTTGCAGTCGACAATATAACTGTTTTATCGAGGCCAAGTTTGTCTGTAATATTTTTTGCAACCGCAGTGTGAGTGTCTATCAAATACCCTTCGTCTTCGAAAACTTCCTTGATAGTATTTCTCGTTTCATTTTCAGTTGCATATCCACATTTAAACTCATGGAAATCTCCTTCAAATGTGAAAATTTTCGACTCATTCAATTCTGTCATCTTTTGTTTTACGATTTCATCTGATGATTTGTGGTAAATCAATCTTTCAAGATTTGATGAAACCAAAATATCCATCGAAGGAGAGATTGTCTTGACCAAATCTCTGTTTGCATCGTAAGTTCCAGTCGTGAAAAAATCTGTCAACACGTTGTTGTCATTGGATGCGATGACGAGTTTTTCAATTGGAAGCCCCATTTCTTTTGCGTAGTATCCAGCCAAGATATCTCCAAAATTTCCTGTAGGTACACAGAATGATATTTTGTCTCCGGCAGAAATTTTTTTGTTATTTACCAAATCTTGGTATGCGTAGAAGTAGTAGACGATTTGCGGCAACAATCTTCCAATATTAATGGAGTTTGCTGATGACAAACAAATATTTTGATTTTTCAATTCTTCTTTTATATCTTTGTCGTTAAAAATCTTCTTGGCCGCCGTTTGTGCATCATCAAAATTCCCATCAATCGATATTACTTTTGAGTTGAGCGATGATGTCGTATCCATTTGTGCTTTTTGGATACAGCTTACTCCTTCTGTCGGATACAAAACCAAGATGTCGATATTTTCTGTGTTGTAAAATCCTTCGAGAGCAGCTTTTCCTGTATCTCCAGATGTCGCCGTCAATATCAACGTCTTTTCATTTATTCCCAAAGATTTTTTCGCATAAATCATAAGATTTGGAAGCAAACAAAGTGCGAAATCTTTGAATGCAGATGTTCTTCCATGGTAAAGCTCCAAATAATAATCTTTATGATAAGCTACTTTGCAGATGTCTTGCTCGAAGCTTGCGTATGATTTTTCGATTATTTCTAGTAATTCGTCGCTAACAAAATCTGTCAGATAAAGAGATAGGATTGCGTGACAAAGTTGTGTATACGAAAGATCCAAGTGATCTAGTATATCAAATTTTGGAAAAGATTCTGGCACGTAAAGCCCGCCATCTTCTGATATTCCTTTGAGAATTGCTTCACGTGATGAAACTTTTAAATTAGAATTTCTTGTCGATAAATATCTCATTTTTCTTCCTCAATTTCCGATATGAATACTTGGTCAAATTTTTCGATTGCTGATGTCAATTCATCCAAGCTAACTTTTTTCGTAACTATCATATGATTTTCACCTGATGTTTTTTCCCTATCTATTATATTTTTCAAACCATCTGTAACTTCAGTTGTTCTGATGTAGAATTTGTGTTTAATATTATTTTCAACTTCAAATGAATTTGTCGCATCGTAGAAAGTTTTTATTTCTCTTTTTGCAAGAATTCTCAATAGATCTCTCATAATCGCATCGGCTGTTTCAAGTTTGCCCGCTCCTGGTCCTTTAAATTCGTATGAATTGAAGTTTTCTCCCCACACTTTGATTGCATTTGTTCCTTCGAATGTTTTCGCAAAGAAATCATCAGCTACAAATGTAGGAATCACCGAAATATTTATATTATTAGCTTCTAATGCGCATTTTGCGAGAAGTCTGATGGAATATCCCAAGTTTTTTGCAAATTCAAAATCAGTTTTTGTCACATTTGAAATTCCAAATGTAAAAATATCTTCTTCATTTATCTTAGAATTATAAATAAGCGAGGAGACGATTCTGATTTTTCTCATAGCATCCAATCCACCGACATCCGCAGTTGGATCAGCCTCAGCGTATCCCAAATCTTGTGCTTTTTTCAAAACTTCATCGTAAGATAATCCTTCAGTTTCCATTTTGGACAAAATATAATTGGAAGTTCCATTCAAAATCCCATATATTTTATTCATGTCGCTGAAAAATATTTCTTCCATGATAGGATGAATTACAGGAATTGCACCAGCAACTGAAGCTTCGTATGAAAAATACACATCGTTTTTCACAGCAAGCTCATTTAACTCTTCAAAATATTTGGAAACAACAGCCTTGTTTGCCGTCACTATATTTTTACCAGCATTCATCAACGCCACAATTCTTTCGTGAGTTTCTTCAAGGCTCGATGTAACATCAATGACTGTGTCCACATCAGAATTTAAAACCTCATCAAAATCATCAGTAAATACGAGGTCTTTTTGGTGTGGAAATCTTTGTTTATCTGTATTTTTTATCAAAATTTTGTCTATTTGTATGTCGAAGTTATTTTTTATTAGGGATTTTCTTTTTTTGTATAGAATTTCTTCTACACCGCATCCTACAGTTCCAAACCCCATTATTGCGATTTTCACATTAACCCTCCAAAACTTTTAGTGCGATTTGTACGGCATTTGTTGCAGCACCTTTTCTGATATTATCAGCACAACACCATAAATTAAGCCCGTTATCCACAGTAAAATCGCGTCTGATTCTTCCAACAAAAACCTCGTTTTTACCAGCTGATGTGATAGCCATTGGATAGATTTCATTTTCGATATCATCTTGAAGATCCATTCCTGGATAATCTGCGATAATTTTCTTCACATCTTCAATTTCGAATGGTTTTTCAGTTTCAACGTTAATTGAAACGCTGTGCGAAGTTTTTACAGGAACTCGAACGGTCGTAGCAGTCACGCGGATATCATCGTGAAGAATTTTCTTAGTTTCATCAATCATTTTCATTTCTTCCTTCGTATATCCGTTGTCCATGAAAACATCGATTTGTGGAATACAATTGTTTCTGATTGGATATTTGTATGCAAGTTGTGTTCCTTCCTCCAAATCAGAAATCCCCTTCACACCAGATCCTGATACTGATTGATAAGTCGAATAAATCACTCTTTTGATCTTGTACTTATCGTGAATTGGTTTTAATGGAAGAACTGATTGAATTGTAGAACAGTTAGGATTTGCAATTATTCCCTTATTCGTTTTAATATCTTCCGGATTTATTTCTGGAACTACCAATGGAACATCTGGATTCATTCTGAAATGTGAGCTGTTGTCAATAACTGTGACACCTGCTTTTGCTGCGATTGGTGCGTATTTTTCACTTACAGATCCTCCTGCTGAAAATAGCGCAATTTTAATATCCTTACCTTCAAACGAATTTTCGTTTAATTCTTCGACAGTGTATTTTTTGCCACAGTATTCAACTTCAGATCCAGCTGATTTTTTCGAACTGAATAAGTATAATTTATCGATTGGAAAATTTTTCTCACTCAAAACTTTTAACATCATACTTCCAACAAGTCCAGTTGCACCTACAACCGCTACATTAACCTTCATTTAGTCCTCCTTGTAAAATTCTTTATATATAGAACGAATTGCCTTTTCAAAATCTTTTGTTTCAACGCCAATAATAATATTGATTTCGCTGGAACCTTGGCTGATCATCTTGATATTTACGCCTTCTTTTGCAAGAGCTGTAAAAGTACTCGACGATACTCCTTTTTCATTAATCATACCTCGACCAACCACTGCGATTAGCGAGATATCTCTTTCCCAAGAAATCTTATCTACATCCAAATAAATTTTCAATTCCTCAAGAACCTTATTTAATTTCGGTGTGATGGATGAATCAGAAACCAAAACAGAAACAGAATCAATACTCGATGGCATGTGTTCAATCAAAATATCGTTGGATTCAAAAACCGTCGTCAATTTTCTGAAAAAATCCTTCTCCGTATTCATATTCACTTTTTCAAGATTTATAACAGTGAAATCTTTCTTTCCAGAAATTCCAGTCACAATATTTTTGTTTTTCACATCGCACTTCGACAAAATCAACGTTCCTGCTTCATCTGGAGCATTTGTATTTTTGATATTTATAGGAATGTTCTTGTCTCTAAGTGGAAATATCGCCTCTTCGTGCAAAACTTTTGCACCCATATATGAAAGCTCACGAAGTTCATGATACGTAATTGTCCCCATCGGTTTAGGATTTTTAACAATTCTTGGATCTGCAACCAAAAATCCTGACACGTCAGTGAAATTTTCATACATCTCACAGTCCAAGCTCGCCGCAATGACTGATCCTGTAACATCAGAACCCCCGCGAGAAAAAGTGTGTACATTATTATATTCGTCAACGCCGTAAAATCCCGGCACCACAGCTCTGTCGTGTTTCGTCAAAATATTTTTGATATTTTCATGTGATTTTACAATATCCAACTCGCCATCATCGAATACAATCAAATCCTTCGCATCCACGAAATCATAATCCAAATACGCCGCAAGCACTTTTGCACTCATAAACTCACCACGACTCACAACAAAATCATAACTTGCGCCATTTGTAATTTCTTTTTTTACATCAGAAAGAATTTTATCAATGTCAATATTCAAAACAAGATCATCGACAATATTTTTGTAAATATTCTCAATGATCTCGAAAACCTCATTAAAATTCAAATCATGCGCACTCAATTCGTGACACATCGCCAATAAATCTGTCACCTTGTGCTTATTATTCACGCCTTTTCCAGGCGCAGAAACAACGATGAACTTGCGTGCATCATCATTCATGATAATATCCTTAACTTTTTTCAATTGATTAGCATCAGCCAGTGAACTGCCACCAAATTTTACAACTTTCATGATTTCCCCTTCTTGTTAGATCTATTAAATAATAATTGTATATCTACGTGAGAATTTTTTCTCGTAAATTTATCAGAACAAAGTAAATAACCCAAAAATTATATAAGTAATTTTTAAAATTATATAATTAAATCGTAATATTGTCAAATTTATAAACTAGAGTAAAAAAACAAGACCCTAGTTTTGCTAGAGTCTTGTGATGTTGTTCTTGATTACTCTCACTCTTCTTTTTCAAATTTCCAATGTATCCCAAACCAATCAAAATACTATATTCTATTTTTTTTAAAACATTGTCTCATTTT
This sequence comes from Finegoldia magna ATCC 29328, assembly GCF_000010185.1. Classification (NCBI taxonomy): domain Bacteria; kingdom Bacillati; phylum Bacillota; class Tissierellia; order Tissierellales; family Peptoniphilaceae; genus Finegoldia; species Finegoldia magna. The sequence goes on along the minus strand of NC_010376.1, from coordinate 369,421 downwards.
TCTTTAATATTGACACAAGTTCAGAATCATTGTCTTTCAATAGTAATTTTTCGCGTTTATATAAAGATATTTATTTTTTGCTTATATTAAATGCATTAGGCTGAACGTAAATATTTAATCATGTAAATGTCGACCGAAAATTGATCCAGAGTTATTATCGAAAAGTGGTCAACTAATAGTATACTAATTGACCACTTTTTTAATTTATTCTTGAACGCATTTAAAATTAAATGGATTCAGATGTATTTTCCTATAGGCTTACATGCTCTTCCATGTTGTTTTTTATTCTTTTAAAACTATCCAAATGAATTTCGTGAGTAAAATTTTCTATTAAAATTTCATAGCTATCATCAAAAAATTTTTTTATGCTTTTTTTAGCACTTATATCTGCCATTGTGTATATGATAAAAATTCCTTGTAAAATCTCTTTGGTAACCAATGGATCACCTGCTGAATAGGAAATTATCTGGCTGAAACCAAGATATAGTTCATCCTCCACAGAATAACTTTGATAAATTATTTTTACATCTTCGTCCTCTTTCATGATTATAAAATGATTGCCTGCAGATAATAGTTTACCTAGCAATGATGACATTTTATTTATACACATTATTGCAGTATTTGGATCATTTGTGCCAGGGCTTAGGGCCATATTCGCGATTTCGGTTAAGTTCACAATTCCACGGTGATAATCTTCTTCTCTATTATTGTAAGCATTTATTAGAAACAATGGACTTAATTTTTCTATTAATTCTTTTTTATCATTATCATCTAACTCGCATTGGAATATATTTAATTCCCCTACGCTTTCTCCTTTGGTTGTGTATTCACCAATTCTCTTGTTTATAACAAGTTCTGCTTTTATGCCATTAAGATCTTTAAAAATCTCATCTGCTTTTATTTCAAATAAATAACCTGAACTCTCAGCTACAATTGATAACTTTGTAGATTCGTCGCTTTCTTCATAATGCTTAGCTTTTTCTCTTAGTTCTACCTCTTTATCAATAAGTTTCTCGCAATCATTAAAAATATTTTCTATAATATTTGATACTTTTAGATTATCAAGAACCTGTCTTGAGAAAGCGATAAAACTTAGCATCGCAATTATGGAATAAGCAATTCCAAGACTTCCAGCTACAACATGTTGGTCTGGAGCAATATCTTGCAATAATAGGATACTGATTACTGAATAGAAAAAACCACTGACAAATATACCATATAAACCAAGAACTCCGGTCCTATCTATAAAACTCTGAAGCAACCTAGGTGATATGCTACTGCTATATTTATTAAGTACAGTGACAATAATTGTAAAACAAAAAGTACTTATAGTTAAAAATATTCCAGATATATTAGAAAGAAAATCTACCGAAACTTCAACCGATAACAATAGTTGTTTGGGAATATAAGATTTAAATGAAATATATTGATGATCAAAAATCCAGGTAACTAAAAGAAGCGACACTGTTAAAATTAAAAATCTTGACATCCTTAAAAAATTCTTATGATTAAAAAACCACAATTTAATTTTGGATAACATACTCAATCCTCCTGTTTAAATATTGTAATTATGAAACTATATTATCATATACTTGGTATTTATCCAATATAAAATAGTATATTAATCTTTTTGTAATTGAAAATCCTTGGTGATTTTCTTGCTTATTTCCCCAATCTATCTTCAATCAATCTATAAAAGAAGCTACTTAAGTACGCAGCAATGAGGTTTATTCGAAACAATCCTAGTTCGCCATTTAGAACGCTACAACAATTTGCGGAAATAAATGGATGGATTAGACGCCGATGAGGAGCCTCGCAGCCGAGTCGTACAATTAGTACGTCGAGGTTGTGAGGCGACAAATCAAGTTTAATACGCTATTTAGATCGCAAATTTATTCCCATTCTTCTTTTCCAAATGTACGATATATCCCAAACCGTTAAAGATATAGGATTTTATTTTTTCTAATGCCACTAAATCCACCTAATTATAGGACGTTTTCAAATTTTTAGTCCCGTCCCAGTCCCAGTACCGGAATTAAATGTAATTTCAGAAATATAAATCTTGAGCAGCATCATAATATGACGTATTTATTGAAAAACTATATTTACATAGTCCTTTTGATGAATTTAACCTATCCTTTGTAACTTAACGATAAAAGACATGGTGTTTAACAAATTTAATTTTTTCAAATGAATATAAGAATAGAGCTTGTATGATTCATTTTTTACAAGCTCTATTTACAAAAGTTTAAATTATATTAGAATGACTCTATAAGTTCTAATTTATTAAAAGGAGTCATGACTACATCTATGGTATCTCCATCTTTATCAAAAAATTCAACTTCACAATTCTTTTCATCATAAAGTAAAACAATTGTTCCTTCTGTTCCCTTACTTATTTCTTTGTAATCCTCTTTCAATCTTACAACATCTAATTCTTTCATTATAAATTTTTAACTCTCTTAGTGTCTCGGTCATAAACCCTTAAACAAATTATTTAAAATAGCCCTCTAAACCTCTAGATTTCACTCGTTCAATCGCCTTCATATCCTCTTCCGTTAGTTTTGTTTCATTTTCATTATTTATATCTAAAGTCCAGGAATCAAATATTTCCATAATTCTATCAGAAACTCTGATATCTCTTTCCCTTATTTGATCTAGCTTCCAGTCATTTGAATGAATTTGTGAAAATTCTTGAACCATAACTATTTTGGATTTTTTGTACAGAGCTTTTTTCTTTTCAAAATATCCATTACTAGCAACTATATTTAGCCTTTTTTCAAAAGGTATTTTATTTCCAAGATGTTCAATAATCTCATTTACCTCTTCTTCTGATGAATTTGGAAAATAAGAGTCCTGCCATTTTCTAGGCAAAATGTGCTCGATTTCCCATTTTTCTGGTAAAAGTTCATCTTGTGAGTCTTCATCATAAGCTAATAATTTTAATAACATCCTAACTACGTTTCTATGAGGATTCTTTAATTCTTCTGTAATAATATTTTGGTCAACTGCTTTAAATTCAAATTTAGGTTCATCACTATTAATAATTTCTGAATTTAAATTCAAAATATTTTGCTTAACTGCATTAACTGTTGGAGTGACAATATATCTACTACATAAATTGACAAATAATTTTCTTAGGAATAAAAGAAATTTATCTTCAAAGCTATCTGAATCTTTATAGCGTAGGTAATAAGTAATTACAGGATATTTCCAAAATTCATTAGGATAAGACGTAAGAATATCTAATACTTTTAAAATTTCAAAATTGCAAGACCAATTTTCACCCTCTATTTCTTCTTTATTATTAACTACTGACCAAAAATTTAATATCGCACTTAAATCATCCATTAATTCTGAATCATATAGCCTTAAGAAATTATTACTTGAATAATATTTTCTGAGGCCTGGGGTTGTTGTCTTCCTATCGTTACCTTTTGCACGCAGATAAAACATGTAATAATAAAATAATTTTTGAATACTTTCGTCAGCATATTCCGCACCAGCACTAACTTCTTGCCACTTTTGAATGAAAATATCTCTAGCTTCAGGCTCTTTAATGTTATTATAGATTTTTGCCTTAAAAATGTCTGCATCCGATAAAGGTAATCCTCTATCATTAAGTGTTGAAAAGATTGTAAGAGCAGTATCTTGACTATCGGCTTTGATAGGAAGAACAATTGCTTTATTTAGAATATTATTTATCATATGATAGAAAGTTAAAGGCTCATCTTTAGCATACTCATCTATAAGATTTTGACATAATAAATAATTTTTCGAGTAATTATCCCTAGCATTTTTATCTGCAACTCCAGTTCTTAGTAAATTATGTAATATCCCGTTATACTCTGATTCAAAAACTCTAGACTCTAATAAAGTCTTACTTTTGTCTGCTTCGCCACTTAATTCATCAGTTTCCCATAAAGCTGGCTCAATCTGGCTGATGAAATTTTTTCTCTCCTTAGTATCATCCATTTTTTCAATTTTTGTATATATAGCTCTTAGTAACAAACATAGAGTCGTAATTCTTTGTTGACCGTCAATTATTTCTTGTTCCTTTTCATCATTCGTATAAGACACAATTGTTCCAAGAAAATATGGAGAATCAATTCTCTCTTGAGTATATTCAACTAGATCATCAAATAAGGTTTGAACCTCTTCTTCTCCCCATGCATAAGGTCTCTGATACTCAGGTATTACAAACCTGTGTTTTTTTCCAGCATCTAAAAATTCTTTTACACTTTTCTTATTAATTTCTATTGATGTTGACATATAACCTCCATAAATTACATTTCGTGTTATAAAACAAAATGTTTTTTCACTTGCCAAAATTATACTTTCTTAACCTAAATATATTTAAAAAAACTTTTTCATTTGTTTATATTATATCATATCATCAACTGTTTTAAATTATTAAAAATTTAGCTAGGAAAAATAATTTAAATAACATAGATAAGAATGTGCTATAATAACTAAATAGATAAACTTACAGAAATTAGAAGTAGTTATGTTAAAAACTAGTGGATTACTATTTAGACTCAATTCTGATGGATCAGCCGAGATTGGGTACGAAGATTATGATGTAGAATTTTTTGATTGAGAGACTATGAGGTCATGTATTATTTAGGCGAAAATAATTTTGAATTATTGCTAGATTCTCTTGGTAAATCAAAAAAAAGATAAAATAAAAAATCATTTAATTAAAGAGTTTGATAAAAATTTTGACTCAAACAAATTCGAAGATTTTGTAATGAGAAAAATATAAAATTTAAAAGAAATATTCATATTGGATAAAAACAAAGACCGCAGCTTGAAACTACGGTCTAATTTTTTGTCCAAATGTAAACCACTTGGAACTATTATTCAATTTATTAATTTTTATAAATGTTCCCATTTTAATCCCGCAGCACTGTCTAATTTGTGGAAATAAATGGATGGATTAGACGCCGATGAGGAGCCTCGCAGCCGAGTCGTACAATTAGTACGTCGAGGTTGTGAGGCAACGAATCAAGTTTAATACGCCATTTTTACCAAAAATTTATTCCCATTCAATTGTTGCTGGTGGTTTGCTTGTGATATCATAGACTATTCTATTGATGTGGTCTACTTCGTTAATTATTCTTACTGAAGTTTTATCTAATACTTCGTATGGGATTCTTGCCCAATCTGCTGTCATGAAGTCTGTTGTTGTTACGGCTCTTAGTGCTAATGTGTAGTCGTAAGTTCTGAAATCTCCCATTACTCCGACTGTTCTGTTATTAGTGATTACTGCGAAGTATTGGTTGATGTCTTTGTCGATTCCTGCTTTTGCAACTTCGTCTCTGAATATGAAGTCTGCTTCACGCAACACTTCTAATTTTTCTTCTGTTATTTCCCCCATTACTCTTATTCCAAGTCCTGGTCCTGGGAATGGTTGACGATATACCAAATATTCTGGCATTTCTAATTCTAATCCCAATCTTCTGACTTCGTCTTTGAATAAATCGCGAAGTGGTTCGATTAAATCTTTGAAATCAACTACATCAGGAAGTCCACCAACGTTGTGGTGAGATTTGATAACTGATGCATCGCCTTGTCCAGATTCTATTACGTCTGGATAGATTGTTCCTTGTGCTAAGAAATCCACAGATCCGATTTTTTTCGCTTCATCTTCAAATACTCTGATGAATTCTTCTCCGATGATTTTTCTCTTTTGTTCTGGATCTGATACGCCTTTTAATTTATTTAAGAATCTGTCTTTTGCATTTACTCTTACGAAGTTTAATTCGTCATTTTTGAATGCAGCTTCAACTTCGTCGCCTTCATTTTTTCTCATCAAACCATGGTCAACGAATACGCATGTCAAGTTTTTGCCGATTGCTCTGGATAAAAGTGCTGCACACACAGAACTGTCTACCCCACCAGATAATGCCAACAAAACTTTTTTGTCGCCGACAGTTTTTCTGATTTTTTGGATTTGTTCTTCCAAGAAATTTTCCATTGTCCAATCTCCGTCTGCTTTACAGATTTCATAAAGGAAGTTTTTGATTAATGTTTTACCTTCAACTGTGTGGTTAACTTCTGGGTGATATTGTACAGCGAATATCTTCTTGTCTTCGTTTGCAATTGCTGCTACAGGACAAGAATCCGTTGTTTGGATAATATCAAATCCTTCTGGTTTTTCTGATACGAAATCAGTGTGGCTCATCCACACGATACTTTCGTCACTCATTCCTTTTAATATAGAGCTTTGATTTGAGATTTTGGCGTTTGTTTTACCAAATTCACGATTTTTTGCTTTTTCAACAACTCCACCAAAATCTTTGGAGATAAGTTGCATTCCGTAGCACATTCCCAAAATAGGAATATTTAATTCAAAAATTTCTTTTTCGATTTGTGGAGAATTTTCTTCATAAACGCTGTTTGGTCCGCCTGTGAAGATTATCCCGATTGGTTGTTTTTCTTTGATAACATCCAATGCTTTTTTGTAAGGAACAACTTCGCAGTACACGTTCAAATCTCTGACACGACGAGCGATTAGTTGATTATATTGTCCTCCAAAATCTACTACAATAACTAATTGATGTTTCATTTCTACTCCTAATTATTAGTTAAATATTTTTCTATATAGTCTTCGTAATTCATTGATACGTCACGATAAGTTCCGTCATCAAATATTTCAATAATTCTATTTGCCACAGAAGATACAAATTGGTGATCTAGTGATGTGAACAAAATGTTTGATTTGAATGCGATTAGCCCATTGTTTACGGCCTCGATACTTTCCAAATCCAAATGGTTTGTAGGTTGGTCGAACACCAAAACATTCGCAGGTGTTACCATCATTTTTGAAAACATCATTCTAACTTTTTCACCACCGCTTAGAACGTTGGATTTCTTCAATGCTTCGTCTCCTGAAAATAGCATCTTGCCCAAGAATCCTCTGATGTGAATTTCTGATTTTTCTTCGCTGAATTGTCTCAACCAATCAATCAAATTCAAATCGCAATCTTCGAAATATTTTGTATTATCCTTTGGAAAATACGTATTAGTAATAGTTTGTCCCCACTTGTATTCTCCAGAATAATTATCATCGTTTCCGTTGATTATTTCGAAAAATTTCGTGATGGCGATTTCGTTTCCGATAAATCCAATCTTATCTCCTTTGTTGACCCTGAAAGTCAAATTGTCGATTAGTTTGCTGCCATTTTGTTCTACAGTCAAGTTGTCTACATTTAGAATTTCGTTGCCAACTTCTCTCGAAAGTTCAAATCCAACAAATGGATAACGTCTACTAGATGGTTTAATGTCATCCAACGTGATTTTATCGAGAAGTTTTTTTCTACTTGTAGCTTGCTTGGATTTTGATTTGTTGGCGGAGAATCTTTGGATAAATTCTTGTAATTCTTTAATTTTGTCTTCTTTTTTCTTGTTTTGTTCTTTTTGCATTCTAAGTGCAAGTTGACTTGATTCGTACCAGAAATCGTAGTTACCAACAAACATATTAATCTTTCCGTAGTCCACATCCACCATGTGAGTGCACACTTCATTCAAGAAATATCTATCGTGAGATACTATGATTACAATTCCTGGAAAATCCATTAGAAAGCCTTCAAGCCACAATATTGCCTTCAAATCCAAACCATTTGTAGGTTCGTCTAGTAGCAATATTCCTGGATTACCGAACAAAGCTTGCGCTAACAAAACTTTTACCTTGTCAGATTCTTTCAAATCTTTCATAAGCATATAATGTTGTTCTGTTGTAATTCCCAAACCTTGTAACAAAGATGAACTTTCCGCTTCTGCTTCATATCCTCCAAGTTCTTGGAATTCCGCTTCCAATTCCGCTGCTCTCATTCCGTCTTCATCGCTGAAATCAGGCTTCATGTATATCTCATCTTTTTCTTTTTGGATATCGTAAAGTTTCTTATTTCCCATCAAAACTGTTTCCATTACGCTGTTTTCTTCAAAAGCGTAGTGATCTTGGTTTAGTTTTGATAATCTTGTGTTCTTATCTATCGTGACATTGCCTTTTGTAGGCTCTTTTTCTCCGGATAAAATTTTGAGGAACGTTGATTTACCAGCACCATTCGCACCAATAACTCCGTAACAGTTACCTGGATTAAAAATTAGGTTAACATCCTCAAATAATTTTTTATCGGGGAATATGACACTTAAATTGTTAACTGTTAACATCTAAATCCCTCCAATACTCACATATTATACCATAAAAGTATATTCAAGTCTTGATATTACGATATTTGGATACATTTTTTAATTCAAAAACAACCATTTAATTTCGAAAAATAAATGGTTGTTGATTTAATAAATTTATATGTCGGATAATCCTTTTGGTAATTTTCCAATCGAAGCATCTTTTCCAAAATCGCATACTGCTTTAATGTAGCTTTCGATGTTTTCTATTGGAGTGTGGTCACATACGGTACATCCTGAATTTAATATGAAACCTTTTGGACTGTCTGAAGCTTTTTGCAAAATATTTTTTACTTCGTTTCTAACAGTTTGTGGGTCTGAATTCAAAAGTATATCCATAGGCGCAATATTTCCTTCGATTATCATAGAATTTCCAAGAATGTTTTTGAATTCTCCCATATCTTCTATGTTATCAAGTGAAAATCTTGAGAAATTAGTATCTTTGAAATTTTCCCAAACTTTGTCAGTTTTACCGCAAATATGAACCATTGGTTTGATTCCAGTAATTTCATAAATTGCATCTGTCAATTTTGTCAAATGAGGCTGTGCAAATTCTTCAAATTGTTTCTTACTAATTACTGTCATCGATGCAACAGGATCAGCAATTTTGAAGAAACATCCACCTATTTCGTCGGTAAAAGTTCTCACAAAATCAATGGTATAATTTGTACACAAATCTAATAATTCGTGCAAATTTTCCTTATTTTTTCTCGTATCGCGAAGAAGTTTTTCAACAGGTCTGACTCCAGAAGCTGTAGTAAATGGACCTGTAACTGCGCCGAATATTGTGATTCCATCCATTGATGATTTCGTCTTTTTTGCTTTTTCAATAAAATTGCACACAGTTTCACTGTTACTTACATCTATATTTCCCAAATTAGCCATTGATTCATATTCATCAATAGCATAATGAGATGTCAAAAAATCACCATTTTCTGTCATTCTAGTTTCGCTACCTAGAATGCTTCCAATTCCTTTTTGATCCATACCAATATACATGTAATCTATTCCATATAAAGATTTTTTGAGATGAACCATATCAGTATACAACGAAAAATCATTTATCAAATCTATTTTTGTGTATCCCATATTTGTTGCCAAAGGTGTTTCTACATCGAAAAGATCAAATGGAACAACATCCACGACATTACCATCTAAATATGACTTCAATCTTTCTGTGTAAGTCATCTTGATTAATCCTTCATCTACAAACGAAAAATACTTTTTTTTCATAAAATCCTCACTAAATTATTTTAAATTAATCTTTACAGAAGTTTCTGTTTTTTTGCAAACTCCACATTGTTTTGCTTTTGGATCTATTTTTTGTAATATTTCAAGAGATTTATCCACATCTTTTGCATCAACTACAACTACCATGCCTATTCCCATGTTGAAAGTAGAGAACATTTCTTTTGTTTCTACATTTCCCCATTTTTGAATAGCTTTGAACACAGAATCAATTTCTGATTCTTTAATATCAAATTCTATTCCGATATTTTCAGGTAACATTCTTGGTACGTTTTCGTATAATCCACCACCAGTGATGTGAGCAATCCCTTTGATTTCAACTTCTTTTAATAATGCTGAGATTTCTTTTTCGTAAATTCTCGTAGGAACCAAAAGTCTTTCTCCAACTGTAGTATCTTCGAATTTGTCGGATAATTTTACATTTGCCATATCCAATGCCGCTCTTACAAGTGAAAATCCATTGCTGTGAACTCCACTTGAAGATAGTGATATTGCAACGTCTCCTTCTTTAATTCCACTTCCATCGATTATTTTATCGCGATCTACAATACCAACTGCAAATCCCGCCAAATCATAATCATTTTCCTTGTACAATCCTGGCATTTCAGCAGTTTCTCCGCCGATTAATGCACATTCAGATTGGCTACAACCTTCTGCTACACCACGAACCAAATCCGCCATTTTTGCTGGTTTCAAGCTTCCAGTCGCAATGTAATCTAAGAAAAACAATGGCTTTGCTCCTTGGCACAAAACATCATTAACACACATTGCAACCAAATCAATACCAACTGTATCGTGTTTATCTAGTTCCATTGCTAGTTTGATTTTTGTTCCAACGCCATCAGTTCCACTAACCAATACAGGCTCTTTCATATCGGTAAGTTCTGGTTTAAATAGACCAGCAAATCCACCAATTCCTGTTAGAACTTCTTTGCCATGAGTTTTCTTTACGATTTCTTTTATAATTTGAACTTCTTCGTAGCCTTTTTCTTTATCTACACCAGAATCTTTGTAAGTTAATCCCATTATATTTCTTCTAACTCCTTGTCAGAATCAATTACGGCTTGTTTCATTTCTTCTTTGTAATCTTTTAATTTTTGAGCTAATTTTTCGTCAGATAGAGCAATCATTTGAGCTGCTAGGATAGCTGCGTTTTCTCCACCGTCGATTGCAACAGTTGCAACTGGAACTCCTTTTGGCATTTGAACGATTGAATATAATGCGTCCATTCCAGCAAGTGCAGATCCTTTTACAGGAATTCCTATAACTGGTTTTGTTGTAATTCCAGCTGTTACTCCACCCAAATGTGCTGCTTTTCCAGCGATTGTGATGTAAACTTTACAGTCGTCTTTTTCAACAGTTTCTTTTAAAACATCCAATGCTCTGTGTGCTGAAATTACTGATACTTCATAAGAAAGGCCAAATTTTTTCAACATTTTAGTAACTTTTTTTGCAACTTCAATATCTGAGCTGCTTCCCATTATTAATCTAATATCCATTTTTTGCTCCTATTTTTTTGTATAGTTTGGAGATTCTCTAGTAATAGTAATATCATGTGGATGATTTTCTACAAGTGATGCTGGAGAAATCTTCACGAATTTTGATTTTTCTTTTAATTCAATTAAGTCTTTGCTTCCTACATAACCCATACCTGAACGAAGTCCACCAACTAATTGGTACACAACTTCTGCTACAGATCCTTTGTAAGCAACTCTACCTTCTACTCCTTCTGGAACGTATTTCTTAGTGTTGTTTTGGAAATATCTGTCGCCACTTCCTGCTCTCATAGCACCAAGTGAACCCATTCCTCTGTATTCTTTGTATTGTCTACCTTCTAATACAACTAATTCTCCAGGGCTTTCTTCAGTACCAGCAAACAAGCTACCTGCCATGATAACAGATGCACCAGCTGCTAATGCTTTTGTAATATCTCCAGAATATTTAATACCACCATCGGCAATGATTGGAATATCGTATTTGTCAGCTTCTTTTGCACATTCAATTATAGCTGTCATTTGAGGAACACCGATACCTGTTACAACTCTTGTTGTACAAATAGATCCAGGTCCAATACCGACTTTAACGCAATCTGCACCTGCTTTTATTAAATCTCTTGTAGCATCTGCTGTTGCAACATTACCTGCGATAATTTGAAGATCTGGGAAAGCTTTCTTTAATTTAGTTACAGCATTCAAAACTCCTCTTGAATGACCATGAGCAGTATCGATTGTTACGACGTCAACTTTTGCATCCACTAAAGCTTGGCATCTTTCAATCATATCAGTTGTGATACCTACTGCTGCACCAACTAATAATCTTCCTTGTGAATCTCTTGCTGAATTTGGATATTGTATTGACTTTTCAACATCTTTTGTAGTGATAAGTCCTTTTAATTTGAAGTTTTCATCTACAATTGGAAGTTTTTCAATCTTGGCGTTCATCATTTTTTCCAAGGCTTCATCCATTGATATGTTTTCGTGACCTGTTATTAAATTATCCTTAGTCATAACATCTCCGATTGGAAGTTGTTCATCTTTTACGAATCTAACGTCTCTGTTAGTTAAGATTCCGACCAAAGTCATATCTTCTTTAACTATAGGTACACCGCTAATTCTGTAGTGACTCATCAATTTTAATGCATCAACGATTTTGTCATCTGCAGATAAGTAAAAAGGATCAGTAATTATTCCATTTTCTGAACGTTTAACTCTATCTACTTCTCTTGCTTGTTCTTCAATAGTCATGTTCTTGTGAATAATTCCGATCCCGCCTTGTCTCGCCATTGCGATAGCCATTTTTGACTCAGTTACAGTGTCCATTCCTGCTGACATCATAGGAATGTTCAATTCAATTTTTTTTGTTAATCTTGTTTTCAAGATAGTTTCGTTAGGTAAAACTTCTGATGGACCTGGTACTAGAAGTACGTCATCAAATGTTAATCCTTCGCCGATAAATTGCATAATACCCTCCTCATAAAATAAATAAAAACTTTGTTAAAAATTTTTAATGTTAGGAATAAATTTACCATACAAACGATAACAAGTCAAGCAAATTTATCCCAATTATTTTCTTTAAATGTATTATATCAGATATGCAAATTTTTGAGCAAGAAAAAAACGCATCAAAAAATTTTGACGCGTAAATTCCTATAATAATTCTACATCTATTTGTTCGGCAACTTCATTTATTTTACTTACATCCAACTTTTCTACTTCATAAACTCTCGCATTTAATACTCCAAGACTTATCGCCTTCAAAACTGTTTCCATGACACTTTCTCCATCATCCAAGAATTTTGCAATCCCTGCGACAGTGGCATCTCCGCTTCCAACAGTTCTTTGAATTTTGTATTGTGGAACTGTAATTTTGTACAAATTATCTTTGTATTTTAAAATAGCTCCGTATTTTCCGTTGGTAACCAAAACAATTTCAATATCATCTAACAATTTATTACTGAAAATTCCCTTCAAATAATCTGAATCTTTGTTGATGAAATCTTCTGATGAAATATCTTCTGATAAGCCAATGATTTCTTTGAATTCGTGGAAGTTAGGTTTGATAGCGTATGGTTTGTAATTATTTTCCAAAACTTTTTTCGTGACTTGTCCACTTGTATCCAAAATAATCTTGCTGTTATCTTGTAGTATTTCCATCGTTTCTTCTACGAAATTATCAGATAAACCATTCATCAAACTTCCACTGATTACAGATATGTCGTAGTTTTTTCCGATTTCTTGTATTAGTGACATGAATGTTCTTTCAAATCTCGAATCAATTTTATTGGTCTTTTCGAATATTTCAAATTGCTTGTCGCCATGAATTACTCTGATGCAGTTTCTAGTGTCGACATTTGTGAAGATAAAATCGTGCTTAATGTTCACATCATCTAATTTGTCGATTACATAATCTCCGTTACTTCCACCGATAAATCCTGTAACCATGAAATCTGCTCTCAACAAATCCAAAACTTTGGACACATTTATACCTTTGCCGCCTGGCGTCTTGTACACATCATCAACTACATTTACTCCATTAGTATCCAGCTCATCCATCTCGTAAATCACATCTATAGCAGGATTAGAAGTTATACTAAGTATCATTTTATTCTCCTCTTTATTAATTAAAATTAAGCTTTTATTTAATATACCCAAAAATTTAGCTTTTTAAATTATTTAGATAATTTTGATGTAAGGATAACCTCAGCAGCCTTCAATCCGTCGATTGCACTTGAAACAATTCCTCCAGAATATCCGCTTCCCTCACCAATTACATACAAATTATCAATATTTTCACTTCTCAATAAATCGTCTCGGTCCATTCTCACAGCACAAGAAGTTCTCGTTTCAACTCCTGTGAGTACCGCTTCATCCATCGAAAAACCGTGAAGTTTCTTGTCCATCATTTTTATCGCAGTTTTGATGTAATCTGTAACGTGTTTTGGATAAATATCGTTCAAATTACTCAAAACATATCCAGGTTTGACAGTCGGCACGACTTCACCGATTTTTTCTGATTTTTTATCGTTCATAAAATCTTTTACCAATTGAACTGGCGCATTGTAATTTGATCCTCCCAATTCAAAAGCCTTGCGTTCGATTTCTTGTTGAAATTTTATTCCGTCCAACAAATTGTGCCCGTAAGTATTCTCATCTATACCACACACAATCGCACTATTTGCATTTCTGCCGTCTCTTTTATGAAAACTCATACCATTGACACACAACTCATTTTCTTCGCTAGAAGCATTGATTACATATCCACCTGGGCACATGCAAAAAGTGTACACTCCTCTTTTGTTTTCTTCAGAATAAGAAAGTTGATAAGTCGCGCTTGGAAGATTTCTATCACATTTATATTGTGCAAAATCAATCATTTTTTGTGGATGCTCAATCCTAAATCCAACTGCAAATGGCTTGTTCGTCATTTTAATTTTATCTGCTAACATCACAGCAGTATCTCTTGAACTATTTCCAAGAGCCAAAACGTAACAATCTGATTGGAATTTTTTATCATGTGATTTTATTCCAACGCATTTTTCGTTTTCGATTTCCACATCGTCAATCAATGTATCAAATTCGAATTCGCAACCCATTTTTATAAGGTCTTTTCTCATATTCACGATTACTTTTTGTAATTCATCAGTTCCGATGTGTGGCTTGGAGTCGTACATGATTTCACTTGGAGCGCCGTAGTCGACAAATGTCTTCAAAACTTCCCTGACTCTTTTGTCTTTGGAGCGTGCCGTTAATTTCCCGTCAGAAAAAGTTCCAGCTCCACCTTCACCAAATTGCACGTTACTGTTCGTGTTTAGCTCTCCAGTTTCCAAGAAATGTTCGATATCATCAACTCTTTTTGATACCTCACTTCCTCGTTCAATAACCTTGACCTCTGCTCTATTTTTCGCTAATAAATACGCACAAAACAACCCTGCAGGTCCACTTCCCACAACTGTGACGCTTTTCGAATTATCTACATCTTCTAATCTAAAATCTTCTTCAAAATATTTCTCACAATTCTTGATTGATTTGATCTTTTTATCAGACAAGTCGACATCAACGATAACTTGATAATTGAACAGAATCCCCTTTCTCGCATCGATGGATTTTCTGTAAATCTCGTAGTCGAAGTTTTTCATTCCAATCATATTGGAGATTTTTTTCTTCAATTCGTTCTCATCGTCATTTTCCAATTTTATATTTCTAATAATAATCATAATTTTCTCTCTTTCGTTTGCTACTTGTATTATATCATTATTTAAATAGAATTATTTATTAGCAAATCATAATGATTTTTAAAAATTAACTTAAAAAACTGCCTACCTTAGTAGACAGCTCTCATTTTATTTTTCTTCAAATATTTCCTCTAATATATCTATCGCATCGTTCACAGCTTGTGGACATTTTTTTTGCATTGTGTTTTCTTGTTCGATTTTTTCGAGATTTTCTGCTATATTATCTCCCAATATTTCTTCGCAAATTATCGTTGATTGTTTTTCCTTGAATTTGGTATCGAATTCGAACATTTTTTTGATAAGTTCGACTTTCTTCTCGCCTTCATTTGGCTTAGAATGGCCGTATTTGATCCCCAAAACCATGTAGGCACCAGTTACTGCTCCACAAGTCATTCCCTTGTACATACCACCTGTAAATGGCGATGCGACTTTTGTAAGAAGTTTTTTGTCAACTCCCAAATCATCTGCAAAATATCTCAATACAACTTGTGCGCAATCTATCCCTTCAGTAAATTGTTGCCAAATTTCTTCATTCGTTAATTTATTCATCCAATGCACCTCCACAACTTGAACCACTTCCTGCAGTACATCCGTAGCAATAATCTTTACACACGATTTCTCTGGACAAATCATCAACATCAATCAAATCTTTGATGTTTTTATAATCTTTCATTGGCACTTTTTCTGCTAAATGAAAGTCGCAATCGTGAAGATTTCCCAAACTATCCACAGAAATTTGGAATCTGCACATGATATTTTCAACAGTTTCTTCGTTGTAATTATCTTCCAACAATTTCATATAATCTTCGTATTCGCCTTTTTCGATTAAGAAATCTCTGAAATATCCAATAGGCATATTTGTAATTGTAAACAAATTACTGAACACAACATCTTTCTTTTTTAATTCGCGTTCGTAATCTGATTGAAGATTGGATTGTTCTGGTGGCAAGAATCCTCCAAGTGGATTGTAAACCAAATCCAACTCTTTTTCAGTGCCGTATCCCATTTCGTTAAGCTTCTTCAAGTTAGCTATGACTTTGTCGAACACTCCATCTCCTCTTTGGCTGTCGACATTATCTTGAGTGTAGCATGGAAGAGATACGACAATTTTGATTTTTTCTTTGTCAAATAAATCCATTAATTCTTTGTTTTTTTCGATATCTGTTGCATTCGTACGAATAATAAGTTCGTCTACTCTTTTCAAACATTCCTTCATAAACCTCACGATTTCTGGATGTGTTGTCGGTTCTCCGCCTGTAATATCCACAGTTTTCATCTTGTGATTATCCAAAAATTTAAGGCAGTCTTGCATAGTTTCCTTGGACATTTCTAAATTTTCACTGTTTTTCATAATGTGACAGTGTTTACAACGCAAATTACATTTTTCAGTAATATTTAATTGTAGAGTTGTAATGTCACCTGTTTTCTTAAATTTTTCTGATATTCTATCTTCGAATCTCATTTTCTCCCCCTAAATTTCCCCTTTAATGCATTTTTGAAAAAGCTTGGATCGCATTTTTCATCTATGCCAACCATTTTACTTACAAAATGGTGCACTTCATTATTTGCCACAAACTTGGATGAACAAGTTGCGCAATAAGTATACATTTTTTCGTTTTTGATGGAGTTTTGCATTTGTGTTGCGATGTCTTTTTCGCTTTTTCCTGCAATTCCACCAGCACCACAGCAGTTTGTACTTATGTATTTATTGTTAAATCCTTTGATATGTCGTTTGATTTCTTCAAACATTATATGATTATACCTGTCAGAACATGGGAAGAACACATTCACTTCCTCATCAATGTCTTGTATCATATCTCTTTCTTCAAGCCATTTGAAAATCGTGATAACTTCTACTGACAAATTTTTGTAGAATTTGTGGAAACAGTTTGGACACACGCACACAATTCTTTCCACTTCTTTGTCTTGGAGTTCTTTCTCAAGTCTTTCCATATAATTATTTTCAAATCCCGTAAAATCACTTGGAAGATTGCAACAATCAATTGAATAATCAAATCCTTCTTTGTTGAACAATTCCATTAAATATTTTGTTGTGTCTGGATAAAATGCTGGAAAATTACAGCCCAAATACAACAAGTCTTTTGTTTTTCTTTTAGATTTGTTTTTGAAGAAATAATTTTCTTTTTGTTTTTTCACAGATTCAAATTTTGGATTTTGTTTTCTTAAAATAAGAGAAATCTTTTTTCCATCCAAATCAACTGGACACACTGCTTTACATTTTTGACACAAGAAACAAGAAAACGCCAAGTCTTGTCTGTCTGCAAAATCTTTCAAATTAATCTTGTATTTTGTCAAAAAAGGGCAGTTCTTCGTACATTTACCGCAATCAATACACTTATCTTTTACTTCTTGTAAGTAATCATTTGTACTTTTGTTTGATATCATCTACGCTTTCCCCCTTGCGATACATATATTGGCATTTTTGCATCATCCACATAGTCCTAAAAGGACCATTTTTTTGAAATCTACGCGATGAAGAATATATCTTCATTTTTGATAGGAAGATTGTGTATCCTTTTTCCTTTACCCTAATCGAAAAATCGTAATCTTCCATTAAATCTATGTTTTTGAATCCACCCATCTCGTCGTAAAACTCTCTCGTAAAAAACATCCCCTGATCTCCGAATGCTATGTTTCTTTGTCTGACACGATTACTGGAATTAAATGCCACAATTTGCATTATGAACTGTTTTGGAACAAAGGAAATACTGAAACAACCCATTTTATAATTTTCTAAAATTGATTTGATTTCTTCTTTTGGATTTTCTCTAAAAAAAGTATCCGCATGAAGAATCAAAATTATTTCCCCATTTGAATTTAAAATTCCATTTATAATTTGATTGCCACGACCTTTGATGCTTTTGATTGGATTATATCCGCGTTTTTTTATTTTTTCAAACGTATCGTCATCGCCACTCACGCTGAAAATCACCTCGAACTCATCATCAAAAACATCCAGACGATCGATGAACTTGTCTATGTTATCAGATTCGTTATACACCGGCACTATTACTGAAATCATTCGCTTTTATAAACTCCCATATATTATCCAAAAATTCATCCGACAAATACGCTTTTATCTTCTCAAAAGTAAATCCATTATCCCTGTTTTCATCAACATATTGAGTGTATGCCATTGAGCACCAAGTTATTCCTCTGAGACACG
Source organism: Finegoldia magna ATCC 29328 (assembly GCF_000010185.1). NCBI lineage: Bacteria > Bacillati > Bacillota > Tissierellia > Tissierellales > Peptoniphilaceae > Finegoldia > Finegoldia magna. The sequence goes on along the minus strand of NC_010376.1, from coordinate 351,062 downwards.
TAAACAGCAAATATTTTACGAATTTTTCCCTGTCTACTTTTGTTTTTGATAATTTATCGTATTCATCTAAGAAATCATCCATTGTGTCGTTGTCAAAAATTACATCTGTCTTCCAAAAAGTCGTCGTCGGTGCCAAAAAGTGCGCCAAATCTTGTTCACGCTCTCCTATAATCGGCTTTTCCCAATCTATAACGTAAGATTTATCTCCTATGATAAAATTTTTATTGTTGAGTTCAGTGTTGATAAGACATGGATTTTGAAGTGAAGAAGTAAGTCCCAGATTTTTGATGTATTTGAGCATATCTGAAATTTTTTCTTCGGTATTATTGTTTTTCTTGTGCCATTTTTGATAATGAGAAAACATCTGCGTAAATTCGTCGAACATCATCTCAAAAGGACTGTCCGCTTTTATAAAATCTTGTCCAATAACATCCAGTGAGTGAATTTGTGAAAGTAAATATGCTGCGATTTTTAAATCAGTATGATAATCCAAATCCCTTCCTATCAAATATTCTTCAATAAGATAAGAAATCCCTGATAATTCATCTTTTTTCAAATCGTAAGCCTTGGCTGTTACATTTGATTTTTCTAAAAATTTGAGAGCCTTGTATTCGTATTCAATTTGATTATCCAAATGCATTTGTGAGCCACGCGCGATTCTTATCAAATAATCATCATCTATTAGATAATTTGAATTGTACTCGCCTTTACCAAGTAATTTCACGTTGTTTGATTTGGATATGTATTTTACAAAATCAATGTCAGTGTCAATATCGTGGGTTTCTTTCAGTTTATAATAAGACAAATCATGTTCAATCAAACTATTTTCCAAATCATTTTCTACATTTGGATTGGAGTATTTTTTGTTTTCAAACAAAACATCGTGTGATTTTTTCATCCCAATCAAACTGTAGCCGCCATCTTCTGTCGGGCTGAATACTACGTCATAATCCTCTAATTTATCAAAAGCTTCATCAAAAATTTCACCATCAAAATCAATGATATCTGAGCCAATTAAAACCACCTTGGAATATCCTCGTGACAAAACTTCTTTTATGGAATTTTTCATCCTTTGACCAATATCATCTCCAGTTTGTCTGATACAATCATAAGGAGAATTTTTCGTGTAATCTTCAAATAATTCGTCTGGCGTTAGAGATAAGAAAACTTTGTATTTTTTGATAATATTTACGTTTTTATTAATCAAATTGCCGCTGAATTTTATTCTTTCATTTTCTGATAAAATAGTCGACAATCTAGTTTTAGAATTTTTATTTGGAATTTTGGTCATCAAAATTACTGCGTTCATTTTATCTCCTGTAAAAAAAGCGGCCCAAAATATGAGCCGCTTAAATTTTAAAAATTATTTTACTAATTCGTAGTCGTGTTCTTTAGTTCCATCTAAAGAGTTGAATACGTCTTTGTTTCCTCTTTCAACTAATTTTTGAGCTAATTGACCAGATTTATTTCCAGAATAGCAATAAGTGTAAACTGGTTTATCTGTAGGAATTTCTGATAATCTTGCATCAGCTTCATCTAAAGGCATGCTGATAGCATTTTTGATGTGACCTTTGTCATAATCTTTCTTATCTCTTACATCAACTATAACGTTGTTTGTATCTTCAGAAGCTTTTACTAAATCAGCTGGTAAAATGTTAGCAAATTTAACTAATTTGTATTCAAATTTCTTAACGCCTTCTGCGTTTGTAACATCTTTGAATCCATTGTTAACTAAAACTTCAGCAGCTTTTTGGCTCTTCTTACCGCTGTTGCAAATTGTAATTACAGCTTTGTCTTTGTAAGCATCTAATTTTGAAACTTCTTGTTCGAAAGTGTCGATTGGCATGTTAATAGCCCATTTAACGTGACCTTGGTCATATTCATCTTTGCTTCTAACATCAACAACCAATACAGTTTCTTTTTTCTTCTTGTCTTGTTCGATGGCTTCAAGATCTGCGCCCTTCATTTCTTTGATTGCAGCTTTTTCTTCTGATTTGTTTTCAGTTTTTTGTTCTGTTTTAGCATTATTGTCAGCTGGTTTTTCTGTATTATTTGAACATCCAGTAACAGTTAAAGCTGATACTAATGCTAAAGTTAATAAAAGTTTTTTCACTATAAATTCCTCCTAAAAATCTTTTCGATAATATTGTATCATACACATACTTCGAAACCCAAGGGTTATTTATTGAAATTTTCTATAAATGGATTGTTAAAGATTTTTGAGAAATATTTTTCTATATATTTTATTATCTGTTTTTATCCTTTATTCCACAACTTATAGCATCAACTGGACAGGCGTTTTTGCATCTAGCACATCTGATGCATTCTTTGTGATTGCAATTTTTAGTAGGATCGATGTTCATTTGACACACTTTCTTACATCTTCCACAACTTATACATTTATCTTTGTCCAATCTATATTTGAAAATAGAAATCGGATTGAAAAACGAATAAATCGCACCCAAAGGACAAATATATTTACAGAAAGGTCTATAAATTATTATTGAAAGTAAAATTGTAATTATTAGAATACTTCCTTTCCAATAATACAAAAACCCAATCGCACCTCTCATGCTTTTATTGAGCAGTACCAGAGGAATTCCACCTTCAAGCATTCCTATTGGACAAATAAGTTTACAAAAATACGGCGATCCTTGTCCCAAAATATCAACCAAGAACATCGGCAAAATTATTACGAAAATTAGCAAAATAAAATATTTTAATTTTCTCAAATGTTTATCGTATTTGAAAGTTTTTATTTTTTTGAAAAAAGGAATTTTGTACAGTAAATCCTGAATCAATCCAAATGGACACAACCATCCACACACAAATCTTCCCATCAATGCGCCAATAAAAAACAAAAATCCGACTATGTAATAGCTAAACTTGAAATTTGAATTTCCAATTACAGCCTGTAACGAACCTATTGGACAACTTCCTTTTGCTCCAGGGCACGAATAACAATTCATGCCCGGAACACAGATTTTTTTCAAATTTCCGCCGTAAATTTTCCCGGTTTTAAATCCCTCAACATAAGAATTTGTAATCAAAAACCACAGTGATTGGAAAGCGTGTCTGAAATTATCCATTACTTTGTACTTATTTTTCTTATCTCCAAACTTTAGTAAATTTTTTATTTTATCCAATTCCAATACACTCCATGCAAATTCTTATAGCCTTATCCAACACGACTTTGACTTCACCGTTGTTGTATCCGTAATAAATCATACCAACTGATAAACACAAAATCATGACCGAAAATACTCGACTATGAATAAATTTTTTGTACATTTGAATCACCAATTTTATTTGCTTTTCAAATTAGCCAATTCTTTTTCGATAACTTGTTTCCATTCTTCTTTTGATTTTGCGCCAGAATAAGTTTCTCCGACGATGTTTCCTTTTTTATCTACGAAGAAAGTTTCGGGCATCGCTTGAATTCCGTTTAATCTGCCGTTAAAATTCGATTTGTCTGGCATCAAGAACGGATATGAAGCTTTTGTTTTTTCTTGGATTAATTTTGATTTTTGCAATGCATCATTATTAGTGCCATTATCATCTACAGTATCTGTAACAACACCTACAATGTTTACTCCTTTGGATTTCATTTCTTTGGAAACTTCCGATAAATCTGGAATTTCGTTCACACAAGCACTACACCAAGTTGCAAACACATTTACCATTGTAAGATCGTATTTTTCAAAATCTTTGCTTGTAAATTGTTTGCCATTGATATCTTTTGTAGATAAATTACCTAATCCCTTCACAGATTTTTTGTCAAATGCTTCTGTGTTTTCCAAATCAGTTTTTTCAGATAATACAAATCCATTTTCAGGACGTGGTTTTTTATCTATAATATCGATTTGAGTTTGGGCGAATTCTTTTGCAAAACCTTCGTCCATTTTACCTTTTGAACTTATGTAGTAAGTGAACTTACCATCTTTGGATTCGCCAATTTTCTTGTGATTGTCACATTTTGTAATCTTGGAAATGTCAGCTTCAGACATTTTTTTATCAAACATTCCAATAGTGCCGACTCTTTCCAATTCTTTTTGCCATTTTTCGTATCCATCACCCATTTTATCCACTACTGCATTTTTTTGTTCTTCAGTTAATTTGCTGAAAGTAAGCATAGCGTATTTCAATTCTTTGTCGATTGGACTTTGTTCATCCAACATCGCAATCTTCTTATTCGTCATATCTTTTTTAACTTGTTCTGGAAGTTTGAACTTCAATCCCAAAAACTCATACACGAATTCATCTTTTGGTTGTAATGAATAATCAGCAGGTTTGAATTTTTCGTTTTCTTGTTTTTTATCGTTTTTCATACCAGCCTCTTTTGGACTAACCACCTTTGAATCTTTGCCTGTATTTCCACTAGATTTTTGACATCCAACTGCTCCAACGCTAAAACACAAAGCTAGTAGCAAAGTTGTTCCTTTTAATACATTTTTTCTCATAATTTCCTCCATAAAATATCTAAGGTAATTTTTAGATAACACGGTCTCGTGTGATCTGATATTATATTACGATAGTTTTGTGAAATGCTTGTGAAACAAAAAATAATGCGTCTTTTAAAACGCATTATCATTTATTTAAAATTCCTATATAATTTTGTGTTAAACTTCAGTGCTGATTATTCCGATAGCAACGCTGCCATATCCTGAATGGCAAACTAATACCGGAGATAATACTTCGATATCAAAAGGTATATTATTTTCGGTTTTTAGTTCGTCGTAAATTTCACTGGATTCTTTTTCAGAATCTGCATGTACTACAAAAAACTCATGGGATTTGTCTGATTTGTTTTTTTCTGAATTTAAGAGCCTCATCATATTTTTAATTGCTCTTTTCTTGCCGATAACTTTATCTACTATGTCTAGTTTACCATTTTCCAATTTCAATATAGGTTTTAGACTTAAAGCACTTCCAATTAATCTCTTGGATTTACTAATTCTTCCACCTTTTTCAAGATATTTTAAAGTGTCCACTAACAAGAAAACTTTTGAAGTCAATTTTATTTTGTTTATATAATCTTCTATTTCATCCAGGGATTTATCTTGATGAACCATTTCAATTGCCTTGTTAATCAAAATTGCCTGACCGAGAGAAGCCGATAAGCTATCGATAACTCTTATGTCGACATCATATTCTTCTTGAATAATTTTCTTGGCAATCTCTGCTGATTGGTACGAGCCACTCAACTCGGATGTTATTGTGAAACATATTATGTCACATCCTTGTTTCGCAGCTTTTTCAAATTCAATTTTGTAGTCGTCAGGACTTGGTTGAGAAGTTTTTGCAAAAAAATGTGAATCGTTCTTCATCATTTCCAACAACTCTTCTGATTGTATATCAATTTTATCTTTAAGTGATGTATCTTCGTTTATTATTATGTTAAATGGAACAATTCCTATGTTATTTTGTTCCGTATAGGCTTTTTTCAAATCGCAAGCTGAATCTGATATAATTTTTATCATTTGCCCCTCCTAATTAATTTTTTTAATGATAACATTTATTGTTCAAGCGGTCAATTATATGTAATATAAATATATAAACTTGATTGAATTTAATAATTTATAAATTATCAAATAAAACCATTGCTCGAAAGCTAATTTTTTATCAATTAATTTTCAAACAAAAAAATCTATTATCAAGCGACTAACTTAATAATAGATTCGTGAATTTTTGATTAACTTTTCTTTACAAATTTATGTCCACAATGAGGACAAGTTACTTTGATTTTGCCTTTATTTCTTGGAATTTTCATTTCCTTTTTGCAGTTTGGACATTTAATGTATTTCTTATCCTTGGAATTTGCTGCTCTAATTTTATATTTTTCGAAAAAATCCGTCATAGGTTTTACAGCTTTTGCAAATTTTTGATTTTCAATCATTCGTTGATATTTATTAACAGAAAAAACTCTGAAAATTCCGAAATACACAATCAAAATCATCGTAATGATCTCTATAACTCTATTTTTAAATTTTAAATTAATAAAAGAAAGTATCAGAGCGAATACTATCATTGTTTTTGAGAAAAAATCCACTCCGTAAACTTTTTGCAAATAATTTTTAATTTTATCTTTCATCAATATCCCTCGTCACATATTCTAAAGTTTTTGCAATATCGTCATGAATCACGATATTTGCCATATTATCGTAGCTTGTACGATCTAGATTAATTAGTATCAAATTATCTCCTCGAAAATAATTGATAAGACCACTTGCAGGATACACAACAAGCGAACTTCCAGCTACAATCATCGTGTCTGCCTTGTTAATCCAATTTATTGCTTTTGCAAATTCACTTTGTGGTGGAACTTCTCCATACAATGTGACATCCGGACGCACAACGCCGCCACATTTTTCACATTTGCAAGGTCTGTTTTGTTTGTAATAGTCCAAATCGTATTTTGCACCGCAATTTACACAGTAATAATCTCTCAAATTCCCGTGAATTTCTGCGATATTTTTCGTACCAGCCATCGTATCCAGGCTGTCGATGTTTTGTGTGATAACGCCGAGTAATTTGTTTGCTTTTTCTAATTTCCTCAAAGAAAGATGTGCATTATTCGGCTTTACTCCATCGATAATCAAATTTTCCAAAACATAATCTTGAAACAAATCTGGATGTGTCACAAAAAATTCATGGCTCAACATATATTCCGGCGAAAAATCGCTGTCGTTTTTCTTGTTGTAAAGTCCAGTTGCAGATCTAAAATCTGGAATTCCAGATGCAGTGGACACTCCTGCCCCACCGAAAAACACGATTTTGTCACTTTGTTCTACAATTTGTTTTAATCTTTCAACATCATTCATTATTTATCGCTTCCCTTGCTTTTCTTTCTTGAAATCTCATTGAAACCGCCAATATCATCACCGATAAAAATATCATGAAACAGCCCAGCAATCTTCTTGGGTCTGTAGTTTCGTTAAATAAAATAATTCCTAATATTACTGATGTAATTGGTTCCAATGTCGAAAAAATCGTGTACGTACTGACACCTGCATTCACAATCGAAAGTTGGATGAAAAGCGTACCAAATACGGACACCAATATCGAAATCACAAATGCAATAATCCACGCATATCTTGATAAAGACAATGTAAAATCTCCAGTAATAAGTCCAAATATAAAAAGCATCGTCGAGTTAATCGTACAATTATAAAATGTGACCTTGACGCTGTCCATGTTTTTAAGTCCAGATACATCCATGTAAATCAAATAAAAAGAATAAGTACAACCAGATGCCACTGCCAAGAACATTCCCAATGGAAAATTATTGCTTCCGCCTACATTATTTGCGAGCAAAATTACTCCAATAATCGATGCAATAAGTGAGACGAATTTGTATTTCGTCATTTTTTCATTCAAAAACATAACTGAATACACTGTTACAATTGTCGGAAAAATAAAATGGATTGAAGTTGCAAGCCCAACGGAAATGTATTGGTACGATGCGTAGAGCATTGTCATAGTGATACAACCACCAATGCTACACATTAAAATTAGTTTTTTTAGTTCTTGTTTTGTAACTTTGAGGCTGATATTTCTGCTTTTCAATGAAATCGCCAAAAAAGGAATTACGAAAAATCCTCTCAAAAAAGAAGTCATAATTACGTTACTTCCATTGCTCAAAGTTTCTCTGACCATAATCGGAGTAAACCCGAAAATCAACGCCGAGATTATGGCAAACATCATTCCCCTAGCTTTTCTCACTATTTATAACACTCCTTTTTTACGCATTTATTATCTTCATAATAAAGCACAATTTCAGAATATTTTCCATCGTAAATAGCGAAAATTTCATCCATAGAATCGCTATGACCATCCATGTTTTTTAGTTCTTCGTAATCTATAAATTCCAACGTACCTTCGATATTTTCTTTTACCAATTCTCCAGAAAAATCATCGGTCTCGTACAAAAACCCTACAATTCTGTCGTTGTTGTCCATGTCATACCAACTAATCATTCCAATATATCTAATATTTTCAACATCCAGATTAGTTTCTTCCTTCGCTTCTCTGATAACAGAATCTGTTATTGATTCCATTTTTTCGACATGGCCTCCTGGAAAAGTCAATCCTTCCCAGCCGTATTTTTTAACTTTATCTAAAACCAAAACATCATTTCCACGATTTATTTTGATCATATTGCACAAAATATTTTCCATAAATACCTTCTAAATTTTAAATTTTCGAATAATGTAGTCTGCAAATTCTGATGGATTATTGATATCGAAATTATCGTATCCCGAAAATTTCCTGTCGCTGATAACTGCGTATTTGTTCACATCGCTACACACTAAATCATCCGTAAGAGTACATTCGTATTTTATGAAATCGGAATCTTTCATCCCTTCAATAATTATCAAATCAACATCGTCCAATAATTGTATCAATTCATAAATATTTTTACTCCTACCATCTAATTTAAAGTATTTATCGTTAAAAATCAAGGTCTGACAAGCTCCGTACTCCTTGTAGAAAAAAGTGTCCGTATCTTTGAAATCTAGCTCAAAATCGTGACCGTCGTGTTTAATTACAGAACAAGTTTTGTTTCTGTTTTTCAACTCTCCAACAAGCTTTTTAATAAAAGTAGTCTTGCCACTATTTTTCTTTCCACAAATACAAATCAAAGGTGTTGCATTTTGTTTCAAATCTTCTGGATAATTAATATTTACAAATTCGTCTTCAAAAATCGTGTATTTTAAATTTACAAATTTCGCATCGATTTTCTTAACCAAATTCATTACGCGATAATCTCCAATTTGTAGCATTCCTTCTATAACAGGAATAATTTTTTTCGAAAAAATCCCACAAGTTGGATAACATCTCTCGTCTGTTTCAAAAATTACTGCTTCATCTGAAAAACTTGCGATAGATGCTGCAAAATCCACCAAATCTGGTTTCACATTAATCATATCGCAAGAAGTTACAAATACATATTCATTTGTAGAATTTTTTAAAATCTCCAAAATTCCACTCAAAGGTCCCGCGTCAACATAAGTATCCTTCACAGTTTTTATTGGATAATAATCAGCCGTATTAGATGAAACAATTACCTCATAGTCTTTGAATCTATCAATCAATTCTTCGATAAAAGTGTGCCCATAAAAGTTCAAATCGAATTTGTCTTGACCCATTCTCTCACTTTTTCCACCGGCCAATATTCCTACAGAAACTCTCATATTTCACCCAAATAAATATAATCTACGCTTGAATTCACATCCAAGCTTTCGTTTTGTTTTTGAAGCAAAAGCGCATTGCAATTAGTCAAATCTTGTAGCATAGAATTCTTGTGTTTATCAAAAATCGTAATCTCGGAATCTTTTACAAAACATCTGACGTATCGTTGAAGCTTCGATGGTTTCATCGATCCTTCTACAACTTTTCCTTCTTCAAATTGTTTTACATTTAATCCATAATATTTATTGTACAAATCCCAAAATAAAACTTCGAAATTACAAAAAGCCGCAAACGGACTTCCCGAACAAGACAACACAATTGTGTCACCTACTTTTGATGCCATCACAGGTGTTCCTGGTTTCATGGCAATTCTGTGAAACAAAACTTCTCCAATTTGTTTCATACATGATTCCATTAAATCTTTGTCCCCAACACTTACTCCACCAGTTGTTATCACAACATCTGATTTTTGTGTCAGATTTTTTACTTCACGTATGATTGATTGTTCATCATCCATGCAGTTTTTTTGTTCGACAACTTCTACTCCTGAATTTTTTAAAATAGATTTTAATGTAAAAGTTGTTGAGCTGTAGATTTTTCCTGGTTTATAATCATCCCCAGGATACAACAATTCAGATCCTGTCGATAATAGCGCTACCTTTAATTTTCTGTAAACCTTAACTTTTGCATATCCATTTGATGCCAAAATCGACAAGTGAACCGAAGAAATCCTCGTGTTTTTAGGAATTAACAAATCCCCTTCAGACACATCTTCGCCTTCTTTGATGTAATAATCAAAAGGCTCGTAAGGTTTTTTGATTTCAATAAAACCATCCACTACTTCGCAGTCTTCTTGTTTTACAATTGCATCGTAGCCTTTTGGTACAAATGCACCTGTCATAATTCTCACGCAAGTATTTTCTTCGTAATCAAAATCATTGCAATCTCCAGCAAAATTCGTCCCGATAATTTTCTTTTTCGATAATTTGTCAGAATCTTTGCTACTTACAGCGTATCCATCCATTGCACTTTTGGGATAAGGAGGATTGTTGAACTTCGCCAGCACATCCTCCGCCAAAACTCTGTTATAAGCATCATCAATATCAATTTCTTCAATTTCAGATGCTTTTTTTATATTTTCTTTAAGTATTTCCTTCGCTTTTTCTACTTGTAATAACATTTATTTAACCTTATTCGCTTTTTAATTTTGTGTTGATATTTCTCATTGTTGGAATCAAAATTCCACCCAAAACATTACCCAAAGTAATAACTATAAGTGCAATAATTGTTTGTGAATTCCACATTCTTGCCATTTGAATATAAAACATATCTGCAATACAGTGTTCAAATCCGCATAGAATAAATACCATAATACTCATTATAATTCCCAAATATTTTCCAATTTCGTGAGGATTGTTTAAGTATTGATCCACTGCGTGAACAACCATAATGTTGCAGAAAATTCCCAAAACAAACAAGCTAATTAAGCTATCATCTGCTTTTACTTGAACTAATTTTGTGGATTTTTCGATAATTCCAGGAGCAACTCTTGTAAGACGAACCAATTCCGCTACAATAATACTACCAACTAAGTTTCCAACCCACACCATCAAACACCATGGCAAATAAGTTTTCACATCATTATTGAACAAATATCCAACTTTTCCTGTAAACAAGTTGTACTTCAAAGTACACACTGCAAAAAGACCCAAGCTGAACATAAATGCTCCGACAATTTTATTGTTTAGGCTCAAAAATACGACTCCACCCATAGCAATAAAAGCTCCTGCCATAATGGCATACAAAAAATCCGCTAATTTTTTCATTACAAATCCTTCTTTCTAAAATCTCTATAAATATTTAAACGACTTTGTTTGCAAAAGCCGATTACAGACAAATTGTATTTTTCAGCTAATTCCAATGAAACATCCGTTGGTGCGCTTCTGGAAACTATAACAGAAATTCCTGAATTGATACATTTTTGAACAATTGATGAAGGAATTCTTCCCGAGGTAAATGCGATTAAATCAGATAATTTTTCGCCATTTAACACAGCCGTACCCACAGCCTTGTCAAAAGCGTTGTATCTTCCAATATCGTCACATTGGCAAATTATCTCTTCGTCTTTTGCCAAAACAACAGAATGCACATTGCCAGTTTCTTTGAATAATTTCGACCCCGACAAATTAAAATTAGAAATCTTCAAAAGTGTTTCTTCCTCCCAATCAATCGGAATTACTTTTTCATCTCTATTTGTAAAATTATAAGGAACATTTTTGTAATCTCCACTTTCAGTAGTCACATGACTTGGAGTGTTATCGATATCTTTCAACTTGACATTACAAATATTTCCATCAATATGTATATCTATGTTTTGTATATCTTCTGGCCTTACAATATTTTCTGTTATAAGATATCCTGTAACAAGTTCTTGTAAATCCTTTTCAATACACAAAAGTTTTACGATAGGTTTGGAATTAATATTAATATCCAACAAAAATTCTCTTAAAATAACATCTTCTACTTCTTCTATAACTCCATCGTTATATTTCTTAACCATTACACGTTTTTCAAAATTCATAAAATCTCCTTTATTTAATTATATCAAACAACTTTAGCCGATTCAAATACTTAACACCATTATCTATTTTTTTGTGAGCAAAATTTCTCACTAAAAAATCGGCGATAAAAATCACCGATTCAATCAATCATTATTATGTCGTTGTTCCGCTTCTTTTTTGCTGTAAACACATCCGCAATAATCTTGCCTATACAAATCAAATTCCTTCGATAATTCGATTGATCTCTTGTACCCATTTTTCTTTTTGAAATCGGAATGTAAGAATTTGGTTTTGTGAGTTTGTTCCAATTTTTCTCCAATTTCATTAATCCATTGACTGTTTTTGTGAGGACTAACTGATAAAGTCGTCGTTATAAAATCAAAACCCATCTCATCTGCAATGTCGAATGTTCTGTCGATTCTCAAATCGTAACACTCGTAGCAGCGCCTTGATTTCTCGCCAAGATCCTTGTATGGCTCTACTCTTTTATAAAATTCATCTGGATCGTACTTGTCAACAATTATATCTATCGGATATTTTGCTTTTGTATTTTCGATTACTTTTTTTTGCTCCACAACTCTCTTGTCGAACTCAGATTGCGGAGAAATATTTGGATTGTAAAACAAAATTGTTATCTTAAAATACTGAGACAAATATTCCAAAACATAACTTGAGCAAGGTCCACAACAACTGTGAAGAAGAAGTGTTTCTCCACCATTAAGATTTTCAATTGTTTTATCCAATATTTTTTGGTAATTCTCCATAAAAATCAACTATCCTTCTTTGATCGGAAATCACAAAATCCGCTCCCGATTCTACGAGTTCTTCTCTTTCTCTAAAACCCCACTCAACACCAACGCTTGTTACTTTCGCATTTTTGCACGTCTCAATGTCTGTGTCAGTATCTCCAAAATATACTATCTCTTCTTTTTTAATATTCAAATCTTCTACTATTTTATCGAGCAAATACGGATTTGGCTTTCTTTTAGTTTCATCTTCCAATGCAGATACATAATCAAAATAGCCTTGTGGAAATAAATTATTCAAAATTTTTTCTGCTGCAGGAAGAGTTTTGTTCGTGCACACGCAAACAAGTGCACCCATTTCTTTTAACTTATCCAAGCTTTCTCTTATATGTGGATACAATTGTGTTTTCTTGTCGTCATATCCATTGTAATATTCAATGTAGCTATCGTAAATTTCATTAAATTGTGAATGAATTTTTGCTTCATCCAAACTATCTCGTTGTATCAAATAATTCAAAGATTTTTCCACCAAAATTTTCGGTCCATCTCCAAGAAAATAATTGAATTTGTCCTTTTCTACAGGTTTGAGTCCAAATTTTTGTGTAGTGTGATTGAAACAATTATTAATCATTTCTATCGAATCTATCAACGTTCCATCCAAATCAAATACAAAAACTCTCTTCATTAAATCACCTTCGATTCATACATTGCAATGGAGCAAGCTATTGGCAAATTTAAAGAATCTACATCTTTTGATTGATTGATGAAAATCTTGTTTTCATTGTAGTATTCTTTTGGAAGCCCTGCCCCTTCATTTCCAAACGCCAAACTGAACGGCTCATCAAATTTCACATCACCAAGTTCATTTGAGTTTTCATCTAATAAAAACGAATAAATTTTATTGTCTGGGAAATTTTTCTTGTAATCTTCTAAATTATCAAACTTTTGAATATTTAATTTGAAAAAAGCCCCCATGCTCGCACGCACTACTTTTGGATTGTAAACATCACAAGTATTTGAAATCAGCGCCAAATTCTTGTAACCAAAAGCAAGCATACTTCTCATAATAGTGCCGAGATTTCCCATATTGTCTATTCCATCCAAAATTATGTGGTTTTTTTCTTGGAAATTGGATTTTTCTTTTCTGAAAACTCCAATCACGTATTCCTTATCCTTTAATGAAATTTTGTTGATTTGTTTACTTGAAATAGTGTACGGAATTTTCTTTTCTTTTAATATATTTATCAATTTTTCGGTGTCATTGAAATCCTCAGAAATTAAGACCTCCTCAACAATATCAGCCTTATTTTCAATAAGTTCATAAGTTGGAAAAGGTCCCATTGTATAAGAATATTCAAGATCTTTTTTGTATTTCGTGTATTTTTTCATTTATACTCCATTACTAAAAACCCACATTGCTTTGATTTGTGGTCTTAATCTATCGTATTTCCAAGTTTTTTGTGAATTGATAAAACTGTTTGGATCATTTAATATAATATTTCCATTTGAATCCATTCCCGAAATCACCATGACATGACCCGTTCGTGTAAAATCTCCAGGTCTTACAGAAATAAGAATCGGATTTCCTTTTTTTACATTTTCTTTTATAACATTATAATTTTCATCCATTTGCACAGCTTTTAATCCGTATTTTCGTGCAATGTAAGGGTAAAATCCCCAGCTTGTTCCCTCTGATGACGAAAATCCGTTACGATCACTTTCTTCTGCTATTTTTGCAGGAGTAATTGAAGGGTCGTTTTTCAAATAAGACATCGCCATCGCACAGCTTGTAGGACCGCATCCTGTAAATCCAATAATTCCGTAGCCGTATTTTTCATATCCCCATCTCTTGTCCCATTGCAAATACAATGGCACATTCGAGTTGTTTGCTTTTTCAGTATAAGAATACTCGTTTTTGACTGTTGGATCTATAGTTTTTGCTACGAAATTTACCGCAGTATAGTTATTTCCTGCAAGTTTCAATAACGATGGATGAATGTCATCAGCGTTTTTCATAACTAGCTTTGCATTCGGATTGTACTTCGCGTAAATTTCCAAATTATGCAACAATTCATTCCTCTTAAAAGTATTCGAAAAAATATTTTCGTTTTTTCTAATTTCTTCAAAAACTTCTTCGTCGGTTTTTTCTTTTTCCACAGGTTTTTCTTCAGAGTCCGATTGTTGTTGAGATGCCTTTTTCTCGTGAGCAATCTCAGCTTGTTTTTGTTCTTCTGCATACTCTTGCCTGTCTTTTTTTACTTTTATGATTGAAAATAGAATTATCAGAAGAAAAACGCAAACAAGAAGTCTTCTTTTAACCGCTCGTTTTCTTTTTTCTTCAAGAAATCTATCGTGATTATTGTGTATCAAAATTCCACCTCATTTATCTAATTATATCATAGGATTTGAAATTATTACAAAATTATGACAACTTTATAAAATTGTAACAATTATTTGGGTATATATACATTGAGGTGATGATATGAGCAAATTTTACGATTCAATTTCAGATAATTACGAGGATATTTTCCAACCAAATGATAAGCAAATAAATTTTTTAAAAGAACTTGCACACGGAAAAATCTTGGATGTAGCGTGTGCGACTGGAAAAGTTGCAAAAAGACTTCAAGATGATGGATTTGATGTGATTGGAATTGATTTGGAAGAAAAATTCGTCGACAGAGCTATTAGAGAGAACAAAATAGATGCTAAATTGATGAATATGCTAGATATCGACCAATTGCAAGACAATTTTGGTTTGATTTATTGCATCGGAAATTCCTTGGTCCACTTGGATTCTACAGAAAAAATCGACGAGTTTTTGAAAAAATGCTACGACAAGTTAGACCCAAACGGAAATCTTGTACTCCAAATCATAAACTTTTATCCATTTTTACAAGTTGATGACGATTATTTGGGATCTCTTCCAACTATCAAAAATGAAAAAGTCGAATTTGTACGAAAATATTTCAGAAATGGTGATTTCATACGATTTAATACAGTAATGACAGCAAATGACAAATCAATTGAAAACGAAGTTAATTTATTTCCAATAATATCAGACGAATTAGTAAAACTTGTAGAACAAAATGGTTTTAAGAATGTAAAAATCTACGGCGGATTTAACAAATCAGAATTTGACAAAGAAAATTCCAGACCATTAGTATTAAGTGCCGAAAAATAATAATATTTTCTAGAAATGAAAAACCTCCCAAATGGGAGGTTCTTTAAAATTTTATGCTCTTTTTAATTGATCCGAATATTCCACGAGCGATATCTCGTCCGATTTGTCTTGTAAAACTACCAAGCATCGAGTTGATGCTTTTAGTTGCGAAGTCTTCTATCGCAGATTTCTCTTGTTTTTTAGCTTTTTGTGGTTTTTCCGGCTCTTCTTTGATTTGATTTTGTAATTTGTTTTGCAATATTTCATAGGCAGATTCCCTGTCAATTGATTGAGAATACTTTTGATTCAAATCAGAGTTTTTCACGATATAATCAACATCAGATTGAGAAAGTGGTGTAAATGACGAATGCGGCGGAAGAACGAGTCCTTTTTTCGTAATACTTGGTGCTCCTTTTTCGTCCAAGAATGAAATCAACGCTTCACCAGTTCTCAAATTTACAATTTCATCTTTTACATTCATATCGGCATTTGCCCTGAAAGTTTCAGAAACTTTTTGCACAGCCTTCAATTCTTTTGGAGAAAATGCCCTCAATTGATGCACAATTCTATTTCCTAATTGCGAAGAAATCGAATCTGGAATGTCGAGTGGATTTTGCGAGATGAAGAATATTCCCACACCTTTTGAACGAATAAGTCTTACAACTTGTTCGATTTTATCCATTATCATCTTGTTTGCATTGTCAAATAACAAATGTGCTTCATCAAAGAAAAATACTAATTTTGGAATTTCTGGATTGCCCACTTCTGGTAGCGATTCGAAAAGTTCTGACAACAGCCACAACAAAAACATAGAATATAAATTTTTGTCGTTGATAAGTTTCGCCGCAGAAATTATGTTCACAAATCCACGTCCATCAGAATCTGTTTTCATCAAATCTTTTATATCCAAACTTGGTTCCCCCAAGAATTTATCAGCTCCCATATCTTCAATGTACAATAATTTTCTCATAATTGCACTGATACTTTGGGTAGTTATATTTCCGTATTTTTTCGAATAAACATCCCTGTTGTCTGACAAATGATTAAGCATTGAACGCAAATCTTTAATGTCTAAAAGCAAAAGTCCTTCTTCATCAGAAACCCTGAATGCAATATTCAAAATCCCCGCTTGAGTATCGTTCAAATCCAAAATCTGCGACAACAAAATTGGACCCATTTCAGAAACTGAAACTCTCAATGGAAGACCAGCTTCTCCGTAAACATCCCACAAATTCACAGGATAGTTTTTGAAATTAAAATCTGTAATATTCATTTCATCTAGTCTGGATTTCAAGTTGTCGTTCATTTCACCTACAGATGCCAAGTTTGACAAGTCTCCCTTTACATCCGACAAAATAGTTGGCACTCCCAAATCGGAGAAATATTCGCACAACACTTTTAATGTAACAGTTTTTCCGCTTCCTGTAGCTCCGACGATGAGCCCATGTTGGTTCACTTTATTTGAAAGAAGTTCGATATCCTCGTTTCCTCTTGCAATCAATAATTTTTCCACTATTTCCTCCGTATTTCTATTTCTCTTGTATAATTTGTTTCAAATCAATAAAATTAAACGTTGCTTTTTTATAAAAAACTTTTGTTTTCTTATACTTGTTGTAGTTGTTGTACACTGTAACTGCACACACTGAAAGTGCGAACACCAACAATGTGTATTTCCCAAATATCAAATATAAAATCATTCCCATAATCACATAAGATATCGGGCTGTAATCAAACGGCAAATCATAAAAAACACTGTAGAGTATTCTGTCAATACATATTACTACCAATAACAACCACACGTAAATCGCCAAATTGAGTGTATTTGATTCTAATAAATTAAGAATGATTGCTGGAACAAAATACACTCCTGCTCCAATTATAGGTACAAATGAAAGTATCGTTATAAAAAACGATTTGACAAAAACATGGTCAACCTTCGCACATTTCAAAAATAGTACAGACGTCAATAAAACTAATATTATTTTCGAAACCTCGTAACTTTTCTCATACAAAACTATTTTTTTTAAATTCTCTTTCATATTAATAACCCGGCTTTTCTAATAATTTAAACATTTGCTTCTTGTATTCTTCAACTCCTGGTTGATTAAAAGGATTCACTCCCAAAACAAGCGCTGAAATCGCAACACTCATCTCAAAGAAATAAATCATATATCCTAGATTTTCTTCATTAATCGTATCGATTTTGACGACAATACTTTCAACATTTGACGACAAATGCGCATTAAGTGTCCCTTGCATAGCCATCTTGTTCACATAATCCACGGATTTTCCGCTCAAATAATTCAAATTATCCAAATTATCATCATCAGATTTTATAAACAAATCTTTTTGTGGATTTTCAACAGAAATTACTGTCTCGAACACATTTTTTTGTCCGTCTTGAATCATTTGACCAACAGAATGAAGATCTGTCGTGAAATTACAAATCATCGGGAATAAACCCTTGTTGTTTTTACCTTCAGATTCTGCAAATAATTGCTTGAACCATTCGGAAAAATATTTCAATCTCATCTCGTAATTGACAAGTATCTCGATGTCTTTTCCATTGCGATACATATTGTTTCTAAATGAAGCGTATTGCAAAGCAAAGTTTGATTCATAATCAAGTTTAGTAAACTCTTCCATCGCATTCTCTGCGCCCATCATTAATTTATCAATATCCAAGCCTTTTACACAAAGTGGCAACAATCCAACAGAAGTCAACACAGAAAATCTTCCACCGATATCATCTGGCACAACAAAAGTTTCGTAACCATTGATATCAGACAATTCCTTCAATGCACCCTTATGTTTATCCGTTGTAGCAAAAATTCTGTCCTTTAATTCTTCTTTCGTGTATTTTTCTTCCATCAATTCTTTGATAAATCTAAAAGCGATTGCAGGCTCTGTAGTAGTCCCCGATTTGCTTATAACATTTACACAAAAATCCTTGCCTTTCAAATAATCCAAAAGCTCAGACAAATAAGTAGAAGACAATTGGAAACCAGCGTAAATAATTTCGATATCAGATTTTTCGAAATAGCTGCTCATCGCATAATCAATCGCCTTAGCTCCTAGATAACTTCCGCCGATTCCTATAACTACTAGACAATCAGACGTTTCTCTTATTTTCTTCGCACATTTTTTAATTCTCTCAAATTCTTCGCGGTCGTAATTTTTTGGCAAATCAATCCATCCTGTGAATTCCTTGCCTTCACAGGTTTTATTTAAAAGCTTTTCCAAAGCATTTACGGATTCTGTTTTTAAAGTGTCTACAGAATTATGACTTGTCGTATTTGAAAAATCTAGCTTAAACATATTTCCTCCTATAGAACCTTCAAGCTCACTAAAACAATATCATCATCTTGCTCCAAAAATCTAAAAGAATTCACTTCGCTTAGCACGTATTCGATTCTTTTATCTGGAACCTTCATTAAATCTCTTTTCAGTCTTTCTTCGCCGTAAAATTCGTTCCCAAATCCTCTAGTTTCAGTTATTCCATCAGTGTACATGATTAATTCATCGCCACTGGATAGCAATATATCTCTTTGAGTAAAGCCAATTCCTTCAAACATTGGAGAAATAGGATGACCCGTAACCTTTAACTCTTCTAATTTCTCATTTGAAATCAAAAATGGAATCCCATTGTGACCAGCATTTGCATACGAGAATATTTTTAGTTTTCTATCGTATAATCCGTAAAAAATCGTAAAATACTTATCTACAGATAAATTAAGTTCGGTAAATGTTGTGTTTAAATCCTTCAACACTCTTTTTGGCCTAGAATCTGTAATTCTACTTACCAAATACCTCATTGTCTGTCTAATAAACATCGTAAGAATTGATGCCGCAATACCATGGCCCACAACATCAGCAATATAAATTCCTACAAATCTTTCATCAATGTCGATGCAATCAATGATATCTCCAGACAAATCCCTAGATGAAATATATCTGTAATCCAAATCCAACCCAACATGCTCGCCCTTACTAGGCAAAGTTTTGTTTTGAATGTGTTTTGCAAAGATTATTTCATCCTTAATGTCCTTGTTCGCATTAATCAAATCAATCTGAGTTTTAACCTCTTTTGAAATATCTCTGAAAACCTCGACGGTACTTACAACCTCTCCATCTTTATTTCTAACTGGAGAAGAAGTTATGGAATAGTCCACACCATTTATTTTTCTTTTTTCTTTGATAGTGCTGTTCAAACGGTATTTTCTATCTGCCAAACATTTTGGAAAATCTTCACTGTAATCCAAGTAGCAGTTCACGCCTATAGGATTGATAGGCATTGAATTTATCATGCTTTTATTAGCAAATATTATAACCCCATCTTTATCTATTACTCTGACTAAATCCTTCATCGAATTTAGAACTTGATAATCAGATCCTTTGAAATCACTAACACCTTCTCTTGATTTCTTCTCCAAGGAAATCTCCTCCTATTTAGGTCTTGGACCAAAATATTGATACAAATAACACTTCATATTTCCGTTGTACATCTTTCTATTTTTAGATGATTTTTTGCCGTAAAATTTCTCAAAATCTTCGCAATCTGTGATTATATATTGGGAAGCCGTCTTGAATTTTGCCATTTTTATTCCCAAATCCTTATAAATCTTCTCAGCTTCTTGTCTCTCGCCAAGCCTTTTTCCGTAAGGTGGGTTAGATATTAAAACGAAATAATTATCATTTAACACAACATTTCTGAAATCTCTCGTTACAAATCTAATATCTTCTCTTACTCCCGCATTTTCCGCATTTGCAATCGCCTTTTCGATTGCCGATCCATCCACATCACTTGCAAAAATATCAATCTTTTTGTCGTAA
This sequence comes from Finegoldia magna ATCC 29328, assembly GCF_000010185.1. Classification (NCBI taxonomy): domain Bacteria; kingdom Bacillati; phylum Bacillota; class Tissierellia; order Tissierellales; family Peptoniphilaceae; genus Finegoldia; species Finegoldia magna. The sequence goes on along the minus strand of NC_010376.1, from coordinate 330,567 downwards.
TCAATGCTCTCCAAAGCTTTGGTACGCTCTTGTTTGTAGGCATCGTTGAATTTATCATTAAAATTAATAAAATCGAATTTTCTGTCAATCCCTGGTGCAATATTTCTGAATTTTCTCGCAGCTTCTATCGCAAAAGTTCCACTACCACAGAACAAATCCACAAGAGGTCTGTCACTGTTTGCAAATGACAAATCAATAATTCCTGCCGCTAAGTTTTCTCTTATAGGTGCAAGGACCGATTCTTCCCTGTAGCCTCTTTTGTGAAGTCCATCTCCCGAAGTATCCAAAGTTATCGAACAAATATCTTTTACTAGACTAACTTCAATTCTGAATCTTCCCTTTGATTTAGAGAACCAATCCACCTTGTATTTCTTCTGAAGAGATTTGATAATCGCCTTTTCTGTAATCGATTGACAATCTTTAATAGAAAATAATTTTGATTTGTAACTTCTACCCTCTACAATAAAATTGGAATCCGCTTCTAAAATTTCTAACCAATTAATTTTTTCCACACCTTTAAAAAGTTGCTCAAATGATACAGCCTTAAAATTACCCAATTCAATTAGAACCCTATCTGCACATCTCAAATTTATATTTAGTTTGGCGATATCTTTTTCATCGCCTTCAAGTATTATTCTTCCGTCGTTTACATTCAAATTTTCATAGCCCATATCCAAAAGTTGTCTTTTAACTAAACTCTCCAAACCGAATGCACAAGTCACTATTATTTTCAAAATTATTCTCCTCCATATTACTTACTATTTTATCATATTTTCAATGTTTTTTTCTGTTTATTATGATATTTAACTGCAAATTTACAATAAAAAAACTGCAACGAAAATCGTTGCAGTAAATTTGTAATTTAATCTACAGTAATATTTCCACTAACTGTTGCAGCACTAATTTCTACATCATCATTCGTGAATGATTGGTCGTGAGATTTACTGATTTTTTTGGAGCTATCCTTGTAGTAACTGTCGATTTTGATTTCTCCACTGACAGTTCTAAGTTCAATTGAACCTTTCTTTTCTTTTATGTTGATATTAATATCGCTCGATACGCCCCTTACATTCAAGTCTTTATTTTCATCCACATCGATTTTTATATCTCCACTTACTGTGTTCACTGTAATTTTAGGATTTTCAGAAACTATCTTCACATCACCACTTACAGTATTAACGTAGATTTCTTTTTTGCATTTGAAAACTTGAACATCTCCACTTGCTGTGTTGACATTTACATTGTTTGATTGTGTAGTAATATCAACATCGCCGCTTGAAGTGTTGCAAGTAACATCGTTACTAATAACATCTACATGTACATCTCCACTTGCTGTTGCGATATTCAAACCCAAATCACTGTCTTGTGGAATTTTAATAGAAATTGATTTGATGAAACTTTTTTGGAAGAATTTTTCCATTTTAACTTTGCCAAGTTTCAACACGTGATTCATGTAATCAACATCTAACTTTTGTGATTCATCAGTTGTAGTGTAAGTTACTATGATTTTATCCAATTCATGAGTTGACACATCGATGTCTGCATTTGATTTAACTTCTATTCTGTGGAAATCATTGTCGAATTCCAATGTTTGTTGAGACAAATCGTAGTCTTTGTCTTTTGATTGATCGAAAATTTTAGAATTGAAGAAATCACCAATGCTATCCAAGTTAAACATACCAAAGAAGTTATTTTCTCTGATAATTCCAGCTTCTTTACATTCGTTGAAAATTTCTCTTGGATTACCTAATTCAGTTGAAATCTCTTCTTCAGTCTTTCCGTTTTCAACTCCGATTCTAAAATGTTCTTCGTAGTCATTTTTGATTTCCTTGTAAGTAGTTTCGTCTACATTTCTGAAATAGTAATCTAAAAGTTCCATAAATTGTTCTTTATTCATTTAAAAACCCTCCTCTAACAAGACCTTGACACTTTCAACCAATTTCTTGTAGTCTTCAAGTTGTGAGTGCAAATATTTTTTTCCTTCATCTGTTATTTTATAGTATTTCCTAGATGGACCTGATTCTGATTGCTCAGTGTAATCTTCCAAGTATTTATCATTCTTCAATCTTCTAAGCATCGGATAAATTGTTCCCTCGCTCATTGGTATCTTATCTTTTATCTGATCTATAATTTCGTATCCGTAGCTGTCATGTTTAGATATAACTGATAAGACACATAATTCTAAAATCCCTTTTTTTAATTGTGTGTTCATATCTTACCTCCTGATTATATTATAATACACGGTAGTATATATTGCAAGGTATTGTGTAAAGTTTTTTACTACAAAAATTTTAATTGCTCAAAAGTCGTGTCGCTCAGGTTTGCCGCCGTAATTCCGAAAAGCCTCACAGACTTTTCTATCTTCGTATTAACCACAAGATACTTTACAATCCTAAAAATATCGCTAGAATCACTAATGTATTCTTCTAAAGTCATCGATTTTGTAATCACGGAAAAATCATTGAGTTTTATTTTAATTCTAATAGTTTTTGCTTTAATATTTTTCTTATGAAGATCATCACTTAATTCTTCGCTGAACTCACTAGCTTTATTTAATAATTCATTGTAATTTTTCAAATCACGTTCAAAAGTATACTCCACTCCGATAGATTTTCTAATTCTCGACAAATCCAACTGTCTTTCATCAATGCCTCGAATTCTATCGTAGATTACTTCACCAAACTTACCGAACAATTCTCTCAAATTATTTCTGGATAAATCGTACAAATCACTTACTTTTTTAATGCCAATTTTATTTAATTTTTCTTCAGATTTTCTCCCGATTCCTTGAATCTTACCAACCTTTAAATCCAACAAAATATTTGGAATATCATCTTGTGTGATGATTTTGATTCCATGAGGCTTGTTCCAATCTGACGCAAGCTTTGCAAGGCTCATGTTGTAGCTAATTCCAATTGAAATAGATAGTCCTGTTTTTATCCTAACATTTTCTTGGATTAAGTTTGCCAATTCTAATCTATCCATTCTAATATGAGAAATATCCATGCAACCTTCATCTATACTCATTTTTTGAATCTTATTAGAAAAGCTCGACAATACCTTGAAAACTTTCTCGCTATTTCTTCTGTATTTCTCGAAATCAGGAGCAACTATAACAAGGTTTGGAACAATTTTTTTCGCTTGAAATATTGGCATCGCAGAATGTAGACCGTATTTTCTTGCTTCGTAATTTGCAGTAGTAATAATCCCTCTCTGACTTCTTCCACCAACAACCATAGGGACGTGTTTCAATTTTGGATTATCGAGAATTTCACAAGACGCAAAGAAAGCATCCAAATCAAAATGCAAAAAATTTAAATCCATAACACACCCCTTTCTACTAAAAAAGCTCTCATTATTGAGAGCTTAATCGTTAATTTCTAAGTTGTTTGATGATATCCATGCATCGTACGATTTTAGTGAATCTGCACTTTTAATTATCGCATGACACCATACTCTTTGACCTGAATCAGGCTTTGCTTCATAAATGTAAACTTCACTTCCAATAGGAATTGAAGAAATCATTTGTGATTTATTGCTTGGTTCTTCGTAAATTTTGGCATTATCTGTAGTTACCAAATAAGTTTTACCTACAAGACGTATACACAAGTCAATAAGTCTTCTGTTATCATCTGTTTCATAACTGTAATCTTTGTTAGATTGATTCTTTGAGTTTTCTTTTTCTTTCTTTAATTCTTCCGCTGATTCACTGGCTAGTTTTTCAGCTTTTTCTCTAGCTTCTTTTTCTTTTTTCTCAGACAATGCACGTTGTTTTTCTTCTTCTTGTTTCTTTTCATTGTATTGATTCTTTGCTTTTTTTACTTCTTTTATTTTATCAATTACAAGCGTTTCATGTGGCATAACTCGTGCATATGAGTTTAACATGTTCAAGCTTGCATCAAAATTGTCATCTTCAGCAAATGAATCACTAGCAATTATCACCGCTTGAGTGCTTTCTTGCAATCTTTGTTGTGCTTTTTGATAGTTGACATTGTCTTTGTTACTTACTTTCAAAAAACTTTTTGCTGCGTCGATATACTTCATTTCCTTCAAATAATTTACACCATAATCGTAATTATTCTTGGAGGATAGTAGCTCCACAGCTTCACGTTTCTTATCAATATAAGATCCATCGTTTGTTCTATCGTATAATTCGCTGTAATAGTCAACTGCTTTTTGGTAATTACCATCTACTATACATTGGTGAGCCAATTTATCTAATTTTTCTGCCTTTGATGAATTTAAAATATTTAATCCCACAAAAGCACCAACAAATATTAACACAGTTAACAAAACTACAGCAATAATATTTTTTCGCTTCATTCATTACACCTCTCTAATATTCTAATGAATAACAAAGAATAAGTCAATAAACGAAAACGTTATATTTTACCTATTTTTACAGATTTTGCACAAAAAAGTGGAGTGTAAATTTACACCCCACTAATTCTAAAATCTATTATTCTTTTAGAGGTTCTTCTGCTGTAAGTTCGATTTGATTCCATCTGAAGTCATCTTTGTTAAGATCTTGAACGTATCTGAAATCAAACTTCTTAACTCTCTTGTTGATTGGAGATAAAGCTTCTCTGTAAAGTGTTGGAATCAATGGTACATTGTCTTCCATTACTTTAGCGAAGTCTTTGTAAGCTTGTGCTCTATCTTCATCAGATGTTTTACCATCAGAAATCTTATCCAATGCTTTTTGCATTTCTGGATTAGTGTATCTGTAGTAGTTGAATGATGCATTCTTACTGAATAATCCTGATGGATCAGGGTTAGTACCGGTTGACCATGCACCTTGGAATACGTCGATTTCTGGATCGTCGTTTTTAAGTTTGTCATAGAATGCGTTGAATTCGATTAGTCTTCCGCCTGTTAATTCAACTTTCAATCCTACTTGTTCCCAACATTGCATGTAGTATTTTGCTAATGGTTCAGCGATATCTCCACCTGCCATTGAAGCAAATTTGATTACCAATGGTTTACCATTTTTGTCTTCTCTGAATCCATCGTTGTTAACGTCTTTATATCCAGCTTCGTCTAATAATTTTTTAGCTTTTTCTGGATCGTAGTTGTATCCTTTAAGGTCTGTATTGAAGTAGTCCTTGAAGATTGGAATTATAACTGATGTTGCTTGTGATCTGTATCCTAAATAGAATTTTTCACCAACAGCATTGTTGTCAACTGCGTAACCCATAGCTTTACGTAAGTTAACATCTGCCATCTTAGCGTTAGGATCTACAACAACTTCGCCTTTAGCTTTGTCCCATTTACCTAATTTAAATCCTAAGTAAGTGTAAGCCATATCTTGGAATCTTGCTACTTTGTATCCTTTTAATTCTGATATTTCTTTGAATGTATCTGAAGGTGCTCCACCTGCGATATAGTCGTATTTGCCAGCTTTTAATGAAGCTAAGATTTGTGAACTTGGAACTCTTTCCATTACAACTTTATCGATTTTTGGTTTTCCACCCCAGAAGTGTTCGTTAGCTGAAAATTCAACTGATTGTCCAGGAACTACATTTGAAATGTAGAAAGGTCCTGCTGATTTAGGGTTCTTTCTAACTGGGTCAGAAGAGATTATATCTTTTACTGGTATATCTTTTAATTGATCATAGCTATTTGGTTCAGCCCAGATTCCAGCGCCCCATTTGATTGATGGTACCCATTCTTTAAATTGGATTTGAACTGTTTTGTTGTCGATTTCTTTAACACCAGAAATGTCTTTTGTTTTTCCAGCGTGATAATCTTCCATACCAACGATATTAATCATATCATCATCATAACGTACACCAGGATAGTCCTTGTGACCGATGATTAGGTAGTTGATTATAATGTCTTTTGCAGTAACTGGTTTTCCATCATTCCATTTGAATGAGTCTGAAAGTTTAATAGTAGCAGTTTTTGCTTTTTCATCCCATTCAAATTTTTCAGCTCCAGAATCTCTCAATTCCAAGCTTTCTCCAGCGTTTGCTGCTGTATACATTGTAGGTCCAATGATGTTCCAGTCGTAGTTGTCATCGTATAATGTGTTGTTGAATATACCTTTAAATGGTGAGTCTGTAGGAATACCTACTCTAAATGTACCACCTTTAATTGGTTCGCCTTCGTTTTCAACAACAACACCGCCGCCCATTTTTTCTCCGACTATGTTGCCCTTGTTTTCTTCATTAACTTTCTTTCCAGTACTAGATTCTTGTTTAGAACCTGAGTCTGAAGATTTTCCGCTATCTTTCTTTGAATTTCCACATCCAGTAAGTACGAATGCTAATACTAAAAAGATAGCTAATAATGATTTGAATTTCTTTTTCATTATTTTCACCCTTATCCTTTCCTTTGTTTTGCATCGGAAGCTCTTCTTAATGCTTGACCGATGTAATTTATACACAACATCATTACCAATATCAATAATGATGCGGGTAACCATACATATAATTTGTCTTGAATAACTTCTGGTTTTCTGGCTAATGATACCAACGTTCCAAGTGATGGATCTGATGGTGGAAGCCCAAAACCTAGAAAGCTTAGTCCAGTTTCAATACCGATGTTACCGGCGAAACTTAATGTCATATCTACTATTAATATTGAAGAAATATTTGGTAATATTCCTGTAAACATCGTCTTCAAATCGCTAGTTCCCATTGTCTTCGATGCATTTACATAGTCTTTCTTGCTTTCAGCTAGAGCTTTTGATCTTACAAGTCTCGCCATTCCTGTCCAGTAGAACACTGTAAATATCATTACAAATGTAAACATCGAATATTTTGGAACAATAGTTACGAATACTATGATAATCATCATCGTTGGAAGAATTTGGATGAAATCTATAATTCTCATTATAATATTGTCCAACCATCCGCCGTAATAGCCTATCAACAATCCTACAACTATGCCTATAGCAGATGTAAGTACTGTTACAGCAATTCCTATTACAATAGAGTTTCTAGCTCCGATTATCAATTGTCCGAACAAATCTCTACCACCTTGATCTGTACCTAAAATATGTCCAGCCTCTCCAGGTGGTACATATGAATTCATAATATCTACCATCATTACTTGTTTTTTATCAAGCAACATTGCTCCAACAAATATTCCTATCCACAAAACCGCTAATACTACTAAAGATATTATGGCTAATTTGTCTTTTTTGAATTCATTGACTATTACTTTAAATCCAGTTGGATTATCATGTGCAAGGTCTTTATATTCTTCAAGCTTTTCTTCTGTTACTTTTACTTCTTTCATAAAAACCTCCTATTCTATCCTTATTCTTGGATCCACTATACTCATGATAATATCACTTAATAATGAACCACAAAGTGTCAAGAATCCATATATCATAACAAGCGCTGTCATAACTGAGTAGTCTCTTTGGTTGATACAGTCAACGAATAGTGAACCCATTCCTTGGTAACCGAAAATTGTTTCAATCATGATAGAACCTGCTAATAATCCTGTGATTTGGAATCCGAAGAATGCAGCTATTGGTAAAAGTGAGTTTCTAAAAATGTGTTTGCTGTAAACTTTTTTGATAGGAACCCCTTTTGCTCTCGCAGTTCTTACGTAGTCTTGGCTTTTTGCATCTACAACTTCATTTCTTAAATATTGGATAGTTCCAATAGTTGTAAGTAATGCATAAGATATTGCTGGAAGTAGCATATGATATATTCTACTTAATACTGCTGCCATGCCGCCTTTTGCTGAGGCTTCAAGGCTTATGATTCCACTTGTTGGGAACCATCCAAGCTTATATCCGAAAATCAATAACATTATCAAATAGAATACGAAGCCCGGGGTTGCTAGTGCCAAGAAGTTATACAAGTTAACTCCCTGATCGAACAGCGATCCGTCATACCTACCTGCATTTATTCCCAATGGAATTGCAATTGCATACATTATTAATAATGAGAACAATGATAAGAAGAATGTGTTCTTAGCTCTTTGACCTATAACGTCTTTTACAGGTAGTTTTTGAGTATATGAATCACCAAAATCTCCTTTTACTGCATTTCCAACCCATCTTTTATATTTTACATACCATGGATCGTAAAATCCTGATTTTATCTTAAGTTCTTCTTCAACCTTTGAGTTACCAGTGCTTGGTGTGATTTTTCCTGTGAAAGGGTCACCTGGCATCTTTTGAGCTACAAAGAATATAAATAAACTTAATACTATCAATTGAGGAATCATTATTAAAAATCGTCTTATTATTGTTTTAGTCATATTATATTTCCCCCTTTCTAGCCGCTACATAATGAGAATCTTTGTACTTCTTTAAATCGTACACTGATCCGTTTTCATCGTAGTAGACATTCTTTTGTTCATCAAATTTCTTTTCAATAGCTTGTCTAGTATCTCTAAGTTCTTTTCTTATACTTGGATCAATTTGTGGAATAGCTGCGATAAGTCGTTTCGTGTAAATGTGTTGTGGATCAGAGTACAACTCATCACGATTTCCAGTTTCTACAAATTTCCCATTGTGCATGATGTAGATATAATCACACATGTGTCTTACAACTCCCAAATCGTGTGAAATGAAAATGTAACTTAGATTAAACTCTTGTTGAATTAATTTCATGTAGTTTAATACTTGTGCTTGAACTGATAAGTCAAGTGCACTTACAGGCTCATCTGCAACGATTAATCTTGGGTTACATGCAACAGCTCTTGCAACACCAATTCTTTGTCTTTGACCACCTGAGAATTCAAATGGATATTTGTAAATTGCACTTTCATTAAGTCCAACTATATCTAACAATTTAAACACCTTTTCTTTTTCTTCTTTTGGTGTTAATCTTTCAAAATTTCTGATAGGTTCAGCTATTATATCCAAAATTCTTTTTTTAGGATCAAGTGAACTCATTGAGTCTTGGAAAATCATTTGAACGTCTTGGTTGTAGTTGATCTTTTTTCTGTAAGATCTACTTGTAACATCTTTTCCTTCGTACAAAATCTGTCCATCTGTAATCTTTTCAAGTCCAACAATAGCCTTTCCTATAGTTGACTTTCCTGAACCAGATTCTCCAATCAATCCATAAGTTTTTCCTTCTTCAATATCCATATCCACGCCGTCAACAGCTTTGATATAGTCTTGAACCGTATTAAAAAATCCACCACGAATTGGATAATGAACTTTCAAATTTTTAACTTCTAAAAATCCCATATTTTCCTCCTATTCGTCTTTAAAATGGAAATTCTTCCAGCAAGTACAACGAACCAAATGTCCATTGCCAACATCGTGTAGTACTGGATTTTCTTCGTGTTCATGATCATCTATCCAAGGAATACGAGGTGCAAATCTGCATCCTTTTCTTGGTAAATCTTTTAATGAAGGAACCATACCTTCTATAACATGTAACTGATCAGATTCAGTATCTGCTTGTGGAATGGAATTTAATAAACTTCTAGTATATGGATGAAGTGGGTTATTGAACAACTCATCCACTGGTGCAATCTCAACGATTTGACCAGCATACATTACGCAAACTCTGTCAGCGGTCTGTGCTACAACTCCTAAATCGTGGGTTATCAAGATAATTCCTGAATTCATTTGATTTTGTAATTCTTTTAGTAAATCTAGAATTTGTGCTTGAATCGTAACATCAAGTGCAGTAGTTGGCTCATCGGCTATCAAAACACGAGGTTTACAGCTTAAAGCAATTGCTATTATTACTCTTTGTCTCATACCTCCTGATAATTGATGAGGAAATTGTCTTGCTATAATTTCAGCATTTTCAATCCCTACTTTTTTTAGAAGGTCAATAGCCTTTTCTTGACGTTGTTTCTTATCCAAATCTGTATGATAAAACAAAGCTTCTTCAATTTGTTCGCCAATTCTCATTAATGGGTTAAGCGATGCCAGTGGATCTTGGAATATCATACCAATTTCTCCACCTCTCAAATCATTGAATTGAGCTTCTGTATAATTTAAAATATTTTCGCCGTTATATATAACTTCACCGCTAATTTGAGTGTAATTCATATTATGTAGACCCATAATAGTAGTAGCAAGTGTAGATTTACCGCATCCGGATTCACCAACCATCGCCAATACTTCGTTTTCGTATAATTCAAACGAAACATCGTCGACAGCATCGTAAAAATCGTCTTTTATTCTAAAAGCTGTATGCATATTATTAACTTCCAATATTTTTTTATTAGCAGACATCTTATTCTCCTTTCAGTTTATTTTGCGTATGATTTATGTATGATTAATAAATAATACTTTACCTAATTATAGTGAGATAAAATGGATTTGTCAATTATTATTTATTTTATGATTTAAAATTTCAGTATAAAATTTGCGTTTATTATGTTTTTATGGATTATATTACAGTTTTTCCTCAGAAATACAAATTTTATGATTTTGTTTTCCTGTCTATTTTCTGCGATTAATTGTTTTTCTTGAAATTTTTTCAAAATTATTTTTATTCATCTTCGATTTTTTTAATTTTTAAGAGCTTTTTTCAAATTTTGTATAAAAATCACTTGACTTATATTCTTTATTGTGGTAAAGTAATAATAATCATGAGCCTATTTACAAATTTATTAAATTTGAAAATTTGTAACAAAAAGCTTGCTTTCGATATATCGAAATGGTAAAATATATTTACAGATTGAAAACTTTTTCATTTTCAATTAAATCTCCATTTCTTAATTTATTACAACATAAAAAAACAAGGTATGAATTTAATTCAACACCTTGTTTTTTTATTTTAGTCTATTTTTACTATATTAATGTTTTTAAGACAGTCGTCTATTTGAAATTTTTTCGGCAAATCTTTTGTCTTCAACGAAGCTTGTGCACATGCGTTTGCCATTTTAAAAGACTTTTCATAATCTGAAGTTCTGATAAATGTAGCGATGAATCCTGCGATTATTGAGTCGATAACAAAATCTCTTTTTTGGTTTGCTATTTCGTCTATTTCAAATGCGTATGTGGAATCTTTTTGAAACAAATACACTTTATTCTCTACGAATGGAACTACGACAAATTTTGAATTCAAATTAGATATTTCATTTTTCCATTTAAGCAAATCAGATTCTGAATTTATTTTGGTTTTAAATAAATGTTCCAAGCATTTTACGCTGATATTTTCAAGAAGTGATCCTTCATCTGCAAATTTCTCCAGATAATACTCGTCTATATCAAGTACGAATTGTGCTTTGTTGGCCTTGCAGATAGCAATCATTCTTTCGATTACAGTTTCTGTAATATTTCTTGGAAAAGCCGTCGACAAGAATACAGTATCTCCTTCTTTGACTCTGGATAAATAATATAATAGTTCCTGTAGTTCTTGATGAGAAATGCTTGGTCCTTTGGATTCAATTACGGTTTTCGTTGTTCCTGTGATTTTTATATTGATTCTGGTATTGTCATCTATTCTTACGAATTCAGATTTGATATCTTCTCTTCTTAGCCAGTCTTCGACAAATTCTCCTGTAAATCCTCCTGCAAATCCAGTTGCAACTGTTGGAAGACCAAGTTGTTTCAGAATCCTTGAAACATTGATTCCTTTTCCTGCTGGTAGCATCAAATCAAAATCAGATATATTGTTCTTGTCAAATTTAAAATCCGTAACCTCACTTACAAATTCAAGTGCGGGATTCATTGTAACTGTATATATCATTTAATCACCTACATTAATCCTGGAGCAAGTCCAAAAAATATTTTTTGAAGAAGAGTCATAACGACCATGAAAACCACAAGTCTCGTTATTATAATTCCAGCTGCATTGAGGCCGTAAATTTTCCAGATATTTTTGTAATCAAATCTATCTATAAGAATAATCGTCGCAAATAGTATCAATACTACTAATGAAATCAAATATATAAAAGCGTGTGCTCCCAAGAATGTGAACGTGAATACTGACGAACTAAATCCGACAAGCCCTCCTGCTGTTAGTACCCCGAATAAGCTGAATATTAAAGATTCTACGACAGTAAGCAGCAAAGAAATATTCTTTTTCAAATTTTTGTCGATAGGTTGGTAAAGTTTAGTGTCAGCTAGTTTAAGCCCCAAACTATATGATAAAACTTTTTGTAACAAATCTAAAATCAATACTGAAACCATAACCACAATAGCTTTTAATTTTTGAGTAAGTGTCCAGTGATTTGTAGAATTCATGTAAAAGAATAAAAGCGGCAACGCTGACAATACAACAACAGCTAATCTCATCGAAAACTTGTAAGGTTGTACTCCACCCATCATTTTCTTCAAAATTTTCGTGAAAAACAGATTGATTTTGTCAAACACTTGTTTTGTTTTCACATCAAAATTATCCATAAATTTGTCCATATCATCTTCGTCTTCTTCGTCTTCAAACTTATGAATAGTAAACTCATTATCCGATGTGAATCTTATCGACTCGTCCCTTTTGTTTTTTTCTTCGACATCATCGTAACCTTTCGTGATAAAAATCGTGTTTTCATAATTTTCTTCGGGTCCTTTTTCTTCTTCGTGATTGATTTTCTTCTCAACCTCCTCATCAGGATTGAACTTTCCATACTGAGATTTGTTTTTGTTAATCACTTGGAAGATATCTTCAATTCTTTTCGGTTTGCGTTCGGTTTTATTTTTATTGATGATTTCTTCGCACTTTTGTTGCTCATTAGATTTCTCGCTGGTTTTTATATTGAAAATATTCATTACATCATCTGAATATGAATAATCCTTCTCTGTAGACGTATTTTCTTTTTGTTGTGAAACTTCTGATTCACTTTTTTGTTGATTCAAATTTTCACGATATTCCTTCAAATTAAATCCACAATTGTGACAGAAATTCACCGTATCTAACACTTTTTCATTGCAATTAGGACAACGCATTTACTCACCTCCGTAACCGTATTATATCACAATACATTATACTGAATTATAACTTTGCCAAATCTTAATATTTGGGCAATAAAAAACTGGGTTAATTATTCCCAGAATTTTAAAAGAGTAAGTACACATCATGCACGAATATCTAGACTACGAAAATTGTTGATTTCTGAATCTCAAAATCCTAAAATCGTAAGCACGCTTCGCTTACGCGGTACGATTTTTTGACGGATTTTTTCGATTTGAAATCAAAGCAATTTTTTCCGTATGATATTCTTAGCATGAATGTGTAATACTCTTTTTCCTATTTTCTTTTAAAAACCATATATCTATAATCCAAGTCTTCGTATGATTTAATGTCTGATTCTTCTGATACATAGAAATCTTGGTCTTCGAATAAGTTTCTTATTTTCGCATCGTATTCAAATTCACAATCAACATAAGTAATTACGAATTCATCAACTAAATGAATCAATGATTCAATGGTGTTTGCGCCACCTATCAAATACTCTGTCATTTTGTGATCTGGATTTATTTCTTTTAATGTGCGTAGCAATTCTTCTTCATTTTTCACGCATAACATTCCATCCAAATCTTTGCTTGTAATTATAATGTTGGTTCTGTTTGGTAGAGGTTTTGAATCAGGTAGAGATTCCAATGTTTTTCTTCCCATGATTACGATGTTTCCCGTAGTCAATTCTTTAAATCTTTGCATGTCTTCAGGAATCGAAAAAAGCATATCTCCATCTTTTCCTATCGCAAAATTTTTGTCTACTGCTAATATAACTTTCATTAACAAAAATCTCCCTTCCTTATATTACTTACAATTTCGTTCAATTTTTCCATTGCATGATCATCTGTCCAATCAAAATCATCCTCGCAGATTCTTACTACAAGTATACCCATTTCCTCGCAGCAAATATCAAGCATGCTGCTGTAAATGGCATTTTGCAAATCAGATGATGAATTGTGAAGGGTAATGTCGCATTTATTTATCCATTTATCAAGGCAAAAACCATAGTTTTTTTCTGGCGGATAATTTTCAAGCGCAGTTTTTCTTTCTATCGTGAATTTTCTGTTCGCATCGTACATAAAACAAAGCTTATTTTCATCATTATAAGCCATTATATTGATATCATTGACATATCTTATCAAATCATCTCTGGTTATTTTGTCGTCTAATACATTCAGAACCTTCTTCAGATTTTCGTTATCTATGTTTGGTTTCAAACTAGAAAAATTCTTGCTAAATTCTATATCTCCACTAAAATACACTCGCAGTATTTTTTTAATAGCATCGATTTGTTCTTTTTCATAATCAGATGCCAAAAAAGTACTGTTTTCCATAAAATCTCCTTTATATTACATCCATTTTTTCTTTTTAAAGAAATAAATCATGACGCTGGTAATCACAATCGCAGTAACCCAGAACAAAATATATCCGTATTTTCCTTGAAGCTCCGGCATATATTTAAAGTTCATCCCATAAACGCCAGTTAAGAAAGTCAACGGCAAAAATATCGTCGACCACACAGTCAACACCATCATTACTTCGTTTGTCCTGTTGGAAATATTCGTGTCAAATGCGTCTATCATGGAATTTATCATATCGCGATACACTTCGATGAATTCAAGCATTTGAATAATATGATCATACAAATCTCTCATGTAAATCGATGTGTTGTGACTCACTAGATTGACTCTGAATTTTGACATTTCATTGATAACTGTACGCAACGGCCACAAAGTTTTTCTCAAAAATATCAGGTTTTTCTTCATGGTGTAAAGTTCTCTTAGAACATCATCGTCGTGATTTGTCATCATAGTGTCTTCCAAATCGTCGATATATTCTCCTAAAATATCAAAAATTTGGTAATAATTGTCGATTACCGCATCCATTAATAAAAGAAGAAGACCGTCTGTAGTTTTAGGTCTAAAGACAGGTATTTTTTCTAATTTATCCACAATTCTGTCAAATGATGTGGATTTGTTTTGTTCAACAGTCACCAACAAATTTTCTTTTAATACGAATGACACTTGATTAAATGACAATTCTTTTACGCTATTGAACATATCATAATCCACAGTATCCGTTACAACGAACAAATAATCGTCATAAGCTTCTAGTTTTGTTCTCTGCTCTACATCCAACATATCTTCTATTATAAGAGGATGGATTTTGAATTTTTCTTTCATTTTAATAAAATTATCCGAATCAGATAATCCTGTGATATATATCCAATTTATCCTATCATCTCTCAATTCGATATCATCGATGTCTGTGGTTTGATGTTTGTCAAAATGATGTTCATTAAAACTGCAAAAAGTAATTTTGGTGTTTTCGAGATCATTCTCAAGCCTAAGAGTTTCTAATATTTCATTGATTCTATCCTCAAATAATAAATTAGCCAATACTATCTCCTATTTTTCGTCCAATAACTTATTTGCGTAATTTCTATATGTTGATTTTGAATTATCTCCAACAAGTCTATCTATGATTTTGCCATCTTTTATAAACAAAGTCGTAGGTAGCGGCAAAGCTTCGAAATGAGTGATTATCTCATCTTTGTTTATTTCCTTGACTTTTTTTGCTGTATATTCGTAAAATTCAATCTCTCCTTGGAAGGATTTTTCAATGTCTTCCAAATCATTTTTCGCCGGAATACAAGGGCAAATCCCGTCCGCTTCGAAAAATAAAATCTTGTTTCCTTTGTTAAATATCTTAGAGTTAATATCACTCTTTTTAAATTTTTTCATTTGGTACTATCCTCCAAATCTCTTCTGCATATTCTTTTATCGTTCTATCAGATGAAAATTCTCCGAAATTAGCGATGTTCATCAAACTCATCTTCGCCCATTTTTTCTTGTCGGCGTAAGTTTGTAAAATCTTTTCGTGAATTTGTTCATAATCGTTGAAATCTTTTAACACGAAATATTCGTCCAATTTAAATGAAGAATCTCTATTGACAAGTGAATTGTAAATATCTAAGAACATAAACGATCCACTATCATTAATCAAATCGCTTAATAAAGTATCCACAACTCGTTTGATGTTTTCATCCTTATAATAATATTCAACTGGATTGTAATTGTCCCTGATTGAATTTAACACATCAACAGTCGCTCCAAATGGGAAGTTGTTGTCTTCACCTGCGTGATTGAAAATCTCGATGTTTGCACCATCATAAGTTCCCACAGTCAATGCTCCGTTGAGCATAAACTTCATGTTACCAGTTCCCGATGCTTCTTTTCCCGCAGTTGAAATCTGCTCACTCACATCTGCTGCAGGATACACCAATTCTCCGATGGATACGTTGAAGTTTTCCAAGAAAACAACCTTGATGTATTTGTTGACAACATCATCGTTGTTCACGAGATTTTTAACTTCATTTATAAATTTTATAATAGCTTTTGCTCTGAAATATCCTGGAGCAGCTTTTGCTCCGAAAATATATGTTTGTTTTGGAATATCTGTTATTTCATTGTTTTTAATCTTGTAGTATAAGTTCAAAATGTGAAATGCATTCAACAATTGTCTCTTGTATTCGTGAAGTCTTTTCACTTGTATATCGAAAATCGAGTTCTCGTCCACATCGATTTGTTCATGCTCTTTGATATATTTTTTGAGTCTGATTTTATTGTGAAGTTTGATTTCCATTAATCTATCCAAAACATTGTCTTCGTCTCGGAATTTTTCAAGCTCTTTTAATTTCGTTAAATCAGTCTTCCAATCTTCTCCCAAAAGTTCTGTAATGTATTGTGTTAATTCTGGGTTTGCATAAAACAACCAACGTCTTGGAGTAATTCCATTTGTTTTGTTGACAAATTTATCCGGATACAAATCGTGCCATGGTTTTAATGTATCATTTTTCAAAATTTCTGTGTGAATTTTCGCAACACCGTTAATTTTTACGGCAGTTAATATCGCTAAATGTGCCATGTTAACAGTATTGTCCTTCACTATTCTGAGATTGTCGATTCTATCCACAGAATAATACAATCCCACCAAATCACTGACAAATCTCCTGTCGATTTCAGTGATAATATCCATAATTCTAGGACTCACTTCTTCTACAACATCGACATTCCATTTTTCCATTGCTTCTTGTAAAATCGTGTGATTAGTGTAATTGAACACATTACTAGTAACATTCCAAGCTTGTTTCCAAGAAAGTTTTTTGTCATCCATCAACACTCTCATCATTTCAGGTATAGCCATAACAGGATGTGTGTCATTTAATTGAATTGTATTGTATTTTGCAAAATCTTCAAAATTTACATCATTCGGAAAATTTTTCTCGTATTTTTCGATTATATCTTGAATAGATGCGCTACTGAAAAAATACTGTTGTTTTAATCTTAAAACTTTACCAGGTCTTTGGATATCATTCGGATACAAAACTCTCGTAATATCTTCTGCTCTATTTTTTTCTTTTACTGAATCGTCGTATTGAAAATTATTGAATTTTTGAAAATCAAATCCGTCATCACATTCCGCCTGCCACAACCTCAAAGTGTTTACAACATGGTTTTTGTAACCTACAACTGGCATATCATAAGGAACTGCTTTTACGACTTGGTTTTTGTATCTAATGATTTTGGATTCAGATTCAACACGTCTTGACCAAGGATCCTTGTCCAATGTCCAATTGTCTCCGACTTCCATTTGAAATCCGTTGTGAAAATATTGTTTGAAAAGTCCTTGGCGATATCTAACGCCGTAACCTGTCAACGGATAATCCAAGCTCGCTGCACTTTCCATGAAACACGCTGCAAGTCTTCCTAATCCACCGTTACCCAAAGCTGCATCTTCTTCTTGAATTTCCAAATCATTGATGTCGATGTCCAATTCTTTTAAAATTTGTGAATATTTTTCATCCAATCCCATATTCAACAAATTGTTTCCCAAAGATCTTCCTATCAAAAATTCTGCGCTAAAATAGTAGGCATTTCTAATATGTTTGTGTTTGTCAGAAGTTTTCTTCCAATCATCCGCCAATTCGTTCATTATTATTTTCGAAAAAGCTATGTATTTTTCTTTTTTAGTTGAAGTGTGTAAATCTTTCCCAAACATATTAAATAAAATTTTTTCAAATCGCAACAAAAATTCTTCCTTTTCCATAAAATCCTCCTATTCTCAGCTCAACTATATTTTACCACATTTGTAAAATAGTCCTATTAAATTTGTATTGTTTTTTATAAAAATCAACAAAAATGATACATTTTTCTATTTTATTGATATAATGTTTTAGTTATAGTAATATATTAATGAGTCACAAGAAAGGACAAAAATTATGCAAAAAAATATATATGTATTATATGGCGGTCCTAGTACTGAACACGAAGTAAGTATTACAAGTGCTAGAACATTAATAAATAATTTATCAAAAGAAAAATACAACGTAAATGCGATTTTCGTTCGCCGCAATAAAAAATTCATTATGAAAGAAAACATAACTGAAGAAATAAAATCCGACGAAGAATTGATTCTTGACACTGATCTTTCAGTAATAGAATCTGTCAGCGAGTGCATCAGAAAAATCAATCCAGAAAACACTGTAATATTTCCTGCAATTCACGGAAGTTACGGCGAAGATGGAACAATCCAAGGCTTCATAAAAGTTTTGGATTTGCCATTTGTAGGTTGTAATGTGTTGGGTTCTGCGTTATGCATGGACAAGGGATACACTAACGATATTTTCGAATTGAACAAAATTCCTCAAGCAAAATACGTAGTACTTTGCAAAAACGACGATTACAATTTGAAAGAAATTTTCGAAAAAACATCCAAGGCTGTTTATGTGAAACCATGTAATGCTGGTTCATCAGTTGGCGTTATGAGAGCAGAAACAGAAGAAGAATTGGAAAAAGCAATTCAAAACGCATTCCAATACGACAGAAGAATTTTGGTTGAAGAAGAAATCATAGGCCCTGAACTTCAAATCGCGGTTATGGGCAATGACAATCCTGTTGCATCACGTCCGGGTGTATACCAAATACACGATGTAGAGTTTTTCGATTACGATGCAAAATATAACGATTCAAAAACAGAAATGCTTACACCATTTCCAATGGATGAAAAGTTAGAATTAAAAGCAAGACATTTGGCAGAAAAAGTGTACAAATTAATGAGTTTGTCAGGATTTTCAAGAGTTGATATGTTCGTAAAAGACAACGAGCTTTGGGTGAACGAAATCAACACAGTTCCAGGACTAACTCCACATTCAATGTTTCCAGTTTTGTGGAAATGCACTAACGATATGAGTGTTTCAGAAGTATTCGACAACTTGATTGGTTTGGCTGTTGAAGAATATAAAAAAAATAAAGCATATAAGTTAGAGAGGTAAATATGTTAACAAGAAATTTAAAAACAATAACAGAACTTACTAACACAATTATAAATGAAAAATACCATGATGTAATGGTAAAAGGTATCTCAACAGATACAAGAACAATTCAAAAAGATAATATGTTCATCGCTCTTAGAGGAGATAATTTCGATGGACAAAATTACATAGAGATGGCTTTCGAAAAGGGCGCATCTTGCTGTGTAGTTAACAGAGATTACAGAAATATCAACGATTATCCTGTAATCGAAGTAGACAATACAAAAGAATTTATGATGGATTTGGCTAGAGGCTACATCAGCAGTTTGGATTGCAAAGTAATCGCCATCACTGGTTCCAACGGAAAAACAACTACAAAAGATATAATGAGTTCTTTATTAAAAGAAAAATACAAAGTCGTTAAAACACAAAAAAATTACAACAATGAAATCGGATTATCCAAGACGATATTTGACATAGATGATGATACTGAAGTTGCTGTCCTTGAAATGGGAACTGAAAACTTCGGAGAAATCAGACAATTGACAAATATCGCTCATCCTGACATCGCAATGATTACAAACATTGGCGACAGTCACCTATTGAATTTGAAAACAAAAGAAAACATTGCAAGAGCGAAATTCGAAATCCTTGAAGGATTAAAAGAAGATGGAATATTTATTTTAAATAATGACGATCCAATTCTTAGAGAAGTAAAACAAGAATACAAATTACCAGAAAAAACCATAACTCTTGGAATAAAACCAGACAGCGATTATAGAATGGAAATGATCAAAGCTGATGAAACAGGATCGACATTTTCAATCAACGATCATGTTTTCAACATAGAATTGTTGGGACATCATCAAATGTACAACGCTACAATGTCAATAATCGTAGCAGAACTTATGGGATTGGATTATTCTGATATTGCAAAAGGCCTTAAAAATATCGAATTAACTGGAATGAGAAACGAACTTATCCTACTAGATAAATTCCACATTTTAAACGACAGTTACAAATCAAATCCACAATCATTGACAAGCTGCCTAGAAACAGCTTACGGATTGCACGGCTATTCTAGAAAAATCGCCGTATTAGGTGATATGCTAGAACTTGGAGATAACGAAATAACTCTTCACAAAAATATCGGAAAATCAATCAATCCAGAAAAAATCGACTACGTATTGGCAACTGGACCATTAGCAGAAAACATAATCAAAGGAGCACGCACAAACTTTGCAGAAGACAAAGTATTCTACTTTGAAACAAAAGAAGAATTGCTAGAAAAATTACAAGAATTAATCGTGGACAATACATTAGTTTTAGTAAAAGCATCTCATGCAATGCAATTCGATAAATTAGTCGAACAAATAAAAGAAATTTAACATCAAAATATTAAATAATATAAAAAAACAAGCCCTTATGTAAAAATTTGCATAAGGGCTTGTTTTTTTCTAGGAAAGTTTGAGGCTTTCTTTTTTATATATTTTTCTTTGCTTGTTTATCGTTATAAATTCTCTTCATCAACATTCCAAGCGCAAACACTCCAAATAAAATTATAAGTCCTTTTACCCATGTAGATGGATTTGTGGATTTGCTTGCTGCATAAGAATAAATCAAAGTAGCTGGAAGTTGTCCTATTCCTGTCGCGATGAAAAATTCCCAAAATCCCATCGGTGTTAATCCCGCTGCATAACTTATCGGATCAAATGGAACGAATGGCAATAATCTTGCAACCAAAATAGCGTTCTTGCCGTATTTGTCGAAGAATCCCTCCACTTCTTTCAATGCTCCTTTTGTAGCAAATTTTTCTGCAATATCTCTTCCCAAAAATCTTGCAATTCCAAAACAAAGAGCTGCTCCTGCCATTGCAGATGTCCAAGACAATATACTTCCTCTGACCCATCCCCAAATTGCTGCATTAGAAAATGTAATGAAGAAAGCTGGAATTGGCGCTGCAATTGATTGAAGAATCATCATCAAGAATGAAATTACAACCGCAGTCTTTCCGAACGATCTAATGTAAGCTTTTACACTTTCAAGGTCTTTAAAAGCTTTGGACATGTTAGTCACGCCTTCTCTGAGTGGTTTGATAAATACAAATGCAAGAACCACAATGAGAATAACGACAATTTTTTTGATATGTTTATTTTCTAATTTCAAAATTACCCCTCCTTATATTCATTATATCAAATAAAAAAATAAACACTTATTGAAATATTCTATAAGTGTTTATCATTTATTATAATTTACGAATTAAATTTTTCTTTGTCGAAATATTCTTCACCAGAGCTATTAGCGACGATGACTGTACACACAGCATCTCCTGTGATATTTATCGCTGTTCTAATCATATCCAAAATTCTGTCTATTCCCATTATCATTGCAATCGCAGAAATCGGAAGTCCAATTGAATTAAATACCATGGATAAAGTTATCAACCCAACTGAAGGAATTCCCGCAGTACCTACCGATGCAAGTGTCGCTGCAGCAATTACTGTCAAGAAATTTTGTGGAGTCAATTGCATTCCGTAAGCGTTCGCTGCAAATACAACTGCAACTCCCTGCATGATTGCAGTTCCGTCCATGTTGATTGTCGCTCCAAGTGGAATTGTGAATGAAGAAATTTTCCTACTAACTCCAAGCTCTTCCAATTTGTTTATGTTCATTGGCACTGTTGCATTTGAAGATGATGTGGAGAATGCGAATCCCAAAACCGGGAAGAATTTCTTCAAGAATTTGAATGGATTTACTTTCGCAAAAATCGTCAATAAAACCATGTACACTAATAAAAGTTGAAGTCCCAATCCTAAAACTACTGTGAGCATGTACTTTAACATAGAGAATATAGCTGATAATCCTAAAGTTGCGAATGTCTTTGTGATAAGTGCAAATACACCAATTGGTGCAAACTTCATTACAATCATAGTCATATCCATCATGATGTCGTTGAACTCTTCGCAAATATTTGCAACGTTGTGTGCTTTTTCTCCCAAATTTGCCAAAATAATTCCAACTAAGAGTGCAAAGAAAATTATTTGCAACATATTTCCTTCAGACATCGCTCGAATTGGATTTGTAGGAATTAAATTCAATACAGTATCTTTTAGTGAAACAGCTTGTGCAGGATTGGCCTCTGCTGCTTGACTTACTTTGGTAAGATCAATTCCAACTCCAGGCTTGATAAATGATGCCAATAATAGCGCCAACGTTATCGCCAAGGCAGTTGTGAACAAATAAAACACAAGTGTTTTAACTCCTATTTTCCCTAGTTTTTTAGTATCCCCCATGCTCATAGCGCCAGTTACAAGTGAGAAGAACACCAATGGAACCACGAGCATTTGCATTAATCTAATAAATCCTTGTCCCAATACATCAAATACGCCATTTACCAAAATTGTATCTTTTATATATGATGAAGGAACAAATAGATTAAAAACTATTCCGACAAACAACCCTAAAAATAATCCTATGAAAATTTGAGTTGTAAGTCCCATTTTTTTCTTTTGTTTCATAAATATCTTTCCTTTTTCTTAAAATTCATTTTGCATTACAAATTGTTTTTTTCGATATATTTTTGCAAAGAAGTTTGCCAATCAGTGAATTTGTAAATTTGTGAAGTGTTCAACAAGAAGTTTTCCAAAGCTGTAAAATCTGGTCTGTGACCTTCTATTCTCAAATTTTCATCTTCGATTACTTCTGCATCAATTCCTTTTATTTTCAAGATTTCTTCTGCAAATTCTTTCCTACTAGCAACTCCTTCACATGATGCATGATAAATACCGTAATCGTAAGTAGCCATCAATTTTACGATAAACTCAGCTAATTGATATGCACTTGTTGGAGAAGAATATTGTGCTTTAGGAACGTAAACTTTTCCTGTTTGAATTGCTTCTTTTATAATGTCTTCTACTCTGTGATTTACTGGTGAAAATAACCAGCTAGTTCTCAAAATAAAATGTTTCACGCTGAATTCTCTTACAAAATTTTCTCCCATCAATTTGCTTTTACCATACATTGTCGTAGGATGTGGAGTGTCGTATTCTCTGTATGCACTTCTGGATTGTCCACTGAAAACATCGTCTGCAGACATGTGAATTATTTTTGCATCCACAGTGTTCGCTGCAACTGCCATGTTTCTCGCACCCAAAGCATTTACTCTGAAAGCCTCGTCTGGATTTTCTTGACACAATACAGGATCTGTTAATGCAGAACAATTGATGATTATATTCGGTCTGTTTCTTCTTGCAAATATAGAAGTTTCATCGGAATTTACAATATCTACGATGTATTTGTCTGTTGCCAATACCTCATCTTCAAATGGATCCAAATATTTCTGCAATACTTTTCCGATTTTTCCATCTGCTCCACTTATCCAAATTCTATTTCTACTCATAATCTCTCCTTAAAAATTTATTTCCAATTCAACTGGACAATGGTCTGATCCCATTATGCTTTGGTGAATTTTCGCATCAACAAGATTGTCCTTCAAATCATCGCTAACCAAGAAATAATCTATTCTCCAACCAGCGTTTCTTTCTCTCGCCTTTGCAAAATACGACCAATACGAATATTCGTCAGTTTTATCTGGATAAAAATATCTGAATGTATCGATGTATCCATCATTTAATAAAAGTGACATTTTGTTTCTTTCTTCATCGGTGAATCCTGCTGAGCGTCTGTTTGATTGTGGATTTTTCAAATCAATTTCATTGTGAGCGACATTCAAATCTCCACACACAATTACAGGTTTTCTATCTCTTAAAATATTCAAATAATTGTGGAATTCATCTTCCCACACCATTCTATAATCCAAGCGTTCTAGTTTTTGTTTAGAGTTTGGAGTGTAGACATTCACCAAGAAAAAATCTTCGTATTCACAAGTAATCACACGTCCTTCAGTGTCGTGTTCATCAATTCCAATCCCATAACTTACTCCAATAGGCTCAACTTTTGTGTAAACCAAAGTTCCAGAATAACCGGCTTTGTTAGCTGAATAAGAATATCTGTGATAACCTTCAATGTTCATTTCGTCAGTCATTTGATTTTCTTTCATTTTGATTTCTTGTAAACAAAAAATATCCGCATTCAAACTATTGAAAGCATCCATAAATCCTTTTTTCATAACGGCTCTGTATCCGTTAACATTCCATGATATTAATTTCATATACTCACCTCTTATTTGTTATTTATTATATCATATACAGTTTTGTGACTTATATTTGTAAATTTTTCTAACAATTATTTATACCCAAATAAACGAAAATTTAATAAATTGTGATTTTGTTAAGTTTTCTCAATTTGATATAATATATTAAAAAGAAAAAAGGAGATTTTTATGCAAGATTATAAAAATTTTAAATTAATAGATACAAGAGAATTGTCAGATATCAATTCTACTGCATTTCTTTTCGAACACGAAAAGACAAAAGCAAAAGTTTTGAAGCTTTCTAACGATGACGAAAACAAAGTATTTTCAATTGCTTTTAAGACTATTCCTCAAGATAGTACAGGTGTCGCTCACATAATGGAGCACTCTGTATTAAATGGATCAAAAAAATACACAACACGTGAACCATTTATGGATTTGGTAAAATCTTCACTACAAACATTTTTGAATGCGATAACTTATCCAGATAAAACTTGCTATCCTGTTGCAAGTCGTAACGCCAAGGATTTCAAAAATCTCGTGGACGTTTATTTGGATGCAGTATTTAATCCAATTGTTTACGAAAAGAAAAATATTTTCTACCAAGAAGGATGGCACTACGAAATCAAAAATGTCGATGATGATATCAAATACAATGGTGTAGTGTACAACGAAATGAAGGGCTCTTACAGTTCAATTTATACGATTATTTTCGATGAATTGTTCAAATATTTGTACCCAGACACAACTTATGCACATTCATCGGGCGGAAATCCTTATAATATTCCAGATTTAACATACGAAAAATTCTTGGAATTCCACGACAAATACTACCACCCATCAAATTCGTTCATTTATTTTTATGGAAATGGAAATATCGAAGAAGAATTGGATCATTTGTCAGAATATTTGGATGAATATGATTACAAAAAAATCGACTCAGAAATTCCTTACCAAAAACCATTTGAAAAGGCTAAAAAAGTACAAGTCGAATACAATATATCAAAAGACGAAAATCCTGACGGAAAAGATGTATTGGTATATGCTGCAAATGTCGGACACATCACAAATGTAAAAGATGCATTTGTTTCAACTATTTTAAGTGATGTATTGTTCTCCAACGAATCTGCGATAATCAAAGAAAAATTATTGCAAGAAAACATCTGTGAATCTGTAGAAAACGTATCATCTTACGGCCAAGAAATCACAATGGGTGTTATCGCTGAGAACTCAGATGTAAAAAACACTGAAAAATTTGAAGCATTAGTTAAACGAGAATTAGAAAACATCGTGAAAAACGGAATCGACAAGGACGAACTCACTTCTACTCTTAACAAATTAGAATACGATTTGAAAGAAGCAGGAAGTTTCCACACAAAAGGAGTTATCTATTTCTTAAAATCAGCTCTAAGTTTCATGTACTCAGATAGCTACTACGACCAATTGCAATTCTCAGAAACTCTTGCAGAATGCAGAAAATTAATCGATACAGATTACTACGAAAAATTCATCGAAGAAAAATTATTAAACAACAATTTCAAATTGATACTTTCTTTGAAGGCAACACCAGGTCTTAATTTGAAAAAAGACAACGAAGTTAAGGAAAAATTAAAACAATACAAGGAAAGTTTGTCCGATGAAGAATTGAATGAATTAGTAGATTTGAACAAAAACTTGGAACAATTTCAATCAGAAGAAGACACAAAAGAACAAAAAGACACTATTCCAACATTGGAACTTTCCGATATTGACGCAAAACTTGAAGATGTGGAAAGAATCGAAAAGAAAATCGACAACTACACATTCTTAAATCCAAATCTATTCACATCAAACATTCACTACGCATCATTTATGTTTGATTTGTCGAAGTTCTCGCAAAAAGATTACTTCTATTTGTCACTTCTATCCGATTATATCGGACTAAGCGATACTACAAATTACGATTACAAGAAATTATACACTCAAACATATCTTGCATCAGGTGGAATATTCACTGCTATTCATTTGAGTAATACGAAAAATAGCCAAGATTTGAAAACTAATTTTGTGTTTAGTTTCAAAACAATAGAAAAAACAGAAGACGAATGTATTAAAATCTTGGAAGAATACTTGTTTAATGTAAAATTTGAAGATAAAAACAGATTCAAAAACATACTTCAAAACTTGAAACAAGAATATAAAACAAGAATTCTTGAAGCAGGAAACCAATTCGCATTGACAAGATCGATGGCATCATTCTCAGAAAAAAGCGTATTGGAAGATGAATGTTCTGGAATTAGTTACTACGAAAAATTGTGCGACGTGTTGAATGATTTCGATGAAAAAGCAGACATCACTTTGAAGAAATTAAAAGATTACTACGAAAAAATCGTAAATTCAAACGATATGATCGTTAGCATTATCAACGAAAAAGATTCTGCAAGCAAATTCTTCGCCAAATTACAAAAATCATTGATTGCAAAAATGAACACAGAAGAAATCGACATCAAATCTTCTCCAACAAAATTCTTCAAATTAAAAGAAGCTTACAAGACTTCTTCAAATGTGAATTACGTTGTAAAATCAGCTGATTTGAAAAAATATGGATTTGAATACAATTCCAAAATAACTGTGTTGACAAATATATTGAACACTTCATTCTTGTACAACGAAGTCAGAGCAAAAGGCGGCGCTTACGGAGTTGGAATGAGCGTTAGCTTGAATGGAATATTGTATGTATATTCCTACAGAGACCCTAACATCAAAAACACAATCGACATCTACGATCAAATTGATAAATTTGTCGAAAACATGAGCTTCGATGAAAAAGAAATGAAACAATTCATCATTGGAACTGTGAACCAATTCAACCCACCAATGACGACATTCACAAAAGGAAGTCGTTCGATAAACATGTATTTGTCAGGAAGAACTATTGAAGATTACGAAAATTATCTTGAAAACATGCTACACACATCAGTAGATGATTTGAAACAATTTGCTCAGATAATCAAAAAAGCAATGAAAGAAAATCACTTAGTTGTTGTTGGTAACGACACAAAAATCGATGAAGATGCAAGTCTTTTCGACAAAATAATAAACGTGGAATAAATTTGAGTACTAAAAAAATAGCAAACACTCATGCACTTTTAGCATGAGTGTTTGTTTTTTTATATCTCATTTTGCACAAAACAAAAAGGGCCGTTCGCACAGCCCTATTTATTTTCTAATTTTAATGCTAATTTTTTCTTGATGGATTCCATCAAAACGTAATCGTCCTTGTATCCTCCAGAGATTTCTCGAGTTGGTTCATTGTATGCCAAATCACTAATTTCTCCAGTAAAATCTTTTACTAAATCTAAGACATAATCTCGTCCCAATTTGGATTCACAATATCTCAAAAACGAATAATCGTAATTTCCGTACATCAATTGCTTCAAGCGCAAACTAATTTCTGGCACTCCAGCTTTTCCTGGATAAACGAAGAACATATCCCCACACGCCCACACATCTGGTCTGTAACGAAAATCGTCGCTATCAGGAAAAAGACAATAATTCCATCTCAAAAATCCCTTCATATCGAATAAGTAAGTCATATATCCTACCAATCTCGATTCCATCAAAGGACTTCTTACAAACTGATTCAAATTGTATGGTGTCCAGCAAACATACCATGTCATGTTTTGGAAATTAGCTTCTGTAGCCATTTTCAAATCGCCATTTTGAACCATAATATATTGATCCAAAATAATAGAAAAGTTTTCTGTATCGCCAGTAAAATCTTCGTAAAATTCTCCATCCATTATAGCGTACTTGATTTTGACATCTTCGCGGATTTCTCTTAACAAATCTTCACATTCACACACATCTGTAGTGTTTTTTGGTTGATCTGCCATTACTCGTGTAATACTCCACAAATTTTTTTCAATCAAATGATTAAAAATCTGTTCAATGTAATCCGCATACATTTCTTTATTTCTAATAAATGTAAACTTGCCCGAATCCTTATCGTACACACGAACTTTTATCGGTTCGCAGAAATCTTTTAAAATTACAGAAAAATCCTTTCTGTCCCAATTCCCAATCAAGCCGAAAATATCTATCTCGTCGCACATTCCAACTTTTTGACAAATCTCAATGTATCTATCAAAGTTTGTAAAATCCAATTTTAATTTGCCATTTTCTATGAAGCAACCTAAAATATTGTATTCGTACAAGCTAGATTGATTATCATAAATCATTCTGCATGTTTGACCTGCCCATGAATAATCACTGACAATCACATCGCAAACTTTTTGGCCGGCTTTTGCAAGTGGCTTCATGAAGTTTTCTATAATTTTGAAATGCTCATCAGAATAATATTCAACATCGTAAACTCTCGCAAGAGATGACAAATGTTGCCACAAATCAAGGTAAAAAATATTTTCTTGTGGCATTTCTACATTTGAAACTTCAAGTTTAAAACTTTTTTCATAAACAAGCTCTTCATCATTAAATGAGCTAGCTTTTAAAATTCTAATATTAACTTCATGACTTCCTGAGCTTTCTGATTTTAAATCAAGCCACAAATTGTTGAAGCCTTTTGGAAGATATCCAGATCTTTTATTTAAAATTGCATCTTTTTTGTAACACAAATCATCATCTAGCACATCTTTTTCAAAACTAAGTTTACAATCGCAATCCGAATTAACCTCGATTCGATACATCTCAACTACGCCTTCCCAAGGAAGAGTCATTACTTTATCCAAATTTATCCATGTTTTTTGTTGAAGCTCTAGTTCAACTTGAACAGCAGTCTCTTCGTTTTTCAAGGCAAATTTTTCATTTATCTCATCGCAATTATTCTTAGAGATTCCTATTTGTCTGACTGTTGAAGGTATAAATCTAATCATTAACCTTTCACCCCTTGTGAAACCATTGATTTAATCAAATATTTTTGAATCATAAAGAACAATATAAATGGTGGAAGTGTAGCTACAACGCTTGCTGCCATTTGAGTTTCCCAAGTAGTTTTGTACAAATCTTGGAAATCTGTAAGTGCCAATGATATTGTTCTAAGTTCTGGAGAAGTTATAAATGATTTCGCATAAATCAAATCTCCCCATGCAGCTATAAATGCAAACAATCCTGCAGTTATGATTCCTGGAAAACATAAAGGAAGTAATACATCTTTTATTCCTCGCATTCTGTTTGCGCCATCCATCCAAGATGCTTCTTCATAATCTATAGGAATTTGTGAAAAATACGAGTGCAACAACCATACAGTCATTGGCAAACAAGAAGTTGTCGTTGCTATAATCAAAGACAATTTTGTGTCTAATAAATTGAAATTCCTAAAAATAATATACATAGCATTTACTACGATTACGGAACTAAACATTTGTGTCACAAGAATTATATTCATGAATGCATTTTTGCCTTTAAAATCAAATCTCGTAACGGAATAAGCTGCCAATGATCCTATTAGAATGCAAATCAACATCGTAATTACAGAAATTTGTAAACTGTTGAAAAATTCTTTGAGAATTGATTTGTCACCGGACAAAACATTTGTGTAATTTTCGAAATGAAAACTATCGAAAAATTTTGGCGGCCAAGTTATTAGTTCGTTGTATGTTTTCAATGATGAGTTTACCAAAATCACTATCGGAAATAGCAGCAAAATTACAATAATAGTTAGTATAATTGTGCTTTTTACATTCTTTTTATTTCTCATTTAACATACTCCTTGAATAAATAAAAGTCATTAGCGACAAGATAACTACTACAATCATTGTCAACGCAGAACTTGCACCTATGTTGAATCTACTGAAAGCTTCTTGGTAAATTTTGATTATCAAAGTTTCTGTAGATCTCATTGGTCCACCTTGTGTCAATACATAAATTACATTGAATGAATTAAACGTCCAAATAGTTACTAAAATTAAAATTGTAACAAATGTTTGTCTAATTCCCGGTAATGTAATATCGAAGAATTGTCTTGTTTTGTTCGCTCCGTCTATTTCACTTGCTTCATACAAAGATGTCGGAATTTGTTCCAACGCTGCCAAAAACATCATTGATACAAACGATATTCCTAGCCATGCATCTACAAATGCCGCACAGTATAACGCAATATTAGGATCTGATAAAAACAAAATTGGACTTTTAATAATTCCTAATTTCATAAAGAAGTAGTTAATATAACCGTATCTTCCGTCTAATATCCATTTCCACAATGTTGACACTGCAACTTGAGGAATAGCCCAAGGAATTAGAACTAAAAATCTAAATTGTTTTTTAGCAAAAATATTACTAGATAATAAATACGCAAGTAAAAAACCTAGAAATATTTTCAAAAATACTGTTATAACTGTGTACTTCACAGTTACTGATAAACTTTTATAGAATTGCGGATCATTAAAAATAGATTTGTAATTCGCCAATCCTATAAAATCCGAACTACCTGTAAGTAAATTAACTTTATTGAAAGAGTTAATAAACGTTAACACCATAGGATAGCCATATAGAATTATTACTACCAAAAAGCATGGTAGTAATAATAAATATGGTAACATTTTTGATTTTTTCATTTTACTTTGCTAATTCTTTTTGACAATTATCCAAAGCTTCTTGTGGAGATAATTGACCAGTCATAGCTTTTTGTACTGCAATTGTGAAGCTCTTGTTGAAATCATCCCAGTTTGGTACTTGTGGTTCTGGTGTACCAAATTCCATGATGTCTCTCATAGGTTTGTTGAAATCATCAGCGTATTTTGGATCTTCAGCTTCTTTGTGAAGAATTGGGAACCAACCATAAGCTGCAGTTATGATTTTTTGATTTTCTAATTTGCCCATGAATTTAATAAATTCAAAAGCTTCTTTTTTGTGTTCAGAAATTGAACTCATTGTGTAAGAGTCAGTTACAATTGTAACTCCCTTTTGTTTTCCTTCTGGTAACATTGCAACTTTGTAAGGAGTTTTATCCTTGCCTTTGTCCATTGTTTCTTTTTCCCAACCACCAGAAATGTACATTGCTAAGTCGTTGTTAACAAACATTTTTGATTGGTCATTTCTTGTTGTAGATACTGGATCTGGAACGTATGCTGCTAATTTTTTGAAGAATTCTAATGTTTCTACGTTTTCTTTTGAATTGATAACAAAGTTACCATTTTCGTCAACGATTTTACCACCGTTTTGGTAAATGAAGTTAAGAATTTCATCAGTACCACTAGTTAAATCTGTAGGAATTGCAAATCCTTTCATATTTCCCTTAGTGTTTTCTTTTGCTACGTTTAATAATTCTTCCCAGTTCTTTGGAGCTTCTTTGATCAAATCTGATCTGTAGAATAATCCTCTTGAAGATAATGCCATTGGAATACCAAATTGTTTTCCACTAACTTTACCTGTGTTCAATACATTTTCAATGTAGTCTGCTTTTTGTTCGTCAGTCATCATTGAAGACATATCTTCCAAGATACCATTTTCAGAGAATTGTCTCAAAGATCTTGAACCTAAAAGCATAATATCAGGAGCTTTTTTTGCTTGGTATAATTGAACTACTTTTGAGTTTAATTCTTCCCAACCAGCACTGATAACTTCAACTTTGATGTTTGGATTTTCTTTTTCAAATCTTCCAATAGCATCTGTGAATTGTTCTTTTAGATATCCTTGATCATATCCTGGAACTAACATGTGAATAGTTACTACATCTTCCTTTTTGTTTTCGTCTTTTTTTGCATCTTTTGAATTATCAGCTGCTTTATTTCCACAAGCTGACAAGAAAAGTACGAATACTAAAAGAATTGCCAAAAATTTTTTCTTCATAATATAAAACCTCCAATTTATATTTTATATTCCAATTTGATTTTACCACAACCATGTATAAAACTCTATGATAAAATTTAATTATATGATATTTCTATAAATGAATTAGTATTTTAAAATTTTTTAATGCTATAATATACTTAAAGGAGTTGGACATGGAAAATAATAAAATTGAATTAAAAAATGTTTACAAATCTTACGACGGCGAAAATTACAGCGTAAAAGATTTTAATCTTACAATGAATGACGGAGAATTCATAGTTTTCGTTGGGCCTTCTGGTTGTGGCAAGACAACAACTTTGAGAATGATTGCAGGACTTGAAGATATTACCAAAGGAGACCTTATAATTGACGGAAAGCGTATGAACGATGTTTCTCCACAAGACAGAGATTTGGCGATGGTTTTTCAAAATTATGCATTGTATCCTCACATGACAATTTATGAAAATATTGCATATCCTTTGAAACTTAGAAAAATCGATAAACAAGAAATCGATAAATCTGTAAAAGACGCAGCAGAAATTCTTGGCATCACTCATTTATTAGAGAAAAAACCAAGCATGCTTTCTGGTGGTGAAAAGCAAAGAGTTGCATTAGGTAGATGTATCGTTCGTCAACCACATGCGTTCTTGATGGACGAACCTTTAAGTAACTTGGATTTCAAATTGAGATTGAAGATGAGAACTGAAATCTCGAATTTACAATCAAAATTACATAAAACATTTATTTATGTAACACACGACCAAGCAGAAGCATTGACAATGGGAGACAAAATTGTCGTAATGAAAAAAGGAGAAATCCTTCAAGTAGGAAATGGCGACGAAATCTACAACAATCCAAACTGTAAATTCGTTGCTGATTTCATTGGATCTGCACCAACTAATTTCGTAAAAGTTAATGGTGATTTGACTGTTGGCGATAACACTTACAAATTCGCTCACCCAAAACCATTTTACATGTCATTTAGACCAGAAAAGGCATCACCATATGAAAAAGATGGATTTAAATTTGATTTGACATTAACTGCAATAGAAAACTTGGGTTCTGAACAATATTTGTATGGTTCTCTTCTTGAAAATAGCATCGTAATAAAAGATTTCGAAAACAAAGATTATAAAGTTGGAGAATCTTACACATTCTACGTAGACAAAAATGATTTGTTGTTCTTTGATTTTGAAACAGAAAAAAGAGTCGAAAACGAAATGACAATGTAGCATAAAAATTTGAGGGCTGTGTAGCCCTCTTTTTTTGATGATCATATTCAATGTTTTTTTAACAAAATATTCAACGCTCATGCTAAGAATATCATACGAAAAAAATTGACTTGATTTCAAATCGAAAAAATCCGGCTAAAATCGTACCGCGTAAGCGAAGCGTGCTTACGATTTTAGGATTTTAAGATTTAGAAATCAACAATTTTTGTAGTCTAGATGTTCGTGCATGAGCGTTAATACTTTATACCACAGTTTTTTAATTAAACGAATTTATCACATCAAACATAGGAATAGTGATGGATATTACGATAAATCCAACGATTATTGCCATGAAGATTATAAGCATTGGCTCTAATATGCTTATGAACGATTTAATTGCATATTCCACTTCCCCGTCGTAAAATTCAGATAATTTCTCGAAAATATCTCCCAATTCCCCAGTATTTTCTGCAACTTTTAACATTGAATTGAACACTTGTGGCGTTATTTTTCTTTTATTGAAGGCTTCTTCAAGTGTAAATTCTCCAGATTCTATTTCTTTGAAAATATCGGAAAGTTCTTGTTTGTAGTATTTGTTTTTCATGGATTTTTGAATTATGATCAGTCCATCAAGAATTGTCATGGAGTTTTTGTGAGTTATGCTTAAACTTCTCGCAATTTCAGATGAGATTACTATTTGTCTTTGTTTTCCAAAAATCGGATTTGTAGTTTTGAATTTGTCCAGGTAATATCCAAATTTTGTTTTTCGATAAGCTATGATAAGTCCCGCAATTATTAGAACTAAAATAATTAAAATCAATAATCCTTTTTCATTTATAGTATTTGATACTGAAATTAGAATTCTTGTAGACAATGGAAGCACCATGTCAGAGCTTTCAAACAAATCCACGAATGTTGGAATGACGTTTTTGAGCATAAATATCAACATTACAATTCCCGTAACAGTCAAAATAATAGGATAAATCATTGCATTTTGAATTTTTTTGTTAATATCGTAGGTTCTCTCGTAGTATTTGCTCAAATCGTAGACCACTTTGTCGAGTCTACCACTTTCTTCTCCGAGTTTCATCATCGATGTAAAAAACATGTCGAAGTTTTTGTCGCCACAGAAACTTTCCGACACGCTCAACCCGTTATTCAAATTCTCAGAAACTTTGTCCAAGCTGGGTTTTAATTGTTTGAATTCTTTTTGTTCCTTGAGTAGATTGATTATTTCTATGATTGGAATCTTCGCATTCAAAAGAATTGAAAATTGTCTCAGAAACAAAAACAGCTTTTTCTTGGAAGCCTTGAAGTTTATTTCTTTTTTTAATACACTGTCTTCTTTTAGCAAACTGTCAATCTTCATTGTACAACCTCATCGCTTCGTCAAATGAAGTGTTTCCAAGTGCTACTTGTATCAAAGCTTTTTTGAATAAACTGTCGATGTTATTTTCTTCTCCGTAGTTTTTCAATGATTTCAAATTCATATCTTTTTTTATTAAACTTCTCAAATCATCATCGATTTTTAATATTTGCATGACAGCCATTCTCCCATCGTAACCCAAACTGCATTCATCGCAATTTCCTGGCTCGTAAATTTCAGTTGGATTTAACCCGTTTGATCTAAAAATTTCCATTTGTTCAGAGGTTGGTGTGACTTTTTTCTTGCAATGAGGGCACAATTTTCTGACCAATCTTTGTGCGATGACAACTTTGAGTGATGCTCTTATCATGTAATCTTCAATTCCCATATCCATCAGTCTAATTATCGATTGATAGCAGTCGTCGGTGTGAATTGTGGAGTAAACTTTGTGGCCTGTGATTGACGCTCTGATTGCAAGCTTGGAAGTTTCCAAATCTCTGATTTCTCCGACCATTATTACGGAAGGGTCTTGTCTAAGTACAAACTTCAACGTATTGTCAAATCTCAATCCAATTTTTTCGTTGATTTGAATTTGATTGATCCCAAAAATATTGTACTCAACTGGATTTTCAACTGTGATAATATTTTTATCGATTGTGTTTTCTTGTTCTAACATTGTGTAAAGTGTTGTGGTCTTACCGCTACCTGTCGGCCCACAAATAAGCACCATACCATTTTCAAATTTCGTAAATCCTTCTATTATTTTTTGTTCATTTTCAGAAATTCCAAGATTTTGCATACCGATTTTAAAAGATTCTGGATTCAAAATTCTAATAACGCATTTTTGGCCGTGAATTGTGTTGATAATGCTAATTCTAAGATCTATCTTCGAATTTTCGTAAGTATATGTAATTCTTCCGTCTTGTGGAAGCCTCTTTTCTGCAATATCAAGCTCACTCATTATTTTAATTCTAGTAATTATCTTTGAATGCATGCTCTTGTCAACAGTTTTGTATTCCACCAAACTTCCGTTGATTCGAAATCTAATCCTGACATTTTCTTCAAATGGTTCAATGTGAATATCGCTAGATTTTTTTCTGATTGCATCATCAATTATAGAATTTACAAATAAAATATTATCGTTAATTTCCATTGTTGTCTCCTTGTATATACAATAAAAAACAAATAAAATTTGGAAACAAATTTAAACTTTCCTTTATTTGTTTCCAAAAATCATTTTATATAAAGATCAATAAAAATGCTAAAAAGCAAAAAAACATTTTTTCATATAAATATTTTCCTTTAAATTATAGTATAATTATATCAAAATGGTAAGGAGAATCATATGAAAAACAAGAAAAATTTGACATTTGAAAATATATTTAACATAATACTGATTTGCTGTATGATTTTTATAATAGTATTATGGGGGAAGCATTTTCCTTTAATGAAATATAGAGGATATAAAAAATTATATAAATACATGGATATTCAAAAAATACCTAAAAAAGATATTAAAGATATTAAATCTTACAAGGATATAAAATTTGACGGATATTTTTATTATGTTTACTTAAAAGATTATCCTAATTATACTCTATGTTATGAGTATACCAGAGATGGGAAGTTTTTTCTTGCAGTAGAAAAAGAGATAAATGGAATTAATAATATGTTAGACGAAAATGAATTGAAAAATTTCAAATACAAGCCTCTTCCTGACAATTGGGAGGATAATAAAAAATAGAAAAAGTGGCAGATTATGCCACTTTTTTTGATATGGTTTACACTAATAATCTGCCACCTTGTGTGTACAAATTATAATAATATCCTTTTTGTTCCATTAATTGTCGGTGCGTTCCTCGTTCGATTATTCCATCTTCTGTCAACACCAAAATCAAATCTGCGTTTTGAACAGTTGTAAGTCTGTGGGCAATTGTAAGTGAACTTCTTCCTTTCGCCAAGTTTTCCAACGATTCTTGAACGATAAACTCGCTCTTGTTATCAAGTGCTGATGTAGCTTCGTCTAATATCAAAATAGGTGGATTTTTCAAGAAAACTCTCGCAATTGAAATTCTTTGTTTTTGACCACCAGATAGCATTACTCCACGTTCACCGACATAAGTGTCAAATCCGTTTTCCAAGTTCATTATAAAATCGTACGCTCCGGCTGCTTTTGATGCATCGATTATTTCTTGTTCTGTCGCATCTGGTTTTCCGTACAAAATATTTTCTCTGACAGTTCCGCTGAACAAATACACATCTTGTTGAACCATTCCGATGTTTGAACGAAGTGATTGAAGTTTGATTTTGCGAACGTCAATTCCTTCCACCAAAATCTCTCCGTCTTCCACATCGTAAAATCTAGGAATCAAATTGCACAACGTCGTTTTTCCTCCACCTGAAGGTCCAACCAATGCAACTTTCTGTCCTGGATTTATTGTGAATGAAATATTGTTCAACACATTTTCATTGTTGTTATTGTACTTGAAGCTTACATTTTTTATTTCGATTTTACCTTTAACATTTTCCAAATCAACAGCGTCTTCATCGTCGAAAATCTCGATATCTTGATCCATTATTTCTGTAAATCTTTCGATACCAGTCATTCCACGTTGAAATTGTTCTGTAAATTCTACAATTCTTCTGACTGTTGTAAGCAGCGTTTGAACGTATAGGATAAATGCCACGATGTCACCGCTACTCATTTTCCCTTCTACAAGGAAAAGTCCTCCGAATAAAACCACTATAATGTACATTATTCCATCGAATGCTTTTGTTATCGTGTTAAATCCAGCCATTGATGAGTAAGTTTCTGATTTTATATCCAAGAATTTCTTATTTCCTTTTTGGAATTTTTCGATTTCTACATCTTCATTTGCGAATGATTTTACAACTTTAACTCCTAGCAAACTGTCCTCGATATCTGCATTCAACACTCCGATATGACGTTTTTGCTCTTTGAACCCTTTTCTCATTCTTCTGTTGTATTTTGATGCAAATACAATCATAAGTGGAATCGATAAAAATAAAATCACTGTCAACAATGTGTTCAATCTAACTAAAATAGCAAATGAAACTATTATTTTGATAAGTCCAATGAAATATTCTTCTGGACAGTGATGTGAAAATTCCGTAATATCGAACAAATCCGATGTGATACGCGCCATAATTTGTCCGACTTTTGTTTCGTTAAAATACGAATCGGAAAGTTTTTGCAAATGTTGGAACACATCGTATCTCATGTCTGTTTCAATCTTCGCACCCATTATGTGACCGGTTTTTGTCATGTAGAATCCTGCGAACAAATCAATTATCTTCATAATCAAAAGAAGACCAGCCATTCTGAAAATCATTTCTCGTGTCAAAGTGTATGTTCCAAGTCCTGCATTTGTCAGTCTTCTCAAAATCATTGGCAACACCATATCTGTAAGTGTTGTAAGCGCCGCGCAGAACAAATCAAACATCAGAATAAATTTGTATTTTTTAAAATAAGGCATTACCCTTTTTATCAGATTAAGATTTCTTTTCATACTTCTTTCCTTTCTTTAAAATTAATCAATACAACAATTATAGCACATTATTTTTTTTAAAAACAAACCGCCACGATGAAATTAGATTTCAAAATGGCGGTCAATTTATTTTGCGGATAATTTCTTCATTAATATTGTAATCGCGAAAAATCCTACCAATATTAAAATGTAAATAAGAATATTGAGAGCGAACAAATTTTGCTTTACAGGCCCCGAAAAAATCGAAAAATACGAAAACAAAACAATTCCAATCGCTGATATCGCAATCAAAATATATCGGAATGTATTGTCGTGAAATCTCTTTTCTTTTCTGGAAATTATAATAGGAGTTGCAATTACAGCAGCAAACATCGTCAAATAAAGTATAACTGCTGACACTGAAATTTGTTTAAATTCCAATCCCAAGAAATTTCTGATTAGATTTGTAACAAGCCCTACCGAAGTTATCAACAAAAAGTAATACACAAGCTCCACTAATTTATTCACTATATTTACATTCGAAAAATCTTCGATATAGTTGTTGACCTTTCGAAGTTCTGATTTGTACAATTCTTCTGTAGGAATTGCGTTATTTTTTTGCAACTGCATCAAATCAATATCTAACAGTTTTTCACACTCACTAAACGTCTTAAAATACAGGTTTCTCGTCTTTAAATTTATCAAAATTCTTTGTTTTATATCTGAAAAATCTTCATCTAATTTCATCCGTTTTCACCTCTCATATATAATACCATAAAAAAATTATAAATTATTCAATTGATATTCAAAAATTATTCACGAAAAATTATCCCAAATTGTTGGTAAGTTTTTGTGGATAATTGTGGATAATGTGGATAACTTTGTGGATATCTTGAAATAAGCCAATTATTTTCCACAAAATATCGTAAATTTTTGTGGAAAATAATTGTATAACTTATGTGAAATGTATGTTCGATAAATTTATTTAACACTAAGTTAATAAATATAATCGAACTTTCAAAATACTTACATTAAAATTCAATCTATTTACAATCTATTACTTTTCCTAAAGTATATCGTAGTAGCTAGTTATGCTATAATTATCTTAATATATAAATGAAGGAGAGTTATATGAAATATTTTGATTACGATTCATTCAAAGACTTTACATTTATTTCAAAGTTAAAAGCT
The DNA here is from genome assembly GCF_000010185.1 of Finegoldia magna ATCC 29328. NCBI lineage: Bacteria > Bacillati > Bacillota > Tissierellia > Tissierellales > Peptoniphilaceae > Finegoldia > Finegoldia magna. The sequence continues at coordinate 291,243 of NC_010376.1, read as the reverse complement.
TTAAAAAATTCAGACAATATTTTCTGTGTTACAACCACTGCTAATATAGAAGACAACAAATACGATTCAAATTTACGCAAAATAGGAAACAATAAAAACTTCACGAGTTCCAACAAAGACTCTTCATTTTTTGAATTGAAAGATGGAGATTTATTGATAAATAGAAATTTAGATAATGAAAAAGACTCTGATATATCATCATTCTACAGACTTCCTGTCAACGGTGGAGAAGCTGTAAAGGAATTCGATATCGATTTAAAAAACGCTGAAATTCTTTTTGAATTAGAAGATTCGTTCATTGTAAAATACGAATTCGATAGACACAATGAAATGAATAAAATCACTGAAGAAGAAAAAAACGAAGATGTCGAAGTGTTGACAGAACTTCCCTACTTTGAAAACGCTGTTGGTTTTACTGACAAGAAAAGAACTAGACTTGCAAGATATTTCCCAAGCATCGACAAGATGGATATATTAACAGATGAATTTTCAAACATCTCATCTGTAGACATTTCCGATAACAAATCAAAACTTGTTTTCTCGAGAAATTCATACGAAAATGTAATGAAAATCGAAGATGAATTAGTGGAATACGATTTGAAATCTGGCGATGAATCTGTAATTTTGCAAGGTTTTATGATAATGTCTGTAAAATATTTCAGCGGCGATATCGTAATTCTCGCAACAGATGGAAAAGAGCACGGGCTCAACCAAGACTGTGAAATCTACAAAGTTGTGGATAATAAAGCGATTAAACTCAACGAAGATCATTATTGTTTGTATAATTCCATTGGTTGTGATTTGAAATATTCTTCTGGTAGTCAAATCGAAAAAACAGACGACTACATTTATTTTGTGATCTTGGAAGGATATGGAAGCGCGATTTTGAGAATGGATAAGAATTACAACTTCGATAAAATTTTCTCCACGAACAATTCTATCAATATGATTTCTGTGAAAAACGATGAGGTTTACTACGTTTTGATAACTGAAAATCACGGACAAGAAGTCTACAAATTAAACGGAGAACAATTAACTCATTTGAATAGTGACGACTATCATATCAGCAAAAAGGACAAGTTTACTTTTGAAAATGACGGACATTCATTCACAGGCTGGGTAATTTATCCAAAAGATTACGATGAAAATAAAAAATATCCGGGCGTTTTGTCCGTTCATGGTGGTCCAAAAACTGTTTTCGGTGAAGTTTTGTTTCACGAAATGGAATTGTTGTCTGCCAAGGGATATTTCGTTTTCTACACAAATCCTCGCGGAAGTGACGGATACGGAAATGAATTTATGGATATAAGAGGAAAATATGGAGAAGTGGATTATTCAGATTTGATGAAATTCACTGATATCGTCATGGGCAAATATCCTATCGATAAATTGGGCTACACTGGTGGATCTTACGGTGGTTTCATGGCAAATTGGATGATGACCCACACTGATAGGTTCGATTGTTTTGTAAGTCAACGTTCAATTTCAAATTGGATTTCTTTCAGTTTGATTTCAGATATTGGATATTATTTTGGAACAGATCAAAACCACACATTAACAGTCTTGGATGATTACGATAAATTGTGGGACAAATCTCCACTAAAATACGCAAAGAATGCACACACTCCAACTCTTTTCATTCACTCCACAAAAGATTACAGATGTCCTTTATCTGAAGGAATGCAAATGTTCCAAGCTTTAAAACTTAACAATACACAAAGTCGATTTGTGATGTTTTATGGAGAAAATCACGAACTTTCACGTTCAGGAAAACCAAAAAACAGAATTAGAAGATTAAAAGAAATCTGCGATTGGTTTGATATATATTTGAGGTAGATGATGAAAAAAAATAAAAAAGAAAAAAAGAATTTGTTCTTCAAAAAATTATTACAATCTATAAAAGATGACCAAATCCCATTATTAAGTGCACAAACAACTTACCATTTTATAATGAGCTTGGTGCCATTTCTAATTGTTTTATTGAATATCGTGCTGATGGTTGCTGCTAGCAAAATAGATTTGATTTTCAAATCTATGGAAGTTCTTCCCGATGAAACGAGAAATATCTTGATGACATTGGTCAACACAATTATAAACAATAGATCATCATCTGTGCTTTCAATCTCGTTGTTGGTGGCGTTGTGGTCAAGCTCCAAAGCTTTGAAATCACTCATCACAGCCATGAACAAAGCATTTGATGTAAGAAGCGAAAACGGATTTTTGAAAACACAATTAAAAAGCATTTTGTTCACAGTGGTACTGCTCTTATTGTTGATGGTAACATTGGTATTTATCGCATTTGGTGGATTGATTTTGAATTTGATTGAGCAATACATGAAAATACGAATACCATATTTCGCACAAATTTTCAGATATCTGATTCCAATTGTATCCATGATTTTTGGATTCACGTTGCTATACAAATTCGCACCGGATTTCGATTCAACAAGAAGCATCAAATGGAAATCCGCGATGCTGGGAGGTACAATTGCAACCATCGGATGGCTGTTGATTACACTGTTGTACTCGTTCTACGTCTCCAACATCTCCAACATGTCATTGACATACGGACCATTGGTCGGCGTATTCGCACTTTTTGTGTGGATTAACCTATCTTCGCAAATAATTTTGATTTCAGCAGAAATCACCGCCAACTACGACCAAGTGAAAAAAGGCGTTATCTATTCAACTTAGGATGAATGAAACAAAGTAGATTACCAGTTTTGCTAAGAATATCATACGGAGAAAATTTATCTGATTTCAAATCGAAAAAATCCGTCCAAAATCGCATTTGCGTAAGCGCTAGCGTGCTTGCGATTTTAGGATTTTGAGATTTAGAAATCACAAATTTACGTAGTCTAGATATTCGTGCAAGCTGGTTTTCTACTTTCCTGTATCTTGAAACTACCTCTTGCAATTCCATATTCTGTGAAATTTGCCAATAATAATTTTTTTTAGTTTAAAATAAACGCCAAATACAGCCTAATAAAATCTTCTACATTTCTAGGGTCGAGGCCTGTTATGTCTCTGAGTTTATTCAATCTGTACTGAACAGTGTTTTTGTGCACAAACAAATCCTCTGCGCATTTTGTTATGCTTTGATTATTTGTCGCATAAATTTTTATCAAATCTTTGTAAATATTGTAATCTTCGTCGGAAATATCTTTCAACACGACTTCTTTGAATTTTTTTATTCTGTCCTTTTTGATACTTCCAAGTAAAATCCCCATATCCAACGTAGAATAATCCACAACACAGTCTTTTCTTTGCAAATTATCCAACCAATCCAATGCAACCAGACAGTTATCGTAATTTTTCTTAAATTCGTTGATTATTTTGAATGAACCACTAATACCAAAATACACTCTACTGTCTATAACGTCGTGAATTTGGTTTCTAATTTTTTCCAGTTTTTTCTTGATGATAATCTTGTCTACGTTGTTTGCTAGGATTACAATTTCTCCGTAAAATACGCTATATACGAAATTATTGGACAAGTTATTCTCCAAAATTTTGTAAATTTGATCGGAATCTTTCAATAAAAATCTGTTGTCAGAATTTCTTCCGACGATTACGAATTTTTCATCTTCTGTTTCCAAATATCTGTACAATCCGTAATCGTCCAACTCATTTATCAAGCTCTCAAATAAATACTTGTTCATATCTTTTTTCTTGAGTCTGTTTTTCTCAACAAGTTGTTCTTTGACGAGTATTTCGGTCATTTTCTTAATGATGTTGCCGTATTTCATAACCTCGTCTTTATTTCCAGTAATTCCAATTACGGCGATAATTTCTCCGTCAATTGTAACAGGAATGTTAATCCCCTTCTTTGCTCCGACGTATTCTCTCTCATTATCCACAAAAATAGTTTTGTTTTGTACAACGCACTCCTTGGCAGCTTCATGATAAGTGCCGATTCTTTTTGAATTTGTGGAATAAATAATATATCCTTCCTGGTCGAAAAAGTTCAAATCGTAATCAATTACATCTTTTAATTTTTCGACTATCATTTTTGCTGTGTGATCAGAAATCCTCATTTGTTCTCCATAATAATTAATTTATTTGCTCATTAGATATTATTATTACATAAAACATACATTTGTGCAATCGTTTGTTATAAAATTTAGTTAGGAGGTTATTATGAATATATTAGTATTGATAGACTCTTTTAAAGGCAGTTTGAGTTCTTTGGAAGCAGGAGAAATCATCAAAAAAGCTTGTGAACAAGATCCTTCAAACAAAGTTACTGTCAGACCTGTTGCTGATGGCGGCGAAGGAACTATTGATTCATTAAAGGATATTAAAAACGCAAAAATAATCGAAGTTGATGTACATAATCCTTTGATGGAACATCACACAGCGAGATATTTAATCGTCGATGATAAGCTTGCAATCATGGAAATGAGTGAATCCAGTGGACTTACGCTTATAAAAGACAATTTGGATCCAATGAATGCTACGACATTTGGAGTTGGCGACATGATAAAGGATGCTTTGGATAAAAATATCAGAGAATTTATCATTGGAATCGGTGGTTCTGCAACAACAGATGGCGGCATGGGAATGCTTCGAAGTTTGGGAGTGAGATTTTTTGACGAGGATGGAATCGAAATTTCTAATGGCCCAATCGGAATTATCGATTTGGAAAAAATTGATATGGAAAATTTCGATAAGAGATTAAAAGAATGTACATTCCAAATAGCTTGCGATGTCGACAATCCATTGTGTGGAGAACGTGGATCTGCGAGAGTATTTGCACCACAAAAAGGAGCAACTCCAGAACAAGTCGAAGAGTTGGATAAACTTTTGGGCAAATATCACCAAGTAACTAAGAAAGTTATCTCTGATGCAAATGATACCATCGAGGGAGCAGGTGCTGCTGGTGGTTTGGGTTACGCTTTCAAAAACTATTTGAACGCAGAATTAAAACCGGGAATCGAAATTATAATGGAAATGCTCGGCGCTGATGAGTTAATCAAAAATTCTGATTTGATTATCACTGGCGAAGGCAAAATGGATTTTCAAACTTCTATGGGCAAAACTCCCGTTGGAATTGCAAATGCAGCAAAGAAATACAACAAAAAAGTCATAGCTTTTTGTGGAGTTTGTGACAATGACGCAGTTTCTGTTAACGATAGAGGAATAGATGCATTCTTCCCTATTCTGAATGGATGCATGAGCACTGACGAAGCTATGGATAAAAAAGTTTCAGAAGAAAATTTGTACAGAAGTGTTGACCAAGTAATGAAATTAATAAATTTATGGAGGTAGTATGAACAACGTAACATTTTCAACGATTGGAGCATTGATTGGCTTAGCGCTTTCAATTTTTCTAATCATCAAAAACTTCCACGCAACTTACGCACTTATCATAGGCGCTTTGGTTGGTGGACTTATCGGTGGCGGCGGACTTGTGGGAACAGTGTCTGCCATGGTAAAAGGTTCTGAATCAATGATGAGTTCAGTTCTTAGAATTATGACAAGCGGTATTTTGGCAGGTTGTTTGGTTAAAACGGGTGCCGCAGAAAAAATCGCAGACACGATTATCAAAAAATTAGGCGAACAAAAAGCTTTAATTGCTATCGCGATTTCTACGATGATTATCTGTGCTGTCGGAGTTTTCATCGACATTTCAGTTATCACTTGTGCACCAATCGCCCTTGCTGTTGGTAAGAAATCAAATCTTTCCAAATCAAGCATTTTATTGGCTATGATTGGCGGTGGAAAAGCGGGCAATGTAATCAGCCCTAACCCAAACACTATTGCAACTGCAGAAGGATTCAAATTAAATCTTACATCATTGATGTATGTGAATATCATTCCTGCAATCTGCGCATTAATCGTAACAATTATTATTGCAATGGCTTTGGCAAAAAGAAAAACTGATGTAATTGATTCAAGTGATTTGGAATCTTCTGAAAGAACAAACTTGCCAAGTTTCTTCGCATCAATTATAGGACCGATTACTGTAATTGTTTTATTGGCACTTAGACCAATCGCGAAAATCACAATCGATCCATTGATTGCACTTCCATTGGGAGGATTTGTGTGCTTATTAGCTACAAAAGAAACTAAGAATACAAAAGAATATGTAAACTACGGTTTTTCAAAAATAATCGGCGTTTGTGCACTATTAATTGGTACGGGAACAATTGCAGGAATTATCAAAAATTCAACACTACAAACAGATATGATTAATTTGATTACTGCGTTTAATTTGCCTGCATTTATACTTGCTCCAGTAGCAGGTATTTTAATGGGAGGTGCCACAGCAAGTACAACTGCAGGAAGTACAATAGCTTCCCAAACATTTGCCAAATCATTGATCGATGCAAATGTAACTGCACTTAATGCAGGTGCTATGGTTCATGCAGGTGCTACAGTTATCGACTCACTTCCTCACGGATCATTCTTCCACGCAACTGGTGGATCAGTTAAAATGTCTATCGCTGACAGATTAAAAATCATTCCTTACGAAGCAGCCGTAGGTTTGACGACTACAATCGCATCAGTATTAGTATATTTAATTACAAAATAATTTTTCTCAAAAGCAAAGGCTATGAGTACCCTACTCATAGCCTTATTTTATTTGTTGATATTATCATTACCTTTTGGTTTTGCCAAAACAGAAATTGCAATAAATACTACGCTAAATCCTAATATTATGAAAATATTCGGCAATATTTTTGAAATTTCAGGATTTTCAACCAAAATTTCGTTGTTTCTAATGTAGTAAAATCCTGGGAAAATTCTACCTATTGTAAGAGCAGTTTTCCCTAGTAATTCTTGTGGAACGAAAGCCCCACACAAAAACGACGATCCAAGTGAAACGATGTTCATTACTCCTTGAACTGTGTTAGAATTTTTGATTACATTTGATATCATCACAGCCATCGACACCACAGATATCGTAAATACAAACGAATTAAGCATCATCAAATTGACGTGTGTTTTCGTAAAATCGTATTTGTACATTACGCAGAATAATATCATGTAAATTAACCAGAACACAAGTCCTGTGACGATATGACCCAGCATCAACTCCATATTAATTCTAGTTCTTGGACATGGTGATACGTTGTTTCTCATGAGAATTGGTTGTTTTTTATAGACCAATGCAATATTTGAAACGACCAATATTACTTGTGCAAGTAGTAGGTAATTTAAAAAGTTGAAGTAATATTTGGATTTGTCTTTTTTAGGATTTACACTTCCCTCTTTGATGCTTACATCGATTTTTTTATCCAAATCCTCATTCGCATTTTTAATCGCTTCATCTTCTGTAAATCCACTTTTTTCGTAGGAACTTACTTGGCTCAGATATATGTTTATCTTCTCTTTGATATCCATCGCATAAGCATTGTTTGGTGCAACTTTGTACAAAACTTCCCTTGTTTTATCGAAATCTTCGGGAATTATTACTGCTGCGTTGATTATTTCGTAGAAAAGTTTGTCGTCTACAATATTTTCGTCCATCTTCCTTATCTTAGCGTTCTTGTTCAAATAATCGTACAGAGACTTGGAAAGTTTGGTGTTAGATTTATCTTGCACATAAATATTTACATCGACTGATTTGTAAGCTGTTTGATTTGTATTTTTCGTTGCAAAGCTCATCAATACGAAAAATATTATCGTATACAAAAGTATGGGAGTTTTGTGTGCCCATGTGATTTTAAAATAATTTTTAAAGACTCTCATACTCTTTACCTCTCATGAAAAATAGTGATGCTACGATAAATACAGCTGTGATAATCACAAGATTTACAATATCTTTGTTGAATCTTGCCATCGAATCGTAGTAATACAACGAATACACCGCATCTGTCACGACAGCTACGGGATTTATTTTATTGATGATTGGAAGTTTTTCTGCGATAAGCACCTTCATCTCTGGAACCATCATTCCCGCTAAAAAAGACATCAGCATCGTCAACGCAATCCCTATTCCGATTTTTGTATCTAGACTTTTTTTGTTGGATACTCCAATTAAGATGCCAAAAGCAACTCCACAAAAAGATGAAATACTTGCAAGTCCTATTATCGCCCCAATTCTATCTCCGAATTCAACTCCAAGTGCGTATTTCAAATATGCGATAAATAAAACTGTGATTGCAAAATTGATAATCCAGCTGACTAGAACTGATGCTGAAAGCATAGTGCTTTTTTTAGTTGGAGAAACCGCGTTACGCTTTGCGTTTGTAGACAAGTTTGCTTCGTATTGGAAGCTAACGAAAAGTCCCCACATGTATCCGTAAATCGTCGTCATCCCTAAAAGCGTGTAGAAGAACACATTCACTGGATTCATGTTTTTTCTTGAAATGTCTTTGATGTGATCGTCTACATTTAAGATTTTCCCGATATCTGCTGTCGGATTTTTCTGCATTATCTTAGTTATCATGGAAACTTTTTGAGAATATGAATTCATGATAGTTTCGACGATTGTCTCAGAAATTCCGGAGTTTTTCGTGTAAATTTTATCCCACGACTCAATGTAGGCTTTCACATTATCGTTCGTATTCAATATATCTTGGTTCTTTGATTCTACAACCTTGAAATATTTCTCATTCTCCATCTCATTCATGAAGTTTTTGAAATTGTCGTCTTGCATCAAAGTTTCATTAACCGCTACATCAATGGTTTTGAATTTGCTATTTTCATTGATATTTCCAAATGCTAATTTGAAGAAAATCCCCAAAATAATCGGAAACAACAACGCCCAAAAAAGCATCGCCCTTTGTCTCAAAAGCAACTTAAAAGTATTTTTAAATGAATGTAGAAACATATCAATCCCTCAAATCTTTGCCGGTTAATTCCAAGAACACATCATTAAGACTTGGTTTTTCGACATTCAAAGAACTGTAGTTAATGTTGTTTTCATCGAGAAGTTTGATCAACTTCATTAAATATCCATCTCCATGAGAAAAATTCAACTTAACATTGCCGTCCTTGTTTTCAAAATTCATCAAATGTGGGAGTGATTTGATTTGAGATATCACATCTTCATTTAATTCTTTCGCTGTGAAGCTTATCTTCTCGTTCATTTCTATCATATCTTTGAGTTGTTCGGATGTACCTTTTGCAATGACTTTGCCCTTGTCAATTATCACGATATTATCACACAAGAAATCAACTTCATCCATATAATGTGATGTATAAATTATCGTTGATCCATCTTCATTTAATTTTTTTATTCCTTCCAAAATATTATTTCTAGATTGTGGGTCGACCGCAACAGTAGGCTCGTCAAGAATAATTATCTCAGGTTTGTGTGCAATTCCACATGCTATGTTGAGTCTTCTTAGTAAACCTCCTGATAATTTTTTCGGTTTAAACTTCACAAAATCATTCAGACTTACCAAATCCAATGCCCTTTTCACAAGCTCTTTTCTTTCAGATTTGTCTTGTATGTACAATCCGCAGAAATAATCGATATTTTCGTAGACAGTCAACTCATCATACACTGCGACATCTTGAAACACCACGCCAATTCTTTTTTTGATATCATAAGCATCAGAAGACATTTCTTTTCCAAAAATCTTAACACTTCCAGAATCTTTTTTCAAAAGCGACAATATACAATTGATAGTTGTAGATTTGCCGCTACCATTTGGACCTAGTAGACCCAGAATTTCTCCCTTTTTAACATCCAAATCCAAATTATCAACTGCTGTGAGTTCCTTGTATTTTTTCACAAGACCTCTGACCTCTATCAGATTTTCCATAAAATCCTCCCATATTATATTTCTATTTATATTATATAATTTTTCAATCATTAAAGCGTAAAAAATTTGTAAATAAATTGCAAAATTGTTCGTAAAATTTGAGTCCAAAAAATCAGCACAAAATTCGTGCTGATTAATCTAAGCAATTTTTCTTTTATCTTGAATATAAGCGATTAATCCGAAAATCGCTCCCGTTACAATCGCAGGAAGTAACCATTCAAATCCTACAGAACTTAATGGCAAAGTTTTGATTACATCTGTAAATCCTTCTAAAATCTTGAATTTGCTATTCAAAACTTCTACCAAACTCACTACAAAAGTCGCAAGTACCGCACCTTTGAAAGTCATATCGTATTTAATATATTTATCGAAAATTCCTAAAAATATTAGGACCATTATTATCGGATAAACAGTCGATAAAATCGGAACTGCTGCTTTAATAAGTCCTTCAACTCCTGCAAGAGAAATTAATCCCGAAACAAAAACTGTCGCCAAAACAATTGGCTTGTATCCCAATTTGTTTTTTGTAATTCCGGATAAGAAATCTCCAGCAACTGCGCTAAGTCCAACGGATGTCGTCAAGCATGCTAGTGACACAGCAATTCCTATCGCAAACTTACCAGCTGAGCCCAAAATATGTTGCACTGTTCCAAGTAAAATATCTACTCTCGTATATTGAACTGTGTAAATCTTGGAAGCTGTAGCTCCAACATATATTAATCCGCCGTAAATTATCGCCAACAACAAAAATGCCACAAGTCCAACCCACTTGACAAGCTTCACTCTTTCTTGTTCATTTAAGTATCCTTTTCTTTTCAAATCAGAAACCACAATTCCTGTCATGAGAGCTGCTCCAAGAGCATCCATAGTTTGGTATCCTTCCGCAAATCCTTTCAAGAATATTTGATTTTCAGTTGCTACATTCATCACCCCAATAGGATCTACGATGCATTTTACAATAATAACTAATAAAATAATTACCAATCCCGGAGTCAAATATTTACCGATTTTGTCGATAACTCCTGTTTCATTAAACACAAAAATCGCAGTTAAGATGAAAAATATTAGAGATGTTACCCACAAAGGAGTACCCGGAAAAACTTTAGATACAAAAACTTCGTGAGTTGTAGCTGCAGTCCTAGGGACAGCAAAAAGCGGTCCAATCGTTAAAATGGTAACGGTTCCAAGAATCTTAGAAAAATTATTCCCAACTCTTTTTCCGAGATCTTCTGCTGCTCCTCCGAGCTTTGCAGTTATGATAACACCAAGTATCGGAAGTACGGGATCTGTAAGCAAAAACCCGAGCATCGCTTTTTTGTATTCAGTTCCTGCAAGCACACCCAAATAAGGCGGGAAAATCAGATTTCCTGCACCGAAGAATATTGCAAATAGCGCAAATCCTACGATAATGATGTCCTTAAATTTTTTATTCAAAATATCCTCCTATGTATTTCTATATATCTATAGAAAATGATTTCATAATTAAATTTTAATTCCAAAAAGTTTTATTGTCAAATTTATTCATTTCATTATCAAAATAAAGCGTAAAACTTTTAATAAGAACCATCAAAAATTTTCAAAAAAAATCATAGGCCACATCAATGACCTATGATAAATTTATTCTACAACTTTTCCGCCTTTTTTCTTTTGTTTATCGTTGTAAACTTTCTTAGCAATACCAATCATGATAGATAATGCGAATAATGTCAAAAGTCCCAAGAAAAGTTTTTGTGCTCCACCTGTCAATGTTCCTCCAACGTATGAATAAACAATTGTTGCAGGTAATTGACCAATTCCAGTCGCGATGAAGAATGGCCAGAATCCCATGTTAGTAAGACCTGCTCCATAACTTACAAAGTCGAATGAAACGAATGGTAAAAGTCTACAAATTAATATTGCATACTTTCCGTATCTTTCAAAAAATACGTCAACACTTTCCATTGCACCTTTGCTTGTAAGTTTTTCTACAGCATCTCTTCCCAAAGCTCTCGCCAAGAAGAAACAAAGTGCTGCACCTGCCATCGCTGATGACCAAGAAAGCATAGCTCCCTTAACCCATCCAAATATTGCAGCATTTGATAAAGTAATCAAGAATGCTGGAATAGGTGCTGCGATTGATTGTAGTATCATCAAAACAAATGATACAACTGCTGCTTGCTTTCCGTAAGATCTCAAGTATGCAACAACTACATCAGTGTCTAATTTTGAAATCGTAGAGAAAGCTTCGTTAGTTTTAGCTTTAATTGAAGGAACGAAGAAATACAATCCCAATAAAACTCCAAGAATTATTAAAGCGATTATTCTTTGGATTTTTCTCGTGTGTTTAATTTCTGCTATTTCTTCAGCTGTTTTTTCTTCTCTCAAATCGCTAAGTTTGACTTCTTCTTCCTTCATTGCTTTACGTTCTTCTCTCGTGTAGAATTTTTGGTATTTCTTTTGAGTAAGAACTATATAGATATTGATTAAATTAATAACCACAACAACTACAATTGTGGGAATAAAAATATTCTTAACCGGTCCATGATACATCACAAATTCTTTTACGATGTAGATAAGACTTTGAGTTTTGCCACCTATAAGAGCTATTAAAGCTATTGCTGCTTCCAATGCAAAAAATACATATCTATTGATGTTAGTATATGCAATTCCTAGTATCAATCCAAAAGCTGTAAAGATAAACATTACTAGCTGCTGACTAACCATCATTTCATAGTTTACATTAAATAATAATAGTAAACAAGTCAAAAACCCGATGGCTACGCCCGTAGTTAAATAATAAAATATCGCCCTTAACTTTTTCACTTGATACCTCGATTAATCTTCCAAGGTATAAGTTACAGCTACATAAGTTCCATCTTCTGGAAGAACATCTGCGTTACCAGTGAATTTAACTTCGTTTCTCTTTTCTACTGCACCATAAGTGTAAGTTGTATTAGAAATAATTCCTACTGGGCAAGAATCTAAGCAAGTTAAGCAACCAGTTTTTTTAGTTTTTGCTCTTTCTAAGTTTCCGCCGAATCTAAATTCGATTTTCTTTCCATTGCTATCTTTGATTACTTCGTTGATATCATAATCTTTTCCAGCGCCTTCCCAAGTTACAGTAGCGCCGATTTTTGATCCTTCAACGTGAGTTTTTGTTGCGTTATCAGGGTTCATGTTTTCGCCAGGTTTTGCACCGATTTCAATTAATGCATTGTAGAAATCTTCCGGTGTACCATAAGCAGTAAGAACGGATTTTGCACCGTTACTTCCGTCAGTGTTTACAGATGCGTGTCTTGTATTTTCTGTAAAATATTTACCATTTACAGAAGATAATACAGTTACCTTCTTAGCTTCCTTGTCAACTTTGATTGGGTTTTTCAAAGAAACTCCGTTTACTTCGTCATCTGCTTTCTTTTCTTCTTTTTTGTTTTCTTCTGTTTTAGATTGTTCAGTTGTTGCAGTGTTGTTAGCTTCCTTTTTGTCATCTGCCTTTTGTGAACATCCTGCTAGTCCTACGATTGCTAGACATAAAAATCCAGCTAATAATTTTCTTCTTAATTTCATAAGAATTATCCCTCCGTTATTTTTATTATTATAAAATACTTTTCATCATACATTAAAATGTAGTATCACCAATTAATTCATGATTTTTTTCTTACCAGTGATATAATCTTCTAATTTGTATATCAGAAAAATATATATAACCGCGTTTCCAATCATATGGTTTATGTCGAATGGTATAGATGTCATGTATCTTGCAATGAAAACATTCATTCCCATAACCGTCATGCATTCCATCAACGTAATTATAAGTCCATATAAAAACCCCGACACAGACACTGCGATTGTTTTAGTTATCAATGTTTTTTTCAATTTAAAAACATTAAAAATTGCATAGTTAAACACAGCCAAAATGAAAAAATCTACCACTTGGAATAAAACCCATATTCCAAACCCAAGCACAAAACTTGTGGTTACCATCGTGACTGCATTTACAAATAGTGACTCTTTTAGGTTTTTTTCAATTGCAAGTATCAGTATGACATCCGACAAGATTTTTACATTCGGAATTATATTCAAATAAAGTCTTGTCAGGATGCATACTGCTGATAATATTGCAATTCTAGTCAAATCACTAGTTTTCATTATTTCATTTCTTGAAATTTGAATTCTATCTTGTCGTTTTCGTTAACTTTGTAATCGCCGATTCCAACTTCTGCCATTTTACCGTTAACATAGTACATCCAGTATTGTTTTTTAGCTGGATCTTGTTTTACGCCTTCCAATTCAGTCATCATACCTTTTTCAAAAACAGCTTTATGATTTTTTTCAAGGTAAGATTGTAGGTTTTCGTCTTTTTTGATTTCTGCATCTTCTTTTAAGATTTCTTTGTTGTTAACTTCATCCATAAGAACGATTGAAACCTTAGTAGCTTGACTGTCAGAAGCTTTTTCTTCTGATTTGTTTTCGTCTGTTTTTGCTTGTTCTTGTGTTTGTTCTATTTTTTGTGGCTCTTGGGCCTTATCTTTGTCAGCGTTACAAGCTGTCAATGCAAATACAAGCATCATCAATACCAATAATTTTTTCTTCATACTCATCTCTCCTTTGGAAATTCCATCGCTTTCGCGAATATTTTATCGTAATCCTTTGTCATTGATAATTCTATATAATTCATATCTTCAGCAAGAGCGGACATTTCTTCTTTTATTTTATCGTTCATTAAACACATGTACGCCCCTATCAAAGATGAATTACCTACATAACTTATTTTGGATTCAATTTCGTAAGGTAGAATTCCCACGCCTACGATTGATGATGGTTTCAAATGACTTCCGAATTGGCCTGCAACAATGCATTCATTCAAATCAGAAATATCCAATCCCTCTTCATCCAAAAGTTTTATAAAACCAGAAAGTATCGCTCCTTTTGCAAGCTGTACTTGTCTGATATCAGATTGCGTGATAACAAGTTCATCAGTCAGCATGAACTCTCTTTTATCATCCACAATTCTAACCAAATCTTTTCTAAAATCATCGACAGAGTTTGGATCGATAATCCTTCCTCTCTTATTGACGATTTTATTTCTTACAATTTCACTGATTACAGCAAGAATACCACTACCACAAATTCCTTTTGCAGGTTTGTCACCTATAGTTTGCAATATGACATTTGATCCATCAATTACAACATCTTCAATGGCTCCTTGTTCTGCTCTCATTCCACATTTTATATTCATACCTTCAAGTGCAGGACCTGCTGCACAAGAACAGCAATACAATTTATCATTAGTCTTCAAAACTATTTCGCCGTTTGTACCGATATCTATAAACAAAGTGTTTTCTCTGTTTCTCATATCAGTAACATAAGCTCCTGCCACAATGTCTGCTCCAATATATGCAGAAACATTTGGCAAAGTGTACAATTTTGCATCCAAATTCAGTCCAATATCTTTGCACATCAAACTCTTTGCCTCAGTGAACACTGGTTTGTACGGGAATTTCCCCAAACTTCTTGCATCCACTCCCAAAAGCATGTGAACCATCGTAGTGTTCGCTGCGATATCAACTTCTTTGATGTCTTTCCTGTCGATTTTTGATTCGACAATCATCCTGTCAATCAATTTATTCATTGAATTTACAATACTATGTTGCAGAATTTTCGCTGCATTTTCGTTTTCAAATTCAAACGTAATTCTAGTAAGCACATCCAAGCCGTACTTTGTTTGGGCATTGAGTGCTGAGTTTTTCGCGATGATTTCACCTGTCTTCAAATCCACCAAATTCATGCACACAGTTGTAGTACCAATGTCCACACAAATTCCGTATCCATCTCGAAAATTTTTTTCAAACTCTGGCATTTCACCAGAATCGAGCACATCAATGGAGCTATTTTCGCTCAAAGTTTCAACGATGACATCTCCACACATTGTAACTGCACAAGAAAGCCTGATGCCGTTTTCGATTTCTTCTTTTTTCAAAAGTCTTTTTTCGGTATCGGTGATTTCGTTGACATTTCCTTCTACGATTTTAATCTTACACTTCCCACAAGTTAATTTACCGTTGCACGAATTGTCGATGTAGATGTCATTTTCAAGCAAAGCATTCATCAAATTGTAGTTTTTATCATCTTCTAATTCAATTGTTTTGTTTAAATTATTTATTGTTATCTTCATAATCGTAATTCTTTGATGCTATTATTATTGATTTCAAGTTTTCAAGCGGCTATCTCCGCCTGGACAAATCACTGGAATTCGATTTACGAAAATATGATGTAAATCTTGTTTTAATCAATCTTTTTCGTTAATCACATCTAATTATCTTTTCCAATTAATTTCTTAGCAGCCTTTACAGCTTCGACGGCATTTTCTGTGTATGAATCTGCGCCGATTTTGTCTGCAAAACCTTGTGAAATTGGTCCTCCACCAATCATTACTTTGAATCTATCTCTAAGTCCTTGTTCCTTCAACATTTCGATAACTTTTCCCATGTTTTCCATAGTAGTTGTCATCAAAGTTGACATACAAATCAAATCAGCATTGTTTTCTACTGCTGCATCTATGAAGTTTTGCAATTTAACATCACGACCCAAATCAATCATTTTGAATCCAGCAGTCTCCATCATTAATTTAACCAAATTTTTGCCGATATCATGAGTATCACCTTCGACAACACCGATAACTGCAACTCCTAGAATATCTTCGTCGCTTATTTCAACGTATTTTTCTAAAACATTCAAGCCAGCATACATAGCATCACTGCAAAGCAATACATCTGTGATGAAATATTCTTCTTCGTCGTAAAGTTTATTCGCTTCTGTCATGCCTCTAATAAGTCCATCGAAGATACCTTTTTTAGGATCAAATCCCTTGTCGATGTATTCTTGACACACATCTGCAATATCTTCGTCTTCCATTTCTACTACCATTTCTGCCATTTTATCTAAATATTCTTGTTGTGTATCCATGTTAACTCCTAATTATGATTTCATTTATTTTCTTGAATTTCTTGTTTGACAAATTCATACATCTGTCTCCAAAAGTCTTGTGTTCTCCTTCAAACAAGAAATCAACGTATCTCTGTTCTTCGTCTTTTTCAATTGGCCTGAACTCTGCCTTGTTCAAACTAATCAAAGCCATCGTGGATTTTGGACATAAATGAAAATTGAATGATTTGTCGATATTTTGAATATCTGCCAAAAATTTCATCAAAAACTCATCCACATACATCTGCATTTGTTTCGGGCCAATAATATCAGCGCCTGCCAAACTATCGGAAAAACTAATCAATTTTATTCCGCTATCGACAAGCTTTTCGATGTATTCCACCAAAACTTTTCTGATTTCATCGTAAAGCTCGACAATTCTGTCGTGTTTTTTTCTAAAAGATCTGAAAACAACCTCAGAACTTGCCAAATTGTCCAATATAATCAATGGGCCGGAAACTTCTACGATAACTCTCTTCTCATCTTTCATTTTATCTATTGCTTCAAACAAAGCTTTTACATGTTTTTGATTGTAATCAAAATCTATCACAATATCATCAACATTGTCGTATTTGTACTTGCTAACTTTTCCAAGTTCTGCAACTGCACCCATAGCTTCTGATTCTAGTGTCGAAGACATTGGAATACTCGCATAATCCTTGTCCTTGAAATGTTCTACCAAACAGTCCGCATCTTCAAATAATTTCGGATTAGTAATGGGCGTTGTTTCCATTATAATACAATCATAAGTTCCAACTTTACTCATTATTCACCTCAATTATCACAAAATCCTCACTATCAGAAATTGCATCCGATATTTCCAACCCACTCAAAGTTTTGCTCACGAAAACTTTCTTGTCTGCGATTTCTACATTTCCTTTGGCTCGAACAATGCTTTTTGAATCTAAGAACTTTTCTAAATCTTCTTTTGAAGCAAATTTTAAATTTTTTTGAACATTGGTCTTGAATTTGGAATCCTCGTGAGGATGATCATGGTGATCGTGGTGATGTTTGCCGCAACATTTGTGTCCATGACCGTGACAACAACATTTGTGTTCTTTTTTATTCTCAAATTCAGCTACAATATCATCTGGATTCATGTTTCTGAAATCTTCTGTGTGAATAATCGCAGTTTTGTTGAATTGTTCGATTGATTTCTTTACTTCTTCGATTTTTTCTTCTTCCAAATTTTCAATGTTCGTTATGTATATTATATCAGCATTTTTGATTTGATCATTGAAAAATTCTCCGAAATCCTCGTGAAAACAAATGTAGCTGTCAGAATCGACAATTGTCACGCATTTTTGAATTTGTAAATTCTCTTCGTCTTTCAAAACTTCCAATATATCGGT
The DNA here is from genome assembly GCF_000010185.1 of Finegoldia magna ATCC 29328. Classification (NCBI taxonomy): domain Bacteria; kingdom Bacillati; phylum Bacillota; class Tissierellia; order Tissierellales; family Peptoniphilaceae; genus Finegoldia; species Finegoldia magna. Next base: position 273,206 of record NC_010376.1, on the reverse strand, counting down.
TAATTTTGCAATCCCTGTCGGCTCAATTATTATGTACTCAAATTGGTCTTTATCGATTTTGTGAATAATTTCCTTAAAATCGCTTTTAAGCCCACAGCAAATACATCCCGAATTTATTTCAATTATATCATCGTTTTTGATTAGCATTGAATCTATGCTAACATCTCCGAATTCATTTTCCAATACAAGAGTGTTTTTATTAAATCCCAAAATGTGATTGATAAATGTTGTCTTGCCCGAACCTAAAAATCCTGACACTATTATCGTCTTCATATTATCACCCATCTTTATTTTACCATATTTGATAGTTAGTATTGTTCAAATAATAACTACTTATTGGATATTTAAATAAATGAATTTTGTATTATTGATTGATAAAAAACTTTATTTTGTTAAATTTTGATGGTTAAATTGAGTTCAGGTTATAATTTTTCGTGTGAAAAATCATTTTATTTGATTTTGATTGGTTTTTATTCTATTTTCGTAAGTTTTTAATTAATTGAAATGAATAATACCCATCACTTATAAAATATTTCAATAAATGGCGGATTTTCTCTATGGTAAAATGGAAAATATCGACGCGTTAATGGAATATGGACGTGAATTCGGAAATTATAAAAGATTAAATAAACTTAAAAATGAAGCTAAATAAAAACACCTCGAGCCGAGGTGTTTTTGATTGCAATATTATTTTTTCTTTCTCGTAAAATAAGCTCCAGTTGCACAGGAAACAATCGCAAGTGTTAAATTTGCAATTTCTGCTTGTGTTCCCGCTTTTGGCAATTGTGATTTTGAGTTTGATTTAGTAAATTCTGATTTATTTTCCCAGATATTCTTTGATTTTCTGTTTTCTGATTCAACGATATTGATGACTACTTTTGTTTTGATAACGAAGTCTGGAGTAGTTGTTGAAGTTATTTTTTCAGGAAGTTTTATCACTGAATTATCCGCAAATAATGCAAATGTTTGTGTAGTTTTTCCTCTAAATTTCGTTACAACAACAAGCTCAATTCTATCGCCTGCCTTGTATCCTGTAGTATCAAAGCTCAACTCACCAGTTTTCGGATTTATTTTTACACCAGAAGGAGAATTCTCTTCTAGTGAAAATTCCACATCCATCGGAACATTTATTACTTTACCAGATTTGTCGGTAAATATCGGTTTCAATAAAACCTTGTCGCCAATTTTTACATTGGTTTTTTCAAAATGAATTTGAATTCCTTCTGCATTCGGTTTTACAATATTTTCAGTAGTTTTTCCAGGTTTTGTTGATGATTTTTCTGAAGTTCTTGATATTTGGTGATTAACTTCAGGTTTTGTTTCGATTTTTTCTTCTGGTTTTTTGATATTTTCATTGTCTTCTGAATCTTCTACTAAATCTTTGCCTTGCTTTTTTTCTTTTTCTGGTTTATTATCTTCTTCTTTTTCTGGTTTATTATCTTCTTCTTTTTCAGTTTTTTTGTCTTCTTCTTTTTCTGGTTTTTCTTCCTTTTCTGGTTTGTTGTCTTCTTCGTTGTTTCCGTCGTTATCATTTGTTTCAGGATTAACTTCAGCCTTATTTTCTTTTATTTTATAAGAAATTTTGACTTCTTTTTCTGATCCATCTGCAAATTTTATAGTTACAACGGCTTCTCCTTCTTCTTTTGATTTTATTTCCAGTTTCGAATCTTGTGGAAGATTTGAAATCGCAGATTTAAGCTTTTCAGCCGACAATTCTCCCACTTCTACTTCTATTGTCTTAACATCTGGTACAAATTTTTCTGCAAGTGATTTATTCACAACGACTTTTACATTGACAATTCTCTCCTCGCCATTTTCGAATGTGACTTTGACTTTTCCGATGTAGTTTCCAGATTTTCTTGTATTTATCGCATCTTTTTCTGTGATGTCTGTAACTTTCGCTCCATTTGGCAAGTTTGTTATGTTATCTGTCAAGTCATAAGTTTTTCCGTAATCCACAATTTCATCAGTTGTTTCAACTGTTGGTATTGGTGTGATGATTGCTGCTTGTTTTTGTACGATAATTTTTGATTGTAATTCATCAATTGATCCGTCACTGTATTTTACGATTATTGTTGTGTCAAACTTTACAGCAGTTTTTGTGTCTGGTTTTTCTTTGAATTCAAATGTTGTGTTTTCTGGCAAATCATCTGAGTTTGCAACCAATTTTTTTGCTTCTATCGTTTCTCCTTCAAGGATTTTTATTTCTTTACCAGTTGGCTCGTTTGTTTCTGCAAGTGATTTATTCACAACGACTTTTACTGTCATGACTCTAGTTGCACCATTTTCAAATGTTACTTTGATTTTTCCGATGTAGTTTCCAGATTTGTTTGTGTTTATCGCATCTTTTTCTGTGATGTCTGTAACTTTCGCTCCACTTGGCAAATTTTTGATGTTATCTGTCAAGTCGTAAGTTTTTCCGTAATCCACAATTTCATCAATTGCTTCTACTGTTGGTATTGGTGTGATTACCGCTGTTTGTTTTTGTATGATAATTTTTGATTGTACTTCGTCAATTGAGCCGTCGCTGTATTTTACGATTATTGTTGCATCAAACTTTCCAGCAGTTTTTGTGTCTGGTTTTTCTTTGAATTCAAATGTTGTATCAGTAGGCAAATCTTGTTTGTTTGCTATTAATTCTGATGCTTCAACATTTTCTTCTTCGAGAATTTTGATTTCTTTTCCTACTGGATTGTTTGTTTCTGCTAGTGATTTATTCACAACGACTTTTACTGTCACGACTCTAGTTGCACCATTTTCAAATGTGACTTTGACTTTTCCGATGTAATTTCCTGATTTGTTTGTGTTTATCGCATCTTTTTCTGTGATGTCTTCGACTTTCGCTCCATTTGGCAAGTTTTTGATGTTGTCTGCTAAGTCATATGTTTTTCCAAATTCCACAATTTCATCTGCTGCTTCTACTGTTGGTATTTGCGTGATTACAGCTGCTTGTTTTTGTACGATAATTTTTGATTGTACTTCGTCAATTGAGCCGTCGCTGTATTTTACGATTATTGTTGTGTCTTTCTTTCCAGCAGTTTTCGTGTCTGGTTTTTCTTTGAATTCAAATGTTGTATCAGCAGGCATTGCTTCTGAGTTTTCAACCAAATCTTTTGCTTCAATACTTTCTCCTTCAAGAATTTTTATTTCTTTTCCTACTGGCTCATTTGTTTCTGCTAGTGATTTATTCACAACGACTTTTACATTAACAATTCTAGTTGCGCCATTTTCAAATGTTACTTTGACTTTTCCGATGTAGTTTCCAGATTTTCTTGTATTTATTGCATCTTTTTCTGTGATGTCTGTAACTTTCGCTCCATTTGGTAAGTCTTTGATGTTGTCTGTCAAGTCGTAAGTTTTTCCAAATTCAACAATTTCATCAACCGCTTCAACCGTTGGTATTGGCGTGATAATCGCTGCTTGTTTTTGTACGATAATTGTAGATTTTACTTCATCAAATGAGCCATCAGAATATTTCACGATTATTGTTGCATCAAACTTTCCGGCAGTTTTTGTTTCTGGTTTTTCTTTGAATTCAAATGTTGTATCAGTAGGCAAATCATCTGAGTTTGCAACCAAATCTTTTGCTTCTATCGTTTCTCCTTCGAGAATTTTTATTTCTTTACCTGTTGGTTCATTGACAGATGCTTGTGTTTTTGTTGCATTTGCGATTATTTCGACAGAATTTTCTATTTTTTCTCCTGGATTGACTGTCCAATTTATCGGATTTTTGTAGTTGTTTTTGTTTTCAGGATTTATTTCCACTTCTGGATAGTAATCTGCAGCCAAGCTCAACCCTTTTTTAATATCGTAGATTGTTTCTTGCTTTAATTGCACCCCTTCTCCTGCTTTCATTGTAACTCTGACATATCCTTCAGGAGTTTGTGCGCTAGGATTTTCTTTGCGATTTATAATTTCAGGAAGTGAATTGATTTTTATAGTTGTGCTTACATTTTCAGTTGTATCATCCATGTAAGTGACCTTAATATTCAAATCAATCGTCTTGTCCGCATCGGATTCTTTCGAGTTGTAAGTTATTTCGCCAGTCTTTTCATCGATGACAATTTCTTCTGTTGCTAAATCTACGAGTTCAAATTTTTTGACAATAGGTTGATCTAAATTTTCCGATTTATTCAAATCATTAATAAATTTTGGCGCACTAATCACAGCTATATCTCCAGGATTTACAACAGTGCCCTCATACACAGGTGTGAACTTGACATTATATTTTGCTTTTTTCACAATAAATTTGGCACTTGCTGGCAGTGTTCTGCTGTCTGGCGCAAATTCAATTCTAACTTCATTGCCTGCTTTGATTTTAATTTTATTTTTTACTTCAAATTTCCATCTACCTCTACTATCAGACCTAGTTTCTGTTATATATTCACCATCTATATGAATCCAAACTTTTCCTTTTCCTTCAGCAGTTCCTTCGATATATTTTGCCGATTCATCAATTTCATCAATTTTGTGAATTACAGGTATTTTAGTTGCCCTTGCGGTGAAAAATTTGTTTTTATAAATTACTACTTTTGATAAATCTACATCATCATAGTAGTATCGCTTTTGATCTTTGGTATTGTCGTACCAATTTGGATTTGCATAGCTATCTTTGAATTCTTCTTTTAGAGTTGGTAATACCGAACCAGGATTTTTAGGTGGATGTTTTTCGAAAATAAAATCCGCGTTATATTCTCTGAAAACAACATAAGTTCTACCAAAATAAGACTTACCATCTTCTCTTAAAATATCATTTATCTTTTCTTCTTTTCGTAGAGTTACAAGTCCAAATCTAACGAATTTGTCTCTAGATCCTTTTGTAGGCATTTTTGGTGGAGCAGCATTGACGCATAAGTCTGTAACATCTTGGCCATTTGTAACAAAAAGAGGAACAAAACAAACTTCATCCGGATCTTTAATTCCATTTAAAGAAGGCGGAATAATGTAATCCCCGTCATCTTCTCTTGTTGAAGGATCAACTTCTCCTCTATACCAATACCAGTATTGATGATCTTTGTCGATAGAATCAGTTTCTACTTTAATACCTTTATAAATTGTAGATTTTGCTTTTTTTCTTTCAACAAATACAGTAATTTCTTTATCCCCAATTGTAGCGTCTTCGAGCTTAATAGATCCATCATCTTTCGTTGCGACATCTTTTCCAATTAATTTTTTTTGTTTTTCTTTTAGATAAACTTTTCCTATTTTTTCATCCTTGATTTTGAACGTCACTTTTTTATAATCTTTTTTCAAATTAAGCTTGTATCCATCTGAATCGTATGCAGGCTTTGAATTATCAGTTTTTCCGTAATAAACATAATCATTGGTCTTATACTTTGCGTAAAAATTCAATCTATCTTTCGTACTTTCTCCAATTACAGATTTATCTTCAAATTTAGATTTAAGATCCACAATATTATCCAAGCTAGAATTATCCGACCAACCTAAAAATGGGTGCTTTTCATCTCCACTATTAGCCGTCAGATTTTGATAAACACTTTTACCATCTTTATCAGTAAAATCCTTAACGTCTTTCCATGTGGCAGATTTAAGCACCCAATAAGTCCTTGTTTTTATTCCTTCTATTTCATTGTTGTTTTCAACTTCGTTATTATCCTTATCTAAAATTTTTCCATAATGCAAAGTTCCATCATTTTCCATAAAAGATGACGCATTAAAATTGAGGCTCAAATAATCAGAAACATCCTCAGGTTTTGTTGCTGTCACGATAGGTTTGTCGTGTTTTTTTAAAGTATCCTTATCATCATTTTTCCAAACAGCATACACTGTTTTGTTTGCAGTTATGTTTTGTAAAATATCTTCTTGTGCTTCAGTCGCATCAATACTATTAGCCCAACCTACAAATACTTTCCCAGCAAGAGTTGGAGTTTCAGAAAATGTCGCATTTTCTCCTGCTTTTACAGTCAACGTATTATTTTCTGTGTCGAATTTCCCACCATTAGCATCAAAAACAACCGTAAATTGTTCTTTATGTACAGGATTTTCTTCCATTTCTTTCACATTTTCAGTAGCCATTAATTCCTTTTTATTAACTGATTCTACTTTTTTTGTGTCTATTTTTTCGTCAGAAATATCCTCAGAATTTTCTGGAGTTTTTTCTGGAGTTTCTTTTGTAGTTTCTTTTGTAGAATTTTCTTCTTTTCCTACTTTTTCTACAAATTCCACAAATTGAGCAGAAGAATTCGTATTAGTTTCTGCGAACGAAACGTTTCCTCCAATCAAAAAAGCATATCCTATCAAACAAGATACAACACCAATGCTAAGTTTTCTAAGAGCATACCTAGGTTTTTTGCTGGAACATTTGGCTCTTTTTTCAGCAATAACTTTACCAAAAATCTTGTTATTCATCGTTTTACATCCCCTTTTGAATATTTTTTGATAGCAAAATTTAAACGATAAGTAGCGTTTAGTTAATTTGATATATTTATATTGTTTATAACATGCACTACTATTTATATAGTAGCATATTTAACTTTACATTCAATAGGTTTGATTAATTTTTTGCATGAAAAAAGAACTATCGTAAATTTTACAATAGTTCTTGTGGTTTATTTGTCCTCGTGCAAAGCATCGATTGTATCGTCTGTCAATCCTTTCAACTTTTCGACGTAGTTTGCATCGTGGTTTTTCTTTGGAATCAAAATTATCCTGTCGTTTTCAAGTTCCAATTCAAATACATCCTTTTCTCGTAAGTCGTATTTGCGCATCAAAATATCTGGTATTGTAATTTTGTTTCCTTTTTCTATTTCAAAATTCATATTTTCCTGCCTTCTTGTAATCTTATGTTTACTTTATTTTAGCATTATTTTCTGAATTTGAAAAGTTTCTCCTATTTGGTTGTTTGATTTTTGAATATGCTACGAAAACTATCATTCCTATAACTGCATTTACTACAATTGCTCCTCCCGGTTTGATATCAAATTGATATGACTGAACTATTCCCAACATCATATACAAAACACCCAATATTATTGTAATGATGTATGTTTTCTTGTAGCTTTTTGCGATAATAAGAGCTGTTGCTACTGGAAGCACGATCAAAGATGTCACCATCAACGCGCCAACTATTTTCACTGCAAGTGCAATAGTAATCGCAGATAACAAAGTAAATATTGCATTAATTCGATTTACTTTTACGCCTGCAAGACGAGCGATGTTTTTGTCGATTGAAATCGCCAATAATCCTGCGTATTGCGATATGGATACCGCTAAGATTAATACGAAAATCACCGAAATATTAATCACATCCATATTTGTCACAGAAGATATACTTCCGAAAAGATAAGATTCAAATGAATTTCCGCCTGGAGCAAAATCGGATAATATCGCTGCAATTCCAAGTCCTGTACTCATTATAACAGCCGTTGCCATATCTCCGTATTGTGGGAATTTTTTTCTGATTAATTCTATTAAAAATGCCGCTACAACACAAACTATTGCAGAGCCTAATAATGGATCAAATCCCAAAATAAGTCCAAGCCCAACTCCACTAAGAGCTGTATGGGAAAGCGCATCTCCTATCATGGATGTTTTACGATTAACCATGATAATTCCAATCATCGGAATCATTATTGCAAGCATCAATCCAGCTATCAATGCTTTTCTCATAAACGCAAATTCTAGCATTTTACAAGCCTCCCTTCAATCATTTCGTATTGAGTTCTTTCAATATCCAAAGCCTCAATTTCTTTTATTTCGTGAGTTACCATTATTACTGTTATGTTGTAATCCTTATTTAATTTCGCAATTGTTTTTATAAATTTTTCTTTGTTTTCCTTGTCAACACCTGCTGTAGGCTCATCGAGTATCAAAAGTTTCGGCTCGTTAATCATCGCCCTACAAATCATTGCTCTTTGTTGAAGACCTCCTGACAATTCATTTACAGGACGATTAATATATTCTTTCATACCCATTTCTTCCATAATTTTTCTAGCTTTGTCGTAATGTTTTTTTCTTGCAATTTTGATTAACCCAAAATCTTCATACAAATTCAACGTTACAAGCTCCAAACAAGTAATTGGAAACGCAATTTTATTTACAATATTTATTTGCGGAACATACCCTATATCTCGGTAGCTCTTGTAATCTTTAATATTTTTATCCAAAACTTTGATTTCACCGTCATCAGCTTTCAATTCTCCCAACATTAATTTTAATAAAGTTGATTTGCCGCTTCCATTTCCTCCCAAAATTAGAGCCATCTCTCCTTGACTTATCTCTAAATTCAAATCTTTAAGCACCAAATCTTCGTTATAACCAAAGTTTAAATTATTTATAGTTACTGCATTCATTTATACACCTGCCTTTTTCATAGATTCGTATAAGTTTTTCAAATTCATCTCAATTAACTCGATATATCCTTGATTATTGTCTTGTTGTTCTTTCGTTATAAATTCCATAGAAGCCAAAGGCTTTATATCTCCTCCCAATTCTTCCGCTAAAGTCTTGGCTTCTTTTGGTGGTTTACCGTATTCATAAAAAACCGTAGTAATGTTTTTTGTTTTCGCAAAATCCACAGCCTTTTTTATTGTTTTAAGACTCGGACTTTCCATGCTAGTAAGACCCTCTAATGGATACTGAGTAAGTCCAAAATCCCTCGCTATATATGCATAAGCGTAATGTGTTACCAAAAAGCTTTTGTTGTCTAATTTACTAAATTTTTCCTTGTATTCTGCATCAATATCTGTCAATTTATCAACGTATTTCAATTTGTTTTTGTGATAAATTTTCTTATTGTCTGGATACTTTTGTATCAATTTATCTTGAATACTATTCAAATATTTCTTTGCATTTACGACAGATAACCATGAATGTGGATCGTAAGTTATCTTGTCAAACCCTGATGAAGAACCTTCCATTACAGGCTTTAATTTGCCCTCATCTTGAAGCAATTTACCGTTAGTATCTTGTAAATAATACGGTAGCAAATCTTCGCTTATTCTGTCCGATACGAAAATCCATTTGCCATCATCTTTTATGTTGTAAAATATTTCTCCCGATTCGTGACCCATTTCAAGGCCATATACTTTTCCTTCTTCTACATCAAAAGTATTTTTTTGGTGAACAATCTCACCTTTTTGATTCATAATTTCCTTTGCTTTTTTGACTAATTCTTTCTTGTCTTCTCCATTGTCCTTGAAGAACGCAACTCTCATAATATCTTCATGAGTGTGCCCAAAATCTATTTTGCGTTTTCCTTTTGTTAAATCCAATCTTGCCATATATTGAAAATCGCCTCTAGAAGCAGCTCCTTTGTATGTGATTAACTCTACAGAATCCGACAACTTCAAAATATCCAAATTAGGCAAATTCTCGTGTACCTTGTCTACCCAATGTTCCATATTCGCTCCGTTTACTACCAGCAAATCTGCCTCGGCAAGTTTTTTCATATCCTTGGCAGATGGCTCCCACAAATGAGGCTCCTTATCCACCGGCATGAAAGTTCTCACCTCTACAGTATCTCCTGCAATCATCTTCACCAATTCATGCACTGGAAAAAAAGATGTGTAGATAACAGGCTTTCCTGAAGATTTCTTCATATGATTGGAACATCCTGCAAACAAAATCATGCACAAGACTAATAGAAAACTCAACAGTCTTTTTTTCATTTAATTCTCCTTTTCAAAAATAAAAGGACAGGTTGTCCCTGTCCTTTGTTAATTTCATATTCAAACCTTATTCTTCGATTTCTCCGATAATTTGTTTATCAGTTGTGTTTGGTTTTACGAAAGTTGGGAACCATCCTTCTTTTGCAAATAATTCATCCTTGTCATTGCCATATCTCATGTGGAAATGTGTCAATTCTTCTTCGCCGTGAATTGGCATCATTAATAAAACTTTATATTTCGCATTAGAATCCACAGCTTCGAAAACATCCCATTCTAGCATATGTGATCCGTGTTTAACAGCCTTTTTTTCTACAAATTTGTACTCAGTTTCAGCGATTTTGTCTCCATTTTCTGAAGGAATTTTGCTTGTGAAAGTGATTTTGTTTCCTTCGATTTTCAATCCATTGAATTCACATTTTCTTTTTTCAAGATAATCTGCTTTTGCTTTTTTCTCATCAATATTTTCTTTTTTTGCTAAAGTTTTGAAAGCACCTTGAACTTCTGGCTTTTCCAAATAGCTTCCCATGTTGTTCCATTCTCCAGCCCAATCAGACAAGCTTACTTCTTCTTTTTTGTCCTCAGTTTTTTCAGTAGCGTTATTGTCTTCTTTTTTGTCTTCTTGTTTTTGTTCAGCTTGTTTTGTGTTTTCTTTCGGTGCGTCTTTTTGTGCTCCACAACCATTCAGCAATAACGCCGCTGACATCACTCCAACTATAGCCATCAATTTTAATTTATTCATATCAATACTCCTTATTTATATTTGTTAGTAGAACAATACAAGTAGTTATTAATATCCCAAAATAAATTTGAATGCATTCTAATTTTATTAATTAATTAACTTATTACAATAAAATCTTATTTTTAGTCTAATCATTCTATTCAATTTTAAATATGTAATAAGTTTTTTGAGAATTAAAAACTTATTTAGTTGCAAATTACGTCTAATCCGCAAAACTTTTTTTAAAAATTTATCCTACTAGCTTTATTCAAATAAATCATACCATTATTTTTTTGTTATGTCAATAATGATAATCATTTGAATTTAAAATTTTTTAAAATTAAAAAATCGGACTTGAATTATCAAATCCGATCTGTGATGTTCTATTTATCTTTTTTGTTCATTGTGCAGCAATCCAATCTTTCTTCTCCGAAAGTATTTTTATTTTCGTTGCCCAATTTTTTCAAAAATTCTTCAAAACTTTTCTTTATTTTATTAAAAATTTTCATTTAATCACTACCTTTTTAGTTTCAATGTCAACTTGTTTACACTTTTATTCTACATCTAATTATTTTTCTTTTCAAATTTCAGAAAAAATTTGACGTGATTAGAAGTTTAAATTATAATATTAGTAGTTACAGTTCATATTTTGTATTTGAACTTCTAATTTTATTTATGGAGGAAATCAAATGAGCTTTGGTTCAAAATTAAAACAACTTAGAGAAGACAGAGGTCTCACTCAGACAGAACTTGCGGACAAGCTTGGCGTGACTTTGAAGACTATAAGCAACTACGAAACTAAAGGCACTCGCCCTCGTACGCAAGATATGTACAAGAAAATCGCCGAGTTTTTCAATGTTGACATCAATTTCTTGTTGACTGTTGAGGATAATTTCGTGCTGGATTCTGCTAAAAAATTTGGATATTCTGGTAAGAAAGATGCGGAGAATTTGGTGGATAATTTGTCGGGGCTTTTCGCTGGAGGTTCTCTTCCGGAAGAAGACAAGGACAAACTTTTCAACGCAATTGCTGAGGCGTATTACGAAGCCAAATTAGAGAATAAAAAATACGGAAAAAACAAGAATAAAAGGTAGTTTTATGTACAATAGATGGATATATGATAAGGTAAATAATTTGGTTGAAAAATACCACACCAGAAATCCCGATGAGCTTTTGGATTTGTTGGGAATTAAGCTTCATTATATCGATAGTCCGTCCAAACTTTTGGGAGTGTATCAGGTAATTCTTCGTAACAGGGTTATTTTGATTGCGAACAACATTGGAAGTTTGAAAAAAATCGTATTGGCTCACGAGATTGGCCACGACCAACTCCACAGGCAATACTGCATTGATGGTCACGCTTTTCACGAGAACAAGGTGTTCAATCCTACAGATGTGTTTGAAAATGAAGCGAATATTTTCGCAGCTCATCTTTTGATTTCGGATGAGGATTTGATCAAGACGATGCGCGAGTACACTGACGACAAGACTATGGCCTACAAGTTGGGTGTGGATATTAATTTGTTGAATTTGAAAATATCTGAGATGGTGAAGTTGAACAAGTTTCCCACAGATATTTGCTATATTGAAAATCCAAAATCGACTTTTTTGGAAGATTACAGTCCGTTGGATGACGAGTAAGGAGGTTGTTATGGGACTTATAGATTACTCTTTGGAGCCAAAATCCGATATTGCTTTTGTGGATATCAAAAGTTTTTATGCAAGTGTAGAATGCGTCAAGAGAAATCTGAATCCCTTGACAACTTCTCTTTGCGTTATGAGTAATTCCGACAATGCGAGCGGATTAATTCTCGCAAGCTCTCCTACTTTCAAGAAAGTTTTCGGGAAAAAAAACGTCGGTAGGGCTTTTGATTTGCCTTTTCACGTCCACGATAGGAAGTTTAACTTCCAATCAGCTCTCAGACAGAATTTACCCATCACCGATTCATATGTAAATTACATCGAAACTTGGGCGAAAAACACCGTCATCGTTCCTCCAAGAATGGCTTTGTACATCGAGGAGAATTTGAAAATTCAGAAGATTTTTATGAATTACGCAGCGAAAGACGAGATTCTTCCCTACTCTATCGACGAGGGATTTATCGATTTGACAACCAGCTTGAATTATTTCGTTCCCGATACAAAAATATCTCGCAAGGACAAATTGGATTTGATATCTTCTAGAATTCAAAACGAAATCAGAAACAAAACTGGCTTGTACTCTACAGTTGGAATGAGTAATTCCAATCCTCTGTTGGCAAAGCTTGCACTGGACAATGAAGCGAAGAAAACTGTGAATATGAGGGCAAATTGGTCTTATGAGGATGTTGAAGAAAAAGTGTGGAATATTCCAGATTTGACAGATTTTTGGGGAATCGGCGAAAGAACGAAACGAAGATTGAATAAATTGTGTATTTTTTCAGTGAGAGACCTCGCAAATTCCAACCCCGATATTTTGAAAAGAGAATTTGGAATAATGGGCGTACAGTTGTGGTTTCACGCAAATGGAGTTGATGAATCCAAGGTCACGCAACCTTATAAGGGGAAATCAAAAGGACTCGGCAATTCGCAAGTTCTTCCCAAAGATTACTCCAAGAAAAGTGAAATCGAAATAGTTCTCAAAGAAATCGCAGAACAAGTTGCAATTAGAATTCGACGAATCAAAAAGAAAGCGACTGTAGTGTCGATTTACGTTGGATATTCCTTAAAAGAAAACAAAAAATCCATCCACGCACAAAAAACCATCTCACCTTCCCAATCAACTGCGCAACTCACGAAACATGTCATGGAGTTGTTCCACCAAAAATATCAGGGAGGATCTGTAAGAAGACTTGGTGTTAGCTACGAAAATTTGGTGGACGAAGCATGCATATCTTTTTCACTTTTTGAAGACATTGAAAAAATAGAAAAACAGAAAAACTTGGAATCTGCAATCGATGAAATCAGAGACAAATACGGGTTCACTTCCATTCAAAAAGCGACATCTCTCATGGAAGGATCGCGTGTAATCGAACGAAGCAAGCTAATTGGTGGTCACTGTGGCGGAATGGACGGTACTTATGATTATTAGAAATTATCTTCCCTACAAATCAGCAAGGGAATATTGCGACAGAAAAATGGCGAAATGGATGGGATTTTTCCTATCAGAACACACAACAGCACTACATTCGATGACTGAAAATGTCAGCATTCAATCGTTGGGTTCGAGTAGTTTACTTTTACTGATAAGCCAAGCTTATCTGAATGATTTCACAGTTGAAATCTTCGTTCACAACAACAAATCATACGTCGGGACAATATATGATTTTTTCGAAGACAAGATATATTTTGAAATAGACAATCAAATGATAGAGATAAAATTCAATGAGATTTTGAACATTAATTTGATGGAGTAGTTATGGATACATTACACAAAAACACATTTCAATTCGATTATTTTTCGGACAATTTCATAGCTTTCGAGAAAGATTTTTACAAATACGCAAACATCAATATTCCTCTGGCTTTTTTGACAGACGACATTTTGGAAAACATGATTTCCACTAAAAATAATTATTTCAGGGTAAATGCAAAAAATTGCAAAGACAACCTGGACCACTATTTTATGTTTAGGAAAAATTTCGTAAAAGAAAACAAATCCATAATTCTTTTTCAATATGTCGGCCACAAATCACAAATGGAACTTGAAAATTTGGAAGATAATCGTTAAATTTACTCGTAATGTTTTATTTTTTTTATAAATTTTTCAAAAAATGCTTGACAATATTTTTTTCGGATTGTATAATGATTAAAAATCAAACCTTCGGAAAAGAAGAGTAGTCATAAATAGATTTTACAGAGAAGCTCTATTTGGTGAGAGGAGCAAATTGATGTTATGGTGAACATGGTCTTTGAGGGGACAGTTCGATATTAGGACTGTACGGCAACTTCCGTTATCATGAGTTAGAGCTTGATGGAGCTTGAAGTGGTGTATTTTTACATACACAAAAAAGGTGGTACCGCGGATATTTCGCCCTTTCTATTAGAGATAATAGAAAGGGCTTTTTTTATTACAAAAATTAGGAGGAGATTATGATTGAGATAACTTTTAGAGGAAGAGGAGGACAAGGAGCATTCACTGCATCTAAAATAATTGGAAATGCATGTGTGAAACAAGCCAACTTGTACTCGTTGGCTTTCCCAACGTTTGGCCCAGAAAGAAGAGGCGCTCCTGTGAGTGCTTTTACAAAAATAGATACGAAAAAAATCGAAGACAGAACACAAGTACAAAATCCAGATTATTTGGTTATACTCGACGAATCGCTGTTCAATGTGAATGAATTAAAAAATCTTACAGATTGCACAGTATTCATCAATTCTTCAAAAAAATTTGAAGAAAAAAATGTGATTTCTGTAGATGCAACCAAAATCGCTTTGGATATTTTACATAAGCCGATTACAAATACTGCAATGATCGCAGCACTGTTTTCCAAATTCGATGTCATCGACAAACAAAGCATCGTAGAAAGTTTCAAAGATAATTTGTCGCCATCAGTCGTGGATAAAAACGTAGAATTATTCGAAGAAGTTTTGAAAGAGGTGAATGAAAATGAAAAGGCCAGAGCTTAAACAATTCAACGGTTTTGAAAAAATCGAAGATTATCCTTTGGGAACATATTACGAAGCGGGTTTCCTTACAGTTACCAACGATTCGTATCGAAGTTTTGATTATTTCATTGACAAAGACAAATGTAAAAACTGCTTGGAATGTTACTTGTATTGTCCAGATGGAACGATTGAAAAACAAGACTCATACGTTAGTATAAATCAAGATTTTTGCAAGGGTTGTGGAATTTGCCAGAAGATTTGCAGTTTCGATGCGATAGAAAGGAGGAGCAAATGAGAAGATTTTTATCGGGAAACGAAGCTGTAGCACAAGGCGTTAGATTATCGAAACCAAACGTAATTTCGGCGTATCCAATCACTCCACAAACTACAGTGGTTGAAAAACTATCGGAAATAGTAGAACAAAAACAGCTCGATGCAAGATTTGTTCATGTTGAAAGTGAACACTCTGCTCTATCTTGTGCAATCGGTGCAAGTGCAATTGGGGCGAGAACTTTCACAGCGACAAGTTCACAAGGACTGTTGTACATGGCAGAATGTCTTCCCTACGCTGCTGGCGGCAAATTCCCTATCGTGATGGTGAATGCGAATCGTTCAACTGCACTTCCTTGGAATATCTTCGGAGACCAACGTGATTCCTTGTCGCAACTTGATAGCGGTTGGATTCAAGTGTACGTGGAAGATGCACAAGAAGCTTTGGACACAGTAATTGAAGCGTATTACATAGCTGAACACAAGAAAGTCTCCACTCCAGTGATGATTAACTTGGATGGATTCGACCTCACACACACTTATGAACCTGTAGATGTTCCAGAAAACTGTGATGTGGATAAGTTCTTACCGAAATTTGAAACTGAAAACAAATTCGACGTCAATCATCCGAGAAATTTGGGGTTTTCAGTGGGGCCAAGTGATAATTTGGAATGGAAAATCAGAGAAAATAAAGCCGTTGTGGATTCTTTGGAAATAATCGAAGAATCAAGAGAAAAATTCAAACAAATTTTCAATAGAGATCACGGTGGTGTGATTGATTCCTACAAAGTTGAAGATGCAGATTATGTTTTGATTTCTATCGGATCAATCTCTGGATTAATCAGAAGTGTAGTCGATGAATTAAGAGAACAAGGTGAAAAAGTCGGATACTTGAAACTAAGATACATCAGACCTTTTCCAACAGAAAAATTGAGAAACGAACTTCAAAACGTGAAAAGAATTGGGGTTTTGGAAAAAGATATTTCGTTCGGACATTTCGGAACTGTCTACACTAATGTAAAATCAGTCACAGACATCGATTCACAAAATTTCGTTGGAGGACTTGGAGGACGCAACATCACAAGAGATAACATCAAAGAGATTTTCGAAAAACTTAAACAAAAGGGCGAAGAACTTAATTTTATAGGAGCGAAGTGCAATGAGTAACATAAATAAACGAACAATTACACAAGACGAATATTTTTACGGACACAAAGCATGTTCTGGTTGTGGAGCAGCACTTGCAGTTAGAATCGCTTTGAAAGTTCTCGGAGAAAGAGCAATCTCGGTTCTTCCAGCAGGTTGCATGTCGGCAGTTGGATTTAATTTCCCACAATTAGCTTTCAAGAACAACTCGATTATTTCGACGTTCGCTGGAACAGGCTCAATGCTTTCTGGAATTTACGAAGGAGCGAAATCTTTGGGGATTGAAGATTTGCAAATTGTTGGATTTGCAGGAGACGGTGCTACGGCAGATATTGGATTTCAAACATTATCTGCTGCAATAGACCGCGGTGACGATGTAATCTACATTTGCTACGACAACGAAGCCTACATGAACACAGGAATTCAAAAATCGTCCTTGACACCATTTGGCTCATCGACAACTACAACACCTGCAGGAAAAAACATCCACGGAAACACTCGAAACAAGAAAAATATTTTCGATATAATCGCAGCCCACGACATATCTTACGCAGCCACTGCATCTATCGGCTACATTCAAGATTACATCGACAAGGTTGAAAAAGCATCCAAAATCCGTGGAACCAAATACATTCACGTCCTCTCCCCTTGTCCAGTCGGTTGGGGTACAAATACAGACGATACGATTGATTTGGCGAAAGAAATCGTGGACAATTGCATGTTCCCATTAGAAGAATACGAAAATGGAAAATATTCTATCAAAGAAATCAAAAATAGAAAATCAGTTCACGATTACATCAGAAAACAAAGAAGATACAAACATTTGACAGATGAAGAAATAGATTTAATTGAAGAAAACACAATCAAAAATTACGAAAACAAACTTAAAAGGAGCTATCATGATTAGAAACAACATTAAAGAAATTACAAAAGAAAAATTAGAAAGTTTAAGAACATCAAAATACTGGGAAGAAGAATTAGAAACACTAAGCCGTGAAGAAATCGAAAAACTACAATTACACGAATTAAAAAACATATTGGTTCACGCTTACGAAAACTCCGAATACTACAGAAAAAGCTTCGACGAAAATTTGTTAGATCCATACGAATTTTCATCACTTGAA
The DNA here is from genome assembly GCF_000010185.1 of Finegoldia magna ATCC 29328. Lineage (NCBI taxonomy): Bacteria > Bacillati > Bacillota > Tissierellia > Tissierellales > Peptoniphilaceae > Finegoldia > Finegoldia magna. The sequence goes on along the minus strand of NC_010376.1, from coordinate 255,732 downwards.
GAACTTGCAAACTATCCATTTATCAACAAGAAAACAGAACGTGATACACAACACAAGGGAAGTTTCCTTGGACAAATGGCTTGCACAAGTGAAGACGACGTAGTGTTCATCTCCGCATCTTCAGGATCTACTGGAGTTCCTACGATTTCTCCATTCACACAACAAGACCTCGACGAATTCCAAAACGTAGAATCCAGATTTTTCTACCAAATCGGAATGAGAAAAAGTGACCGTTACGTTCATGCACTCAACTTCTCGTTATTTGTCGGAGGTCCTGATGTAATCGGAGCACAAAATGTCGGCGCACTTTGTATTTGGGCAGGCACAATTCCATCTGAAAAACTATTGAACATAATTGTAAATTACAAACCAACTATAATTTGGACGACTCCTTCTTATGCGTGGTATTTGGGTGAAACTGCCAAGAAACACGGCTATGATCCAAAAGAATTATCGTTGAAGAAAATAATCGTTGCAGGAGAACCTGGTGGATCAATCAATGCCACAAGAGAAAAAATCGAAGAATTGTGGGACGCTGATTTGTATGATTTCTACGGATTAAGTGACATATTCGGAGCGTGTGCTGCAATGTGTGAACAAAAAGATGGACTTCATATCGCTGAAGATCAAATTTTAGTTGAAGTAATCGATCCTGAAACTGGAAAAGTTCTACCAGAAGGAGAAGTCGGAGAATTAGTCTTCACATCTTTGAGAAAACAAGCAAGACCAATGATTAGATTTAGAACTGGAGACATCGGATATGTAAATAAAGACAGATGCAAATGCGGCAGAACATCTACAAGAATTTACATAATCGGAAGATTAGATGACATGTTCATAGTATCTGGAGTGAACGTATTTCCATCAGATGTGGAACACGCAATCAGACAAGTCGAAGGAATCACTGGCGAATACAGAATCAGAATCTTCGACAAAAACCTAAGCACAGCTTATTCTGTTGAAGTCGAAAAGAACGACAACATCACAGATGTAGAAGCTTTAAGAGAAAATATATGGAAAGAACTGAAAGTTAGACTTGGTGTGAAACCTCACGAAATCATCATCCACGAAGACGGATATCTTCCAAGACAAACTCACAAAGCAAACAGAGTTATAGACGAAAGACAATAAAATGAAAAACTTATCAAATAGAGCGACAAGTTTCACCGAATCTGTCATCAGAAAAATGACACTTGTCGCCAACAAATACAATTCTATCAATTTGGCGCAAGGATTCCCAGAATTTGATCCGCCAATTGAAATATTAAACAGATTACAAGAAATTTCTCTGATAGGCCCACATCAATATTCCATAACTTGTGGGGCGAAAAATTTGAGAGAAGCCATCGCAAAAAAACACGAAAAACTCACAGGAAACACCACAAATCCTGATGAAAACGTCGTTGTAACATGCGGTGGTACAGAGGCAATGATGGCGAGCATGATGGCAATCACCAACCCCGGTGACAAAGTTATCATATTCTCTCCATTTTATGAAAACTACAAAGCCGATGCGATTTTGTCTGGAGCAGATCCAATATTTGTAAAATTAAACCCTCCAAATTTTGATTTTGACATAGACGAATTGGAAAATGCATTCAAACAAAATCCCAAAGCCATCATCCTCTGCAATCCCTCTAACCCATCTGGAAAAGTGTTCACCAGAGAAGAATTACAAATAATAGCAGATTTTGCAGAAAAATATGACACATACGTCGTGACAGATGAAGTGTACGAACACATAGTTTACAAACCATACGTGCACACATATTTTGCATCATTACCAAAAATGAAAGACAGAACCATCACCACGACATCTCTCTCCAAAACATACTCAATTACAGGTTGGAGACTTGGCTACACAATCGCAAACAAAGAAATCACACAAGCAATCAAATCAGTGCACGATTTTCTTACAGTCGGAGCAGCAGCCCCACTACAAGAAGCGGCGATAGTTGGACTTAATTTCGGTGATGAATATTACGAAAAACTACAAGAAAAATACACTCACAAAAGAGATATTTTCCTAGGCGGATTAAAAGAAATCGGACTAGACTTCTACTCTCCGCAAGGAACGTATTTCGTGATGGTCGACATATCCAAATTCAACCGCAAATCAGACTATGATTTCTGCGTAGAATTGTCACAAAAAATCGGCGTAACACCAGTTCCTGGTTCGTCATTTTTCAAAGACGATAACAACGATTATGTGAGATTTCATTTTGCAAAAAACGACGACACATTAATTGAAGCCATCAATCGCCTTCGAAAAATCAACGATTTGTTGGTTGACTAAAATAAATCTAGCTAATTTCAAATAAATACTCCTAAGCAATGACCGCGACATTAATTGCGGTTTTGCTATGTTGTGAAATAAAAAGTAGTTTCAAGACAAAAGAAAGTAGAAAACCAGTTTGCACGAATATCTAGACTACGCAAATTTGTGATTTCTAAATCTCGAAATCCTAAAATTTGAAGCACGCTTCGCTTACGCGGTCAAATTTTGGACGGATTTTTTCGATTTGAAATCAACTAAATTTTCTCCGTATGATATTCTTAGCAAAGCTGGTAATCTACTTTTGTTTCAATGCACTCACAAATATTTTCAAAAATCACTGGACGTTTACGTTTTACAGGAATAAGAAAACACAAAAACTCGTAACCCACTCATCTGTCTACAAAAATTGGAAAATTCAAAGCTCATGAAACTAAAATCGCAAACTCGCTGACGCTCAGACAGTGCGATTTCTTAACGTTTCATTTCGCTTGAATTTAAAACAATTTTTTCCGAATGATTCGCTTGTTTACGATGTTTTTGGTTTGTTTCAATGCAATCTTAGCAAAGCTGGTAATCTACTTCATTTCACATAATTACAAATCGCTGGACACAGAAACATGACAGGGACAAGAAAACAAAAAAACCCTTATGCACACGACAACAAAATCGTCGATTACTATGCATAAGGGTTTGTCTATCACAGTTTTTCTCTGTGATTTATTTTGTCAAAAACTAAAGTCTTTCTAGAAGTGATTTCACAAATTCGTAAGTTCTTTGTGTTGATTCTATTGAAAGTCTTTCCTTAGGACTGTGAACGTCTTTCATAGTAGGTCCTATGGAGATCATTTCCATGTCTGGGAATGTGTCGATAAACACTGCTGGCTCCAATGCTGCGTGAACAACTTCAACCTTCATTTCTTTTCCAAACAAATCTTTGTATGTTTCAAGCGCCAAGTTTCTCAATTCAGAATCTTTTGCAAATGCCCATGGTTTGTAATAATCTTCCTTCTTAACTTCAAATCCGTATTTTTCATAAACTTTTGACACATCTTCAGTATGTGCATCAAATGTTTCTGGGTTTGAACTTCTAAGAGAAATGGTTACCTTCAACACATCATCTTTTATTTCGAAAATAGCCAAGTTGTTGGAGCATTCAACGATATCTGGGTATTCTTGCATCATGCTGTAAACTCCGTGAGGAACCTCTTCGATGAAAGATAAGATATCTTCCTTATTTTTTTCATCCAATACTTTATCTGCGTTTTCACATTTTTCGATTTTAACTCTCATATCCTTATCCAATGGATATTTTGCAATTAAATCAGAAAAATCAATATCGTAGTCGTCTTCATTTGAACTGAACACAACTTTCGCATCTCTTGGAATAGCATTGTGTTTTGTTCCACCTTCTATACTAACAATTTCTACAGGTGATTTTTCTTCGATTAACTTCAAAGCTTCACGTGCAAATTTGATGGAGTTACCTCTTTGTTGGTGAATTTCCATTCCTGAGTGACCACCGAGCATGTTGTTAATATTCATTACAAAAGTATTTTTCATTTTATTATCCACATAATTTAACTTTTTAGTTCCTATTATGTTGTGTCCACCTGAACAACCAGACAACAAAATTCCTTCTACTTCAGCGTCAATATTCAAAAGTTTTCTTCCTTTGATGTTTTCTCTCTTCAATGCCCTTGCTCCGACCATTGTAGTTTCTTCATTAGTTGTAACCAATAATTCAAGTGCAGGGTGCTTACCGTTTTTGTCTTCCATGATTGCAAGTCCAATAGCACTTGCAATACCATCATCTGCACCCAAAGTAGTGCCTTCTGTTTTAACCCAATCGCCGTCTACAACAAGAGGAATAGGATCTGTCAAAAAGTCGTGATCAACTCCATCAGCTTTTTCTGCGACCATATCCATGTGACCTTGAATTACAACAGCAGGATGATCCACATAATCTGGATGAGCTGGTTTTCTGATTATAACGTTGTTACTTTCGTCTTGTATAGTTTCAAGTCCCAATTCTTTTCCAGTCTTGTACAAGAAATCACTAACTGCCTGTTCATTTCCAGATTCTCTTGGAATTTTAGTCAATTCTTCGAAATAATGAAACACTCTTTCCGGTTTTAAATTTTCTAACATATTTTCTCCTTTTTCTGTTCAAATTACTGTTCAAACAAACACATTCTTTGAGATTAACCCAAAGAATGTGTTCAAATTTCTAAATTAATGTAACAATATTCCCGAAAGAATACCGTAGTAGTTACCAATTACATAACCTAACGTACCTACCAGAAGTGCAGGAACGATAAGTTCTGTCCAACCTTTAGATACAGCCATTGCTGCAGCGGTAGTTGGTCCACCGACATTCGCATTTGATGCGATGATGATTTCTTCGATATTGAATTTGAAAAGTTTTCCAAATATCAATGAAACTACTAAGTTGATTAGTACAACGATTAATGCGAATACTAATAACAATGGAGATTCTCTTAAAATTAATCCGATTGATGCTGGAGCTCCAATAACTGCGAAGAACAAATAAATCAAGAAAGTACCAATTTCTTGGCTACCTCTGATAGATGAAATTTGTTTAGGAAATGCTGATGCAATAATCATAGTAATTGTTGTCATTAACAAGTATTTGTTTCCCAATAATCCGCCTAAGATAGCACTTACAGCACCTTCACCTTTGAATAAATCTCCAAAAAGTGTAGCTAATTTGTCTGATACAGCTACAATAACAAATGATAATGCAACTGTGAAAGCGATATCTTTGAGAGAAATTTCTTTTGCTCCCCAATATTTTGCAGCCATAGTTTTATTAGCTTCCATATCAGATTCTGATTGTTGTTCCAAAGCATTTACAAGTGGCATCTTGTAGTGTTTCTTGATAACAGCCATTGTTGGAAGTGCCATCAATGAAAAGAAATATAAAGCCATAAGTAAGTTATCTGCAACTAATGCAGCTGATACAGTTGCTCCAGGAACCTTGTATTGTTGACTCATTGCAACGAAGTTTACTGAACCACCAGTATAAGTACCCACAAACATAGGAACGATATCATTCAAAGCAGGAATTGCATTTTTCAAAGCAAAGTATGCAACAAATCCACCCAAAATTGTTCCAATACCACTTAATAAATAAATAATTAAAACTCTTCCTGAATCTCTACCAATTTTTTTGATATCAGCGTTGAATAACAACATTGGTACAGCCAACGGAACTACATAACTCCATACAGCATCGTAAACCGGTGCTTCTGTAGGAATAATTTTAAGGTTTGACAAAATTAAAGTAAAAGTCAAAGCCAAAATACATCCTGTAACCTTGCTTGCCCATGTATATTTTTGTTCCAAATATATTGCAAGAGCAGCACATGAAGCCAACACAGCCCAAAGTATCCAAGTACTTTCGGCACTAATAAATGATCCCATAAGAATCCTCCTTCAAAATATTTTATTTAATTAAATTATAATACTACGAAAAAATTTATGCAAGTATTTTCCTAAAATTTGTTATAAAATTACAAGTATTTTACTTGGCATTATAGTGCGTTTTATGTACTAATTAAACGTTAAATTTAAGTCATTTCTGTGTCAATTATGAAAATGTTTCTATTTTGTAAGTAAAAAAAGAGTACCAGCCTATGCCAGTACTCCTTATAATTTATTTTTGAATCATTGTGTTAAGCACAATAATATCCGTTTCTTTCATACCTTCCTTGGCAACATAACCGATGCTTCTGATGGTTTCTTCTATATCATCTTTTAACAAGCCATCGCCAGCTACCAAGTTTGTAATCAACTAATTTGTTAGAAAAAGAAATGCCCTCTTACTTATATATAGTTAAGAGGGCATGTTATATTCTTTATAATTTTATTTGTGTTTATTGTTGTAGAAATACACAAACAATGGTACTAATACATATCCAATAAACATTGATACTATTGCTAAATAGTTTGGAGCTAATACACCATTATTGTCAACAGTGAATTGTTTTACCCAACTAAATTTTGCAAGTAATACTATAGTAAGTAAAAGTGCTACAACTGGTATTATAACATCTGTAAAGAAGTTTTTCTTTACTCCGCTTACAACTTCTTGCTTGTTTTTTCCATAATAAAACCATATCAATGCAAGTGGAACAACAATGAATTGTGCAAATCTTGCGATGGCACTTATTATCATTATTGAACCCATGTGATATTTAAATGCGATAGGTAAAATAATTGCCAAAACAGCAGTTATAACCATTGAGAACAATGGGAATCCTTTATCTGTTCTCTTTGCAAATATTTTAGGAACTTGATTTTCATTAGCCATTGATTCTATTATTCTTGGCGTATGGAATGATGCAGCTACGTTTATTCCAAACATAGATATTAATGAACCGTAAAGAATTATAGATCTTACGATATGATTTTTAAATATAGCTACAAGTGCTACAACTTCTTTTGTGTTTACCATGGCTACTGGATCTATCATCATAGAAACAAGTACGATTCCAAAATATATTACAGCGATTATTACTATGCCTAGTGGAATTGCTTTTGGTAAGTTTTTTTCTGGTTGTTCCATATCTTCTGAACCTGAAGCAACACTTTCAAATCCAGTAAAAGCATAAAAAGCTGCAATCACTGCCATTACTATAGTTCCTAAATCCATATTATTCGCCACATCAGCTGTAACAGTTTCTATTTGTGAGAAATTGTTTTGTCCTGTAGTAATAACTAATATTAATCCCGCTACAATCGCAGTAACCAAGGCCAAGAGCTTACCTATTGTTGAAATATTGCTAACTAATTCCAAAATCCTTGTTCCGCAAACGTTGATTATAAATAAAATTGTCATCAAAATAATAAATCCAGCAGTGATATAGTTAAAATTAGTGCTATCCGCGCCAAAAATATTTAACATAGTTTTTACTACACCTGTTGCCATTACTCCCCAGGCTATTGCAGCTGAGAAAAATCTTGTAATTCCTATATACAATCCCCAATTATCTCCAAAAGCTGCCTTTGTATAAGCGTATGATGCTCCACCTTTTGAAACATATTTTGCAGAAGAAGCAAATGTAATTGCCAATACCGCTGCAAAAGCTGCTGCTGCTAGATAAATAAAAGGTGCATATTTGCCTGACATTTTAACTACAGATCCAGGTGATAGAAATATACCTGATCCGATTATTGAATTTATAGTCAATAGAACTATTGACCAAAATCCCAATTTTTTTGTTGCATTATTCATTTTTTACTCCTTTAATAAGTACTATTTATCAATTCACTGAACAAAAGATTCATCTTTTCTTCAGTTGAATGAAGCATTTCTGGATGCCATTGAACACCTAACATATATTTGTAGTTTGGATTTTCAATAGCTTCTACCACACCATCCTTACTAATCGCAGATGTGACGAATTCTTCAGCTACCTTGTCTATAATTTGATGGTGGAATGAGTTAACCATAATTGATTCTTCATTAAAAAGTTCTTTTAATTTTGTGTTTTCGATAATATCTACACTGTGAGTAGTTAAATAAGGAAAATTAACTTGATTGTGTTTAATAAAAGTTTTTTCTTTCAAATTAATATCTTGATAAAGAGTTCCACCAAAATAAACGTTTAAAATTTGAAATCCTCTACAAATTCCTAAAATAGGAATGTTTTTTTCGATTGCAAATTTTACTAAATTAAAATCGAACACATCTCTTTCAGGCAAAATTCCACCCAAATTTTTGTGTGGTTCTTGATTGTAAAACCTCGGAGTAACGTCATGTCCTCCACTTAAAATCAAACCATCAACATTTTGAATTTGTTCTCTAACAACCTCTTCACTGCTATTCATTGGTATAATATATGGAATTCCGCCATTTTTTATTACGGATTTTACATAATCTTCATTTACATAACTTCTTCTATATCCTGGAAAATTGCCAGATCCATCGATTATAATAGATCCAGAAATTCCTATAACTGGTTTTTTCATAAAATCTCCTTACTTTTCAATCATAGTGTGTAGAACTACAATATCTGTTTCTTTCATGCCTTCCTTGGCAACATAACCGATGCTTCTGATGGTTTCTTCGATATCATCTTTTAACAATCCATCGCCAGCTTCGAAGTTTCTGTTATTTTTCGCCAAATAATATCCCGAAATTCCCGCATCGACAGCTGTTGCGATTTTTGCTGCACAGGATGGTTTTGCACCGTCACAAATCATACCGGATGCAATCATCAAGGCATTGCCGATTGTTTTTTCAATCAAATCCAAATTTTTAGTTTCCATGTAGCAAATTCCAGCTCCTGCAGCAACCCCTGCGGATGTAACTCCACAAAAAGCTGAAAGTCTACCTATAAATCTCTTGATGTGAAGTGCTACCAAGTTTGTAATCAAAAGTCCACGGTACAAAGTTTCGCGGTCGTAATTTTTTTCGTTTGCAAATACTACAAGTGGCATCGTGCAAGTTATACCTTGGTTTCCGCTTCCTGCATTAATCACAACTGGAAGAGAACATCCACTCATACGAGCATCTGATCCAGCTGCTGCTCTTGCCTTGGCTTTTGATCTGATAGAATCATCTTCATCCATCAAAATCTTGCCCATTGCAACTCCCCATTTCCCAGTTAAACCTTCATCGGAAATTTTTGAATTCAACGTAATTTGATCTTCTAACAAATCCCTAACCTCATCCAAATCAACATTGTTTGCATATTCGAAAATATCTTTTACAGAAAGTTCGTCGTAATTTTCATATTCTGGAGTGTGAGTGTAGCAATTATCAATATGTATTACCTTATCGTTTTTTGTAACTTTGACGATATTTGTATGCTTATTTTTAATCTCAACATCAACGGTGTTTTCTTTGTCGTCTTCAGCTACGATTTCTATGTCTAAGTTTTCCACACCTTCTTTTAAACTTACCTTAATAATATTATTGTCAAGCATGCACTTCGCAGCCTTGATATCCTCATCAGTAACCTTCGACAAAACCTCAAGACCAAGTGAAGAATCGCCCGCAACAGTTCCAATAGCAGTCGCAGCTTCCACGCCCTTCATGCCATTAGTGTTTGGAACAGTGACACCCTTAACGTTTTTAATAATATTTCCTGAACACTTAACCTCGATTTTAGTTGGAATATCCCCCAAAACTTCCCTAGCCTTAGCCGCTGCCAACGCAATAGAAATCGGTTCCGTACATCCTAATGCCATAATTAATTCAGATTTTAATAATTCAGTATAATTTTTCATTAATATCCCCCTGTAAATATTTTTTTATATTAATACTTTATGACTATTTATTAACTAATTTGAACATGAGAGTCCCATAATAATGGATCAAACATAGTAATCGTAGTCTCAAACAACCATAAATAATAAGAAATAATCCATATAATAGTAGGACAACCATTTCCTTTGATATTATAACATGTAAAAAGCAATTTTGTAAATATTTTATTAAAAATTCATCTTACAAATACTCCAAAATAACCTTCCACTCATCTACCAAATCGTCCAGCCTGTACCTCGCATTTGCAGGTGATGTCGAAGGAAGCTTCGTGCAATCCACCCTCAAATTCTTTTTGTGATACTTCTCGAAACATTTATAAGAAGCAGTCCCATTGCAAAAAACATGTTTAATATTTGCACAATCCACAATTTCTTTCAAATTAGAAGGCACAACATTTTTGATACTAGAATCTGATGAGCCAATAATATCGCACTGATAAATCGAATCGTAAACGGCAATATTATGCTCCAACAAAAACTTTTTTCTCTCATCTATACTAACGTTCAAATCCACATCGAATAGTTTCTCCATCAGCTTCCAAAACCTGTTTTGTGGATGGCCGTAGAAAAACCCATACTCCCTCGTCTTCACCGATGGAAAAGAACCCAAAATCAAAATCTTGGAATTCTCATCGTAAAGAGGCGACAACGGATGAACAATCGTCTCGTAATTTCCTTTCATAAATCCTCCAATCTCTCTTGATTATATCACAGACTTTTCTCTGAAAAATAAAACAATAGCCATCATGCAAACAATAAATTCACTCACAGGATACGCTGCCCACACGCCAGTCATTGCAAAAATCTTCGATAAAATCAAAGCCGTAGGAATAATAATCACAAATCCCCTCGCAAATGAAATCACCTGTGATTTAATTGATCTTTCAGTTGACGTAAAATAAGTCGAAACCACAATATTAAAACCAATGAAAAAGCACGCGACAAAATAAATCTTCATGCCACTCACAGCGTAATCTTGAAGCAAAACATCATTCGCCTTGTTGTAAAACGCCGCTAAAATATCCGCGTTGAAATAAATCTCACCGTAAATTAAAATCGACAACATAATTTGTACAACAACAGCATACTTCAAAATTTTTCCCACATTTTCAACATCATTCTTTCCGTAATAATGACTAATCAAAGGTTGAATACCTTGCGACAAACCAGTATAAATAGCTGTAACCACCAAAGAAATCACAGTAATAATGCTGAAACTAGCCACCCCGACATTTCCAGAAATCCCTAGAATAATCATATTGAAAGTGAACATCACACTCGCAGAAGTCGCCTCCGTCAACAAAGCAAACATCCCCTTCGACACAATCTCCCTAATACTATGGAAATCAAAAATATTCTTGTTTAAATGAAATCCGTTGTTTCTCGCAATAATATAAGGAGCAATCACCATCATACTTATAATTGGAGCAAGACCCGTCGCAAAAATTGCCCCGAAAATCCCCATATTCATCGGAAAAATAAACACATAATCCAAAATCACATTCGAAATACTACCAATAACCATCGCAGCCATCGATAACCTTGGATTCCTGTCATTTCTGACAAAACACTGCAAAATATTATTCATAAAAAAAGCCGGCGCAAATAACGTCATCACTCTCAAATAAGTATTAGTCATCTCGAAAATACTATCGTCCGCTCCCAAAAACCTCACCAGTTTATCAGAGAAAAACATCCCCGAAATCACAAACAAACAAGCAATGCTAACACCCAAAACCACCGCATTCGTGAAAATAGTATTCGCATCATCATCCATATCCTTACTCTTAAAAATCGAATACTTGATGCCACCACCAATACCAATCATCAAACCCATCCCGTTAATAATGCAAAACATCGGAAATGCAATATTAAGAGCCGACAAACCGTCCGCTTTTAACTTCCACGAAACAAAATAAGTATCCATCAAAGTATAACAAGAAAAAGCAATCTGCGCGAAAATATTCAGAAAAACATACTTTCCAAACTCGCGAATAGATTTATCATTACCCATAAAAACTCCTTCAATAAAAAAATAAAACGTCCACACACAATAGCCTTTGTGTATGGACGCGTTTCAAACCATGAAATAATTATACCATATCTCGCCCTGTTTGTCGGAAGTTGTGGCGTGGACGTGGGTGTGGAGTGTGGATGATGGCGTGATCGTGGGCGTGGGTGGAGAGGGTCTGGATGTGAGTGTGTATGAGGCGTAGAGCTGAGCGTGGCTTGTAGGGTTGTGAAATAAAGTAGATTAACGGGGTTGCTAATAGTGCATTGAAACAAAAGTAGATTACCAGTTTTGCTAATTGTGCATTGAAATAAACCAAAAACATCGTAAACAAGCGAATCATTCGGAAAAAATTGTTTTAAATTCAAGCGAAATGAAACGTTAAAAAATCGCACTGTCTGAGCGTCAGCGAGTTTGCGATTTTAGTTTCACAAACTTAGAATTTATTTATTTGCGTAGTCTAGATATTCGTGCAAACTGGTTTTCTACTTTCCCTGTCCCTGTAAAAGGTATCTGTCCAGCGATTTTGTTGTTCTGTGAAATAAAAGTAGATTACCAGTTTTGTTTATTGTGCATTGAAATAAAAAAAAAGATCGTAGCTGAATGAGTCATCTGGAAAAAATTGTGCAAAATTCAATCGAAAAAATCCGTCCAAAATTTGACCGCGTAAGCGTAGCGTGCTTCAAATTTTAGGATTTTGAGATTAGAATTTTCCAATTTTTGTAAGCTAGACGAATGTGCTACGACTTTTCTTGTTTTGCATGTCTCTGTAAAATGTAGACATCTTGTGATTATGTGTATATGTGAAATAAACAAAAAACATCGTAAACAAGCGAATCATTCGGAAAAAATTGCTCTAAATTCAAGCGAAATAAAACGTTAAAAAATCGCACTGTCTGAGCGTCAGCGAGTTTGCAATTTTAGTTTCATAAGCGATGAATTTATCAATTTTTGTAGACAGATGAGCGGTTTACGAGTTTTTGTGTTTTTCATGTACTGAAGCTATGTTGTAATTTTCGTAGTCTAGATATTCGTGCAAACTGGTTTTCTACTTTTCCTCGTCCTGAAACTACCTTCGCAATTTTACCGCATCAAAAAAGAGGTGATCTCTCACCCCTGTTTCTAATAAATTATTTTACAATAACTCTGTTGTTGATGTTTTCCTTTTCCTTTGGATCTGGATCGGCAGTTTTGTTACCGAATACCATTTGTGCGTCTAGTTTCCAAGATTTTGGAATATCGAACATTTCCTTAACCGCATCGTCTATAACTGGATTGTAGTGTTGGATATTTGCACCCAAGCCCAATTCTTCAAGTGCAGTCCAAATATTTAGCTCCAACATTCCGATAGATTGTGCTGCCCAATGCTCAAACTTTTCAACATCAGCGCCTGTATCTTCTGAAGCCTTCTTCAAAGTTTCTTCGTCAGAAAAATACAACACAGTTCCGTAGCCACTCTTGAACATATTTATCTTTTCCTCAGCAACCTTTCCGTTGAAAACCTCACCGATTTTGTCCCATAACTTATCGTGGTCATCCTTGAAAACAACCACAACTCTTTGACTTCTGATACCGTAAGCATCAGGTGTCAACTCAGTAATATTCTTGATAGTTTTTGTGATTTCCGCTTCGTTTGATTTAATATTCTTGTCCAAACTGTAAATAGTTCTTCTGTTTTGTAGTGATTTTTCAATATTTGTCATAATTCTCTCCTTTTTATTGATCCTCTTCAGGTTTTTCCTTGATAAAAGTTCCGTTTCTCAAATCCAAGCTCGCTTGTCTCAAATCTTCGTTAGTATTCATAACAATTGGACCTTCCCAAGCAATCGGTTCATTCGTAGGAATAGATTGTAAAAATAGAACAATTACATCCTCATCCTTCGCTTTAATTGTCAATTTGTCGCCATCAGTAGTCGTCACAGCTGTTTTTTCAGAAACAACATCACCTTCCACCTCAATATCTCCAATCAACGTAAACAAAATAACTTGCTGATCATCTTTCGTGTCAATCGTAAATTCCTCGTTCTTCTTAATCTCGATCTCGTAAAAGTCTAGCGGCAAATATTTCGGCGCATATCCTTTTGTACCCTTATATTCTCCAGAAATAACCTTAATCTTCGCAAAATCTTCCTCAACAATCTTCAAATCATCTCCACGAAGCGATTGATAATGAGGCCTTACCATCTTGTCCTTTGAAAGTAAATTCAACCACAATTGAACACCAAGCATCCTCTTTGATGGTTTCGGCATCTCCTCGTGCATAATCCCACTTCCAGCAGTCATCCATTGAACCTCGTTGTCAGTAATCGTGTCCTCATTTCCCATCGAATCCTTGTGAGTCATCGTACCCTCACGCAAATACGTTATCGTCTCAATACCTCGATGTGGATGCATCGGAAATCCCTTAATATAATCATCAGGATCAACGCTGTCAAAAGAATCCAACATCAAAATCGGATCGTATTCTTTCGTAGTGTTGCGGCTCAAAACCCTCACAAGACTAACACCAGCCCCATCCTTCGTCCTAAAACCCTGCGTCCTATTCAAAATTTTCCTCTTCATATTTCCTCCTGAATTTATTCATCAATATTATCAATTCTTTCTTGTCCTCATCATCCCACAAAGAAATCAATTCATCCATGAATTTCAAATTCTCTGGAACAATCTCATCCATCAAATCTTTTCCCTTATCAGTCAAATCAAGAATATATCTTCTCTTGTCAGCCTCATCCTGCTTCCTCGTAATAAAACCATCTTTCTCCAAGTTCTTCACGATAACAGGAATATTTCCACTCGTAGACAAAATCTTCTCCATAACCTCTCCAGTTGAAAGCCTGCCCTTAGAATATAAAGCCTCCATAACTGCAAACTGACCCAAAGTAAGATTGTGCTTCAAAATTAATTTATTGTTCTCGCGGCGAAGAGTATTAATAACCCTGCTCATATAAATATACACCGCCATTGATTTTTTAGTATTCATATTATCCCTCTGACCTAATATTATCACTAATTAGAGATAATTACAACTCACCTCCCCCTCTTCCGTTTAAAAAAGATGAGATGATATTTTGTTATTCTTGTTCCCTGTCCCTCAAAAACGTAGATGTCCATCAGCACTGTATTTACGTGAAACAAAAGCAGATTGCCAAGTTTGCTAAGTATGCATTGAAACAAACAAAAAAAGATCGTAGCTAAATGAGTCATCTGGAAAAAATTGTGCAAAATTCAATCGAAAAAATCCGTCCAAAATTTGACCGCGTAAGCGAAGCGTGCTTCAAATTTTAGGATTTTGAGATTAGAATTTTCCAATTTTTGTAAGCCAGACGAATGTGCTACGACTTTTTTGTTCCTTCTTCCCTCTAAAACGTAGATGTCCAGCGAATTATTACGTGTGCATCGAAACAAAAGTAGATTACCAGCTTTGCTAAGAATATCATACGGAGAAAATAAGTATAAATTCAAGCGAAGTGAATCGTTAAAAAATCGCACTGTCTGAGCGTAGCGAGTTTGCGATTTTAGATTCACAAGCTTAGAATTTATTTATTTTCGTAGTCTAGATATTCGTGCAAACTGGTTTTCTACTTTTTCCTTGCTCTGAAACTACCTTTAGCAATTTTTGTAGACAGATGAGCGGTTTACGAGTTTTTGTGTTTCGTGTGAATTTAACCTACCTTAGCACCTTCACTGCATCAAAAAAGAGGTGCCCTCGCACCTCTCATTATTTTTTCAAAATCATATCGAATTTTTGTTTCAACTCCTGTGTTGATGCTGCGACATCTCCCGTTGAAAAAACCGCTGATGTCAACGACACCGAATCCACATTACTGTCGAAAATCATCCTAATATTGTTCTTGTTAATACCGCCAATCGCAGTAATTGGAACGTGAATCTTCTCGGAAATCTCCTTTAACGTGTCGATTGTAACCATCAAGAAATCATCTCCCGTGAACGTCGGAAAAATCGCCCCCACACCAATGTAATCAGCGCCAGCCTCTTGTGCCTCTAACGCTTGTTCCAAAGTGTGACAACTAATCCCAATAATCTTGTCGTCTCCGAGCATCTCCCTCGCGTATTTTATCGGCATATCCTTTTGTCCCAAATGCACTCCGTCGACATCGCATGCCTTCGCAATATCAACCCTGTCATTCACAATCAAAAGCTTGCCCATGCGTTGAGTAATTTCTTTTATCTTGAAAGCCTCTTGCATAATGCTTCTAGTGTCCATGTTTTTTTCTCTAAGTCTAACAGAATCCGCACCATTTTTCAGCGCAATCTCAATAGTCTCCGTCAAATCCCTTCCCTTGAGAGTTTGTTTGTTCGTGACCAAGTTCAACCCTAAGTTAAATTGTTTATTCATTTTTCAACTCTCCTTCAAAAAATTTGTAGAAATGATTTGTCGGCCCATTTCCCTTGCCAATATGCAAATCATGCTTGATAGCATTAGTAATGTATTCCTTGCTTGATTTTACAGCGTCATATATCGACTTTCCAAGCGCCAAATTACTGGCAATCGCACTTGAAAGCGTGCAACCAGTCCCATGAGTGTTCTTCGTGTCAATCTTTTCATTCACAAATTCGTGGAAATTCTCGCCATCATACAAAATATCAATCGCATCTCCCACATGGTGACCGCCCTTCACAAGAACGTATTTCGCTCCCATGTTACGAATAATCACAGCTGCCTTTTTCATATCATCCACACCGTCGATTTTCATTCCACTGATTCTCTCTGCCTCTGGAATATTCGGAGTTATGCACGTGCATAAGGCAATTAAATCCTCAATCAACAAATCAATCGCATCTTCTTGCATCAAACAAGCGCCGTGCTTTGCATACATCACAGGATCCAACACCACATTTTCTGGTTTGTTCTCCAATAATTTATCCCTAACACAACTCATAATCCTCTTGTTCGATAACATTCCAATCTTCACAGCGTCAGTGCCCATATCATTATAAATACAATCAATCTGATCCTTTATAATCTTATCGGGCAAATCCTCAATCGACACCACCTCAAAAGTATTCTCAGCAACCACCGAAACAATAACGCTCATCGCATACACCCCGTGTGCTGACATAGTCTTGATATCCGCTTGAATTCCCGCGCCGCCCGAACAATCAGAACCTGCAATCGTAAGAACTTTCTTCATAACTCCTCCAAATAATTTGCTGTAAATTAAATTATATACCTATAATCATTTTACTTCAACTAATCCCTGTTGTAGAGTTTCGTAATCTCAGATATTTTTTCTGCAAGTTCATCTGTAAGCCAATCTTTTTTCATTCTCCACGTCCAATTACCCAAAGTATTCGGAGTGTTAGTCCTGTAATCATCATCAAGTCCCAAGAAATCCTGCATCTGACAAATACACAAACAAGAATTTGTCATGTACGCTACCTTTATCAAAGACATTTCAACATCAGCTGAATTCACATAATTTTTAATGTATTCAAGCTCATCAGAACTTCTGCTATTTACAAATCCCCTCAACGTTTGATTGTCGTGAGTTCCAGTGTAGTAAACACAATTTTCTCCCACATTGTGCGGCAAATAATCCGACTCCTCGTTCACATCAAACGCAAATTGCATCACCTTCATGCCATTGAAACCAAATCTGTCACGCAGATTGATAACATCATCAGTAATCAAGCCCAAATCCTCGGCAACAACCCTGTCAATCAAGTTCTTTTTCTTCAAAATCTCGAAAAACTCATCGCCTTTTGCCTTAACCCAGTGCCCATTTTCAGCAGTGCTTTTCGATGCATCAATCGCCCAAAAAGCTTCAAATCCTCTAAAATGATCCAGACGAATCACATCGTACATTTTCAAATTATGATTCAACCTCTTCAACCACCAATCAAATCCAGTTTTTTCACAATAATTCCAATCATACACAGGATTTCCCCAATACTGCCCAGTTTCAGAAAATCTGTCCGGAGGAACTCCTGCGACAAGTTTCGGCGACAAATCCTCGTTCACCACAAACATATCTGGATTTTGCCACATATCGCTGCTTTCCTTCGACACATAAATCGGCAAATCGCCAAATATTTTTATCCCCAAATCATTCGCGTAATTTTTCAATTCGAAATACTGCTTGTAAAACACACATTGTACGAACACATTGTATTCAATCTCATCTTTTAACAAATTTTCGTAATAATCGACGCTTTTCTTCTTGCGGTATTTTATATCATCCGGAAAATCCAACCAAGATTTGCCATTAAAATGCTTTTTCAAAGCCTGAAACAAACAAAATCCACGAACAAGTTCACGCTCACTAAAATTTTGCGTGTCGATTATCTTCAAATCCTTGTTACGTTCAAATGCTTTTCGTAGAATCTCATTCTTTGATTTTGCAACATAATCGTAATCCACAAAATCGTCTTCGAATTTGTAGCCATGAACATCACTCTCACTCAGCAAACCATCGTCAACCAACTTGTCGATGTCGATGTACATGTAGTTTCCAGCAAAAGTTGACGGCGACAAATACGGGCTGTTTCCATCAGAACTAATCGGAACAAGTGGCAATATCTGCCAATAAGTCTGATTCGATTTCTTCAAAAACCTCACAAACTTGTACGCACTCTCTCCAAAACTTCCGATTCCATATTTAGAACTCAAACTGAACACAGGACACAAAATCCCTGCTTTTCTATTGTCATTCATATTAGCCCTTCTTATTTTGTTCACGATACATTCTCGTGTAAATCTTGCCATTTGCCAACAATTCTTCGTGCGTTCCTTTTTCTACGACAACGCCCTTGTCCAACACGTAAATGCAATCCACGTTTTTAATCGTAGACAATCTGTGCGCTATTATAAAAGTAGTCCTGTTTTGTTTCAATTTGTCGATCGCATATTGAATCACAGCTTCCGTCTGCGTATCGATGTTTGCAGTCGCCTCGTCCAAAATCAAAATCTTCGGATTGGTGATGTAACTTCTCGCAAATGCTATAAGCTGCTTTTCACCAGCAGAGAAACTTTCGCCATTGTCCTTGACTTCTTCATCAAGTCCATTTCTAAAATCTATCAACCTATCAGCGCCGATATCCCTCAACGCCTTCTCGACTTCCTCATCTGTAAAATCCTTGTCGAGCCTTATGTTACTTTTCACATCTCCCATAAAAAGCACCGGATCTTGCGGCACCAACGAAATATTCTCTCTTATAGAATCCACGCTGTAGTCGTTGAAGTTCTTGCCGTCAATTGTGATCGTACCTTTTTGTGGCTTGTAAAATCCTAATAGCAAATTAATTATCGTAGTCTTACCACTTCCAGTAAACCCAACAAATGCAACACTTTCTCCGCTTTTTATATCTAGCGACAAATCTTTAAGCACAGGTTCGTTTTCAATATACGAAAAATCCACATTTTCAAACTTAACATCGCCCTTGATATCGCCAATTTCTCGTTCTGGAAATTCCTCGACCTCAGTGTCCAGCAATTCAAACACATGCTCTGCTGCACTGAATGATTGCTCCAACGAGCCCATTCTCTGTACGCAGTTGCTGATGTACGAGAAAGTCCTAGTTGTGTATTCCATCGTCAAATACATGCTCCCCAACTTTACATCAGTATTTCCAGTCAAAACATTGTACGCGTAAAGTCCAAGTATCGTAATGTTGGCAAAGTTTCGAAGAAGTTCCGACACATTATAGCTCATCGTACCGTAAGCCTTCGTCACCATATACCCGTAATCGTACACGTTTTTCGCAGAAGTTTCATAATCCTTGCTGAAATCATCTTCCAAATTAAACGCCTTGATTATTTCGATATTGCCAATCGTCTCGTTGATTTTCGCATTCTCTTCGCTGATGTATTTTCTCATATTTGTAAATGCAAAACGTGATTTTTGCAGAAATTTCCTAAAAATATAAAACATAATTGGGAAAAACAAGCACACAATAATCCCGATTTTCGTGTCAGTTATCAGCACCATTGCAATCATGAAAATACTCACCATAATGCTGACCATAAGTTGTGCCAACACCATTTGGTAGAAACTCTTCACAGTTTTCGTGTCGTTTGTAATTCTGCTGACAACTTTTCCCGCCGGCAAATTATCGTAAAATGATATCGGCATTTTTTGAATGTGATCGTACACATCCATTTGCATCCTGCGTGCGATTTTGTTCGCAGTTTTCTCCAAATACACCGTTGAATTGTACTTCCACAACGAATCCACGAAGAAAACCGCCGCATACAAGCACAACACAAGCGCTAATTTTCTAATATTATAAACAAGTTTTTCTCCTGTAAGTAAATTGTTGATGATATACGCCAGTATTATCGGCCCGATAATCTCGAATATCGTCATCAACACCGTAAACACCATCCCTATCGCCAAGTTTTTCTTCTCGTTTAGGGAGTATTTTATTATTCTATTCGTCACACTCTTTCTCATATGCACTCTCCACTGTCTGTCTCAAATATTGCTCCTTGTACCAACCATCTTGTTTCATCAAAGAGTCGTGATTACCTCTTTCAACTATCTTGCCGTTTTCAAGCACGATAATCTCATCTGCATCCTTCACTTGACTAATCCTGTGAGTCGCGATGATATTCGTCTTGCCGGATCGAATTTTTCTGAAATTATCCAGGATATTTTTCTCCGTCGTTCCATCCACAGCGCTCATGCAGTCGTCCATAATCAAAATATCCGGATTCTTTATCAACGCCCTCGACAACGCAATCCTTTGTTTCTGACCGCCCGACAAACTAATTCCCTTTTCTCCACACAACGTATCCTTTCCATTCACAAGCTTTTCCAAATCCTTCTCAAAATCGCTCATTCGTATAGCTTCCATCAATTCTTCATCCGTTGCATCCTTGTTAGTAAGCTTGATGTTCTCGCCAATAGTCTTCGAGAAAATCATGTGGTTTTGTGGAACATATCCCATTCTTTCTCTGACTGATTCGACAGTATAATCGGTCAAGTTTTTGTCATTCAAAAGTATCTCGCCATCTTCCACATCGTAAAATCTAAGAAACTGCTTCAACAAAGTAGTCTTGCCACTTCCAGTTTTCCCCAAAACTCCCAACGTCTTGCCAGGCTCAATTGTAAAACTAATCTTCTCTAACACATTTTCCTTCGAACTCGGATACTTGAACGACAAATTTCTAAAATCAATCGTAGGACTTTCCTTCAAATCAACAGCATCAGGTTTGTTCACAATGTCTTCCTTGTAATCCCACACCTCTTGAATTCTATCCATACTCGCATCGGCTTGCTTCTTCACGCTAATAAAATCGCCCATGCCAATCATCGGCCAAATCAACAAATTCAAATAAAACATAAAACTCATCAATCTTCCCACAGTAATGCTTCCTGTTCGTATCAAATAAGTACCGTAAGAAATCGCCAACACATAAGTCATAACCTCAATCGGCTTTTGGATTGGGCCATACCATGCAATTAGTTTTGCAGTCGCCATATTCTTTTCGTACAAATCATTCGCTCTGTCTTGGAACTTCTTCCTTTGAAAATCCTTCAAATTATTTGCACGAACTACACGCACACCACTTACAGTCTCCAAAGTCTGATCGTTCATCTTATCGAACGATTTTTGCGACTCTTCAAAAGTCGTATTCAATTTGTTGCCGATTTTATTACTCACAACAACCAGTATTGGAAGTGGAAGCACACTCAACAAAGTCAACCTAAAATCTGTCGTTACAATCATAATAATTACAATTAAAATAGGATAAAAAGTCGAATCGAACAGACTCATCAGACCATATCCCGCAAAATCTCCCAATGCGTACGGATCATTTGTAGCCTTCCCCATCAAAGACCCTGTAGAATTCTTCTCAAAAAACTCCGGCGATTGCTTCAAATATTTGTTATACAACTTCGTAGTCACCAAATACCTAATCGTGTCATCGCCCCTGAACACATTCAAATTCCACACAACGCTAACCACATAACACAACACACTTGCAACCAGACAAATCCCCAAATTAATCTTCAAGTTCTCCGCAGTCACATTCTTGTTGAAAATATTGTCCGCCACATTACCAATCATGTACGGCAAAATCAACTTAAAAGCATAATCAAAAATAAGTGCGATAATTGCTATTATGTAACTTTTCTTGTAGTAATCAATAAACCACTTATACCTTTTTAACATATTTACTCCTTTACTTTTGCAATAAAAAATAGGGCTCATAAAGAGCCCCATTAGCAAATTCTATTTTTGCAATAATTTAATGATGTGTTCTCTGAAATCTTCTCCATCCATAGTAACAGCACCTGTGCCACCAAAAATATCCACAGATACCTTGAAGAAGTTCACAACTAATTTGTCTCCCAAATCATAGTATTCATCAACATGACCTGGAACGAAAATCAATTCCTTCTTGTCTGTTTCAACATCATCAAGGTTTAGATGTTTGATAGGTTGTACCATTTGATCAACCACACCCATATCTTCCATCATCCACATGTTGTTGTTCCAGAATCTTTTTTCTTCAGGACTTCCACCATTCAAAAGCTCTTTGTTTGTAATAGATGACAAAACTCTTCTTACAGCTTCCTCATCAAATTTGTCATTGTATATTAATTTCATTTCATCTCTATTAGCTACATCAATGATAAAAGATTCAGCAACCTTTTGACCTTCTGACGCTGATTGCCAGAAATATAGCATCATTTCAACTACTTCATTATTAATTTTAATGCTCATTATTCAGACCTCCTTCTTTCAAAAATTCTCTATATTAAACATTATACAACTAACTAAAATTTTTTCCAACAAAATTTTCAAAATTTTAAAACATTTTCCAATAATTCTACAAATTTTCTTTTTTCAAATCCGCATACACCTTCAACGTGTCCTCGTATCCAAGCTTCAAACCGTATCGCATCTTTTCCTTTTCAAACTCCAAAACTCTTGGAAAATCTCTGTCCCACGTTTTAATAATCGTGTATTTTGGATTTTTCTTCAATTTATTTGTCAACATATAAGGCTTCAACGACACAATCACAATCTCATCGCAGATATCATCAATCATCTTGTACGGATTATTCTCCATATATCCGCCGTCAATCAGCTTCTTCCCGTCGAGTTTTTCTTGCTTAAACACAAGCAAATTGGAACTTGCACGCAAATAATCACACAAATGACCAACTGGAATATCCTCAATAAACAAATTCAAAACCTTCCTGTTTTCAACATCAACAGTATTCAGCCCGAACTTCATCTTAGATTCACGAACTCTTTTCTCATCAATATACTTGCTCAACAAATCGTTCAACGGATCCACACTGAAACCCTTGTTATCGATAAAATCCTTCGCCAAGCCTAGCTTATCCTTAGCATTATCCAAACTTAAACTCTCTTCAAAAATAGAATTGATATCATTGTCCTTTAGGCTAATCACATCTTCATAAGAAATATTCTCCCACAATTTGTATGCAATCTCCCAATCGCCCTGACAAATCATAGCCGCATTGATAGCGCCAATCGAAGTTCCCACGACATAATCAAACGTAATGCCCATTTCCACCAACGCCTTGTAAGCTCCAATCTGATAACATCCCTTAGCGCCTCCGCCTTCCAACACTAAACCTCTCATAAAATCTCCCTCCATTAACTAAATTATATCATCAAAAATTTAATATGTGATATAATTTTTTGTGAAAGGACACGAAATGTACACACTTTTACTCATATCTGCGATACTTCTAATAATCGCAGCCACAGACAACTTCATAAGCATGTTCACAGCAACAAGCATCATCTTGTTCGTAGTCAGTGCCATTAGCCTGATATTTGCACCACATTCAAATGTAATCTTGAACATCATCATAGCAATCAACGTAATTACAGATATATTTGTCATCACAATAATATCCTACAGACTCTACCAAAAAGCAAAAGTCAAAGCCAACATCGCACTTCACTTATCGGCAAGTTTACTCTACATCGCAATGATAATAGTCAACCTGTTCAAAATATTTGACCTATACAAATACATAATAGGAATGAATTTGTATCTAAGCTTGATGGTATTGTCGCATTTACTTGGAAACCTCATAATCAAATACCAAAAATTCGACACAGATTTCGACTACATCGTAGTCCTTGGAGGATCCATGAAAGGAATCGAACTGTCTGAACTCATCAAACAAAGAATGCTCACATCATTTGCATATTACACAACCAATAAAAGCATCATGATATTTTCCGGCGGAAAATCCAACGGAGACATCGAAGAATCCGTCGCCATGAAAAACTTCGCAATAGAAAACCACATCCAAGACACAGACATCTTATTGGAAAAACTCGCCATGAACACCATGCAAAACATCGAATACGTAAAAAAACTGATCCAACAACAAGATACAGATTTTGTGGATAAAAAAATTTGCGTCATCACCAACAACTTTCACGCATTCAGAACCAAACTCATCTGCAACAAAATGAAAGTCAATTGGACAGTAATACCAACACAATCTAATTTCAACTCCAAAATCTCAACCTACCTCATAGAATTACTAGCAGCAATTTATCTCGACATCTACCTGCACATAATAATGCTCATCCTCATCACAATAATAATAGGATTAGTCGCATAATTGTAGCTATATTGTAGACATTGTCCTGATTGGAAAATCGAAATAGTGGTATAATATATATAAGAAATCGGAGGAGGATATTATGAAAAACATTAAAAAATTCGCATTATTACTTGCACTAATAGCTTCAGTATCATTATCAAGCTGCAGCAGCGAACAATCATTAAATAAACCTGATACAACAACATCAACAGCTGAAGAAAACAAAAAAGATAAGGCTGCTCAAACACAAGAAAAAGAAAACACAGACAAAAAAGAAGATAAAAAAGATGACGCCGACAAAAA
This sequence comes from Finegoldia magna ATCC 29328, assembly GCF_000010185.1. Taxonomy (NCBI): domain Bacteria; kingdom Bacillati; phylum Bacillota; class Tissierellia; order Tissierellales; family Peptoniphilaceae; genus Finegoldia; species Finegoldia magna. The sequence continues at coordinate 231,272 of NC_010376.1, read as the reverse complement.
AGACGACAAAAAAGACGACCAAGAACTTACAGACGATGAAAAAGCAACACTTGACGAATTCGTAGAAAGATTAGAAAAATACGAAAACGGAACAGCAGGCGCATCACTAAAAATGGATAGACTATTCACAGAAATGGTCAACAGATGTACATCACTTGAAACAAAACCAGAAAAATCTCAAGAATATCTAATGAAAAAAGTAGCCGAAGTAAAAGACAAAGAAAACTTCAAACAATCAGTAAAAGGATTAAAAGACACAATCGACTACTACAAATCCAACAAACAACAATACATCCAAGAACTAAAAGATAGTGGCGCAACATGGGACCCACAAATCAAACTAGAATCATTGGAAAATGTATTAAATAAATTTTAATAGAAATAATCAAAGAAGCTGAAAACAGCTTCTTTTTTTGTTAGAATAAAAACCTCGTCAAAATATACAAAGCAGAAAACCACAATTGCCCGAATATCTAGCTTGCGAAAATAAATAAATCCTAAGCTCATGAACCTAAAATCTCAAGTGCGAGCTTCGCTCTGGCACGAGTGAGATTTCTTAACGGTTCATTTCGCTTGGATTTATACTTATTTTCTCCAGATGATATTCTACAGCAATTGTAGTAATCTGCTTTTTTTCTCGTTTAGAGATATGTAAATCATTATTAAAATTTCAAATTCGTATCCACGATTTTCACAACATGTATCGTAAAAACCCTTAAGTAAATCCGTAAATTCCTTTAGAATAAAAGGCTTTAACTAAGCGAGTCATCTGGAAAAAATTGTGAAAACTCAATCGAAGAAATCCGGCTAAAATTTGACCGCGTAAGCGAAGCGTGCTTCAAATTTTAGGATTTCGAGATTTGTTGTTTTCCAATTTTTGGAAGCCAGACGATGCGTGTTAAACCTTTTATTCTGGTATGAAACAACGTAAATCTCGCAACAAAAACTCGTCCCTGTCGATCTACATACGAATTCTCAACCTAAATCCTGAAACAACTCACATCCTTACCTACCTAAGCACCAACCCCATACAAACGAAAATTCATTCGAAAAAATCCGTCAAAATCAGGAAGCGAAGCGCAAGCAAGCGGACTGATTTAGGATTTTGAGAGTTGAATTATCAACTTTCTCCCCCAAATCCCCATGAGGTATGATCCTTTAGAATAAAAGGCTTTAACTAAGCGAGTCATCTGGAGAAAATTGAGAAAACTCAATCGAAGAAATCCGGCCAAAATTTGACCGCTTGAGTGCGAAGCACGAGCTTCAAATTTTAGGATTTCGAGATTAGATGTTTTCCAATTTTTGGAAGCCAGACGAAGCGTGTTAAACCTTTTATTCTGGTACGCGACAAACTAATTCCTGCAAACAATCGCCTGTAAAAACCTATGATTACACGAATTCTTTTACTCCTCTATATCCTCAATATCATACCTATCCAAATCCTCATACACATACGACTGTTGAATACCACGCAAATAAACACCCCTGTCATCAACCTTGTCCGTCAAAGCATCCTTCAACAAGTGCTTAATCTCCAAAGAATTCACCGGAGACCTCTCCATAGCACTCAAATAATCAGCCCTGTCCACCATCGCCCAGTCAACGCACACATTCAAATTCTTCTTCAATATCAAATCCAGCCAAATCCTAGTCGCACGACCATTTCCTTCCCTGAAAGGATGCGCCACATTCATCTCCACATACTTCTCAATAATCTCATCAAAAGAACCCTCAGGCATCCTCTCAATAATCGCCAAATTACTCTCTAAATAGAGTAAATTTGCAAACCTGAAATTTCCCTTTGACAAATTCACATCACGAGTCTTCCCAGCAAAATCAAAAATATCCTGAAACAAAAATGCGTGAATCTCCTGCAAACCCTTGTAAGTACCAACCTCAAAATTATTAATCAAACCCTTGTCCCAAAGCTCAATAGCCCTTCTCTTAGACAAAAGCTCCTCATCAATAAAACGACCCATCAAACACCATCCATTCGTATCATTATCTTATGTATAAAAACAAATTAAAATCTTATCTTCTCATCTAGAACTGCTGCACCTTATTAATTATCCGTATAAATCCCTAAAGTTTCACAATTAGACCCCTTTAGAATAAAAGTCTTTAACTAAGCGAATCATCTGGAGAAAATCGGAAGCTAGACGAAGCGTGTTAAACCTTTTATTCTGGTTTGAAACAGAGTATCTCCTGCAACCAATCGCCTGTAAAAAACCTATGATCACACGAATTCTCTGCTCCCAATCCAGCAACCATAACTCATGTCCTTACCTACCTAAGCACCAGCCCCATACAAACGAAAATTCATTCGAAAAAATCCGTCAAAATCAGGAAGCTAAACGCAAGCAAGCGGACTGATTTAGGATTTTGAGAGTTGAATTATCAACTTTCTCCCCCAAATCCCCCATGAGGTATGAGTCCTTTAGAATAAAAGGCTTTAACTAAGCGAGTCATCTGGAAAAAATTGTGAAAACTCAATCGAAGAAATCCGGCTAAAATTTGACCGCTTGAGTGCGAAGCACGAGCTTCAAATTTTAGGATTTCGAGATTAGAGGCTTTCCAATTTTTGGAAGCCAGACGATGCGTGTTAAACCTTTTATTCTGGTATGAAACAACGTAAATCTAGCAACAAAAACCCTGTCCCTGTCTATCTACACACGAATTCTCTGCTCCTAATCTAGCAAAATAACCACGTCACAACCTATCCCAGCACACTCACATACAAACGAAAATTCATTCGAAAAAATCCGTCAAAATCAGGAAGCGAAGCGCAAGCAAGCGGACGGATTTAGGATTTTGAGAGTTGAATTATCAACTTTCTCCCCCTAATCCCACATGAGGTGTGATCCCTTTAGAATAAAAGGCTTTAACTAAGCGAGTCATCTGGAAAAAATTGTGAAAACTCAATCGAAGAAATCCTAAAATTTGACCGCTTGAGTGCGAAGCACGAGCTTCAAATTTTAGGATTTCGAGATTAGAGGCTTTCCAATTTTTGGAAGCCAGAGGAGCGAAGTTAAACCTTTTATTCTGGTATGAAACAACGTAAATCTCGCAACAAAAGCCTGTCCCTGTCTATCTACACACGAACTCTCAACCTAAATCCTGCAACAAAACCCTGTCCCTATCTATCTAACCACGAACACTCTAACTCCATCTAAAAACTAACCCCACACGAACACTCATACCTCACTACTTCCTATACTCATACCTCAACACGCCCTCTTCCCCTGGCTCCAGTTCCTCAACAACCTTCCCTTGGTAAAACACATACGCGCCACCCTTCGCCCTGTCGTCCTCATCCACGAACGAATTCACAAACAACACCGGCATCGGCACAAGCTGCGATTGTTTCTTGTAGTCCTCAAACTCATTCTTATACCAGTCAATCACCGAAAAATCCACAAACACTGGCCACAACAAAATATCCGAGTCAATCATCGAAATATAAGTATACAAATTCTCATCCCAGAAATCACCGCAAATCAACGTCGAAAAACTCACGCCGTCCATCTTGTACAAATACAACTTGCTGCCTTCTCTGTAATCGCTGCAAGCAGAAGGCTCCTTCCAGCCCGGACTCATTCTCCTGTAATTGTTAATAATCTCGCCACGTTTCGTCACAGTCATCTGCGAAGAATAAAATGCGCCATGATCATTCTCAATATATCCGAACGAAATCGCAACCTCATTCTCCCTCGCAATACTACGAATCTCCGCAATCTCATTCGAATTTTGCGTCACAGGAACACCAACATCATCTTTGTACACGAAACTCAAACACTCAAAACCTTGCAGAAAACTCTCCCCAAACACACACATGTCAGCGCCGTTTTCAGCTTCCTGTCTCGCATATTTCTCAATCTGCTTCATATTAAATACCTTATCATTCAAACGTTGCTCCACAGCACACAAACTAATCTTCATTACTCAAAAAACTCCTTTGCATAACTCAACTCACCACGAGTTTTAAAACCATCCTCGCATCTCGCCATGAAATAATCATCCTCAACATAAAAAGGACACAAAATCCCGTAGTCCCTCGCCCTCGTGAAACCAAACCTCGTGAACACATCAGGCTCTCCCATCACGCAGACAAATTTCACACCACGACTCATAACATCATCGACAGCATTTCCCACAAGCAAATCCACATTATCATCACTCATATGCTCATCGTCAATGTAGAAAATCGACAACAACAACCCATCGAACTTCCTCACACGACATTTCGTGAACATCACAATCCCACAAATCGCATCGCCGTCTTCCAATACAAACGTACAATCCTCACAGAAACTCTCCGATTTCACAATATCCGTGAACAATTTCACATCGCTCTTCTCAGAAAAACTGTACTTCATATTAGAATCTCTCAACAAATCACAACATCTGTCGTAATCATTCGCATTATATAATCTATATCTCATAAATCCCTCTTTTTCATCATTCGTTACATCAATTATATCCTAATTCACACACATTTGCCATTTTGCCCACACAAAAAACTGCGAGCTCACACCCGCAGTCTCCTAATCTTTGTGCCTTTTAATATCCAACACGAATTTTCTAATATTCACAATAAGCACAATCCACGCTAATATTGTAAACGCCAACAAAACATAATCCACAGTTTTTGATGACGAATCGCCTTTCGTGTTCAATTGTGTCGTATTTTTCTTATCGGAGCTTGCATCAACACCCGCCTTACCAGAATTCTCATCAACCCTCACGCAATTAATCAAAATTCTTCTAGTGAATGGAGGATACATCGGATCACACGACAATATAGTCAGCATATCCTTGCCTTCCACAGGCTTCAACATATCCCAATCCGACGGACTGATGTACTGTCTTCCGACAACCTTGTAAGTCAACGTCTTCCCATGATGATGCACATACACCACATCATTAGAATACAATTGACCCACCTTCAGCAACATAATATCTCCGTACCAACCCCTGTGACCTGCAAGCACACTACGCCTGCCCTTGCCACCAACAGGAATCGAAGTCCCGTCAAGTTGACCGACACCCTTCGCCAAATGATTGTAACTAGCCCCCAAATAAATCGGCTTCTTGAAATTAATCTTCGGAATCTCCAAATACCCGAAAATCCCATTCTCATCAATCACCTTGCTACCTTCAAGCTCAATATCCTCCGAATTAAAAGGATCCACAATACCTGTCTCATCCACATTCACATTCGAATTGTATTTTTCGATTCGTTCGGAAAGCTCAGTCGACATCTCACCTTGTGTCCTCAAAAAATCATCCATCTTTTTATCTTGCGAGAAAATCTTATACGACAAATTGCTCAAACAAAAAGTCAATATCCCAATCCCCACAAACAAAATCACATAACCAATCTTCCTACTTGATCTCATTATTCTTCTTCCTTCTTCTTTGTCTAATATAATACCACAACAAAATAGCGATAATAATCAGTGAAATAATCAAATAAATCTTGTACTTACCAGTCACTTGACTCACCAAATCCTTCTCCACAGCAGCAGGATTGTATTCCGTACGCTCAGCACGCACCAACAACCTGTGCGAATTAATCATATACGGAGTGCAAGTCAACAACGTACAGTAATCCTTGCCCTCCACAACCAAAACCTTGTCGAAATCGCTCGGCTCCACAACAAAAATGTCGATAACCTTGTACGCCAACACCTCTTTGATATTGTGAATGAAAAACACATCGCCCTTCTTCATCTTGTTCAAATCAGTAAACAGCTTCGCCGTAGGAAGACCCCTGTGAGCAGTCAACACAGTGTGCGTACTCTTGCCACCAACAGGAAGAGAAGTCCCCTCCAAGTGACCAACACCCTTTTGCAAAACCTCCTCACTCGTACCAGCATAAATCGGCAAATCCTGATTAATCTTCGGAATCTCAACGTGACCAATCTTTTCTTTCACCTCGAGCATTCTCGCATACTCGCTAATCGCATTCTTCTTTTCCTTCTCAGAATAAGGATCCGCAAGCTTACTAGGATCCAAAGTCTTGTTGTAAATCTGAGCGAGCCTAATCCTCCTGTCAATCTCCTTCTTGTCCATCTTCTTGGCATTAGTATCGAAATCATGCACCTCACTGTTAGCCTCAATCCTGTAGTACAACCTCGAAATCAAAGGATACATCGCCACAGCAAACCCCACCAAAAAAATCAACACATATTTCAAATTTTCCTTTAACTTAGACTTCTTCATGCTTATCCTCTACATCAAGTTCCTTCAATTTCTTTCTCGCCTTACGTTGACGATAAATCAAATACAATAAAATAGCGATAATAACCAAAGAAACATAGAACAAATACCTGTAAATATAACTTGCCTTGTTATCAGCAATCAACGCCTCATCCACAGCAGGAACGTAAGGAACCCTGTGACCTCTAACCAAAAGCCTGTGCGAATTAATCATAATAGGAGTACAAGTAAGTAACGTACAATAATCATGACCCTTCACAATCAACAAATCGTTGAAATTCGAAGGCTCCACAATCTTAATTTGATCCACCTGATAAGCCAACGTCCCGAAAATATTGTGAACGTAAAACTTATCGCCAATCTTCATCATCTTCAAATCCGTAAACAACTTCGCCGTAGGAAGCCCACTGTGAGCAGTCAACACCGCATGCGTATTGTTCCCACCAATAGGAAGGGACGTACCCTCCAAGTGACCAATACCAATCTGCAACACATCCTCGCTCGTACCAGCATACATCGGCAAATCCTGATTAATCTTCGGAATCTCAACGTGACCAATCTTTTCTTTCACCTCGAGCATTCTCGCATAAGCCTTCCTGCCCTCTTCTTGGTTTTTCTTATCATAAGGATCCTTGCTCACCAAATTATTCAACGAATCATTATAGCCCTTCGCTAACGCCAATCTCTTCGCCAATTCCTCCTTCGACAAACCCTTCACAGCCTTGTCGAACTCCTTCACTTGATTTGCCGAATCCACCCTATAATACAACCTAGAAATCACAGGATACATCATCACGCCAAATCCCAATAAAAATATTAAAATAAACACAAAATTATGCTTAATCTTCTTCCACATCACAATAACCTTTCTCAAACACCGATTTCCAAGTCAATTATACCTCAAAAAATAAAATCGAAAAACATTTGACTCATCAGCATAAACATCGGCCCCCACACCATAACCCAACTCACAACAGTAGATCATTAGCATGAGGGCCCACTACATTTATACTTCAAATAATTCTTCGATTTACCTAATATTTTTTCCTATTAACTTATCGTCCTTCGCAATTATCCACTTACCAATAAAGAACATAATCAAACCACCAATCATGCTCATGAAAAATCTAATATCCCCAGTCTTTGGAATTCTACGACGAGTAATATCTCCACCTGGAGTAGTTCTTCTTCTAGTAATCGTATCACTCTTGTTAGTAATGAAAGCAATGGAAATAGTCTTATCATCGGCTTGTTTTTTGATTTCAAATTCCACAGGCTCACTCAACAAAATGAAACCTTCCGGAGCCTTTATCTCAACCAAGTAATACTTACCATAATCCATGTCCTCAACAGAAAACTTACCATTATCGGCACTCGTTACAATATAATCCTTGCCATCCTTCTTCACAGGCTCGAACTTTCCATCTTTGTTCTTAGTCATAACCTTGAACATCGCACCACCCAAAGGCTTCTTGGCTTCATCAGTCTTCATGAAATCATGTCTGCCCTTGTCTTTTTCGGTAGTCTTGCTGTTTACAACCCTAAGTTCCACCGACTTGTCAGCAATAGTAAACCTAGTGTCAATATTTTTAATCAAATAACCTGCAGGTGCTTCAACCTCTCTGAAAATATAATCGCCTCTTTTAATATCGTTGATTATAATCTCGCCAGATTCATTGGAAATATACAAGCCCTCATCAGATTTTTCCTCTTTCTTAGATAACTCACTGGACTTTTCTTCCTTTTTTTCTTCCTTGGATTTTTCTTCATCTTTTTCAGATTTGGAATTTTCGTCCTTCGACTCATCTGCGTTTTCTTCAGATTTCACCTTGGATCTGTCGTCAACTTCTGGAGATAGTTCAAGCTTATCATCTTTTTTCATAGTAGCCTTGTTTTTTAACTCAACATATTCGCTACCACGTCTAACAAGAAGCTTAAACTTAGCACCCTTCAAAGGATTACCGCTCTCGTCCACCTTCACAAGTCTCACATTCGTAGAAGATTCCTTCGCATGAATAGTCACATTCTTGCTGTCATTCTCCACATCATCTGGAAGGTTCACCAATACTGAAGCTATCTCCTTGTTACGTTTGATGCCCGAAGTGTCACGCACATAATACGCACCCTTATCCAAATTCCTAAACACTGCCTCATTATTGGAAAACTCCACATCAGCCTTGTTCTCGTATTTAGAATTCAGATTTTCTACGGACAACTTATTCAAATCACCAAGCACAGTAGACTTTTCGGAATCGCGAATTTGTTTATCGGAAACCTTCCACAAGCTCATCTTGCCAGTAACATCCCCGTATTTCTTGTCCACCGTCACAGTTATCGAATAATCTCCCGCAGCAAAGGAACTGCTAGTCGCAACCATCGCCACCATTATCATAACCATTAAAATTTTTCTTAAAATCTTCATAATTTTACCTTCCATATATGTTTAACATTAATTGCTTACTCTTCTAAAAGTGCAAATACATTATATATTTGCACTTTTAGAAGAAGGAAAATTGCTTTTCCTTCATTCTTAATCTTCTAGTTATTATCTAGCTTCAGTTGCTTGTCTTTTCTTGATAGCGATAACAGCTGATGCCATTATTGCAAGACCAATAGCAGTGAAGATAATAGTACCAATACCACCTGTTTGTGGGATTGTTACTTTTTTGTTGATTACTTGTTTTGCATTATCATTTTTAGTATCGTCATCTTTAATACCAAAGTCAATAGGATTCATTTTTGTACTAGAAATTGTTCCATCAGCTTTGATTTCAAATTCAAATTCTAATGTTGCTTTTTCTGCATCAACAAAATCTGCTGGAGCTTTAGTTTCTACTAAAGTATATTTGCCAGGTGCAAGACCAGCAATTTCAAATTGTCCAAGTTCATTTGAAGTTAGTTTTAGTACACCATTTGCGTTTTTTTCTGTAGCTGTAAAGCCATTCATATCTTTTAGTGTTGCACTCCAAAGCATATCTCTTCTTGTTTCAAGGGCTTTTATTGCAGCTTTTGCGTCAGCATCACTTGAATATTCTTTAGAGTCAATAGTTACTTTGTTTTTATCACTTATTGCACCATTTTTAATTTTTTCATTGTACGCATTTATAGCAGTTATAAATGCATCTTGTGCTTTTTTATAATCAGAACGATTAACAGCTGTTCCTGTTAGGAATTTGTTTTCTGAATTCTTAACTACGAATTCTGCTCCTTGAAGTCTCTTACCTTCAGTATCAGTCTTTACGAATTTTGCTCCGTAAGTTACAACTTTTGGTTCATTAGGGTTGATTGGTTCTGGGTTGTTCCATTTATTGTTTGTGATTGTTATTTCGCCATTTGCACCTTTACCATAAGTTGCAGTTTCATTCATATTATTTTTTTCTACAACTTTGTATTGGATGTCTTTGTCAAGACCTGTCCAAGTGAATTTCCATGTAGTTTTGTCATTAGCTGTACCATCAGTTTTTTTGCTTGGACCTTGTGGTTTTTCACTTCCTGTAGCTTTGTAATCATCATTTGGAGTGTAAGTTGTAGTTGTTCCATTTGCATCTGTAGTGAACTTAACAGTTCCTACTTTCTTTCCAGTTTGTGCATTATAAAGAGTAAATTCTGCCCATTCTCCAGCTGCTGGAACTCCATCAGCCCAAGTTTTTGTTACATTCATTTCACCATCATCATTTGGTTTGTTTGGTACTGGTGTGTTTCCATGGTTATCGTTATTACCATAGTGGAAAGTAACGTCGTTAGATTCTGGAATAGCCACTACTGCTTTTTCGTTAAGAACTGCATGGTAGTCTAATCTAATTTCTTTTACTTCTGTAGCTTTAGCAATTTCTTCTAAACCTTTATCTGTTAATTTTAATGTAAATCCATTTTCAGTTTCATCTAATTCATACCATTTAGTATCCATTTCTTTGCCATCATATTTAACAGTTAAACCTTTTTTGTATAATTTATCTGTTTCTTTAATAGCATTTTTAGCTTCTTTCCTAGTAACGAATGTTAGACCTTCAGTCATTTTATCGTCCCAGAATGCTGTTTTCCATTTAGTTTTTGCTGGAACTTTTGTAGTTACAGTGTAATCAATAACATCTCCTACATTGTGTGGTTCAGCAGCTGCATTTTCTTTAGCATCTTCTGTTCTACCATTTGGTTGTTCAGTTGTGAATTCTTTTGTAAAGTCCTTGTGTGTTTCTGGTTTTTCTTCAGTGTTCTTAGGATAAACGTGAGCATCTTGTACAGTTCCTTTTTCATTTACAAGTGGAAGAGTAATTTCAACTGGTACAGCCTTAGTATCTGTAAGAGTTTTTCCGTCTTTATCAACGTATGTTGATTTTTCGTGAATTTCTTGAATAAGGAATGTTCCTTTTAACTTATCTGTATTAAATTTAACACCTTCATCGCCTGTTTTTGCACCAAAAGCTTCTTTTAAATCATTAGTAAATTGAATTGCATCATTTGAATCTAAATCAGGTGTCATAACACCATCAACTAATTTACCTTTAATATATTGTTCATGATCTACAACTGCTTTTGCCTTTAATTCATCAGTAGTAAGTTTATCATAATCCTTGATATTAGCTTCTATAACTTGGTTATTTTTGTCAACGAGAATACCTTCACTATTAGTTTTATACACAAACTCCTTGCCTTTTACTTGCCATGCAAAGAATACTCCAGCAATTTCTTTAGCAGAACCTTCTTTAGCCTCTTTACCAGCAAAGAAATCTTTTACATTAGTAATTTTATTACCATCATATTCCGTTCCATCTTTACCAGTTGTACCTTCAGTAAATTTTCCAAATGTTGTTTTGTCCATCAAAATTTTGTGAAGAGTAACAGTTTTAGTTGTTTCATCAGCAGCACTAGCTATCAATGGGGTGAATACACCAACCATCATCGCTAATGCTATGATTAGTGATAAAAATCTTTTTTTCATAATATAACTCCTTTATATTTTTTTATAATTATTTGCTTCCCGCAAATTATTACCTTTACCTTTGCCTCGTGGGCATTTTTTTCAGCTCAGCTTTCCACTCTTTTTGAGTTTCATCACCTCGCCTTTCCACGAACCTTTCAGTCCGCCTTTCTAATCTCGTATCTTAAGTTGATTAGTTTTTCCTTTTTATTATCTCATTTAAAAGATTTGTCTGAACATCATCGAGACCCCAGGGACTTGGCTTCTCGCCTCATCCCTTGTCTCTTATTTTAGTCCCTTTACGGAGGGTACCTCATCTTTTGATCTAATCCAATCATGATAATGCACTCTCTCTTCTCTTACGTCTGTACTTGTAGTACGCCGTTGCCATCATTATACCACCAACTACAAGGAATCCTATAATACCCATCGCACCAGTCAATGGATAAGTTGCCTTGCGGTTTTCCACTTGGATAGGGTCTTTGGAATCATGGTCTGCGTATGCAGGCTTTCCTTCTGCGATAGTTTTTACATCTAGCTTGTCACTAACTGAGTCATCAATTCCTGAGTTAAATACAAGTTCAAATAGTTGGTCGGCTGTGCCTGTTGTATTATTTTCATCAAGCTTACCAGTAAATTCCATTACTATTGAATCTGTTGTTTCGATTGGCGTGTCAGTAGTAGATGTTACGCCTAGCATTTCCTTTAGTCCATATCTTGAACCTGTGATATTACCGGCTGTTGTAAAGCTAATAGCATCAACTTTCTTGTAGTCATCTTTTGTTAACTTATCAAGTGTCTTTTTGTCATCTTTCTTAAGAATAGCTACATTGACTTCTCCACCTATACCAGACCCACTAGAACTCTTGTATTTAGGTGTTATCTTCCAGTCATTTTCCTTGATACGGATATATGACTCGTAGGATGGAACTGTCATAGTTTCGTGGTTAGGGTTAATAACAATTCTTTGTTTGAAAGTCTTGTTGTCCTTATCCACTGAGATTATTTCACTTGTGATTTTACCCTTAGTAGAAGTCTTGTTACTTGCCTTCAATGGGTCTTTTTCAAGTATTTTAACCTTACCATTTTCTAGCTTAAATTCCTTAATATAACCTGGCATCTTAGCATATTCTGCCGGCGCCTTAATTTCCTTAAGAGCATAGTAGCCATCTTTTGTTATTGGCAACTTGAACTTACCATCTTTTTCTGAAGTTGCTGTCATGGTTACTTCTTGTTCTTTTCCTTCTACAGTCTTCTTAACTTTAAGTGGTGAGTAATCCTTATCAGTATCCTTTTCTTTGTAATGAACTTCAAAGACTGCACCTTCAAGTTTTGTCTTGTGATTATCACCATCAACTTTTTCGAATTCAATTTCTTTGTAGTTTACAACATCTATTGGCTCTTTACTTACATGTTCTGTCACTGTTTCGGTGTTGTCATTTCCTGTTATCGCACTAGCCACAGCTTTGAATGCAGCTGATACATTTGCAATAACACCTACTGGTCTTGGTGTTTCTACTGGTTTTACCTTAGGAACTTCTCTAGTGATTACTCCATCAGCGCCTACGGTAAATTCTTCTATATGACCTTCTATCTTCGCATAGCCTTCTGGGGCTTCGGTTTCTATTAGGGCATATTTACCTGGTTTTAATGTATCATACTTTACTAGGCCATCTTTGTCAGAAGTTTTTTCTGAGCCTGTTTCTTCTATCCATTTCTTTTGATTATCATAGTACTTTTCAAGTTTAAACTTTGCTCCTGGAAGTATTTTACCTTTTTGGTCAATCTTCTTGAAGATTATTTCATTTTTAGGGTTGATTGCTTTTATTTCAAGTTTTGCACTTGCTTCTGTCTTGTTTTCAAAGATACGAACACCATTTGTTCTTTCTACGAATGGTCCCATGTATGTTTGACTATGCGAGTAACCGTAGTAGTCTGTCCACTTTTCAGTATAATAACCATACATCTTAGCATAGGTATCATATGATGCAATGTTTTCTGCTTTTACCTTACCTGTGACTTTTAGTATTAATGAATTATCCTTGCCTAGAGTTCCTAGTGATATTTTCTGAGTTTGACCTGCTCCTAGGTTGTAGTAACCATCAGTGTAGTACCAGTTGAGGTTATAAGAATTTTCATCTACCCCAAAGGATTCTGGCATGTCTTTGACTATAGGGTCTACATATTGTCCCTTGTTGTAATCATAAATGTTGCCACTATTTTGTCTTAGAGCATAGTAGTCAAATTTAAGATTTGTTACAGCTTCACTTGGAGTGTATTCAAACTCTGCTGATTTTGTAAGTGTCTTATCTCTATTAATATAGTAGTATTGGACAAATTCTCCAGTTTCTCTGTCAAAGCTTACTATCTTAGATGTCATGTTAGGAGTATTGCCACCTTCTGACCTCTTAGCCATGTTTAATTCATATTCTACGTCAATATTATTTGTTGTAGGAGTTCCTACACCCATTCCCACTGACTGCGTGCTTGAGTTTGGAACCTTCATTAAGTTGATATGAGCTGTGATAGTATTTTCGAAGTCTGTCTTGTTATATTGATCAGCATAACCTGTGAAGATATAAGTCAAAGTTCCTGCTTCCTTGTCGTACTTAGCCTTGGCTATAGTACCGACACCGTCTGCAAATAGGTCTAGGTTTTGTGATTTTTCTTTCATTATACCTTCTAGGTCTATATTGTCAGTCAACTTGATTGTAAAGTAGTCACCTGGTTTTATTGCAGTGTCTTCTTTTACCTTGAAAGTATTTTTGAAGGATAATGCATGCCCTTTGTGTGGGTGAATCTTTGAATTGCCTTCTTTTTCTGTTCCATCATTTCCATCTGGTCTAACAACTGACATTTCTGATGTCATTTCAACACTCTTAGAAATATCTCTTAGACCGACATTACCTTGGTCTGCGTATGGGTCAAGTCCCACACCACCGACTGTAAATCTCCATTTTTTACCTTTGTTTTGGTAACCTGGAGCTGGCTTTGTTTCTTCTAATTCGTATTGACCAATTGGTAAATCATCAAATACTATCTTACCATCTTCGCCAACTGTCTTAGTGTAAACTCCGTCGTTTTTCTTAGAATCATCGTCTCCTTTGATTTCTTTGCTAATTCTTGTTAGCTTGAACTCTGCTCCTGGAAGTAGGTGATTTTCATCATCGTACTTTTCTAGAGTTACCTTACCCTTGCCAGGGATTTCGTTGATGATCTTACCCATGTTCTTGGCAGTTGCTGCTGTTACATAGTCGACTAGCTTACCATCATCTGGGGTAATTGGATTACCGTCAGCGTCATTCTTTTCTGGTGCGTATTGGACGATACCATTAGATTCGTTGTATTCAAGTGTTATGACACCTCTACCTGGTGTTACTTCTCCTGTTTCTTCTTTAATATCACCCTTCTTGTAGGCGATTGTAAAGTGAAGAATAGGATCACTAATTGGTCTGTAGCCTTGAGGAGCTCTTACTTCCATTAGTCTGTAACGACCTGGCTTCAATCCTCTGAATCCGAAGTAACCATTGAAGGCCGATGCTACAGTTGTACCTGGTACGTCTTCGTATTGACCACCTGGTCCACGAACTTGTAGTTTAAATACTGCACCTTCAAGTCTGTTCTTAGTTACTTTTTCACTGTTGATGTCGTCTTTACTATTATCACGACCGTGTTTTGAGAAAGTAATGTTGTAAGATTCTTCTTCGTTTTCTATTACCATACCATCTTTTGGTATCTCTTCACTAACTTTTGAGTTGTAAAGAGGGTTGAGGTTTACTGATGTGTCAGCATGGATGGTAGGTTCGTTTGTTAGAGGTGGATCGATTATACCAGTTTTATAGGTTTTGCCATTATATGTGACTTCTCTACCTACAAAGTTTGCGTATTTCGCTCCGTCATCCTTCTTGCCTGCCCAAGCCTTAGCAGCGTCTGTGCCTTCTTTACGTTTTACATATTCTGTTACTTGGCTAGCACCACCTTGGTAGGATGCTCTGTCAAAGGCTTCGTAAGTTGCATTTCCATTTTCATCTAACTTAAGTTGTTTGAAATGTCTTGCTCCCTTGTAGAAGTCTACGTGAAGGTCAATCTTACCGAGGTCTTTTTCACGGATATCATACTTATCTTTCTTGTCAGACTTACCAGTTATTATAACATCGTCATAGTAACCTTCCACATCTACTATATAGACACCCTTGCCGAGGTTAAGTTGGTCTTCATCAAAGCCCCAGTCAAATGGTCTCCATCTAGCTGTTTTTTCCATAGATAAGTTCTTGTTTGACAAGTCATAAGTTCTTAATATCTTATCAATAGCACTATCATTCATATTGTTGAAATCACTTGGATTTGATAATTTATATGATGAATAATATGCTGTCTTAACTCCGTCTTTAATAGTTTGTGGAAGTGCTCCTGGAGTATCTATTTCTTCTCTCTTGTACTTAGGAGTGATTTGAACGTTTAATTGTCCTTTATTTTCCTCAGTGTCATTACCATAGTAAGGTCTTGTATCTATATAGATTCTTTGAACATAAGTGTTCTTTTCTGGATCTATATAAGTTAATCTTGACTTGAACTTGATATTTGCGTTGTCTGCTGAATATCCAGCGTTAGATTTTTCGTTGTTGTTTATCAAGCTTGATGGTGTATCTTCTGGTCCTTGGTAGACTGCGAACATTCTACCACCATCATCCTTAACCTCGATCTTCCAATCAGATGAGAACTTCTTATAACCTTCTGGTGCTTTAGTTTCTTTTAATAGGTAATAACCCTTTTTAAGTTTAACTTCATTTCCAGCCTGGTCTTTGAATGTTACATTACCTTTTTCATCGGAAGTTGCTGTTATCTTGCCAAATGAAGAATCTACTTCCTTGTAATCTTTATCCTTCATCTTTTCGATTGTAAATTCTGCATCCTTTAGTGGATCTCCACCAGGATTTCTCTTTATAATCTTAGGATTGATACCATCTTTTTTGTTGGTAATCTTAACAAGTTCTTGAGTTTGTCCATCCTTGATTAGCTTGTCTTGTTCAGTTGGAACAAACTTATCAATTGGGTCGTCAGACTTACCAACACGAACTTCTTCTGCGACTGGTTCAGTTCTTGATAATTTTACCTTGCTGTAGGCAGTAATAATTTCGTTACTTGCTCTCTTAGCCTTTAATGCAGATATTACTTCTGATGGCCAGCCCGCTGGATCAGCAGCTTCTTTTAAACCAGCTTTCTTAATATTGTAAGTTGCAGTGTATCTGGTCTTGACTTCTCCATCAGAACCTGGCTTGTCAACTTTTCTTTCGCCTGGAGCAAGAGATTCGTCAACTGTAACCTTAGTTTCTTTTTTAAGAACCTCAGTTCTGTCTTCAGAAGCTGTTCTTTCGCCGTATGGTTTATTAGTATAGTCACCATAGACAGTTACATCTGAATCTGGCATTGTGAATGATCCAAGTCCTGTAGCTGGGTCGAATTTAAAGTTATCAACAGCTCCCCCATAAGGTGCCTTTGTTACCCTTGCACCTGTTAGCTTGTAATTTGAACCGGCTGTAATTTGGAAATTGACTGTGTCTCCTGCCTTTGCACCAAGTCTATTAGTGTTTATGCCATTAATTGTGATATAACCCCTTGTGTCACCATCTCTGCTGACATAGTAGGTTGCCTTTGGTATTTCTTTAAATGTAGCAATAATCTTTACATTTTGACTTGGCATTTTAAATGTCTTATCTAATTGATTTACAGTTAAGCCTTGGATTCCTACTCCATTTTCATCTGTGATATTAATGCTTCCAACCTGATATCCATTAGCCGGACTTACAGTTAATTGAACTGTTTCTCCTGCCTTAGCTGTAGCCTTAGCTGTAACTGAACCTTGCTCAGAATTAAAAGATGTTATCTTGTAATCTGTTTGTTGATTATTAGGTTCAAATTCTACTCTTACCAATACATTAGTACTTGGCATTTTAAATTTGTTATCAGTTACTGTAATTTGTCCAACAGAACTTCCAACATAAATTTCCTTTACCTTATAATCTTGAGCAGGTTGTGGATTTATTGTTACAACTTCCCCTGCTGCAGCTTCACTCTTATCAACAGTAAATGTACCATTTGTTGAACCTTGTACATCTACCTTATATTTTTTTGCTGCTTTTTGTTTGAAGGTAGCTGTTACATTAACATCATGTCCTGGCATTGTTAAGAAGTAATTATTATTTCCATCTACACTTACGGTATTTTTATCTACTATCAAGCTTTCAAGTACATAGCCATCATTTGGTGTGGCTGTTATTGTAACTTGTTCGTTTTCTTTAATACCTTTATCCTTTGAAATAGTTAAACTACCATTGGCTGGAGTGTTTTTAGTGATGCTGTAGGTTGTTTCTTGGGTTTTGTAGTTAATATCATTTACACTACCATATTTTTGAGCTGCCCAAATTTTTGTTCTTTCCCATCTAGCATTAGAATAGTAATCCATACCTAGACCAATTTCACCAGACTTAGGATAGTCGTATTCTACTTCTATAACAAATGGTTTGTTGGTACTATTTAATTTAAAAGTATATCTAGTCCACTGACCATCTTTATAATCAGCTATACTATTTGTGCCAATTGTTCCTGTTCCATCATATTGGATGTTATCAATTGTAGATGACTGCAATACCGGTCTTATGCTTACTACTTTGAAATTTATATCTCCAAATCTTGGCTTTTTACCGTACACGTTTGTATTTTTTGGTTCTGCGTGAAAATCAAATTTCGCATCAGTTAAAGCTTCACCTGACTTATTAACTAGGAAAATTTGTCTATACTTACCTTGAGTTTTATTTATCTTAGTTATCTTTGTTTGGTTATTAGGTCCATCTGATCTAGTAGTAACATTTCTAGATCTGTTAGGATCAACTGTTTCCCAACCATCAGCTCTTACCGCTGTTCCTACTAGGTTGTCGCCGAGTTCGAGCTTATCTGATTCGATGCTTTTATTCAATCCGTACAATCCTAATACAACTGCATCACTCATTACGCTTCTTGTAGCTACACGTTGTCTTATTGTAACCGCTGTTCGTAATGGTGCTGAATTGGAATCTATTCTAAATGGAGCTGTTGGATTGTTAGTTGCTCTATTTGTTCCTACATAAACCGTTGCATTTTTATCTGTTCCAGTAGTTGTGGCAGGTTCCAATTTCATATCCTTGAAACTGTCATACCACTCTGCTAACCAATAATGGTTGTTGTATCCTGAGTTTATGAAGTCAAGTCCTGTTCCAATTGTACCTGAGTTTGGTATTTCAGTTTCAATTGTAAGGGCTATTGTTTTTTCTTGTCCAGCTAAGTTCTTTGGATTTATTTGAATTCTGTTTTGACCATTATTCTTAACATATACTTTTGTAGTATAGTCAATCTTTTCTCCTACGTTTACAAGATTTTCAGGGGTTGATGATCTATCAACTAGGTTCATAGACACTATCGTTGTGTTGTCTAGTGTAAGTCCTCTTGTTTCTTCCTGTGCATGAAGTTCAAAATATGGATTTATTAAGTTTTCTGGTTGTCCATTTATGATGTAAACCTGTCTAAACTTATTGCCCTTCTTATTAACTTCTGTAATTTTTGTAGCAATCTTTACAGGACTTCCTGTACTTGATGAAGCTTGTAAATGTCTGTTTGGATTAGTTGCACTTGTGTTTACTTTTTGCCACTTAGCACTTGTGTCTGGAACTGTTGAACCAGGATTGTTGTCTCTGATATAAATCTTGCCGTCTTTGGTTACTGTTACTGTCCAATCTGTGTTGGATTTTTCGTAACCTTGAGCTGCGCCTGTTTCTGTAAGATGATAGATGCCTGGTATAAGGTCATCGAAGTTGACCATACCATCTTTGCCAGATCTCTTCCAAACTTCTTTACCTGGGTCTTGGTCTGATTTCTTTGGTCCCTTTAAACTAAAGGTTGCACCTGTTACTGCATCATTACCAGTCTCATCTACTTTCTTGAACGAGAATTTTTGAACTAATCTATCATTGTTTACATTAACTGAGCCTTCAGAAACATAAGCTCCCTTGATGTTTCCAGCTTCTCCTGTTGTTACTACAGGGTCTCCTTCAACAATGTGGCTGGCCCTGTCGTAGTAGTCTGACTTCCAGAACAAGCCCTTGCTTGTTTGTAAGTCCATTCCAGTACCTACTCCACCGTATTCTTCCTTGTATGGTATTTTAATATCCATAACAATAGGTGTTGTAATCTTTCTATTATTAAAGTTCATAGAAAGTCTTGGTCCACCTGAAATAGTTTGTTTAGATACTGTGACTTGATTTGTAATATCAGTTAACTTGTAGTTTTCAAGTCTGATGTCTTCTACTTCGCCATCGACAGCCTTATCAAGCTCAAAAATCTTATATGTTTCATTTCCAGCATACCAATCCATATTTTCAAAGTTAGGTTTTTCTCTGTGAATTGATGCTTGGTTAAGAGTTAAGCTATCTGCTTCTGGGTTGATTACATATCTTTGGATAACATATTTATTGTTAAGGTCCTTCGTGTTCTTACCAACAATTCTTGTACCAAGTCTATATGGAACTGGCCAGTTGTTGTAATAGCCTGTTTGTCTGTTATCTCCTAGAATCCAACCATCAAGTGGTCTTTTTGCAACGTCTACCCATTTAGTTCCTTTTTCTCCTAGGATGGACTTGTTGACCTCAGGGTTAGTTCCTTCTTTTGGTCCTTCAATATAGTTGTAGACCTTAGCTTTATTGTCTGCGCCTACTTCTACTACCCATTTCTTGTCAAGCTTGTTGTAACCTGCTGGAGCTGATTCTTCTTCTAAGATATATGTTCCTTTTTCAAGGTCTTTATCGAATGTTACAACACCGTTCTTATCAGATATTCCTGTAGCAACATCTTTGCCATCAGTTGTAGTAATCTTGAACTTCGCTCCTTGAAGTGGCATGTTTTCGTTGTCTTTTTTGTAGACTGTAAGCTTTGTCGCTACTGGTTTGTTTGTAACCGATAATTCGATATTGTCGCCAACAAGTGTTTCTCCTGTTGAGCCAAGACCGATTTCTATGATAGTTACCTGACCATCTGTACCTACGTTAACTCTCCAAGTCTTATCAGATTTTACATATTTATCTGGAGCCTTTTCTTCTGTTAGGGTATATATGCCTGGTTTTAGGTTATCAAATGTCACCATACCTTTTTGGCCTGATGACCTATAGATAGCATTTTTGTTTTCATCTTCTAATTTAAATGATGCACCCGGTAGAGTTTTGGATAGGTCAGCTTCATTAAGTTTTTTAATATTAAACTTACCTGGAGTGTACTTTTTATTGAAAAGTGCTACCTTTTGGCTGAAGAATTTTGGTATTTCTCCACCAGCTTGATCACCGATAGCCTTGTTGTAGTTGGCTCTAGTGATAAATGATGATTTGAAACCATTATTTTGCATCAAGAAGACTCTCCAAAGATTGTTGAACTTGTGCATGTCGTCAATCTTGAAAGTCTGTTCAATTATATAACCATTCTTACTAGCATTAGATATTGCTGGCATTCCAATTCTAAGAGGACTGTTTTGCGTGATAAGTCCAAAATCTTGAATTTGAGATGGATCATAGTTAAGAGTAACCCCACCTTGTCTGTCATTGTTAACGGCATATCTTGGATCGATAGACTTAGAATATATTAAGTTATATTTTGCAGGGTCTTGTTCTGGTCTTACACCAAATGACAACGGCATGTTTTTGTTGACTTTTTTGTCAAAGTTTCCTGCATTTATCGTAAACATATTTGGTGATGTACGGTAGACCTTAACATCTTTTAAAGAGAAGGCTGGCTTATTACCATTACCTGACCAAGTGAAAAAGTTCTTGTGAGCTCCTTGGTAGTTAGTTGACAACCAGTTAAATCGAAGTTCTCTCTCAGGAGATGTTCTTATGTGGTCTGGGTTGTAGTAGGCAAGTGCTGCTACATACCAATTTCCATCATCACCTTTATATACGTCTCTGAAGTAGTAGGATTGTGGAACTTCTTTGTTGTTACCATCGTAGTCGTATTGACCATAGTCTGCTGGAACTTTTATATCTATTCTTTGACCTTCTATGCCAGTTTTACCTGGAGCTACTATTACCGAGAATGGATAAGTTCCATCATTTTGAGCAAAGTACTTGGATGGGATAATACCCTTAAGTTCAATCTTTGCTTGACCTTTACCACCTGCTGACTTTTCATTATATACATAAGTTAGCTTATTAGTTGTGTAGTCAAAATATGGGTCTGCTACTTCTACTCCTGCTACTTTTACCTTAGGAAACTCTCCAAAATATTGAGTGAAGTCTAGGTTTCTATCAAATTGGATAGAAAATCTTTGACCAGGAGCTGTATTTTCAAGGTCGATTGTCGCGTTGTAGATTAATGACTCTAATCTATAAGCTTCCCAAACTTGTGGTCTTACACCTATATCACCCTCATCACTTTCGTTGATTTTTAGGGTTTGACTTACTTTTGTTACATTAGCATCTGAGCTTTGTTGGGTTTGCTCTTCGTCTTCTATCAAGTAGTCTTCTCCATTTACTGGTGTACCATTACCAGATTTGAATCTAGGTTTGTAGGTTACTTGGTTTGACTCATCTACTGTTACATCAAAGATTACGTCTGATTTGATATAACCTTCTGGTGCAGAAGTTTCCTCTATAGTATATTTTCCTTCTGGTTGATCACCAAAGGATGCAAGTCCTGCGTTTTCGCCTTTTTCGTCGGCTGCTTGAGAAGTAGCAGTTGAAATTAACTTGCCTTTATCATCTTTTAATTCAAAGTTTGCTCCTACTATAGGATTTTCTTTTTTATCAAGCTTTTTAATTTCTACAGGACGAGTTTGGAATTTCTCGTTTGAAATTGTGATTTCTGTATCTTGACTTGCTTGTTCAGCTGTAGTAGGTATGACAGTTTGGTCTTGTAATCTAGCGTTATTTTGTGTAAAGTCTTTATTTCCATCTGTCAACCAATCATAGGTTACACTTGTTCCTGCTGGTGAGTTTGCAACAACTAGGAAGCCCCAATCATTTACAAATCTCTCTTCTGGAATGGTAATCCTATAACCAGATTGTCCTGTAAAAGGATCTCTAGTATAACGATTAGCTCTAATTGGTTTTTTATTTGGAGTAGTGAGGACATTTGTATTCCCAATTTCATTTATAGTATTCTGGTCTACTCTTTGTTGAATCATAGTAGTCTTTAATGATTCCCTATAGTATGGGTTTACATCGTAGACTTTGACATCTTCTGTTTTATTAAATCTGCCATCTTGTGATCCGTTTAATCTTAGATTTAATCTTGTATCTTTGTTAGTTGTACCACTATTTGCCTTTAGATAAATGTATGTTGTAACTGAGCCATCATCATTTACCCTTGCATAGTGCATAGCGTTCATGTATCCTGGGTATCCATTGTGAGCTATGGTAACTGTTGGGTTTGCTCCAACTTTTAACTTAGCAGAGCTTCCACTTATGGAGATTCCTCCATTTTCATCTACATTTACAAAGGTTGTCTCTTGGTTAAGTTTGTAGCCTTTTGGTGCCTTTGTTTCTATTAGTCGATAGGAATCAGGAGCAATGTTGTTAAAGTGGATTTTACCTTCTTTGTCAGTAGTGATTTCTGCTTCGCCTTGGCCTAAAAGCTTAAATGTCGCTCCTTCTAGAGCCTTTCCGTCATCTCCTTTTTTGATAAGGGTGAAGTTTGCATATTGTGGAACTTTTTCTACTGTGGCTCTATTGTGGATAAAGTAGTCTTTTTTGTTATAGTCATACCAGTTGTTGTTTTCATAGTATGATATTGTCTTTCCATTTAAATCTTTATCATTAGTTGGGAAATCTTGCTTGATTTTTACATCATTTTTAGTGAATTTACGTTCACCTTCTTGTATATTCCACACTTTTACATTTGGAATTGTGATTAATCTTTTGGCTTGATTAGGGTCAGTTGATTTGTCAACTGTAATTTCCTCCCCTATTTTATTTCCTGATCCATCTACTGCCTTTAGTTTCATTTTTGGCATTGTTAAGCCTTGACCAAGGTTCCAGTTTTGTTCTACGTTTATGTTTTCGTATTTGGAGATAGCTACCCCTGATAATTCAAGCGGAGTTGTATCGCTTTTATCAAATGTAGATTCGTATTCATATACTGCAATTGTGCCTACTGGTTTTGCACCTGTAGCACCTGTTTTATCTTCAACCATTTGGCCTGATGTTGGGTCAATTTTATATACTGCAGTTTGTTTTAATGATCCATTTTGATTTGTGCTTAGACTTCTATCTTCTAAAGGAAGCTTTACATCTGTATCTCCAGAAGATACTCCGTCTGTTACTGTCCACTTAGCAGAATTTTCTGAAGTAAATTCTCCAAGGATAGTTGTCCTGTTGTTGATGCCTGATCTTATAGGTGTGGCTTCCTTTACTTTGTCGTGTGGCCATCCTTCATCTATTACAATTCTTTTTGCACCAACTTTGTTGCTTTTCTTCGTTAGGATAACTGATAGGTCCATCATGTACTTTTCTTGCATGCCTTGGATTGGTGTGTAGAGGTTGTAGGTGATTTCCCTACCTGTTGGAGCGTGGTGCTCGGAGTCGTGGATACCGAATGCTTTTTGAAGTTGAGGAGTTAATTTCACTTTATTATCATTACTTGAGATTTTTCCAAGACCAGATCCCTTTACTGTTGTAAAGTTTGCTTTGAAGCCTAATTCTTCTAAGTTTGTGTCTGAAGTTACTCTTACGGTCCAGTTATAACCTTTAAGTTCTCCATCTTTAATAACTGGATTTGCTACTGCACTCATGTCTATCTTGTAGTTTGAATCATCAGCTCCGATAATTTGAGTTACATCTTTTCTTCCTGGTTCGATGATTGATCCAGCTGGATTACCATTACGGTCAACTTTTTGAGGAACCAAATCTTTTGGTGCTTTTACTCCAAGACCAGATACCTTATTAGTTACAGTGAACGTTCCATCGTTATCAAGTTTGATTTTATCTGTATTAAAATCTACAGGAATATCAAGTGGTACTTGAATATTTTCAGTTATATCGTGGTCAATGGTATAAGTAATAATATTCTTTTGTGAATCATATTGAGGAGTTGCTATTACTTGTCCATTATGTTTTATCGGTTGTAAAGAATTTGGATCGTTTACTTTTAACTTTTCATCCAAGTGAATATTAAAGGATTGTCCTTTTTTTATTGGTCCAACAGCAGTTGAAGTATCAAATCGTGTTAAAATATTGTACTTTTTGCCTTCAAGATTTGCTTTTTCTTTATCAGTAAGTTGTGTAAAAAACATTTGTGGTCTGAAGTTCTTGTCTGCATCTCTTTCGATAAGGGCTTTGATTGCATCTTTGTTATCGTCCATTAGTTTTGCTTGTTCTTGTTGTGTTAGATGATATTTGTCTTCAAAGCTGGATAATAATGCTTGAACTTCTTTTAATCCGTTGGCTTTTACTGATAGGATTGCTTTTAGTTCACGGTCTGCTTTTTGTAGGTTTGAAAATCCGAAGAATTCTTTGATGCCTTCTAATAATCCTTTTGTTTCTTTGCTAACTTCTTTTTTATCAGTTGTCTTTTTATTGTCTTCTTTATTATTAGCATCTTTTTTGTCTTCTGATTTTTTGATTTCTTCTTTTCTTTCTTTTAATGCTTTGTCAAATTCTTCTGCTTTTTGTTTTCTTTCTTGTGGTGTAGCAGGTTCTGATTTGACTTCTTCTTTTATTTCCTTCTTCTTTATAATAGGTTCTTCTTCTTGTTTTTCTTCTACGTCTTTTACAAGTCCAAGAAGTTTTTTGTTTTCAAGGTCTTTCTTCGCTTTTTCTTCAGCGGCTTTTTTAGCTTCGGCTTCAGCTTGTTCTTTTGCAAGTTGTTCTTGTTTTGCTTTGGCTTCTGCTTCGGCTTTTTGTTTTGCTTCGGCTTCTGCTTTTATTTTTCCGGCTTCGGCTTTTGCTTTGGCTTCGGCTTCCGCTTTTGCCTTTGCGTCAGCTTCTTGTTTCGCTTTTTCGTCAAGTGCTTTTTGTTCTTCTGTTTTCTTAGCTTCTTCTGCTTTTAGTTTGTCGGCTTCTTGTTTTGCCTTGGCATCTGCTTCTTCCTTTGCCTTGGCATCTTTCTTTGCTTTTTCTTCGGCTTCTTTCTTTGCCTTTTCGTCAGCTTCTTTTTTTGCTTTGGCATCTGCTTCGGCCTTTGCCTTTGCATCGGCTTCTGCTTTTGCTTTTGCATCGGCTTCTGCTTTCTTTTTGGCAACTTCTTTTTTGTGTTCTATTGATGATGTAACTTCAGCTGGTAATTGTTCTGTTTGGTATACGCTGTAAGTTCTATCATTTAATATAGCTGCGAATAGGTCTGCGTTTTGTTTTACTTCAAGTGGATTGTTTGCATCCTTATTAAGAGCTATTGTTGTAAGAGCCGGGTCGACTGATTTGTCAACCTTGAAGTTGAAGATGTAAGTTACGTTGTGCTTGTCAGGTTCTGGAACTTCGCCGTCTTGTTGAAGTCTTCTTTGTTCAGCTATTTGTAGGTTGTGTTCTGCTGATAACTTGTCGTTTTCTGGTAATTTGTTGTACAAACCTTGTTTGTCAAAATCAAATTTGTCTATTACCTTAAGGCTGTATACTTTGTAGTCACTTCCGTAGTCTTCTTTTCCTGCTTGTGGTACGTAGTTGTTTTTGATT
Source organism: Finegoldia magna ATCC 29328 (assembly GCF_000010185.1). Classification (NCBI taxonomy): domain Bacteria; kingdom Bacillati; phylum Bacillota; class Tissierellia; order Tissierellales; family Peptoniphilaceae; genus Finegoldia; species Finegoldia magna. The sequence goes on along the minus strand of NC_010376.1, from coordinate 205,457 downwards.
CTGTATTTTTCGCCATCTTGTACTACTGATACATCTAGGCTCAATCCTTGATCTTTGAGTGATTTGTCTATTCTGTCGAACTCTTTGTAGGCATCTTCTACCTTGTCGAATGTCCTCTCATCATAAAGACTGAAATCTTTTCTAACCAATAGTTTGATGTTGGAATCGTTACTCGTCGCATTCAACGTGAACTTGACGTTGGTGTCGGTATCCAAATTCTTGTCATCTAATATCGTTGCGAGGTTCAATGAAAAATTGGCATAAGTATCCTGTTTTAAGGTCTCGAACTTTTGTATTACGTATCTCTTGTCGAGCTCTTCCTCCTTAGCAAATGATGTAATTGCTGGCACGCATGATTGTATGACCATAAGCATGACCATGACTAATGACGTTAGTCTGTCAAATATTTTTCTCATTTTAACCTCCTGATTTACTTGATTTTTATTTTAAATGTTAGTAATTTGATATTTATTATACTAATTTAATTCTCTACTGTATTACAAGTATATATAAAAATTTTTACAAACTTTTGGTAATGATATCGATAATGATTCGTTTTAAGTCCCTAACACAAATAAAGAATCAGCCCAACATAGTTGATGAATAATGTTGCCTGACTCAGTTAGTTCTAAATAAAATGCATTGCTTAATCATATCATTATAATTACGTTTGCTTCCGTTTTTATGTACTATATATTTACATGTATTATTTATGGGTAAATATTATCATATTATATAAGAAATGTCAATTTACATGCTTTGTTCCAATTTGTTTCAGAGTGTTTTTGTTGTTACAACAGTAAAATTGAATTATAACTTTACCTATTTACTTTAATATAAGGTATTATTTGGTTTTTATTTATCGTTTTATTGTTGATTTCATTGTTTTTTACTGTTTATTATGTAATATTTCGTATATCAATAATTTATTGCGGTTTTTTCGTTCAATATTTGTTATTTATATTTAGTCTGACAAAATAGAAAGATTTTGTAATTTTTTTATATTTTTTTGATGATATAAAAACTAACATTGATTTACTAACGTTTTCAAGAGGAATATTTTGATATACTTTTGTAAATTGTGTGAAAATTGTGTAAAAAATAGAAAAAATTTACTTTTCTGAAAAAATATTTGATGAATTTGTAAGAGGAATGGTTTTGATGTGGAAATATTGTGGTGCGGATGTGTTGTGCAATCAGATTTTGCAATAAAAAAAGACTATAGATACATGATCTATAGTCTTGGCGAACGATAGAGGATTCGAACCCCCGACCTTCTGGTCCGTAGCCAGACGCTCTATCCAGCTGAGCTAATCGTTCATATACAACAAAACAGATGTATGCACATCTGTTGTTGTCTGGAGCGGAAGACGAGACTCGAACTCGCGACCCTCGCCTTGGCAAGGCGATGCTCTACCACTGAGCCACTTCCGCATGAATTTCTTTGGTGGAGGAGGGTGGATTTGAACCACCGAAACATAAAGTAACGGATTTACAGTCCGTCCCCTTTGGCCACTCGGGAACTCCTCCTTGATCCTTTATTAAAAAGGATTTGGAGCTGGTGGGAGGACTTGAACCCCTAACCTACTGATTACAAGTCAGTTGCTCTACCAATTGAGCTACACCAGCATACTTGGCGACCCGGAACGGACTTGAACCGTCGACCTCCAGCGTGACAGGCTGGCATTCTAACCAACTGAACTACCGGGCCTTGTGTTAGAATTTGTTATCTTTGTTTCTGTATAAAATATATGGTGGGCGATACAGGGCTCGAACCTGTGACCCCCTGCTTGTAAGGCAGATGCTCTCCCAGCTGAGCTAATCGCCCATATATCTGGTGACCCTACCGGGATTCGAACCCGGGATACCGCCGTGAAAGGGCGATGTCTTAACCGCTTGACCATAGGGCCTTAATTACTAAGGTTTAAAGTTTATTATTTTTTAAATCTAGCCCTGTGACCATGGGCCTTTTAATTTAATTTTCAAATAACACAACCGCTGAATAAAAAATTGGTAGCGGAGAAGGGAATCGAACCCCTGACACCACGGGTATGAACCGTGTGCTCTAGCCATCTGAGCTACTCCGCCATATTATATGATTTGTTGTGTATGTATGGTTGCGGGAGCAGGATTTGAACCTACGACCTCCGGGTTATGAGCCCGACGAGCTACCAAACTGCTCTATCCCGCGTTATTGGTGCCGAGGATCGGAATCGAACCGATACGGTGTTTAACCACCGCAGGATTTTAAGTCCTGTGCGTCTGCCAGTTCCGCCACCCCGGCATTTGGCTCCCAGGGTGGGACTCGAACCCACAGCCTATCGGTTAACAGCCGAGTGCTCCACCATTGAGCTACCTAGGAATATTGGTAATAAATGAGCCCTTGTTTTATGAATTTAATGTTTTCACTCGCTCAGCCTCACTTCAAAAACCTTCTTTTTAATAATTAAATATGAAGGTTTTATCGTTCGAAGCGTCGCTCGTAAAATACATTAAATTCTTCAAGGTCTCCTTAAGTGGTTTTCGCGCCACTTGTTTGTTTGGCGTCTACCTACAGCAGACAGTTCCTACGAATCAAAGATTCGTGGCAACTGGTTGCATCAGACCTACTACGAAATCATAGATTTCTGTTAGGCCTAGATCTCCCACAAGTGGGCTCGTAGTCCAACCAATTAAAATTGTTTGGCGACTACCTACTCTCCCACGACGTTTCCATCGTAGTACCATCGGCGTTAAGAGGCTTAACTTCTGTGTTCGGCATGGGTACAGGTGTATCCCTCTTGCTTTTATCACCATACTTATTCACTTTTACATCTCAATCAATAACAGTATATATTTCCAGTCAAGTTTTCGATTTATTAGTATCAGTTAGCTTTGATATTACTATCTTTACACCTCTGACCTATCTATCTTGTTTTCTTCAAGTAATCTCATAGAAATCTTATCTCGAGGTTGGTTTCGTGCTTAGATGCCTTCAGCACTTATCCTTCCCAGACGTAGCTACCGAGCTGTGCACTTGGCAGTACAACTCGTACACCAGCGGTCTGTCCATCCCGGTCCTCTCGTACTAAGGACAGATCCTCTCAAATTTCTCACGCCCACGGTGGATAGGGACCGAACTGTCTCACGACGTTCTGAACCCAGCTCGCGTGCCTCTTTAATGGGCGAACAGCCCAACCCTTGGAACCTACTCCAGCTCCAGGATGAGACGAGCCGACATCGAGGTGCCAAACCTCCCCGTCGATGTGGACTCTTGGGGGAGATAAGCCTGTTATCCCCGGGGTAGCTTTTATCCGTTGAGCGATGGCCCTTCCACTCGGTACCACCGGATCACTAAGTCCGACTTTCGTCTCTGCTCGACCTGTATGTCTCGCAGTTAAGCTCGCTTTTGCCTTTGTACTCTTTGAATGATTTCCAACCATTCTGAGCGAACCTTTGAACGCCTCCGTTACTTTTTTGGAGGCGACCGCCCCAGTCAAACTGCCCGACTGACAGTGTCCTATTACCAGCTTCATGGTAACTAGTTAGAACTTTAGAATTAAAAGGGTGGTATCCCAACAGTGACTCTGCAAACTCTGGCGAGCTTGCTTCTTCGTCTCCCACCTATCCTGTACATTTAATCCCAAAATTCAATGTCAACCTGCAGTAAAGCTCCACGGGGTCTTTCCGTCCTACCGTGGGTAAGTCGCATCTTCACGACTACTACAATTTCACCGGATCCTTTGTTGAGACAGCGCCCAAATCGTTACACCTTTCGTGCGGGTCGGAACTTACCCGACAAGGAATTTCGCTACCTTAGGACCGTTATAGTTACGGCCGCCGTTTACTGGGGCTTAAGTTCGTTGCTTCGATTGCTCTAACAAGTCCCCTTGACCTTCCAGCACCGGGCAGGTGTCAGCACCTATACTTCATCTTTCGATTTAGCAGATACTTGTGTTTTTGGTAAACAGTCGCTTGGGCCTATTCTCTGCGACCTAATTTCTTAGGCATCCCTTCTCGCTAACTTACGGGATCATTTTGCCGAGTTCCTTAACAAAGGTTCTTCCGCGCGTCTTAGAATTCTCTTCTTGCCTACCTGTGTCGGTTTGCGGTACGGGTACAAGATTATTCGATAGCACCTTTTCTTGGCAGTTTGAATCTGTCGCTTCGCATCTTTCTGCTCCCCATCATAACTTACGTTGACGAATATACGGATTTGCCTGTATATTCTGGCTTGTTATTTGGACGTGCACAACCATCAGCACGCTCGACTTTTCCTTCTGCGTCAGTACTTCTCTCAATCACAATCTTGTAGTACAGGAATTTCTACCTGTTGTCCATCGACTACGCCTTTCGGCCTCGCCTTAGGTCCCGACTTACCCTGAGAGGACGAGCCTTGCTCAGGAATCCTTGGGCTTTCGACGGGGATGATTCTCACATCCCTTTTCGCTACTCATGCCAGCATTCTCACTTGTATATAATCCACAATTGCTTACGCTTTTTGCTTCTTCTCATATACAACGCTCCTCTACCGATAGAAAAGCTATTATGCCAGTTGTATGTTGTTAAGTGTTTTAGAAATTGTATCGTTTAATAGTTTTACGCTTTGTGTTTTCACAAATTTTGTTTTATGTCTTTCTCTCTTACTTTACTAGTTGATATATTTCCTGATCTTAACCATACTTCTCGCATAATTGCTTTTCTATCCCACAGTTTCGGTATCAGATTTAGCCCCGTTCATCTTCGGCGCATTACCACTTGACCAGTGAGCTATTACGCACTCTTTAAATGTATGGCTGCTTCTGAGCCAACATCCTGGTTGTCTGAGTAGTATTACATCCTTTCCCACTTAATCTGTATTTTGGGACCTTAACTGGTGGTCTGGGCTGTTTCCCTTTTGACTATGAAGCTTATCCCTCATGGTCTGACTCCTGTTCATCGATTTTCAGGCATTCGGAGTTTGATAAGTTTCGGTAGAATTACTTCCCCTAGACTATTCAGTGCTCTACCTCCTGTAATCTAAAACAAGGCTAGCCCTAAAGCTATTTCGAGGAGAACCAGCTATATCCGAGTTCGATTGGCTTTTCACCCCTATCCACAGGTCATCCGATAGCTTTTAAACGCTACCCGGTTCGAGCCTCCAGTAAATTTTACTTTACCTTCACTCTGCCCATGGATAGATCACCCGGTTTCGGGTCTACAACACGCAACTTTTGCCCTATTAAGACTCGGTTTCCCTACGACTTCACATCTTAAATGTTTAATCTTGCTACGTATCGTAACTCGCTGGCCCGTTCTACAAAAAGTACGACATTAGAAGTCTTCTTCCTCTGTCTGCTTGTAGGCGCAAGGTTTCAGGTTCTGTTTCACTCCCCTCCCGGGGTTCTTTTCACCTTTCCCTCACGGTACTATTCGCTATCGGTCACCAGGTAGTATTTAGCCTTAGGGGGTGGTCCCCCTATCTTCCCACAGAATTTCACGTGCTCCGTGGTACTCTTCTTAAAGTGTCTCTATTCTGATTTCGACTACAAGACTGTTACTTTCTTTGGTTCTTCTTTCCATAAGATTTGTCTATCAGTTTAGTCTTACTTTAATGGGCTGTTCTCTGTTCGCTCGCCGCTACTTGGAGAATCGAGTTTTCTTTCTTTTCTTGTTCCTACTTAGATGTTTCAGTTCAGAACATTCGCTTCCATACGCTATGTATTTACGTATGGATACTAGAGTGTGTCTAGTAGGTTTCCCCATTCGGATTCCCCCGAGTCACTGGATATTTGCTCCTACTCGAGGTTTTCGTTGCTTGTCACGTCCTTCGTCGCCTCCTGGTGCCAAGGCATCCGCCTTGCGCCCTTAGTTTCTTGACCGGAAATATATACTGTTATTCGATTTTCAATGTTCTAATGACCTTTGGTTAGGTCATTGGCCGTTTTTTGACAAATCAGAGATTTGAAACAAAACGGCACTTGACTTACAACGAAATCATAGATTTCTGTTAAGTCAATGGTGGAGATAAGGAGATTCGAACTCCTGACCCCCTGCTTGCAAGGCAGGTGCTCTCCCAACTGAGCTATACCCCCATAAAGAACCTTAAAGTAAATACTTGTTGAGTTAGCACTCCTTAGAAAGGAGGTGATCCAGCCGCACCTTCCGATACGGCTACCTTGTTACGACTTCACCCCAGTCATCAATCCTACCTTCGACTGCTCCTCAATTAGGTCACAGGCTTCGGGTATTATCAACTCCCATGGTGTGACGGGCGGTGTGTACAAGACCCGGGAACGCATTCACCGCGACATTCTGATCCGCGATTACTAGCAACTCCGACTTCATGTAGGCGAGTTGCAGCCTACAATCCGAACTGGGATTGGCTTTCGAGTTTTGCATTATATCACTATATAGCTGCCCTCTGTACCAACCATTGTAGCACGTGTGTAGCCCAGGACATAAAGGGCATGATGATTTGACGTCATCCCCACCTTCCTCCGATTTGTCATCGGCAGTCTACTTAGAGTCCCCGACATTATTCGCTGGTAACTAAGTATAGGGGTTGCGCTCGTTGCGGGACTTAACCCAACATCTCACGACACGAGCTGACGACAACCATGCACCACCTGTATGGATGTCTCATAAAGAGAGGGGTATATCTCTATACCTTTCACCCACATGTCAAGCCCTGGTAAGGTTCTTCGCGTTGCATCGAATTAAACCACATGCTCCGCTGCTTGTGCGGGTCCCCGTCAATTCCTTTGAGTTTCACACTTGCGTGCGTACTCCCCAGGCGGAATGCTTAATGTGTTAACTTCGGCACCGAGGTTTGACCCCCAACACCTAGCATTCATCGTTTACGGCGTGGACTACCAGGGTATCTAATCCTGTTTGCTCCCCACGCTTTCGTACCTCAGCGTCAGTTTGTGTCCAGAAAGTCGCCTTCGCTACTGGTATTCCTCCTAATATCTACGTATTTCACCACTACACTAGGAATTCCACTTTCCTCTCCACTACTCAAGTTTATCAGTTTCCAATGCTTTACGGGGTTGAGCCCCGATCTTTAACATTCGACTTATTAAACCGCCTGCGTACCCTTTACGCCCAATAATTCCGGACAACGCTCGCTCCATACGTATTACCGCGGCTGCTGGCACGTATTTAGCCGGAGCTTTCTTCTATGGTACTGTCATTATCTTCCCATAGGACAGAACTTTACGATACGAATACCTTCTTCGTTCACGCGGCGTCGCTGCATCAGGGTTTCCCCCATTGTGCAATATTCCCCACTGCTGCCTCCCGTAGGAGTTTGGACCGTGTCTCAGTTCCAATGTGGCCGTTCATCCTCTCAGACCGGCTACTGATCGTCGCCTTGGTGGGCTGTTATCTCACCAACTAGCTAATCAGACGCGAGCCCATCTATGACCGATAAATCTTTGACCGTTGAAACATGTGTTTCTACGATTTTATGCGGTATTAATCCCGGTTTCCCGAGGCTATCCCACTGTCATAGGCAGGTTGCTCACGCGTTACTCACCCGTTCGCCACTCTCATTAGTAATCTTCCACCGAGGTTTCTGTCTACTAAATCCCGTTCGACTTGCATGTGTTAAGCACGCCGCCAGCGTTCGTCCTGAGCCAGGATCAAACTCTCAATTTAATGTTTGTTTGAAGCTAGCTTTTCAGCTGACTTTTGCTTTTTTTATTCTCACCGAATTATTGTTTGGTTTGTACTTCTCTCAAAGTATTTACTTTATTTAATTTATTAAGGTTCTATACTCACGAAATATATTTTAAAACGTGATTTTCAAAGTTTATTTGAAATTCGCGTTTTGTGAGCTAACTATTACATTATACTCTTGTATTTCTTTCTTGTCAAGTGTTTTTCAATTTTTTATTCAACTAAAAAATTCACTGAACAATTGAGTGCTTATATATATTATCAAGTTTGCACTGTAATGTCAAGTGAATTTTAAAAATTTTTTACTTTTATTTTACTTTAGTAAACTATTACTGGAATGTTATCTCCTACATCGTAGTATATGCTTTCTAATAGTTTGGAATTTACTTGTATATCCGAATTTTGTGAGCTAGATATTGTATGTCTGTAAAAACCCAATGTGTAGTTGTTGGAGTATCCTTTTGTTTTGCTGTCTATGTTGTAGATTCCTTTTGGGAGTGGTTGTGCAATTTTTATAGGGATACTTTTGTTGATTTTGTAGTTGTTGATGTAGTAGAGCGTTTTGTTTTGTTGGTCGATTTCAATGTATTCGTCTTGTATGTCATTTTTGAGTCTGGATTTGGCTTGTTTCGAGTAGACTGGTTCTATGGTTTTACTTTCGTTGTTATCCAGAGTTTCTTTTATGAGTTCGACTGTTTTTGGTTTGTCGATTTCCCAGCCGTAGTCTGTTGAGTTGAGTGTGAGTGTTTTGTTTTCGACTGTTTTTATTGTGTGAGGTTTGTTGTAGGTGTCGGTTTCTTTTTTCAATTCTTCTACGAATTGTTCGATTTCACTGTCTTTATATACAAATCCACGCCTGTCATCAAAGTCCATCATGTCACGAAGTTTCGCTCCTTTTAGTTTGTGGATTGTGTCGTTGAAATCAAAGCTTATTTCGATGTCTTTTAGTTTGTTGAGTTTGTTTTTGGCACGAATTATGTTCCAGTCGTTTGAGTAGACTGTCGGTTTGATGTATTCGTTTTTGAGTGTGATTTCTTCTTTTTGTTCTAGGAGTGATTTTTTTATCGTGTCTTTGAGTTTGTCGGTGTTTATTTCGTTTCCTACTTCTTCTGGGATTATCGTGTATTCGTCATCCAAGTAACTGATGTATGCGTTGTACGATTTCTTGGCGTTTTTGTTGAGTTTTGCTTGGTAGATTTTCTTGTTGAGTTTATCTTCATCGATTGTGTAGTCGAAATTGATGTTGTATTTTTTGGTGTCGAAGAATGACAACGGCCACGAGAACGGATTTTGTTCAAATTTGAAATCTTCTGGTATTTTTAGGTTGAAATCCACTTCTTTTGCATCTATTACGAGTTTACGGTTGTCTGTGGCGCCTATTGTGAGTGTCCTAATGTCTGCATTTCTGTCGACTATTTTGGATTTTTCAACAAAGCTCATGTTGTAGCCGTTGACGTATGTGTTGGGTAGTGCGTAGAATGTGAAGAATGTCGTCCCACTAAAATACACTAGAAACAAGAATAGTATCGTGGTTATGAGTACTCGTTTTTTCATTTAATTTTCCTTTTTTGTTTATTATTAATATTATTGTACTTTTAATTTGAGTATATATCAATGATTGCAATTAAAAAAGCGAGTGTAATCACTCGCCTTTTGATTATCTTGAGTACAACTCAACTATTAATGAGTCTGTAATTTCGATTGGAATTTCTTGTCTTTCAGGAAGTCTTGTCAATGTTACTTTGAAGTTTTCTTCCTTGTCAATGTAAGGTAATGATTGTGCAAAGTTTGTTTCGTAGTTTTCTTTGAACAATTCATTTGATCTTGATTTTTCTTTCAATTCGATTACAGATCCTTCAGCTACTTGGAAAGAAGGGATATCTACTTTTTTACCGTTTACTCTGATTAAACCGTGAGATACCATTTGTCTTGCTTGTCTGATTGATGATGCAAATGAAGCTCTTAGAACTAGGTTGTCTAATCTAGTTTCTAATTGTCTTACCATTACATCCCCTGTTGTAAGACCTTCTTTGTTGTTAAGGGCTTTTTCGAAGTATTTGTGCATTTGTTTTTCGTTTACTCCGTAATATGCTCTTAATCTTTGTTTTTCAAGAAGTTGCATACCATATTCAGTTAACTTCTTGTCGTTTCTTCCAAGTCCTTTACCCATTCTTTTGTTAGCTTTTGGGTGACCGCATACGTTTAGACCTAATCTTCTAGATTGTTTAAATCTAGGTCCCATCATTCTTGCCATTAATATTCATCTCCATTAAAAAATTATTTGCCGCGATAATTTTTTAAGCCAACGCTATTATATCACCTACAAGTTTGTTTTTCAACAATTTTGCTTAATTTTGTTTTAAATTTTTTATGAATTTAATGTATTGTTTTGCAAGTTCGTTGTCTTTGTTAAGTGTAGCACCTTTTTCATTGATTGCATCGTCTATTACGACTTCATCTTTTTCGATATTTACTGATACTGCTACTTTTGTTCTTCCATTAGCTCCTACTAATGTGAAGTAGTTGTTAAATATGCTCTTTAATCTTTGATCTTTTACATATTTATCGTGTTCATTCATTAACTTCGCTAATTCGTTAGCTTCGGCGTTTGTAAGTTCTCTTGTAACTTTCTTACCATCTTTTGTGTATGTGAATGTTACAGTTGTTGCAACTTCTTGGTTGTTTTTGGCTAATTCTTGTTGAATTTGTTTGGATACTGTCTTTTCTCCACCTATTATAGCTACTTGAATGATTTTTGATTTTTCAAGGTATTCTAGTGTTTTTTGTGGAAGTTTGTCTTTTGGTGTAAGAATCAATGGTACATCAAATTTAGCAGCGATTGGGTTGATTGCCAAGCTATCTGCGAAGACTTCTCCACTTGCAAGGTATGCTCCTTCTGCATCTTTGTAGAATTTGTCTGCTATTTTAAGTGATGTTTCGTATCTGTCATTGCCGGCGATTCTTTCGATTACTTGTGGAAGTTCTTTTTCTAATGATTTTGATATGGAGTTTTCTCCACCGACGATGTAGCATTTTTTGATTTTAGAATCTTTTAATGCTTGTTTTGTTACGTCGTTGATTTTATTTTTTTGTACTAATACAATTGGATATCCGTTTTTAGTTGCGTATGCGCCAATACTTAGTGAGTCTGCAAAGTTTTCGCCGCTTGCTATGATACAAGTGTCTGCGTCTTTGAATTCTTTGATGATTTCAGCATTTGTTGCGTATCTGTCAGCGCCTTTGAATGATCTTACTTTGCTTTTTTCTGGTAATAATTGTTTTGCAACTTCGTTACTGATAGACTTTTCGCCACCGATTTTGACGAAGTATTTTGTTTGTAATCTTTTGATTTCTTGGATTAATCCTTTGTCAGCTGTATTCGCATCAGTCAACAATATTGGTGCGTTGAATTTCTTGGATAGAACTGTTGCACTTAGTGAATCTGGGAAGTTGTTTTGGTTTGCAAGGATGGCAAATTCTGATGTTTTGATGTAGCTTTTAGCTATTTGGATTGATGTGTCAATTCTGTCCTTGCCGTAAATTCTGGATACTACGTATGGTTTTGTGCTTTGTGTGTTTTCATTTGTTTTAAGCTTATCAGCTCCCAACAATTCTTTTGTATTAGCGTCGACATAAACTTTTGTATCTTCATATTCAAATACATATGCAACTACTAGACCTTTGTTTTTTGTAAACTTTGTTGGCAAGTTGTCTATGTTGATTACTGAGGTTTCTGATTTTATTTTTGTTTCATCAAAATCTTTGATGGATTTTAGTTTTTCGATTGCAACTTTCTTTGCATCTGCAAGCTTTGCTGTAGGTGCTTTTGTAACCTCAAACTTTTCAATTTTGTTGAATGTTTTGAGCTCGTTTGTTTTCTTGTCAAATGATACTGTTATTATATTGTACGGATTTTTGATATTATATGAATTTTCTTTTTCAAATACAACTTTATATCCGTTATCAAGTATATCTTGTTTGTCGACTAATTTGTATTCTTTAGGAATGTAGCCTTCTTTTTTAAGCATATCAAGCGTTTTATTCTTGTAGTCTTCAAATTTTTCATCTGATTTTCCTGATAGTAATTTTTCTGTGCTAGAAAGTGCATTAATTCCAATAAGTTTTCCGTCTTTGTCAAACTTCAATGTTACACCATTTTCAAGTTTAATTTCATCGGCTAGGTTAGTCTTATCTAGTTTAGAGTCGAGTTTAAGTCCGAAATCTTCTAGTGTATCAATCTTTTTTGTTTCGTTGGCTGCAAATGAATTGGTGCCAATTAGTAGGGATGTAAGTAATACTCCAGCTAAAATTTTTTTATTCATAAATTCCTCCCAATAAATTTTTAGAATATTTTGTTATTTACTAACAAATTATTTCTTATTTTATTATATTCTTACATGCTTGTTTTTGCAATTGAACATAAAAAAATAACTAAGCAAATGCTTAGTTATTTTCTATTTGTCAGCTTTCACTGTTTCTTTTTCTTCTGAGGATTCTTTCTTAGTGTAATCTACTAATTCAAGTATACACATTTCAGTACCGTCTCCTCTACGAGGTCCTAATTTTAAGATTCTAGTGTATCCACCTTGTCTGTCAGCATAAACTGGTGCGATTTCTTCAAACAATGTGTATACAACGTCTTTTTTGTATATATATTTAAGAGCTTCTCTTCTAGCGCTCAAATCACCTTTTTTACCAAGTGTAATCATCTTTTCAGCTTCTCTTCTAGCTTCTTTAGCACGAGTAACTGTTGTTTCGATTTTTCCGTTTTCGAACAATGATTGAACTAGGTTTCTTAACATTGCTGTTCTGTGATCAGTTCTTCTACCTAATTTTCTTAAGTTAGCCAATGTCTATCCTCCTTTATTCGTCTTTTATTTCTTGTTTAAATGCAAGGCCCATTTCTTGAAGTTTTTCTTCAACTTCGTCTAAGGATTTTTTACCAAAGTTCTTTATTTTCATCATATCTGCTTTTGTATGAGATACGATATCTCCTACAGTATTGATATTTGCTCTTTTTAAACAGTTAAATGATCTTAAAGAGAAATCTAATTCTTCGATATTGATGACCATTTGAGTCTCTTTATCTTTTTGATTATCTTCGTCGTCACTGTTTGTATTACACTCGTAGTTAGGTAATTCACTGAATAATTCCAGGCAATTGATTAGGATGTTGCTTCCTTCACTTAAGGCATCTTGTGGTCTAATTGTTCCATTAGTCCACACTTCTATTGTAAGCTTATCGTAATCAATTACTTGGCCAACTCTGGCATTATCCACTGTGAAATTAACCTTTTTCACAGGGCTAAACAGTGAGTCAATAGCGATATCTCCTATAATATCTTCGTCTGTTTTATTAAATTCAGATATTTTGTAGCCTTTTCCGTTGATAACTGTGATTTGCATTTCTAATGAAGCATCTTCATTAAGTGTTGCAATGTAATGATCTGGGTTTTTAACTTCCAAATCAGTATCAACTAAAATATCCTTAGCTGTTAGAACACATGGACCTTTTATGTCTACATTTAATGATATAGGTTCTTCATTATATTTCTTTACAGCGATACCTTTTAAATTCAAAATTATTTCAGGTACGTCTTCTTTGACACCTTTAATCGTAGACATTTCATGAGCTACACCTTGGATATTTATCTTTGATATAGCAGCTCCTGGTAATGATGATAATAAAACTCTTCTTAGAGAGTTTCCTAGAGTAGTTCCATATCCCCTTTCCAGTGGCATTATGACAAATTTACCGTAATTATTTTGTTCATCTAATTCAACGATTTTTATTTTAGTATCTAATTGTTCAGTCATAAATACAGCCTCCTTCGACAAGTCCTATCAGGAAATCCTGAATTAAGCCTATGTGTTATACTCTTCTCTTCTTTGGTGGTCTACAACCGTTGTGAGGGATTGGAGTTACATCTTTAATAGAGCTAACTTCAAGTCCAGAAGCTTGCAAACTTCTAATTGCAGATTCTCTTCCTGAACCTGGTCCTTTTACATAAACTTCAACAGTCTTTAATCCGTGTTCCATAGCTTTTTTAGCAGCTTCTTCAGCAGCTTGTTGTGCAGCGTATGGAGTTGATTTTCTAGATCCTCTGAAACCTAATTGTCCAGCAGAAGCCCAGCTTAATACGTTACCGTTAAGGTCAGTTAAACATACCATAGTGTTGTTGAATGTAGAAGAAATATGTGCTTGACCTTTTTCAATATTCTTTTTTACTCTTTTTTTACCGCGAACATTACGTTTAGCGCCTTTAGTTTTTAGTGCCAATTAATTTCCCCCTCTCTATGCTTGTTTTCTAGGACCCTTACGAGTTCTTGCGTTGTTCTTTGTATGTTGTCCTCTTACTGGAAGGCCTTTTTTGTGTCTTGATCCTCTGTAGCAGTTGATTTCTTTTAATCTTTTGATGTTCATTGCTACATCACGACGTAAATCCCCTTCAGTAAGATAGTTGTCTAATTCATTTCTGATATCAGATAATTCAGATTCTGTTAAATCTTTTACTCTTGTGTCAGGATTGATTCCTAATTTAGCTAAGATTTTATTTGATGATTGTCTACCTATTCCATAAATTGCAGTTAGTCCAATTTCTACACGTTTGTCATTTGGTAAGTCGACACCTTGAATTCTTGCCATTTATACCTCCTACTAACCTTGTCTTTGTTTGTGTTTAGGGTTATCGCAAATAACCATAACACGACCTTTTCTTTTTATAATCTTGCACTTTTCGCACATTTTTTTAACTGATGGTCTTACTTTCATTGCTTAACCTCCGTTTATTTCTTTCTCCATGTTATTCTACCACGATCCAAATCGTATGGTGATAATTCAACCGTTACCTTATCTCCTGGAAGAATTCTTATATAATTCATTCTTAATTTGCCTGAAATATGAGCTGTTATTACATGGCCATTTTGAAGTTCTACCTTAAATACCGTATTAGGAAGAGCATCTACTACTGTTCCTTCTAATTCAATAACTTCTTTGGACATCCTTGTCTTGATCCTCCTTTTTTAAATTGTTTAACATATATCTTAGTTTCTTATCTGTTAAATTCTCTAATTGCAACTTTTTGTTGTATTTTTGAAGATGTTTTATCTTCTTTTTCTTTGGTTTTTCGATTTTACGTTGTTTTCCATCTACTACCAATACATAAGAATCGTCAAGAATTTCCAAAACCATTTGTAGTTTGCCCATATCACGACCACAAGTACTTAAAACAACTTGTCCTGTTTCAAGTTTGTTGTATTGGCTCATTAATTCTAACCTTTTTTTAATTCTGTTACTAACTTATTAGTGATTTCATCTATTGGAAGAGTTCCATCAACTGTGAATACTAAATCTTGTTTGTTGTAGAAATCTACTAAAGGTTTAGTTTGTGAATCGTAAACTTTGATTCTATCTAGTACAGTTTCTTCTTTGTCGTCTTCTCTTTGGATTACTGGAGTTTGACATGCATCACAAATTCCATCAACTTTTGTAGGGTTGTTGTCAATGTGATAGCTTGCACCACAGCTAGGACATACACGTCTTCCTGAAAGTCTTTTTACAAGAGAATCTTTGTCAACGTCTATGTTCAATACACGATCTAGTTTCAATCCTCTTTTAGCTAGTCCTTCATCAAGGGCTTCGGCTTGAGGGATTGTTCTTGGGAATCCATCAAGTAAGAATCCGTTCTTGCAATCTTCTTGATCTAGTCTATCCCATACTATTTCTATTGTTAACTCATCAGGTACAAGTTTTCCTTGTGCAAGTAAGCCTTCAACTTTTTGACCTAGTTCTGTCTTTTCTTTGATATTTTTTCTGAAAATATCTCCTGTTGAAATGTGAGGAATATCAAATTCTTCAATAACTCTTTTAGCTTGAGTTCCTTTACCTGCTCCCGGAGGTCCTAATAATATTAATCTCATTATAAACTCCTTATTTCAAAAATCCTTTATAGTGTTTCATAGTTAGCATACTTTCCATTTGTTTTACAGTATCTAATACAACACCTACTACGATGATGATTGATGTACCACCGAATAGGATTTGTATTCCTATAGCTTTTGATATTAGCATTGGTGCTGATGCAACTATTGCTAATATGATTGCGCCTATAAATGTTACTCTATCAGAAATTTTCTTTAGATACATACCTGTTGGTTTACCAGGTCTAATTCCCATAATGAATCCGCCATATTGTTGCAAGTTTTTAGCGTATTCAACAGTGTTAAATTGAATTGCTGAGTAGAAAAATGCGAATATTATAATCAATAACATGTTTACTATTGAGAAGATAACTAACCCTGATGTTGTTTGTACTGTGAAAATGTGGGCTAACCATCCTGGCATGTCCTTGCCGAATAATAATGCTATTGTTTGTGGTAATTGTAAGATTGCTGATGCAAAGATTACTGGCATTACACCACCCATATTAACCTTGATTGGAATATGAGTTGATTGACCACCATACATTTTTCTTCCTACTACTCTTTTAGCGTATTGTACAGGAATTCTTCTTTCACCTTGGTTAATTAATACAACTACTACTAATATTATAATCGCTATTAGTACGAAAAGTGATATTTTCCACCAAGATAACATTCCTTGTCTAGATTGATAAATCATTGTACCGATTTGTCTAGGCATATTTGAAATGATTCCTAGGAAAATCAAGATTGAAATTCCGTTACCGATACCTCTTTCAGTAATCATTTCTCCTAGCCATACAAGAAACATCGATCCTGCTACCAAACTTATTAGTATAACAAATCCTGTTAAAAAGCTTTTGTCTACGATTGCTCTGTTAAATAAACCATTAACTGTAGCATATCCTTGAATGAATGCCAAAATTATACTACAGATCTTAGTGTATTTACCCATTCTCTTCTTTCCTTCTTCACCTTCACGAGTAAGCTCACCTAATCTAGGAAATGCTACTGTTAAAAGTTGAAGAATGATTGAAGCGGTAATGTAAGGGTAGATTGAAAGAGCAAATATGCTCATTTGTCTCAATGATCCCCCACTCAATAGGTTCAATAAAGAAACTATTCCGCCTTCTTGACCACTCATTATTTGTTTAATGATGGCCTTATCCATAAAAGGAACCGGTATTGTATTACCTAATCTAAAAACTACAATCATTAGTAGAGTAAAGCCGATTCTTTTACGAATGTCTAAAACCTTCCATGAATCTTTCAAGGTTTTAAGCATCTTAAATCACCTCTACCTTTCCTCCGGCTTTTGTAATTTTTTCTTCAGCTGATTTAGTAAATTTATTAGCTTTAATAGTTAATTTCTTAGTAATTTCTCCGTCACCTAAAATCTTAACGCCGTCTTTTGCCTTTGCTGGCTTAAAGAATCCTGCGTTTGCTAGGATTTCTGGTGTTATTTCTTCTCCATCTTCAAAACAATTTAAGTCTCTGATGTTGATTTCAGCGTATTGTTTTGCAAAATGGTTTTTGAAGCCTCTCTTAGGAAGTCTTCTGAATAAAGGCATTTGACCCCCTTCAAATCCTGGTCTTACGCCTCCGCCTGATCTTGAGTTTTGTCCGTCTCTACCGCGTCCAGCATTGTGTCCTAATCCTGAACCGTAACCTCTACCAACTCTTTTTCTTGCTTTTACTTCTCCACCTTTAGCAGGTCTTAAGTTGTGTAATTTCACTATAACACCTCCTACTTAACTTCTTCAACGTCAACCATGAATGCAATGTGTCTAATCATTCCACGAATTGCATCATTGTCTTCTTTGATTACTGATTGTCCGATTTTATGAAGTCCAAGGGCTTCACAAGTTCTAATGTGTTTTTCAATTCTGCCGATTTTGCTCTTTTTAAGAGTGATCTTTAATTTACTCACTTAAAAGCCCTCCTTATTTTAAAATTTCTTCTACAGACTTTCCTCTTAATTTAGCTACTTGTTCAGCTGTCTTAAGTGATTTAAGTCCTTCTACAGTTGCATTAACAATGTTTTGAGGGTTTGATGTTCCCAATGATTTAGAACGAACGTCTTTGATACCTGCTAATTCACATACCGCACGAACAGGACCGCCGGCGATAACTCCAGTACCTTCTCCAGCTGGTTTTAATAATACTCTACCAGCTCCAAATATTCCTGTTACTTGGTGAGGAATAGTTGTGTTTACGATAGGAACTGTGAAGATGTGTTTTTTAGCATCTTGGCTAGCTTTTCTGATAGCTTCTGGTACTTCTTGTGCTTTACCAATACCAACACCAACATGTCCGTTTTTATCTCCAACTACTACAAGGGCTGCGAATCTAAAGTTTCTACCACCCTTAACAACCTTAGCTACACGGTTAATATTTACAACTCTTTCTTCTAATTCTAAACCTTCTATTTCTTTATTTAAAAGTTCCAATACTAAATACCTCCCTTGCACTAAAATTTAAGTCCGGCGCTTCTAGCACCTTCAGCTAATTCTTTAACTTTTCCGTGATATAAATATCCAGATCTGTCAAATACGCATTGTTCAATGCCTTTGTCGATAGCTTTCTTACCGATTAATTCACCAACAAGTTTTGCAGCTTCTTTGTTAGATTTTGATTCACCACTGAAATCTTTATCTAATGTTGATGCAGCTACTAATGTGTTGTGGTTAACATCATCGATTAATTGTGCATAGATGTTAGTATTAGACTTGAATACGCATAATCTTGGTTTTTCAGAAGTTCCTGTAAGGTTCTTACGAATACGTAGATGTCTTTTAACTCTATTTGCATTTTTATCAATTTTCTTAAACATACCTTACTCCTTTCCTACTTACCTGTTTTACCGACTTTACGTCTAATATGTTCATCTTCATATCTGATACCTTTACCTTTGTATGGTTCAGGTCCTCTTAAGTCTCTGATTTTAGCAGCGTAGTTACCAACTTGTTGTTTGTTGATACCACTGATAATTAATGTGTGTTGTTCTGGAACTTCAACTGAGATTCCTTCTGGATCTTCTTTTTCAATTGTGTGTGAATATCCCAAGTTTAAAACTAATTTTTTACCTTGTTTAGCTGCTCTGTAACCAGTACCTTCTATAATTAAAGTTTTCTTGTATCCTTCAGTAACACCTTCAATCATGTTGAAAACAAGAGTTCTTGTTAAACCATGAAGTGATTTGTGTCTTTTAATTTCTGAAGGTCTTGAAACTGTGATTGTATTATCTTCTACTTTGATAATCATTTCCTTTGGCATTTGTTCAACTAATTCACCTTTTGGTCCTTTTACAGTACACAAATTGTCTTCAGTTACTTTTACCTCAACGCCATTAGGAATTTCAATTGGTTTTAATCCAATTCTTGACATGGTCAAACCTCCTTATAATGTTTGTGTTACCATACGTAACAAATTACTTCTCCACCAATACCTTCTTTTCTAGCAACTTTATCAGTTACAAGGCCTTTTGATGTAGAGACAATAGCAATACCAAGTCCGCCTAAAACCTTAGGAACTTCATTTGCTCTGGCATAGACACGAAGTCCAGGTTTAGATATTCTCTTGATACCTGAAATTACTTTTTCTTCGTTAGGACCATATTTTAAATCTATTGTAATGATTCCTTGTTTACCATCTTCTGTAACATTGAAACCATCGATAAATCCTTCATCTAATAAAATTTGTGCTATTGATTTTTTAATATTAGATGCAGGAACTTCAACAACTTTATGTTTCGCATTAACTGCGTTTCTTATTCTTGTTAGCATATCTGCTATAGGATCAGTCATCATAAAAGCTTCCTCCTTCCTTTCTTACCAGCTTGCTTTTCTTACGCCAGGGATTTCGCCTTTATAAGCCAATTCTCTAAAGCATATACGGCAGATGCCATATTTCTTTAAATATCCGTGAGGTCTACCACAAATTTTGCATCTGTTATATTCTCTTGTGCTAAACTTTGCAGGTCTTTTTTGTTTTGCGATCATTGATTTTTTAGCCACTAAAACTCCTCCTTATTTCTTAAATGGCATTCCCATTTTGTCTAATAATTCCTTAGCTTCTTCGTCAGTGTTTGCAGTAGTAACGACCACAATATCCATACCTCTAATTTGATCTACCATATCGTATTCAATTTCAGGGAATATTAATTGTTCTTTGATACCTACAGCATAGTTTCCTCTACCATCGAATGATTTAGAAGAAATACCTCTAAAGTCTCTTACACGTGGAAGAGAAATGTTCATAAATTTATCTAAGAAATCATACATTTTTTCACCACGTAATGTAACTTTAACACCAACATTCATTCCTTCTCTAAGTTTGAAGTTAGCGATAGATTTTCTTGCTTTTGTTACAATTGGGCGTTGTCCTGTAATTGTTTCTAATTCTTTAACTGCACTTTCGATAGCCTTAGGATTTTCTTTTGAAGAACCTAAACCCATGTTAAGCACGATTTTTTCCAATCTTGGAACTTGCATGATGTTTTCATATTTGAAACGTTCAACCAAGAAAGGAACAACTTCATTTGTATATTTTTCTTTTAATCTGGAAGTCAAGTTTATACCCTCCTTATGTTACTTAATAGTTTCGTTGTTAGATTTCATAAATCTAACTTTCTTACCGTCTTCAAACTTGTAACCTAATCTAGTGCCTTTCTTGTTTTTAGCATCATAATACATTACGTTTGAAACATCAATAGGAGCTTCTTTTTTGATTAGTCCACTTTCAACACCACGTCCGTTAGCTTTTTGGTGTTTAGTAACTATGTTAACTCCTTCTACTACCACTTTATTTTTTTTGGCTAATACTTCAATAACATTTCCAGTCTTTCCTTTGTCTTTACCAGAAATAACTATTACAGTATCTCCATTTTTAATCTTCATATCTCTTTACACCTCCAATTATAATACTTCAGGTGCCAATGAGATTATTTTCATGAAGTTATTGGCTCTCAATTCACGAGTTACTGAACCAAAAATTCTTGTTCCCACTGGATTTTTATCATCTTTTATAATTACAGCTGCGTTATCGTCAAATCTGATGTAACTTCCATCAGCTCTTCCCAATGGTTTAGTTGTTCTTACGATAACAGCTTTTACTACATCACCTTTTTTAACCATACCGCCCGGTTGTGCAGATTTAACTGAGCAAACTACGATGTCTCCGATAGCTGCGTACTTTCTTTTAGTACCACCTAAAACTCTTATTACTAGTAGTTCTTTTGCACCAGAGTTATCTGCAACTCTCAAACGACTTTCTTGTTGAATCATAAAATTCTCCTTTCGTAATAAGAATTACTTTGCTTTTTCTATAATTTCTACAAGTCTCCAGTTCTTTGTTTTAGAAAGAGGTCTTGTTTCCATTATTTTAACTTTATCGCCAATACCAGCGATGTTTTCTTCATCGTGTGCTTTAAATTTAGTTGTTTTTCTTAATTGTTTACCGTATTTAGGATCTTTGACAAGTGTTTTAACTTCTACAACAATTGACTTATCCATTTTATCTGAAACAACTATACCAACTATGGTTTTTCTCATATTTCTTTCCATAATTGTTAAGCCTCCTTACCAATGTTTAGCTCACGTTCTCTAATAATAGTCTTAATGCGAGCTATATCTTTTTTTACAAGTCCTATCATCATAGGGTTTTCTAATTGCCCAGTAGCTAATTGAAAACGTAGATTAAACAATTCACTTTTAGATTGTTCTAATTGTTTTTGTAAATCTTGATCTGATAGATTACGAATTTCTTTAGTTTTCATCAGCTTCACCGTCCTTTTCTCCGAACTCTTCACGAGCTATAAATTTAGTTTTGATAGGTAGTTTGTGTTGTGCAAGTCTCATAGCTTCACGAGCTACATCTTCAGGAACACCTGCCATTTCAAATAATACTCTACCTGGTTTAATTACTGCTACCCAATATTCTGGAGCTCCTTTACCTGAACCCATACGAATACCGATAGGCTTCTTTGACACTGGCTTATCTGGGAAAACTTTGATCCAGATGTTACCGCCTCTTTTTATATATCTTGTCATCGCACGACGTGCTGCTTCTATTTGATTAGCTGTTAACCAACAAGAACCTAACGCTTGTATACCATAATCACCGTAAGTTAAAGTATTGCCTTTTAATGCTTTACCTTTCATTCTGCCTCTGTGAACTCTACGGTATTTTACTCTTTTAGGCATTAACATAGAATATTTCCTCCTCTCGAATTAGTTTTTAGCTGCTTGGGATTTACCTTTTCTGTTATTGTTTCTTCTTTTTTTGTTTTTATCGTTCTTTTTGTTTTTGTAAACAGGTAAATCTTCTTCTGTCATACCAGGTAACATTTCACCTTTGTATAACCAAACTTTAACACCAAGCTTACCATAAGTTGTATCTGCTTCTGCAAATCCATAGTCGATTGCAGCTCTTAGAGTTTGAAGAGGAATAGTTCCTTCGCTGTATCCTTCGCTTCTTGCCATATCAGCTCCACCAAGTCTACCAGAAACCATAGTCTTAATACCCAAAGCTCCTGCTCTCATGCTTCTTTGCATAGTTTGTTTCATCGCACGTCTGAAAGAAATACGTCTTTCTAATTGACTTGCAATGTTTTCTGCAACTAATTGTGCATCTAAGTCTTGGAACTTAATTTCTTCTACATTTATGATTAATTTCTTACCTGTTAATTTTTCTAATTTATTTTTTAATTCTTCAACGCCAGCACCTTGACGGCCAATTACCATACCAGGTTTAGCTGTGTTGATAGTTACCTTGATTTTGTTTGATGCTCTTTCGATTGAAACACTGCTAATACCAGCGCTGAAAGATTCTTTCTTGATTAGTTCACGAATTTTGTGATCTTCAACTAGATAATCACCAAAATCTTTTTTATCTGCAAACCATCTTGAATCCCAGTCTTTGATAACACCAACTCTTAATCCTTTAGGATTAACTTTTTGACCCATCAGACTCCTCCTTATAATTCTCTTTCTTCTACAACTACGCCAACATGACTTGATCTTTTAAGGATTGGATAAGCCATTCCTTTAGCTTTTGGTCTCCATCTTTTCATTACTGGAGCATTATTAGCGTATGCTTGTGATACAAAAAGATCTTCTCTGTTTAATCCAAAATTGTGTTCTGCGTTTGCAATTGCTGAATTTAGCACTTTTTCTAAAATTCTAGCACCTTTTTTAGGAGTGAATTTCAATATAGCAAGGGCTTCATCAACTTGTTTACCTCTAATTTCTTTGCATATAAAGTTAACTTTTAGAGGAGAAATACGTACATATTTCGCTATAGCTTTAGCTTGCATTGTCATACCTCCTTATATTAATTACGAACCTTACTCGTTTTTTCGTTTTTAATGTGACCTTTGTATGTTCTTGTAGGAACAAATTCTCCTAATTTATGACCAACCATATCGTCAGTAATATAAACAGGTACATGCTTTCTTCCATCGTGAACTGCAATAGTGTGACCTACGAAGTTAGGGAATATTGTAGAACGACGTGACCAAGTTTTAATGATCTTCTTTTCATCGTTTTTGTTAAGTTCTTCCACTTTCTTCATTAAGTGTTCATCGCAGAAAGGTCCTTTTTTAAGTGATCTACTCATTCTATCCCTCCGTTATTTCTTTCTTCTTCTTACAATGTACTTATTAGACTTTTTGTTTTTCTTACGAGTCTTAAGTCCAAGTGCTGGTTTACCCCATGGAGTTGAAGGAGCTGGTCTACCGATTGGTGCTCTACCTTCACCACCACCGTGAGGGTGATCTACTGGGTTCATTGCTGAACCTCTTACGTAAGGTCTCTTACCTAAGTGTCTGTTACGTCCAGCCTTACCGATTGTAACTAATTCGTGAGAGATATTTCCAACTTGACCTACAGTAGCTTTACAGTCAAGGTGAATTAATCTGAATTCTCCTGATGGTAATCTTAATTGAGCAAATTTACCTTCTTTAGCCATAAGTTGTGCTTCAGCACCAGCTGTTCTAACTAATTGAGCTCCTTTGCCAACTTTCATTTCGATGTTGTGAACTGTAGTACCAACTGGAATGTTTCTCAATGGAAGAGCATTACCAGGTACGATATCTACATCAGCACCACTTTCAACTACATCTCCAACTTTTAGTCCTACTGGTTGGATGATGTATCTTTTTTCACCATCTTCATATTGTAACAAAGCGATATTTGCTGTTCTGTTTGGATCGTATTCGATTGATTTAACAACAGCTTTGATACCGTCTTTATTTCTCTTAAAATCTATAATTCTATATTTTCTCTTAGCTCCGCCGCCTCTGTGACGAATAGTTACTCTACCATAAGAGTTTCTTCCGCCAGATTTGTTCAAGCTAACAGTTAATGATTTTTCAGGAGTAGTTTTTGTGATTTCATCAAATGATAAAACACTCATACCACGTACACCGGCAGAAGTCGGTTTATATTTTTTTATTGCCATGTTTTTACCCCCTTAATTACATTCCTTCGAAAAATTCAATTTCTTTTGAATCTTCTGTTAATGCAACTATAGCTTTCTTCCAATCAGATCTCTTACCACTGTGAGCGCCCATTCTTTTAACTTTTCCTTTAACGTTCATAGTGTTAACAGATTTTACTTTAACATCAAAAATCTTTTCGATAGCGTTTCTGATTTCTATTTTATTAGCATTTTTGTCAACTTTGAAAACATATTTCTTGTCTTCCATTTTTTCCATAGAATCTTCAGAAATAATTGGTTTCAAGATAATATCATATGGTGATTTCATTATTGAAACACCTCCTCAAGAATTTTAACAGCATCAGTTGTAATAACTAATGAGTTGTATTTCAAACAATCATATACATTGATTAATTTAGCTTCACAAATAGCTACATTTTCAATATTTCTAAATGATCTGTAAAGTGTATCATCATTTTTATCGATAACTACTAGAGCTTTCTTGTCTGCTTTAATATTCTTTAATACTTCAACAGCTTTTTTAGTGCTAATAGCATCTAAGTTTAATTTATCTAAAACGATCATTTCGTTGTCATTAACTTTTTCAGTTAATACTGATTTGATTGCAAGTCTTCTAACTTTTTTAGGAACAGCGTAGCTGTAATCTCTAGGCTTTGGAGCGAATACTACCCCACCACCTCTCCATTGTGGAGATCTGATAGATCCTTGTCTTGCTCTACCTGTACCTTTTTGTCTCCAAGGCTTTCTTCCTCCACCTCTTACCTCACTACGAGTTTTAGCAGATTGTGTGCCTTGTCTTTTATTAGCAAGTTGGTTTTTAACTACTTCGTAAACAACGTGCTCATTAACATCAACGCCGAAAATGGCTTCATTTAATTCTAATTCTCCAACATTTTCTCCTTGTTGGTTTAAAATTTGAACTTTAGGCATGTTTCATCCTCCTTCCTATTTTGACTTAATAGCTTCTCTAACAGTAACTACTCCACCTTTGTTTCCTGGAACAGCTCCCTTAATAAGAAGTAAGTTTCTTTCATTGTCAACTTTAACAATTTTCAAGTTTTGAACAGTTACACGGTCGTGACCCATCTTTCCAGAACCTTTACGTCCTTTGAAAACTCTTGCTGGATAAGATCCGGCACTTCTTGCACCTGCAACTCTGTGTGATTTAGAACCGTGTCCCATAGGTCCTCTTGAATAGTTGTGTCTAACTATTGCACCTTGAGTTCCCTTACCTTTTGAAATACCGATAACATCCACAACGTCTCCGTCTTGGAAAATATCTAATTTGATTTCATCGCCAAGGTTAAATTGTTCGTCATCATTAATTTTGAACTCTCTTAAGTGTTTCTTGAATGAAACGCCTGCTTTGCCAAAATGACCTCTCATTGGTTGGTTTACATGTTTTTCTTTCTTTTCAATGTAACCAACTTGAATTGCGTTATATCCTTCTTTTTCTTTAGTTTTGATTTGTGTAACAACCATTGGACCCGCTTCAATGACAGTTACTGGAACAACACTACCGTCTTCGTTGAAGATTTGAGTCATTCCGATTTTTTTACCTAAAATACTCTTCATTGAGTACACCTCCTATAGTGTGATATCCACATTAAAATTTACTTACAGCGGATTGCTTTACAATCATACTAAGATTAAAGTTTAATTTCGATATCTACGCCGGCAGGAAGGTTAAGCTTTTTAAGCGCTTCCAATGTCTTTGCGTTAGGATTAATGATATCGATTAATCTCTTATGTGTTCTTTGTTCGAACTGTTCTCTTGAGTCTTTGTACTTGTGAACAGCTCTTAAGATTGTAATAACTTCTTTTTCTGTTGGCAACGGAATAGGACCTGAAACTTTAACGTCAGTTCTCTTAGCTGCCTCAACGATTTTTTGAGCTGATTGATCGATTAATTCGTGATCATAAGCTCTTAGTCTGATTCTGATTTTTTGATTTGCCATTTAGGCACCTCCTCTAAATTTTTGAAGAAGCGTCTTGCTGGGTTATGTTCATACACCCTCCCGGGTGTACAGTGACCTAAAATTTAAAAAACTTTTTTAAAAAGTTTAACCCATCGCCCTAATCGTGTAGGACTTCTCGGTGAAAATTACCTCGGAAGATTAATCACGTTTCCCGAGCAACCTTCCACTTCTACGCTTACTAACTTTAGGCACAACTGGTATTATACATTGTCTATACAACAATGTCAACACCTTTTTGAAGTTTTTTTGTAAAATTTCAAGTTTTTTACGAAAAATTTGTTTCCTTCCTTATTATATAATAAAAGAGCGTGGAATAAAATGAGTTTTGGGAGATTTTTTGCTTGCAAGGTGTATATCAAAAACAAAAATAATTTAGCACGAATATCTGTCTCCAAAAATAAACAAATTCAAAGCTTGTGAACCTAAAATCTCAAGTGCGAGCTTCGCTCTGGCACGAGTGAGATTTTTTCACGGTTCACTTCGCTAGAATTTGTGATTATTTTTTACGAATGATATTCTTATCTAAAACTATTTTTGTTTTTATTGCTAAGAAGTGTCGTCAGTAATTTTCGGTAACATTTTTCGTTTTAACTTGCGACAAATTTTCATCCAACAATTTTCGTTTTAACTTTCAACAAAGTGTTGTTAATAATTTTCTTAATATTTAGTGAATAATATTCTTTAAATCTGGGTATATAAAGTATATCAACAATTTAAGGAGGTGTTAGTATGGTAGAAGAAAAGAAATCAGTTGATTGGTTTTCTCTTATTACAGGTATTTGTTTTATTATAGTTTCATTCATAGCTTTTAAAAATCCATATGCCAGCTTAGCGAGTCTGGTGATTTATTTTGGAATAATTGCAATTGTTAAAGGCGTAGGCGGAGTTTTAATTTATAAAAAGATAAAAGATTTTACAAGACTGAACATAAAATTATTCTTTTGGATAAGCATAATAGATATAATACTTGGCCTCATTCTTGTTTTTAATGTCGAATCTGCTGTATTGATCATTCCGTATGTGTTCTCGATTTGGTTTATTATCGATTCAATCAACGATATTAGTTTCGGAAGATATCTAAGGTTTGTTCCAGGTGGACTTTACCATCTTAATATCATAATTAATATTATTACTTTAATTCTTGGAATTATGATGTTGTACAATCCTTTAAGAGCATCTTTTACGGTTGTATTTTTAATTGGAATGTATTTGACAATATCTGGCGTTAAATATATTGCATATGCTTTCAAACATGAGTATTAAAAAAATCGTCTCAAAATGATGTGTGCCATCTTTACCGGGTCATCCAGTAAGGATGGTACATATCAAAACGAGACGATTTTTTATATTTTAATGTTAACCCATTTACCTTGTCTAAATCTGATTGAATTGAACATGTATCTAGAGAATTGGTCGGAGAAGATTCCTAGCCATATTCCCACGATTCCCATTTCAAACACAGATACAAGGATGTATGTTACTACTGTCCTTATGATTGTTACACTTATGATTGAAGAGATTAATGTGTATTTTACATCACCTGCTGATCTCAAACATCCTCCGTAGATGATTTGTGAGATTTGTAGAAGGACTATTACTGTGATGAATCTTGCGATGATTTCTCCTGTTTCTATGATGGAGAGTTTGTCGAAGAACAAATGGAATATTCCTTTTCCAAATAACAACAATATCAAAGATAGTACAAGAGATATCATAAGTCCTATTCGTTGGCAGACTTTGCCGTAAATCTTGGCGTTTTCTTTCTTGCCAGCGCCAAGGCTTGATCCTGTTAGAACGACTGCTGCAACTTGCATCCCGTCTGCGAACGCAAAACAAATGCTAAGAAGATTCATTCCTACGTTGTGTGCTGCAAATGTGTCAGTTCCTAGTCCTGCTGCCATCAATGCTGTTGTCAAGAATCCGATTCTCATGGCTATATTTTCTACGAACAAATTGGTTCCAAGTTTGACGATACTTGTGAATACTTCAACTGTTGGTTTGATTTTCTTCTTGAAAATGTATTTGATTTGTACGAAACCATCTTTTCTGAAAAGAGATCTGATGCACATAATACTACTTACGACTGTTCCAAGTACTGTTGCAAGCGCTGCTCCTGAAACTTCCATCTTCGGAAAACCAAAATTACCACCTATCAAACAGTAGTTGAAAAATATATTGACAATACTAGACACTAAGTTGGTCGTGAAGGCAATTCTCGTGTTTCCTGATCCTCTTTGTGCTGCATTTATCGCCATACTGACTACGGAAAAAAGCATTCCACCCATTATTATTCTGAAATAATTCAATGCATCAGTATGCGTGTCTGAGTTACTTCCTGCAAGTCTCAATATGCTATCTGAAAAATACACCATCAAAGTGCTTATCACAACTGTTAGAACAAGTCCCATGATAATCGCTGTGACAAGTATTCTGTTTGCTCCTTCTTTGTCTTCTTCACCGAGACGTCTAGCTACAAGTGCTGATGTTGCGATGTTTATGGCGAAAAATATCGACAATGCTATAAATTTAGGTTGGGTTGTAAGACCTACGGCTGCTACTGCAGAGCTTCCAATCGAAGACACCATGTATGTGTCGATAATTCCTGCAAGTGCAATGAAAAAGCTCTCCAACACCGACGGCCACGCCACCTGTATCGCTCTTTTGTAAAAATTCTTATTCTTCATCTAATCATCCATTCTAAAATTCAATCTAATTCAAATATCTAAAAATAAAATTATATATTACATCATACTCTTAATAAAAAATTAATACAAGTTAGCGTGTTTTAATTCTTACAGTTGAATACTCTTCATTAGTATATACGACCTCAAATCCTAAGCTCAAAAATAAATTCAACGAAGGATTACAGGTACCAATATTGTCATATAGCTCATCTATGTCTAATTTTTTTGCCAAATCAATCAAAAACATCAACCCTTTTTTCCCGTAGCCGTTGTTTCTGTATTCATCTTTTACAATTAAACTGCAAATCCACCTATCATCTTCCTTATATATACAACATTCTCCTACAGGCTTGTTGTGACCCATAATGTAATAGTAAAATCTGTCGTCAGAATTTATCCATTTGTCATACCAATTTCGCCATTTGTCTTCTGAGAAATCAATAGCTCCGCCGTATTTTTCATTGAAACTCATCGTCTTTTCATCCGCCAACAATTCTTGTCTGAAATTCATCTCATCAAATTCAGGAATCACAAAATCACATTCGTAGTCTTCATCAATCATAGAATACATACAAGAATCTGCCACGCCTTGGTTGTTTGTAGCTGATTTTCTAAGACAACCTTCGTATTTCATGTTTGCGTTTCCCATCACCTTGCCACTTGCAGAGTTTCTCCTGTCGTGTGTGGCTTCAACTCTTACGGCGTGTTTTTCTTCAAACAAATATTTTAGCATTAGTTTCAAAGACTCTGTCATTATTCCCTGTGACCAATAATCGTATGCCAAGCAGTAGCCAATAGCGTAAGTTTTTGGATTTTCTTTGATTAAACTAGCTGATATACAACCAATGTTTTCATTGTTAGTGTTGCAAATCGCAAAGTAGATATTCTTGTCATCATTTATCCATTGTTTTATGATTTTTTCTGATTCTTTTATTGATGTGTGAGGCTTCCATGTCAAAAACTTCGTAACTCTACTGTCACTTGACCAATTTTCAAACATTTTTTCTGCATCATTTATTGTAAATTTTCTCAAAATTATTTTGTCAGTTTTCATAATCGCACTTCCTTTTTTTATATAATATCACATAATTTTCTTTCAATTATACACCTAATTTAGCGTTTAAAACAATTGTGAAATTTCGTTGACGGGTTTTGTTATATATTATACAATTAAATAGCGATAATATTTATCTCTAATAATATCAGGAGGTGAACTAATGAGTTCAGAAGGAGACAATTGTTGTTGCGAAGTCGTAACAAAAGAAAGCCTTATCCAAGGATTTACTGGTGAGGTTATCGGTACATTTTTGATGTGTTTTTTGGGAATTGGCGCTGTAGCAACGGCTACTTTATATCAAGCTCACACCGGTCCATTCCAAGTTGGTATGGTTTGGGGTCTTGCAATCGCTATTGCAATTTACACTACAAGAAATTTATCCTGTGCGCATTTTAATCCTGCAGTTACATTTGCAATGTGTATTTCAAAAAGATGTTCATGGAAGAATTTCCCAGTTTATGTTCTTGGACAATTCGTCGGAGCAATCTTGGCAGCTAGTGCATTGTGGGTATTCTTTCAAGATTCTATCAAGAAAAGCTTGGATGCAGCGAATGTGACAATGGATGTGGCAACGCCTGCATCAAGTATTTGGTGCGAAGTATTCCCGAACACCGCAAACGGCGTAATCAGCATGCCTGTTGCTGCATTTGCAGAAGCGCTTGGAGTTTTCGTTTTGGTTATGATAATTTTCTCAATGACTGAAGGTTGCAACGTAGGTAGACCAAGCGATGATATTTTCCCATTATTCATCGGTCTAACAGTAACAGCGTTGATTTGTACGATTGGACCTATGACTGATGCAGGTCTCAATCCAGCGAGAGATTTCGCCCCAAGAATCGTGGCATATTTCGTTGGATGGAAAAACGTTGCATTCTCAATGGATGCATTCATCGTTTATGCGCTTGCACCATTAATCGGTGGCGGTTTGTCGGCGATTTTGTTTACAAAGTTTATCGAACCAATGCAAAACAAGAAAAACTGCAGCTGCAATTAATAATTTAATAACAATAGGAGGTTTTTATGGAAGACATTAGAAAACAAGTATCAGAGTATTACAGCAACATAACTACAGAAAAAGAAGGACAAATGGAAACAAAAATCTGTAGTTGTCAAGATAATATGCCTGATCATTTGAAAGAAATAAGAAGTATGATCAACCCTGAAATCATCAAAAGATTTTACGGATGTGGCTCCCCTATCCCACCAGCATTAGAAGGATGCACTGTATTGGATTTGGGATGCGGAACTGGATTGGATGTTTACATTGCATCTAAATTAGTTGGCGAAAATGGAAAAGTAATCGGTGTCGACATGACTGATGACCAATTGAACTTCGCTAAGAAATACCAAGACGAAATGGCTGAAAAATTCGGCTACAAGAAATCAAACGTAGAATTCAAGAAAGGCTACATCGAAGATTTGAAATCAATTGGAATCGAAGACGAATCAATCGATGTTGTAATCAGTAACTGCGTTATCAACCTTTCTCCATTCAAGGAAGAAGTGTTCAAAGAAGTGTGGAGAGTTTTGAAAAAAGGCGGAGAATTATACTTCTCAGATATTTTCGCAGACAGAAGAGTTCCAGATGAAATCTACCAAAACCCTGTATTACGTGGCGAATGCTTAGCTGGTGCAATGTATGTCGAAGATTTCAGAAGACTTTTGAGAAAAATAGGCTGGGAAGATTTCAGATACACTAAAACAACTGTTGCTCCAATCGAAAACAAGGAAATTGAAAAATTAGTTGG
The DNA here is from genome assembly GCF_000010185.1 of Finegoldia magna ATCC 29328. Taxonomy (NCBI): domain Bacteria; kingdom Bacillati; phylum Bacillota; class Tissierellia; order Tissierellales; family Peptoniphilaceae; genus Finegoldia; species Finegoldia magna. Next base: position 173,968 of record NC_010376.1, on the reverse strand, counting down.
TAATGTTAACTTCACATCAAGAACTGTAAGAGCAATAAAATTGCCAGGAATTATTGAAGATAAATGTGAACAATACGGACAATTTGCGACATATCGTGGAGGAATGGTAGGCTGCGACAACTATTTCGACCTAGATGACCACCACAGATTTTTCGTAGATTTACCAATGGCAGTGTGTGGAAATAGCTGTGCAATGGTACAAGATACAAGATTCGGAAAATATTTTGATGTAGTCGGAGACAGAAGCAAACACTTTGGTTTGTTCGACGGTTGTGGAGACAGCCCTGCGCCTGCTGCAGACGACTGTGGTTGTGACGGCGGATCTTGCTGCTGCTAACAAAAACAAAAGCTGTGAGTTTTCTCACAGCTTTTTTGATTGCGCAAAATCATGCTTTAATATATTTAGTTGCCCTTCCACTACCTATTTGTTTGATTAAATGTGTGTCTTTTAATTCTTTTAAGGCTCTTTCAATAGTTCTTTGAGAAATGTCTGGACAAATTATGACAATATCAGACTTAGACAATGGTTTTAACGTTTTTTCAAAAACTTTCATAATTCTATCGGCAGATGTCAAAGATTTCTCTCCTATAAGTCTGAATCTTTCATCACACTCGAAATATGCTTTATAAATAACAGATAACATATATTTGATAAATGGCAACTCGTTATTTTCTCCAGAATGCCAATTCTCGCTCGATGCTTGTAATTGTTCATAATACTTATCCTTAGTATCTTCAATTATCATTTCCAAGGAAATATATTTCCCTACAAAGAACCCATTTTTGTATAAAAGTAAAAGCGTCAACAGCCTTGACATTCTTCCATTTCCGTCATAAAAAGGATGAATACACAAAAAATCATGCACCACAACTGGAATTAACAACAGTGGTGGTACTTTTAATTTTACTGCTTCATCATAAGCACTTATCATCTTATCGATATAATTTTCCGTTTCAAATGCAGATACTGGTTGAAACCTTATTTTTTTCTCTCCAAATGCATTTGTTTCCACAATGCTATTATCGATAGTTTTGAATTTCCCCTTATGATTTTCAGAAGAGTAATAATACAACCTACTATGAAGAGTCAAGATATTATTTTTCGTAAGGTCAATATCCGTATAATTTTCGTGGATAATATCCAGCACTTCCCTATATCCATATATTTCCTCTTCATTTCTATTTCTAGGTTCACTTTTTTTATTCATCAATTCTTCTAATCTACTATCATTTGTAGAAATCCCTTCGATTGCATTAGAAGATTTTGTCGACTGAATCTTCGCAACCTCCACCATCTTTTCAAGTACATCCGAAAAATTTGCTACATAAAGTTCCTGTTTGCCTTTATATTCGTAAATTTTTGATATCAAATTGTACATATTTGCAGGAATATTTAGATTTAATAATTTTGAATAATCAAATTCTCTCATACATTCTCACCATCTTTCTCGCCATTATACCATAAATGGCGTAGATAAATCAATATTGGCGAGATTAATCTCGCCATTTTTATCGATTTGGCGTAGATAAATTAAATGTGGCGAGGAAAAAATTTTATTACTACAATTTCTGGCTCCAATATATTTTCAGTATCAATGTTATAATTATTTGTGCAATGGCTACTGCTGTAAGTGCGATGAACACTTCATAGTTTACATAGGACATGACGCAGGCGATTACTGCTATGACTAATGACAATATTGGTACAATGTTTTTTCCGGATTTCATTCTTATTAATATTTCACGTTCGTCTGTTTCTTTTGTATACATTTCTTTTAGATATTTTTCATCTCTGTAGGCTCTTATCAAACATCCCATGTAAAATACGCAAACTAATTCTATTCCTGTGAAAAATCCCAAAACATAGTCCGTTCTATCTGTAGTCTTTGGTGATATATCTTTCAAAAAGTCCGCTCCTAGAACAATAGCTAAGAGAGCTATGACGCAAAATACTACTAGCAAAGATATTCTACGCGCTATTTCTTTTCTGTAGTTTTGTAAGTTTTTCATTTAATCGTCCCCCTCCATTGTAAATATGTCTTCGATTTTCATTTCGAAAAATTTCGCTATTTTGAATGCAAGTGGGAGTGATGCGATATATTTTCCGTTTTCTATCGATGTGATAGTTTGTCTTGTCACTCCAACTTCACTCGCCAATTCTTCCTGAGTAATTTTGTTTTCTTTTCTTAATTGGGAAATAATATTTTTCATTTTTTCTCCTTTGCAAAGTTCACTTTACATTTTTAGTATAGTATGCTTTACATATTTTGTCAAGTATGCTTTACATTTTTGAAATAAAAAAACTACGAGCCTTATCACCCGTAGTTTTCGTTTTAAATATCAAATTAAATTATCTGTATAATCCACCAACTGATTTCAAGTTGGAGTTGATGATTTCCATTACTTTCTCGTAAGCTTCTGTTGATGACATTTCTACATTTTCAAGCGTTCTTCTTTCAGAAAATTCTACGATATCTTCAGCAGCTTTCTTACCGACTGTTATTCTTAGTGGAATTCCTATCAAATCACGGTCGTTGAATTTTACTCCTACTCTTTCTTTTCTATCATCAAGTAGAACTTCTACTCCTTGAAGAAGTAATTTTTCATAAAGTTTTTCTGCAAGAGTGTTTTGTTCTTCATCTTTTGTGTTAACAATTGTGATGATCACATGATATGGAGCTACAACTAATGGCCAAATCATTCCCTTGTCGTCGTGGTTTTGTTCTACAATTGCGCTGACACTTCTTGTTACGCCGATTCCGTATGATCCCATCCAGAAGAATTGTTCTTTTCCATTTTCATCAAGGAATGTAGCGTTCATGCTCTTGGAATATTTTTGTCCCAATTGGAAGATATTTCCAACTTCGATTCCTCTTTTGAATTTCAATGGAGATTTTGTTTCAGGATCGATATCTCCTTCTTGTACCATCAACAAATCTTCCACGATTTCTCCTTCGAAATCATCTCCATAGTTTACATTTTTGATGTGATAGTTTTCTTCATTCGCTCCAACGACGAAGTTTTTCATTTGCTTAACTCTTGAATCGATTATGATTCTACAATCTAATCCTATTGGGCCTGTAAATCCTGGTGAACTGTTCAATGCCAAGATGTCTTGTTCTTCCATCATTTCGATTTCGTGTTCTGGACATTTCAGATAACTTACAAGTTTGGACATGTTAAGTTCACGATCTCCTGGTATGAACACTATTACAGGTTTTCCTTCTACCATCAAATCCACAGCCTTCAAACAATGTGCTGCGTCAACATTCAAGAAATCACTTACTTCTTCAATTGTTTTGCAGTTTGGTGTGAGGACTTTTTCTGATGAAAGTTTTTCTACATTTTCATCGTTTACTTGATAGTAGACGTATGCTTTTTCGTCTGTTGCTGCGAAATCACTGTCATCGCTGTAGCAAATCACACCTTCACCTACATCACTTAATGCGATAAATTCGTGTGAACTGTTACCACCCATTGCGCCACTGTCTCCTGCTACGATTTTGTATTCCAAACCAAGTCTGTTGAATACAACTTCATACGCTCTCCACATGTTCATGTAAGCTTCACCCATTGCTTCTTCGTTGACATCAAATGTATAAGCATCTTGCATCAAGAATTCTCTGGAACGATTGATTCCAAATCTTGGTCTTTTTTCATCACGGTATTTTGTTTGGATTTGGTAAATATTAAGTGGAAGTTGCTTGTAGCTTTTGATTTCACCTTTTACTAAATCTGTAAAATATTCTTCTGCTGTTGGTCCAAGGCAAAATTCACGGTTGTTTCTGTCTTTGAGCTTGAACATTTCTGGTCCAAATGTCTTCCATCTTCCAGATTCTTCCCAGATTTCACGAGGTTGAGTTATTGGCATGTGAATTTCTTGTGAACCGTAGTTGTCCATTTCTTCACGAACTATGTTTTCTACCTTTCTTACAATTCGATATCCCAATGGCAAATAACTGTACAATCCTGCTGCTGTTTTTCTAATCATGCCAGCTCTTAATAGAAGCTTGTGGCTTGCTATTTCTGCATCTTGTGGATCCTCTCTTAAAGTTGGCATATAAAATTTATTCATTCTCATAATTTATAAGTTCCTTTCTTTTAGTAGTTATATGTATCTAAAAAAAGATCCCTCGTCACGAAGACGAAGGATCGCTATACCACTTCTAGTTTGTTAGTTATAAGGTGACAACCCTATGATTTTGACATAATCTCCGAGTTAGGTTCATTCTATCGTAAATGAAAGTTTCCACCTTACACTTTCTCTCTGAAAAATCGTATAGAACTAATATTCTCTTCATCGATACATTAGATTGTATCAGAATAGAATGTTTTTGTAAAGATTACTATTTTATTTTTTCAATAATTCTTGATTTTGTTTCAAAATTATTGTCTGTTCCTGTGAATGAAGAATCTTTTACTGCCAAATCACTCATAGCATCGATTATGTCTTTGAATTTGTTCAAATCTTTTGTCTTGTTGGATAATTCATCAATTCCTTTTTCTTTGTATTCTTTTAATTTGGAACTGAATTCTTTTTGTCCAGATGAAAGCTTGTCACTACCTGATTTTAATTGTCCAGTTGATGAATCTAATCGTCCAAGTCCATCGTTTAACATATTGATTGCGTTACTCATTGGAATGATGGCTTTTTCATTTATTTGTGACAATGAAGATAAAAGAGCTGATTGTTTGTTGAACTCTTGCAATCCACCAGATAATTTCTTAGAGCCTTCAACTAATGCACTTGAATTCTTATCCAATTCTTCCATTCCATTTAAAAGCATTGCCATTGCTTGTTCGTTTTGCAATGTACCTTCTTTTAATGATTGTGATCCACCTTTGATTTGACCTGTTGCATCGTCAAGTTTGTCGATGGAATCCTTTAATGTTGATAATCCATCTGCGCCATTTAATGCGCCACCCATTTGTCCCAATCCTTGAGATAATTGGTTAGAAGAATCCACAAGTTTTGATTTTGATTGATTCATGGCAGCTGATGTTCTCATAAGTGCATTTGATAAATCGGCGTTTCCTTGGGACAATGCACTTGAACTTTGTGCTAATTCATTTAATGCTGCTTGTAGTTTTTGTTGCCCAGCATTTTGTGAACCAGCATTTCTGATTGATTGTGCTTGAACGTACATTACGTTTTTTTGTGCTTGAAGATATGCTATTGTGTCGCTTAGTTGTCCATCTCCATTTTTTGCTTGTAATTGTTGGATTGCGTTGTTCAATCCTTCGGCAGATGTTTCAAGTCCAAGGGCTATTTTTTCTGCGTTTGCACTTCCATCAGCACCACCTGCAAGTTGTGCTACTTGTTGTAGTTTTTCGTTGAATTGTGCGCTTGAATCTTTTAATTGTTGAGATTTTCCAGAAATTTGTTCAACTGTATTTGCTAATTGACCATAACTTCCTGCCAAACCATTCAATCCATTTGATAATTGAGTTGATTTTTCAAGTAATTGGTCTTTTTGTGCGCTCATTTGTTTCATGTTTTCAGTTCCTGCTCTTAATTGTGAAGTGGCATCTTTTAATTTGCCAACTCCATTGTCCAAATCAGTCGCACCTTTCGCTAATTTTTCTGATCCTTCTTTGATTTTGGCTGTGTTTTCTTTGATTTTTCCAACTGCAGCTGTGTAGTCTGAAATTCCGTTGTATAGTTTCAAGCTACCGTCATTCATTTGAGCTACATATCCTTGTATAGGGCCTACTTTTGATTGTATTCCTGAGAATTTGCCTTGCATTTGTTGTGTTGATGATGCAAGTTTTTGTGAACCATTGCGTAGTTTGGTAACTCCTGTTTGCATTTGTGAAATTCCTGAGTTTAGTTTGTCTTGTCCTTCAGATAATTTAACTGATGCATCTACAAGTTTTTGTGAATTATCTTGTAATTCTTTAACACCGTTTTGAAGTTTATCCAATGAATCGATGTTTTTCTTTTCTTGGAAAAATTCATTAGTGATTACAGAATAGATTTCTACTGGTTTGTAATCCTTGATGTCCATTTCAACTGAAACTTCGTCTTTGAATTTGTTCAATTCTTTGTCTTCTACAATCCCACTCAAGTTTTGTTTCATGCCTGGTGTCATAACTGTAGTTACTATTTCGTTTTTGCCGTCTTTTACGATTTTAACATCGTCTGATGATACGTTGTTTACTTTTTCATCGTCAAATGTCATCGCTGCTACAACTACATATGGTGAATATACATTTCTTGATTGTCCGTCAATTGTCTTCTTTTCGTATCTGTTGTTTTTAGAAGTGATTACAATCTTCAAATGCCCAGATTTTCCTTCCAATTCAGAAGCTTTCATTTCTTTTCCATCCAAGAAATATTTTACAGATACATCCACTGGAAGTTTCTTGTCAGTGTCACCTTTGTAGTAGATATCTTTTTTGTTTTCATCTAATTTCAAATATCCGTTTTCAGATTTTAGTTCTTTGTCTGTTTTCAAATCTTTTACATTTGTCAAATTAGATTTGTCGTTTGCTTTTATATTTTTATCTGAATTTAACCACACAGAAACTGACTTGTCTTTGATTTCATTACCTTCTACTGTTACATAAACAGTTTCTGATTTTTTGATTAAATCTTGTTGTTCTGCAAATGATAAATTAGCAAATGTCATCGAAGAAATTAATGACAACGCTAAGATTTTTTCGATATTTTTCTTCATGTTTGTACTCCTTTACGCTAAATTTTTAGTTGTTTTCTTGATAAATGGGAATGTAACGCTCAATATTGCTGGAAGTAATATGATAATTACAAGCATACTGATGATTGCTCCCCTAGCAAGTAACGTACATATTGTGGATACTATTTCCATTTTTGAATAAATTCCTACGCCAATTGTAGCTGCCATGAATGATAAGGCACTTGTAACAATTGATTTGGAAGTTTCTTTTACTGATGTTTTCAACGAACCATTTAAATCTTTACTCTTTCGATATTCGTACAAGAATCTGTCCGTCATTAATATAGAATAATCTATCGTAGATCCCAGTTGGATTACGCCGATTACTATTGATGTGATAAACGGAATTGTTTGATTGAAGTAGAATGGGATTGCCATGTTGATTTGAATTGCAAGTTCTATGGCTGCTATCAATACAACTGGAATTCCAAATGATTTGAACGATATTGCGATGATTATGAATACTGCAATTAATGATGCTATGTTAACCATCTTGAAATCTTGGTCAGAAATATCTGTCAAATCGTCTGTAAGAACAGCTTCGCCTGTCAAATATCCGTCCTTGTCGTGTTTTGCAATTACATCACGCATTTGTGTGATTTGTTTGTTCACCTCTTCAGATGCTGTTTGGTATTTTGAATTAACCATAATCATTTCGTAGCCGTTTTTTACGAAATTATCTCTGAGTTTATCTGGTAAGAATGTTGCAGGAATTGTAACTCCAGTAATCGAACTTGTTCCAACAACTGAATTTATTCCGTCGATATGTTTTAGTTCATCAATCATAGAATTCATAGCAGTGTTAGATAAATTGTCTTTTACGACGATAAAATGAGTACTTGCCATGTTGTAGTCTTTTTTCATTTTATTAAGAGATACAATGGAGTCCAAATCTTGTGGCAATGATCTATCCAAATTGTAGTATAATTTTGTGTTTACAGATCCATAAATCGCTGGAATAAATAACACTACAAATACCATTGCCAACACTTTTCTCTTGTCTACGACGAAATTTGGTAATTTGTTAAATTCTGGAAGTAATACCTTGTGATTGTATTTGTCCACAGCTTTTTCTGTAAGAAGTAGCATTGGTGGAAGAACAATCAAAGTAGATAAAAGTCCGATGAAGACCCCTTTGCTCATTACAAGTCCAATGTCTTTACCCAAAGACAATCTCATCAATATTAAAACCAAGAATCCTGCAAAAGTTGTAAGTGAAGATGAGAAAAGAGATGAGAATGTCGCTTCAATTGCTTTCGCCATTGCCTTTGCGTGTGAATCTCTCTTTTTCTTTTCCGCTGCATATCTGTGATACAAGAAAATCGAATAGTCCATCGTTACAGCAAGTTGCAACACTGCTGCGATTGCCTTGGTAATGTAGGATATTTGTCCCAAAAATATATTAGTCCCAAAATTATAAATAACTGCATATCCTATATTCAACATAAACACGAATGGAATTACAGTCGATTCATTCGTCAAGCTTAACACCACAAGTCCAAGTGCCACAGCCAACATTACATAAATCGGCGTTTCCTTGTCAATCAAATCCTTCGTATCTTTTACAAGAGCACTAATTCCGCTCAAATATTTTTGTTTCGATTCGATTTTTTTGATTTGTTCGATTGCCTTCATAGTTCTCATTGAAGATGAGGATTCGCTAAATTTAACCATCATCAACGTACTATCTTTTGCGTAGAACACATCTCTAATATCATCTGGCAAAAATTCGTTGGGAACAGTTGGCCCAATAATCGAAGTCTTAGATATAACATCCTCAACCCCGTCGATTTTTTGCACTTGTTCTCTCAATTTCTCGGCATCATTGTCGCTGCCTTCTAAAATCAACATCCCAGTAGCTGCGTTTTTGAAATCTTTATCCAAAATAGATTGACCTTGTGTTGATTTCAAATCAGTTGGCAAATAAGATAAAATATCGTAATTGATATTTGTCGCCTTGTAACCAATTATTGATGGAATCAACAACAAAGTCATAACCAAAAGCACTAGCTTGGGATGATTAGCTATAAATTCTGAAAATTTCTTCATGTAAATCACCCTTATCTATTTAAAATTTGTTTAATCACCTCAACCAAAACAGACTTCATTTCATCAATCGATAAAATAGAATCCTTTCTGATTGCAAGTTTGCAAGTTGAAATCACAGTCTCAATAGTCAAAGAAAGAATATACAATTTTTGTGAATCAGAATATTCCTTTGAGAACAACTGTGAATACTTGTTCAAAATGTATTTCAGTGTAGTGTCCGCTTCGGCAAATCTTTCTTCATTTTCAACCTTCGCATACAACGCCCAGTTCAAATTGCTCGCAACAAGTTCAAACTCAAAAGGATGAGCAATGTAATAATCAATTATAAAATCTGTAAAACTAATAAACCTCTCGACATGATCTTCTTGCGTGCATTTTTTCTCGGCTTCAAGCACCAAATCAACAACCTTTGACAGGACGATTTGTTCCTTCAAATCTTCCTTGTCCTTAAAATACGAATAAAAAGTTCCCAATCCCAAATCAGTGTTATTCATAATATCCCTGATAGTAGTCTTCTCAACGCCCTTTTTCTCAAACATCTTAATTGCAGATTGGATTATTTGTAATTTATTATCCTTTTTCTTTTCATCCAAATACGACACAACTAACCTCCTTTCATCTATTGAACAACGTTCATTTCTTTTGACGTTTTTTATTGTACCACTTTTTTGAACTATGTTCAACAATTTTGAAAAAATTTTTTTATTTTTATTTTTATAATTTAAAACATTGAAAATCCAACATTTGTTTTGCAAATTTCGTTTTTATTTGATATTTTTTAATTTCATAAAACAAAATTTTTGAAATTTTGTAACATTTTTTATAAATTTTCGGGAGTTGGAGTCTGATGTAAATTTGAGCAAAAAAAATACCAGAGCCACAAAATGCTCTGATATTTTTCATGAAAGGAATTGTGTATGATAATTGTAATATTTAACCTTTTACAGATCCTTGTGTTAATCCTGAAATAAGTTTGTTTCTAAAAATAATCGCAACTATTGCCGGAATAACTAATGATACCAATCCGCACAATGCAATTAATCCGTAACTTATATCGTTTCTACCCATAAATTCCGACAAAATAAGTGTGACAACTTTGTTTTCCGGTGAAGATAGAAGTATCAATGGAATTTGGAATTGGTTCCAACTCATTATAAACACCATCAAAACACAAGTGAGTATAATTGGATAAGAGATTGGAAGTATTACGTAGAAAAATATTTGTCTTTCGTTTAATCCTTCTACTTCCGCAGCTTCGAGCAATTCTTTCGGCAATGTTTTGAAATAGTTCATGATTATCCAAGTGGTTATCGGAATAAATGCCGATACGTAAATTATGGATACGTAGAATAATTTATCCAAGAATCCAAATCTCGCAAATGTCGCATATATTGGAATTATTGTCGTAAATACTGGAATTACTATTGTTATCATCAAAAATTTAATGATGAAATTTTTCGCAAAGAATTTGTATCTATAAAATGCATATCCCGCCAAAACTGCTGTCGGTATTCCAATTAATATTGTCAACGCTGCCATTTTCAACGAATTCATCAATCCACCAAATAAAACTTCGTGTGATTTGGTAGTTGCATCGAAAATTTCTTTGTAATTTCCCCAATAAATTTCTGATGGCAAAAAGCTTGTAGTGTTTTTTAACATTTCATATTCAGGAGTAATTGTGATTACAAAACACCAAATAAGTGGTCCCAATGTAAACAATACGAATAATATGATGCACAAATATTTAATTATCTTTTCAAATAAACTGTCTTTCATATTCACTCCTTAATTTGCATCCTTGATGTAGAAATATCCAATAATTCCGGATAAAATCATAATTATATAAGTGATAGCTGATCCATATCCGAAATTCAAATAACTAAATGTGTGCATGTAGTTGTAAATCAACAACGTTGCTGCTTCAAGCTTGTATCCTGTTATCGTAACAACTTCGTCGAACACATTGATTGCTGCCATTGTGATTTGGATAAGAACTATTGCCATCGATGGAAGTAACATTGGTAGTGTAATTTCTCTAAATTGTTGGGCTTTTGATGCTCCGTCAACTAATGCTGCTTCGTACAAATCATCTGGAATGTTTTTCAATGTAGAAAGTATTAGTATCGCACAAAATGGTACAACTCTCCACGCGACAACGACACTTACTACAAATAAAGTCGTCTTCAGATTCACTGTCCACAAAACTGGTTTTTCTATTAAATGTAAATTTATCAATATTTTATTCATAAGTCCATATCCAGGATAAAATATAAATTTCCAAATAATACCATTTACCAACGGTGGAAGTGCCCACGGAATTATCGCAATAGCTGTAAGAATAGGGCTTAGGCGAAGTTTTTCGTTCAAAATCAATCCTACGATTACGCTGCATACAAAAGCTATGATTACTGTAAGCAAAAGTATGATTAAACTGTTTTTGAGTGCGGCGTAAAAATCAGGTGATTTCAAAACTTTTTCGTAGTTTTTGAGTCCAATCCATTTTATATTGTATGGTTCTGTCAAGTTATAATTTTGTAAACTGAAAAAGAACGTCCTGATTACTGGATACACTACTGTTGTTATGATGATAAACAATGCTGGAAGCAAAAGTAGGTATCCTTTTTTGCTTTTTTTCATTTTTGCTCCTTAGATTTTACGATAGTAAAAAAAGCTCAAATTCCGAAAAATTTGAGCTTAGTTTGTTATTTATTTTCTTCAACTATCTTATTAACATTTGTTACCATTTGTTTTGCTGCTTGTTCTGGTGTTAATTTTTCGTTAGCCATTTGGTTGATAGTATTGAATATTTCTGTGCTCATTTTTGTATAATAAATAGGAACTCCATTAGGGAATGGTGTTTCGATTACTTTTGCAAGTTCTAACATAGCTCCTGGGTTTTTGATTTTACCTTCGTTTAGAAGTTGTTCAATTACAGAAGTTCTTGTAGGTAAGTTAGATAATGCATTATACAATTTGTATTGTGTTTCTTTTGAAGTGTACCATTTTGCAAATTTCATTGCAGCTTCTTTGTTCTTGCTATATGGTGATACTCCGATTGCTTCAGCAAATGGTACTGTAGCTGTAGCTTTTTTGTCTTTTCCTGGTAATACTATTGGCATTACTTGGTCAACTACTTTTGATTTTTCTTTGTCGTTAACACTCATTACGTTAGATGATGGTCCTACCATGAATGCACATTCGCCATTTTTCAATTTATCAAATGCACCAGAAGCTGTTCTGTTAGCTGGATCTGATAATCCAGGACGATTTATTTTATCCAAGATTGTAAGAGCATCCAATGTAGCTTCTTCATTTAATGTGTTGTCATCATTAAATACTTTGCCATTTCTTGTGTAAGCTAACCATAAGAATGTAGTAGTTGTTTTTTCATCAGCTGCCATTGGGTTACTAATAGGATATTCGCAAACCTTCTTTTCTTTTAGAACTTTTGCATCGTTGATAACATCATCCCATGTTTGTGGCTCTTTTGTTAAACCAGCTTTTTCATACATGGCTTTGTTGTAGAATCCGATTCTGTAGTCGTTAGAATATGGAATTGCATATAACTTATTGTCAATCATAAATGTTGAAGTAGTCTTCATATCTTCCAAATCTGCCTTGTCCATTTCGATTGGTTCTAACCAGCCAGCTTTTTGGAATTCACCAACCCATGACCAGTCAACTTCATAAACATCTGCTGCTGCATTCTTTCCTGCTGCTGCTGTAGAGATTTTGTTTCTGATATCATCCCAGCTCGTTGGCATTACATTTACTTTAATGCCTGATTCTTTTTCAAAATCAGCCAACATTTCTTTTGTAGGAACTCCCCATTCAGGAATCATAAGTGAAACTTCTTTAGTTTCTGCTGAATTTTTATCATCAGTTGTTCCTTTAGAGGATTCATTTGTGTTTCCTTTGGAGCATCCGCTCATAAGTAGTGCTGTAACCATTAAGAATAAAGTTACTTTAAAAAGTTTTTTCATAGTATACTCCTTTAATTTTTATATTGACACAGATTCGCCTGTGTTCTTATCAAAATAATTTAATATGGCATCATTTTTTATTCTAAGAGAAATCTTATCTCCAAGTGAATATTCTGTTTCTCCGGAATATTTTATAGTAAGTTTGATGCCTTCTCTTTCAACGTGAACGAATTTTTCGCTACCCAAATTTTCGATAACAGTAATTACATAATCGTCGCCTTCAACTATACGCAAGTTTTCTGGTCTAAGACCAACACACAAGTTGGATTCGATTTTCTTTCCAGACGCGATATAAAAATCCTCAGCTCCCAATATATTAATAGTTGGGCTGCCAATGAATTCTGCAACAAAAATATTGATAGGATGCTTGTAAATCTCATCCGGGGTGCCTATTTGTTGGATAACTCCATCTTTCATGATAACTATTCGGTCTCCCATAGTCATCGCCTCTGTTTGATCGTGAGTTACATAAATCATTGTCGTTTGTAAATCTTTTTGTAGTTTTACAATTTCTGCTCTCATTTGAACTCTAAGCTTTGCATCCAAGTTACTCAACGGTTCATCCATCAAGAAAACTTTTGGATTTCTGACAATAGCTCTTCCAAGAGCGACTCTTTGTCTTTGTCCACCTGATAATTGTCCAGGTTTTCTGTTGAGCAAATCTTGCAAATCCAAAATCTCAGAGACTTTCTTGACCTTCTCATCAATTGTATTCTTGTCTACTTTTCTAATCTTCATCCCAAACGCCAAGTTATCGTAGACGTTTTTGTGAGGATAAAGTGCGTAATTTTGAAAAACCATAGCGATGTCCCTATCTTTTGGACTCACATCATTTACGCATACATCGTCAATGAAAAGTTGTCCTGATGTGATATCTTCCAGTCCTGCTATAATTCTCAAAATAGTAGATTTCCCACAACCTGATGGCCCAACAAAAACGACAAATTCCTTGTCCTTTAGTTCCAAGTTAAAATTTTCGATAGCTTTGAAATTGTTCTCATAAGTTTTGCAAATATTGCTAAATTTTAAAGTTGCCATTTCTACTCCATAAAAATATATTCTTCTAATATATATTATATCCCTTTTATTGAATAAAAAATCGATTTACTTATTGAAATATCCTATAAATGGGCGCCTTTTATACCAAATCCCACACCCATGCACTCCGGATGAAGTTTCATATTTTTTTGAAGAGAAGTTTCGTTGTTTTTATCGTGATTTTTGTAAATTCTTTCCTTCGCCATGGAAGAATCGTCGATATTTATTATTTTTTCAAATAAGTTTTGAAATTGCAAAATTTTTGAACTAGGTTTCAAAACATCTCTCATATTTTCATATAACAACCACGAATAACAAACGTAGTATTTGTACTCATTTGAGAAAAACTCATCTGCAAGTTCAAAAGATTTCTCACAAGATTTTCGTGAAATATCTTCATTCTCCATTATGTGAACCATAATTACATCTTTATTTACGATATCTTCAAACTCTTTCAAATCTTCTTGTTTCATCTTCATTTCATCAAGATTAATCCTACCAGTTTCAAATTGAAGAGAACCTAATTTGAAAATATTCAGATAAAACATTCTTAAAAGCCATTTTCCTTCGAATCCTTCAAGACCGTATTTTCCATTTCTCAACTTGTAATCTGAAATTCTGAAAATCAAATCGGAAATAGTTTGGAAGAACACTTTCTCATCAATTTTTTCTCTTTCATACGACTTTTTCAGAAAATCCAACATGCTCACAAGAACCACGGCGATTTGTTCATCGGATAAATTTTGAATATAACTATCAGCTTCATATCCTTTTTCAATACATTTACAAGCTTCGTTCAAAATATCTGGGCTAATCTTTTCGATTAAATAATCCATATCACAAGACTTGTATTTTTCAGTCGTTTGATCATAATCTTTGATTATTTGATAAATTCTCGATCTCAGTTCGTATGTCTTATTGATATTTAATTTTACATATTCGATAAATAAATTTACTGTATCCATTTAAAAAAATCCGCAGTCTTTTAAACTGCGGATATCTCCTTTTATTTTATATTCATGATAAAATCTCTTTTTTCCATAATTTCTTCTGTTTTTGGTCCATAAGAAACGTAAGAGATTTCTGTGTCTAATTCTTTTTCGATAAATGTCATGTATTTCAAGAAGTTTACTTCAAACACATCGTTCCAACCGTCAAATTCTTTGTAGATTGGTTTTGCTTTTTTGAAATCATTAGAAATGAATGGCATTTTTTGTTCAACTCCATCTATTTCATATCCAACGCATACTTTTACTTTATCGTAGCCGTTCAATACGTCTGCTTTTGTCATGACGATTGAGTTGATTTTGCTCTTTTTGATTGCATAACGTAATTGTGCAAGGTCAATCCAACCTACACGTCTATTTCTTCCAGTTGTAGCACCGAATTCATTGCCTAATTTTCTAAGCTTGTCAGCTTCTTCATCGAACAATTCTGTTGGGAATTCTCCTTCTCCAACTCTGGATGTGTATGCTTTTACAACTCCCATGATTGTGTCATCATCAGTCAATGTAACATCTGCACAAGATGCGCTGTAGGCAGTTGTAGTGCTTGATGTAACGTATGGATATGTTCCTGAGTCCAAATCAAGCATGATTCCTTGTGCGCCTTCAAACAAAACTCTTTTGTTTTTGATTTCATCTTCAATTTCAGATGCTGATGTGAATGTAACGCCTAATTTTAGTAATTGGTCGAATTTGTCAAGCAAATAATTTACTGTTTCATCGACATCGATGTGCATTTTGCCTTCGTAGATGTTGTTTTTCAAATAAACTATTTCTTCAACGCGTTCTCTTAACAATTCATCGTCAAACAAATCAATAATTCTAACGTTTTGTCTTGCAGCTTTGTCTTGATAAGCAGGTCCGATACCTCTTTTTGTAGTTCCGATAGGATTTTTTCTCATAGATTCCAACAATCCATCTTCTTCTTTATGGTAAGGTAGAACGATAAATGTTTCTACAT
The DNA here is from genome assembly GCF_000010185.1 of Finegoldia magna ATCC 29328. NCBI lineage: Bacteria > Bacillati > Bacillota > Tissierellia > Tissierellales > Peptoniphilaceae > Finegoldia > Finegoldia magna. The sequence continues at coordinate 158,232 of NC_010376.1, read as the reverse complement.
CGACCATGAATCTCTTGGAAATTCCTGGGAAATCAGCTTCCAAAACTTTCAACTCTTCAATCATTTGTTCTAATTCGATTACCATTCCTTTTGCCAAAAATCCCTTAGAATCTGTGTCAAAAGTTATAGATGGTAGTAAATGATGTACGTATTTTTTGTCTTTAAAATAAATAGTATGTCCTGCGTTGGCTCCACCAGAAGATCTTACAATAATATCATTAAATTGAGAAAAATAATTTACAACCTTTCCCTTACCTTCGTCTCCCCATTGTGCGCCAATTATCGCTAATTTATTCATAACAACTTCCTTTCAAATTATTAGATTCATTTAACTGTTAAGTTAACTACAAATCACAACTACTAATTATACCATATTCCGCCATTTAAAAATAGTATGAAAACTGTAATTTGACTGATTTGTTATTTTAAATTATTCTTTCATTTATATTATACACCAAGTTATATCTAATTCTGATACCAACAAAAAAGTCCTCACCAAATCTCTACCAAAATCCAATGAGAACTTCGCTATGTTACGATAAGAATATTTCAATTTGCTATTAAATCATATTAAAATTAAGAAAATTACGTAAAAAATTACCAAAGACAAAATTATGCCAATTTTTAACTTTTTTGATATTTCCGATAAAAATATATTTGCGGCAAAGCTAAACATATTTATTCCCACTAAAAGAATCAATGTGATTTTTGGTAATTGAATATTTCTCTTGTTAACTATAAATATTAAAATTACTGTTATTAAATAAATTAATTTGCATATTCCAGATAAGTACTTTCTTCTCATTCTTCTCCCTCTTGATAGTGAATATTCTTATCACTTATATATTAATTTTCGATTTCTCATTTGTCAATAAAAAAACTAGCTATTTCTAGCTAGATTTTCTCTCAATATTCTCTTTTAATAATATCCACGATTTCTTTCTTGTAATCGTCTGTATTTGGATAGCCCACAATGAAATATCCCTTGTCTTTAACTTGACCGACTATCATTTGGTTTCTGTATAATTTGTTCTCTCCAGTTCCCAAATATCTCATGTCTGTCACAAAACCAATTATAATTCTTTTCTTGTCAGTAAATTTGTATTCTTCTTCGTAATCTTTCATCACAGAAAAAGCCATGATTTCTCCTGCAACACCATCGTCAATCGACAATCCATCAAGACATGCTATAAGAATGTCTGCTTCTCTTAGCTTCGCCATGTCATTTCTTGCGATGTCGATGTCAGTGATTGTAGCATCATTGTCTTTTTTGTTGTTTATCGAATCATTTCGTTGTGGCACATACAAATCAATGTCCACTTCTTTCTCTATAAATCTCGCCAAATCTTCAGTCCAACGAAACATTGCGTCGTTGAAGAAGTGCGATGCAAAATATCCTTTCATTTTTCACCTCAATTAATTTTATCATAATAATTTACCTAAATTATATACCAAATGCACTTTAAATCCACACCAGCATTTTATTATATAGATAACAAGGAGGAGCTTATGATTAAATTAAATAACGTTAAAGTTCAATACAAAGACAAAATTGCTGTTGATATTAAAGATGAAATCGTCCTAGAAGATGCTCATAAAATAGGAATTATTGGATCAAATGGTGCCGGAAAATCCACGTTAATTAAGGCAATTTTGGGATTAGTTAATTATAGTGGAAGCATTTCAAGTGATATACCCAAAGAAAAAATTGCAGTTCACATGCAGTTTAACAATTATTCAGAAACGGTAAAAACAAAAGATATTATTCAAATGATTACTAATAAAAAAATAGAATCAGATGAAAATTTGATGGATTTAATAAAGTATTTCGATTTCGAAAAATTGCTTCACAAATCATTTAAAAAATTATCTGGTGGAGAAAAACAAAAACTCACTTTGATTTTGGTTATGTGGCAAAATTCTCCAGTCACTATATTTGATGAGGTAACAACAGGGCTAGATTTTGTGAGTCGACAATCATTAATGGAAAAAATAGTAGAATACTACAAAGACAAGTCGACAACAATCCTCATGGTTAGTCATTATTATCAAGAATTAGAGGATATTTGTGATAAGTTGTTGTATTTACATGAAGGAAAAGTTCTTTTCTATGGGAAAAAAAGAGAGATGTTCTTAAAGTACTGTACAAGTTCAGTTATTTTAACCGAAAAAAACAGTATAACAGAATCACTTATACCAAAAGATATAAGATTAGAAGCAATGGAAAACAAAATAGCTGCAGGATTTCATGATATAAATACAGAGAAAAGATTGATATCCACTCTTGTGGATAATGATCAACAATTCGAACGTTTGAATGATTCTATTGAACTTACAGTTCTTAATGCATTGAAGAAGGAAGGAGCAAAATAATGAACAAATACATTTTTAAGTTTGAAACAAAGTTACTTTTACAAAACTTTACAAGTTTATTTTTCGGAATGGTATTTCCAATATTGATGTCGTTTCTAATAATATCGGGACTCAAAGATGTTCCTGCACCTCTCATTGATGAGGTAAAAAGAAGCATAGTTTTAAGTATTAGCATTATAAGCCCATTTTCTATATTCTTAGTTGGATTATCAGCATTATTTGCTAAAGATTTGGAAGAAGGTGTCTATGATAGGTTAGACTTGTTTTCAATTAATCATTTATCAATGGCAAAGTACAAATTTATAGTCTATTATTTATTCTGGACTGTATGTAATATTTTTTATTTTGTGGTTATGAAATACACTTTAGGTGTTAATATTCCTTTAATATCAATAATAAAACACACAGGATTTGTAACTTTGATTGCTGTTGCTTCTTTTTTTATCGGATATTCTATTTGCATATTCTTTAAAAAATTCTCTATTTCTTTTTCCCTTTCAATGGGAATATACTTTTTGAGTATGATACTTGGAGGAATGATGGGGATTCAAGTAGAGGATATGCCAAAAGGAATCAAGAAGATTGCACAATTAATTCCAATTAGTCACTTTTCTTCTATAGAATATGTGAATGAAGTAGCAAAAGGAGCAAAATTAAACTATTCATTCTTTCAATCTTTAATCGTATTAGTCTTATTATCATTAGTATTATTTACTATATCTATTTACAAAAACAAACGCAAATCGAACTAACAACTACATTTTTTATCAACTTATTATATAATTATTGTAGGATGTGATGGTATGAAAAAAATATTCTTTTTAGAAGACGAATTGCAAATAAGAGAGATTTTAACCGAATACATGAAAATAGCTGGATTTGATGTGTGTCAAAGTTCAAATGGCGATGAAGCGATTAAAATTTTAAGTAGTAATAGTTTTGATGCTATCATTTTAGATATTATGGTTGAGGGAGAAAACAGCGGAATAGATGTATTAAGGTTTATACGAAATACCCCGTCTATATCAAACTCTAACGTATTGATGCTGACCGCTCTTGATGATTTAAATACTCAAATTAGTGCTTTTGATCTGTATTGTGACGATTATATTGTCAAGCCAGTTCAGCCAATACTATTGATTAAAAAACTAGAAATGATAATGAAAAGAAGAAGTTTTTCACAAAACACTTCACAGGTGGGATTATCCTTAGATGAAGAAGGTTTTCGTGTATTATACAATGGAATGGATTTGAAATTAACAGTTACAGAATTTCAAATTATGTCGTTGTTTCTAAACAATCCAACAAAAGTATTTTCAAGAGAAAATCTCATTAATTCTCTCTACAACACAGATTTTTATGGAAGCAGTAGAACTATAGATTCCCATATAAAAAATTTAAGGAAAAAACTACCCAAAGACTTTATTAAAACAGTTATAGGAGCGGGGTATAAGTTAAATGAAGAAGCCTAAATTAAATATTTCATCAAAAAATTTTCTCTATAATATCATCCTCACTCTCTTGATATGTACTATTATATTTTCCTATATGGCTTTTTATATGCCCAATGTATACTTAGAAAAAAAAATAGAATCAGCAGAGAATATTGCATCATCAGTTCATGATTCATTTATAAAAAACAAAAATTACAATAATCTAAATGAAATCGCAAAAGAGGGTATGTATTCATATTTTATTCCTAAAGGAAAAGATAAAGTTGTGTTTTCAGGTCTGCGATTTAATTTAAGTATGACAATTAAAAATGAAAATATAAAAAATCTTTTACGCTCTCTTGAAACCGATGAGTTCAAAGAGATAAATTCTAAAAATTCTGAAAGATTAATAAACCCTTTAATAAAAGAAGCAAAAAAAGAACTAGAAAAATACGTTATAATTGATAGTTACAGTAATATCAATAATGTATCAAAAGACACTTTTAGTATTAAAAGAAAGAATAATTCAATACTAATTAAAGCAGAGTCCAAAACAAAAGATTCTATCGCTACTAATCTTATTTTAATATCAAAACATTCTGAAGGAACTTATGTTTCTATATATCCTTATATATTTAACAGCATTTCCGATATAAAATCTACTGTGATTTCTGCATTTCCTGTGATTTTCTTGCTTATAGTAATGATAGTGTTCTTACTAAATAAAATCTACTCAAAATCAATAACACAACCAATTCTAAAGATGAATAATTTCACTAAAGTATCCAAAAACCAAAAAAACGCCAAATATGATTTGGAAATTCATACTAACGATGAGATCGAAGAACTTTCTAATAACTTGAAATTACTGTACGAAACACTAACTGAGAATTATAAAATATTAGAAAAAAACACGAAGAAAAAAGAAATCTTCATCAAATCTACATCTCACGAATTGAAGACACCTCTTCAAACTGCTATTTTATTGAATGATAGTATGATTGAAAAAATAGGAAAATACGAAGATACCGACAAGTACTTGCCAGAACTTAGGAAAAAATTATACCAAATTCAAATTCTAATAGATGATTTATTATTCATGAATAAAATTGATGAAAATCCGATAATGGAAAATTTGAAATTATCAGAGATAATGAAAGAATCCGTTAAAAATCATCATGATTTAATAGCTGAGAAAAATTTGAAAGTAACGATTAAAGGAGAAAAATCCGACATAGTAGATTATGACCATTTCAGAATAATTTTTGATAACTTACTAAAAAACGCAATAGAATACACAGATTTCGGAGGAAACATATGCTGCGATTTTAATGATGTTATTGAGATTTCAAACAATCCTACAACTGTAGATAAAAATCTTTTAAATAAAATCACACACCCTTTCGTATCATCCACAAAAAATAAATCTAAAGGAATTGGAATGTATATCGTCGAAAACTTACTTGAAGATATGAATTATAAAATTAAAATAGTGTATTCAAACGAAACATTCACTGTGAAAATTTTAAAAACCAATTAATCTCTTAATCATTAACGAAAACATTAACTATGAGCTCAAATAATTGAAACAATGTGATTATATGTGGTATTATAAAAATATATTTTAGGAGGTTCTCAATATGGAAAATTTAGATTTTTTACAAGAAATTTTAATGACTTCTTCTCCATCTGGCGACACTAAAGTCGTTATGGAAAAAGTTAGAAAAAAATTCGAAGAATTAGGAAAAGTTGAAATCAACTTCACTAACAAAGGTGCAATGGTTGTTACTCTTAGAGGAGAAACTGACGAAAAACAATCTACATTCGCAGCTCACGTGGATACATTGGGATTAATGGTTAAAGAAATCAAACCTAATGGAAGATTAAAAACATTCTTAGTTGGTGGTTATGCATACAACTCTGTTGAAAATGAATACGTAACTATCTCTACAATGTCTGGCAAAAAATACACTGGAACATGCTTAAACGACAAACAATCAGTTCACGTTTACGGTCCAGAAGCTAAAAGCAACGAAAGAACTGCCAAGACTATGGAAATCAGAATCGACGAAAAGGTAGAATCAGCCGAAGATGTAAAAAAACTTGGAATCAACGTTGGCGATTTCATCTATTTGGATTCAAGAACACAATTAACAGAAAGTGGATTCGTAAAATCAAGACACTTAGATGACAAAGCTTGCGTATACGTATTGTACGAAACAGTTAGATATTTTGTAGAAAACAACATCACTCCAAAACACACACTTAACTTCTTCATCTCAAACTACGAAGAAGTTGGCCACGGTGCATGCTACGGAATTCCAGAAGAAACTGACGAATTCATCGTTGTTGACATGGCTGCTCCTGGAGATGGACAAACATCTTCTGAATTTAAAACAACTATCTGTGCAGCAGATTCTTCAGGCCCTTACGATTTGGAATTAAAAGAAAGATTGGTTAGAATTTGTGAAGAAAATAATATTCCTCACGCAGTTGACATCTACCCATTCTACAGTTCAGACGGATCAGCAGCATTAGAGGCAGGATATAATTTGAGAGTTGCTTTGATTGGCCCTGGAGTTGATGCATCACACGCAATGGAAAGAACTCACCAAGAAGGATTACAAGCATCTATCGATTTATGTATAAAATACATCGAAGACAAGAAATAAATCAAACTTAATTAGCCGAATTATTCGGCTAATTTTTTTGTGAAAATGGCTTTATCCTGCTAAATTTCTTCGCAATGAAAAATATACATTATCAAATTTTCAAAAAATTTTCCCAAAATTTTAAAATGCTATCTGTTTTCTTACGGGAAAATTGTAGGAAAACATTGATTAACTGGGATTTTTTTATTTTTCTTATAAAACTTGACAATCTCAACATTTGTTTTCCCGAAAAGATATTTTTCGCATAAAAATAAGTCGTCTATGAAAACGGTATGCATAAAAATCATTCGTTTTCCTAATTTTTCTTTACAAAAATTTTTCAAAAAACTTTGAAAAAGTGCTTGACATAGCTGTTTTGTGGTTATATAATACTTAATGCAGTGAGGGATATGAAATGTATTATCATTTGGATATTCCTTGGATATTAAATTCGATAATTTCTTTCGGTGAATATTCACATTTACTGAATGGAAAATCACATATAAATATTAAATGAGGGGGAATTAAAATGATTAAGAATAACAGAAAATATTTAGATTTTGCAAAGAAAACATCTCTTGGTTTGAACACAAACATGTCTTCAATGACATTCGCAAGTGTCGATCATTTTAACGAAAGATTCTCTCCATTGTTTGGATCAAGAAGAATCTTCAAAAACAGAAAAAACGCATAGGGGGTAAAATTTATGAGAAGAAATAATATTAGAAAAAGTTCACAAATTAGTTTTAACACAAGTATGGCGAGCATGAATTTTGCTCAAGCGGATAACTTTTACGAAAGAATAACACCATTATTTGGTTCAAGAAAATTAAGAAAAAATAAAAAACAAGCGTAATTATAAAAAGAATAATAAAATAATAAACAATTAATAGGGGGAAAATAAAATGTTCACAAAAACAACACAAAAACAAATCAGAAATTTCGGTAAAAACTGTACAGTAAGCTTAAGCTCAAACATGGCAAGCATGAACTTCGCACAAATGAATGACTTCTACGAAAGAGTTAATCCTCTTTTCAATTCTGAAAGAAAATCAAGAAAGAGCAGAAAACAAGCTTAATTAAATAATTCAATTCCAGATTAAGATATTGAGAAAATCCAATCTGTTAACGCGTCAAATTTATTTGACGTTTAAATACAAAATCCAACTTCTATATGAAGTTGGATTTTTTTTGTTTATAGATTTTTTGATAAAATGTCACAGATTCTTTCTGATGCGTGGCCATCTCCGTAAGGGTTTGTGGCTTCACTCATTTTGTCGTATTCATTTTTATCGGTAAGAAGTTTGGTCATTTCGTTGTAGATGTCTTCTTCGCAAAGCCCAGTTAATTTTAATGTCCCTGCCTCTACTCCTTCTGGTCTTTCTGTTGTGTCTCTCATTACCAAAACAGGTTTTCCAAGCGCTGGAGCTTCTTCTTGAATTCCGCCTGAATCTGTCATTACGAAGAATGATTGTTTCATGAAATTGTGAAAATCAACTACATTCAACGGCTCAATTAGTTTGATTCTAGGATGATTGTCAAATACTTCGTTTGCGATTTCTCGTACTTTTGGATTCAAATGTATCGGATAAATCACATATATATCTTCGTTTTCGTTGACAACTCGTTTGATTGCTCTGAAGGAATTCTTCATGGATTCTCCCAAGTTTTCTCTTCTGTGCATTGTTAGAAGAATCATTTTCTTGCCTTCAATCAAATTTTCGTTTTGATAATTGTCAACAACTGTTGTCTGAAGTGCATCTATTACTGTGTTTCCCGTTACGAAAACTTTGGATTCGTCTTTGTTTTCTCGAAGCAAATTATCCCTTGCAGTTGTAGTTGGTGCGAAGTGGAAATCTGCCAACGATCCTATGGCTTGTCTGTTGAATTCTTCCGGATATGGAGAGTATTTGTTGTAAGTTCTCAATCCAGCTTCCACATGACCTACTGGTATTCTCAAATAAAATGCGGCAAGTCCTGCAACAAAACTTGTCGAAGTATCTCCGTGAACCAAGACAATGTCTGGTTTTTCTTCTTCTAATATAGATTTTATTTTGTCTAAAATAGTTGTGGTAACATCGAACAAGCTTTGTTTTTCTTTCATGATATCCAAGTTGTAGTCTTCTTTTATTTCGAAAACGTCCAATACTTGACGCAACATTTCTTTGTGCTGTCCAGTTACAAGTACACAAACTTCGAATTCGTCTCTTTTTTTGAGTTCTTTTACAAGTGGACACATTTTAATAGCTTCTGGTCTTGTCCCAAAAACCACCATTACTTTTTTCATTTTTTACCTCTTTTTAAAAAAAGGCGCTGCAAATTTAGCGCCCTTTAATTTATTTTATAATTTGTAGAAATTGTATTTGTTTTCAGCATCGATGTTTCTTGTATCAAGTACAACTTTGTCTTTTAAAACATCCATGTTTTGTCTGATTTCATCGTGACCAATCATTACGATTACGAAATCAACATCATTTAAGAATTTATTCAAATCATGGTATTGATTTTCCACAACTTCTCTTTTTACCATTGGATCGTAAACTTTTAATCCATCTCCCAAATGTTCTTTTTGGTGTTGTAATAATTGAAGTGTTGGTGATTCTCTCACATCGTCTACGTTTTCTTTGTAAGTTAATCCATAAATACCAACTCTTGAAAAATCTTTTAAGTTGTTTTCTTGCATAATATTGTAGGCACGTCTAAGAACATATTCTGGCATTGAATCGTTGATTTGACGAGCTTTGTAGATTATTTCAGTAAGAAGTGGATAATCTCCAACTAAAAACCATGGGTCAACTGAAATACAATGTCCACCTACACCAGGTCCTGGTGAAAGAATGTTAACTCTTGGGTGTTTGTTAGAAATTCTGATAACTTCGTTGACATCAAGTCCACCTTGACGACAAATTTTAGCCAATTCGTTTGCGAATGCAATGTTGATATCTCTGAATGTATTTTCAACAACTTTTGTCATTTCAGCAGTTTTGATGTTAGTTAGATTGATTTCACCTTTACAGAAAGATGAGTACACTTCTTTAACTTTTTCGCCGTATTTTGGATCGTCAGCGCCTATTGTTCTAGCGTTGTGTTCCAATTCGTAAACCATGTTACCAGGAATAATTCTTTCTGGAGCGTGAACCAAATTCAATTTCTTGCCGGATTTTTCCATGTATTCATTAACAACAGGTCTAACGTAAGTGTCGATTGCTCCTGGTGAAATTGTCGATTCAACAACAATAATCGCATCTTCTTCTGCAGGTTCCAATACTGATTCTACAGCTTTTACTACATAAGAACAATCCAATTTCTTAGATACAGGATCGTATGGAGTTGGCGCTGTAATGATATAGAAAGAAGTAGATACTGGTTTTAATGAAAAAGTAATGTCTGCATTCAAGGCTTTTTCGAAAAGCTCATCCATTCCTTTTTCTTCAAAAGTTAATTTTTTATGCTTTAATTTGTCAATTACTTCTTCTTTAATATCTGTTCCCACTACCTTATTACCTGATGTTGCAAGCATCAAAGCTGTAGGTAGACCTATGTAACCTAAACCAATTACATTAATCATAATATTCTCTCCTTTAAAATAAATTTTCTATTCTTTTTAATAATCTTTCGTTGTTTTTTTGTGGATTCAATTCTGATTGCATTTTTCTGCAGTTTTCTTGAAGCGAATGGTAGAATGATTGGTCATCTCTAAGTTTAATCAAAACATTTCTCATTTCCTCGTCCGATTCGTGATCAACCGCAACTCCCACATTCCATTCGTTCACAACTTCTGACAGATAAGTGTCTCTTGCGACAATTATAGGAAGTTCTGCGTGGATAGATTCGTATAATTTATTCGGAAGTGCAATCCTAACATTTTTCATCGACGCATCGTACACTGAGAATATGCAGTCGCATTTCGAATAAAGCTCTGCAATCTCATCGTCATAGTAAAATTTGCCGCGATATTCGATGAAATCTTTCGTTTCAGAAAGCTCTTTGAAGTACGTTCCGCTCTCGAAACCTGCCATCATAAGATTCATTTCCAAACCTTCCATCGCTTTCACAAGCTTTTTCAATTCGTTCAAATATCTAAGCCCACCGATGTAGCCAACAGTGAAAGTATCGTGTTGGTTTTTTACTCTTAACTTATCATAATCCTTGAATAATTCCAAATTTGGAATATTAGGCATGAACACCAAATTGTCCTTGCTGTATTTCCCATCGAAGTGTTCCCAGAATTTCATGCTTGTCATAATCATCAAGTCAACGAATGCGAGCATATTGTTCTCTCTTTTTTTCAAAATAGAAGACACAATATTCATCGGGAAACTCTTCTTGTCATCAGTCAAATATCTGTGGATATCTGGCACTTCGTATATAATCTTAACCTTGTTGTCGTTATTTTTCTTGTATTTGGTAGCTATCTCTAGCATATCATAACTTTGGACATGAATTAAATCTGGTTTAATTCTCTCCAATATTTTATAAGCTTTCTGTGAGAATTTGTAAGTTGGAATAAGTCTTTTCATAGGATTACTGTTGTCAGCATCTATGTTTATTATTTCCTTCTTGCAAAAATCACGCTTGAAATCATATTTTTCATCCCCACCTTTATCCCAGCAAATCGCATACAAATCGAACTTATCTTTTACTAGATCCATTCTTTTGATCAGCCTTGGAGGGGGCGTTGTATTAATCAAAAAAGTATATTTTTTTTGATTTGATTTTTCCATTTCTCATCATCCTATTAATATATTTAACAGTTAAAATTATATCACAACTTCATTAAATTTGCTCATTTTTTCTGTAATCTTTAGAATTTCTTAACGTTTGAAATCAAATAATCCTACCTGCAAAATCAGCAAGTAGGATAATTTATTTATAAATTTTTCATTTCTTTTGTTAGTTGTTCGATGGCTTTTTCTGATTGATCTTTCTGTATATAGGCTGTGAAAACTTTTCACATACCCTTTTTAACCCGAATATTCTATTAGTTATCAACAGCAAATTCCATCTTTTTTAATTTGCCGTTTTCGATAATAAAATTTTTGTGCGCAATTTTTTCAAATTCTTTATCATGACTTACAACAATTATAGTTTTCCCCAGTTTATTTAGTTTTACAAGTGTATCAATTACTATCTTTTTGTTTTCACTATCTAACGATCCTGTCGGTTCGTCTGCTAGCATTATTTCGTATGGCTTAACCATATTTCTCGCGAGAGCTACTCTTTGCTGTTCTCCACCTGATAATTCAAATATTTTTGACTTAAGCTTGTCTTCTATTCCCATATCCATAAGAGCTTTTTTGATAAGTGATTTTTTATCTGTACTTCTACTGTATTTTACTGCCAAATTCAAATTTTCTTGAACTGTCATATTATCAACTAGAGCAAAGTTTTGAAAAAGATATGCTATTTTATACCTTCGTAAAAGTTCAGATTCTTTTTCATTTCTAAATGGATTATGTTTAGAAAAGCAAATCAATTCCCCTTCATCATATTCTTCAAGCGTCCCAATAATATTTAATAGCGTTGTCTTTCCTCCACCACTTTTGCCAAAAATGCAAATAAAATCCCCTTCGTAAATTTCGAGATTAATATTTTCTAATATTTTATGGTTACCATATTTTTTCGATATATTTTTCAATGAGATTTGAGGTTTGTCAATATTCACTTAATTCCCTTCCTTTAACTTTGTCACTAAATTTTTTTCGTTCTTTTTTATGTTAATAATTTCATATATAAAACAAATAATAATGCTTGCAGAATACATTAATAAACAAATCAATAATTTTCTTAAACTCCATCCATCTTTTGGCTCGAAAAACTCAAAGTTTCTAAAATATATCGTGAATAGTATTATCATATAACAAATAATAACACTTACGATAAACCCAACTATAATCTGAAGTATTTTAGTTTTATGGATAGATTTAAAATCATACCCAAGCAATCTAGAAACGTAGATTTTTTGTCCATAATTATAAAAATATGATTCTTCATCTATTTTTATCGTTACAAACAATATTAAAACCGATAGCAAAAATCCTAAAAAATATATGGTCGTTTCCGTCTTATACATTTCTATTTTTTCAACGACCTCGTCATATACGCTCGTGACGAAAAGTATATAGTCAGACGATTGTGTTTTTTGAATGGCTGGTTTTAAATAATCATAGCCCTTATTCGGATTTGGGATGTAGGGATGAAACTTGCCGTTAACCAGTGACGGTATTTTAATCTCTCTGGTAGGTGCTAATTCTTTGCCATTTACCATGACTAAAACATAATTAAATATATCTGGACTAATTATATTTTGCTGGCAATCAAACGTAAAAACATACTGCTTTTTCTTGATTTTGATGTATTTCTCACTGACATCGTCTTTTTGATTCACGCAATTAAAAATATGTGATTTTCTTATATTTTGCTTGTCAAATTCCGTTATTGTAATATTTTCAGGAACAAATACAATCCATTCATCAGAATTTGGCGTATGAGTCGTCAGTGGATTGTTTTGTGAATCAATCAAGTTGGTTGTTTCGACATAATTCTTATTAATATAAGCATACCTACCTCTAAAAGCCTGTTTATTTAAATATTCATCATCATTTTCATATTGAATATTTGGTGCGAAGAAAAGTATTGCCCCTTTAGAATCCAATTCATCCCACAAACTACTTAACTTTGGTGCGACTATTTCTTCAAATTTTTCATCATTTTGAACATAAGTCCACGGCCACGCACAAGCTACATTTGCATAATTCTTCGATTTTTCCCACGCATCAAAAAATGATGTAGATGCAAGGTAGTCGTTCAATCCAAATACAGTTACTGTTAGAAGATACAGGACAACAGAAAATGAAATAACTTTAAAAATCACAGGGCTTGTTTTGTATATTTTTTTGTAGCCTTTTAGCCACGAAATGGTGCTGACATTTTTAACTCTGAAGTAAAGCATAAGAAAATATAATATTGTCAATAAAATTCCCATTAAAACAAGTGATATGAATATTTGTTTGACTGCTATTGCAAAGCCAATCATCGAGCCCGGGTGTGTCAAATAAAACAACACGCCAAACAATGCCATCGACGAAATCAATATTGTAATTGCCAACAAATTCATCGCCTTTTTACAGCAAAAACTCATTTTGTCATGACCCAATAGAGAAATTATAGATATTTCCTTGGAAAGTGATGAATTGTAAATTACAACGCTGAACGCCAAAGCAAAAACAATTATTAAAATAAGCATCGCGTATAATATGGCTTGTTTTTGTGTGATTTCACTAGCAACCGAAAAAGATTTGTCAATTGTAGCATCAATTTCCAATTCTTTTCTACCATTTAATTCGTCGATAAATTTCCCAATATTAGAAGGCGTTCCTTTAATGTGATAATCTCCATTAAAAGTGTGATTTTCAATCTTAGAATATTCAATAAAATCAACTTCCTTGCTTGTCAAAATGCTGTGCTCGGTTACATTTTTAAATCTATTAATTCCGTTGTAATTTTCATCGATATCAATGTTCTTAAATGATTTCTTAAACCACATCGCATCATCAAGATAAACAAATATATTTATTTTCTGTTTTTCTTTTAATGAGTTTTTGGGTTTGTAAACTTCTTTTATGAAACTAATTTTGTTTTTCTTAGCAATTTTTTGAATTTCAAGAATGTTTTTTTCAGTATTTTGTGGCTTAGTGGTTATATTCACAGTGGTGTCGAACTCTCTTATAAAAAACTCCATCAAACGTGAATCTTTGTAAGAGAAAAATCCTAACCCCACAGCAAAAATCAACAAAAATGTCAATAAGCGTATTATTTTTTTCATAAACTATTCCCCCTTATGACTTGCCAATAAAAAACTAACCTTATAAAGTCATTATAGGTTAGTCTTCAAAATAAGAGATTAAGTTTTTTTGTATTAATTCTTGCTTTTTCCTTTCTTTTTTAATATACGGGAATAATTACATTCGCAATTACCAAATTATCTTTATTGTACACATCAAATTTTCCATTCAAATGTGCTACAATATCATTTACAATTGTAAGTCCAACTCCTGAGCCATTGTTTTTTATGCGATTTCGTGACATATCTCCGCGATAAAATTTATTTTTCACCAATTTCCAATCTACGTTCAAATCATTTTCGATTTCATTTTTAACCGTCAAATTTAATGATTTATCCTTTATCTCAACTTCAACAATTATGGTTGTACCCTTTTTTGAGTATTTGGTCGCGTTCGATACCAAATTATCCAAAATCCTCACGAGTAATTCAGCGTCTGTATTAATTTCTTTACAAGAAGTATTTGCAAATCTAATATCCAAATCGTTATCGTTCACCAGTGTTTTTCTTTCTTCTTCCCATTGTTTTAAAAATAGTTCTGCATCAAACTTTTTGATGTTAATTGGAATTTCATTTAAATTGAATTTCAAATAGGAGAAGAAATCCTCGCTCAAACTGTTTAGTGATTTCACATTTTCGTAGATAACTTTTATGAACTTTTTTTGTTGCTCATAAGTTAAATTATCTTCATCGTAAAGCAACGTTGAATATCCCAATAAATTTGATAGAGGCGTTTTGATATCATGTGCCAAATACGTCAGCAAATCTGTTTTTTCCTTATATGCTAGTTCATAATTGTTTTCCATTTCTAAAATTTGTTTTCGAATATTAATGAAATCCAATCTTTCGTTGGATAGAGATTCGTGAAATTCTCTTATCTCAGGAATTTCGCCTTTAATGTATTTAATTCCAGATACAAAATAATCGCGATATTTTTCAAATTGTTTGTTCTGAATGTAAAAACATCCGATGGTTATTACAATTGCGCCTAGCATAATGAAAAAATAATGACCATATCCAAAATAAATCTTATATATTGAACTCATCTCGGCTTCTGTGTCGATATTGTAAATTATCAAGGTGTCTATCAATTGATGAAAAGCAAATGTAATAAAAATTCCAACAGCTATCCATAAACATTGATACAGAATGATTCTTTTAATATATGAATTTTCTTTACGCATTAATCTTATACCCCACTCCCCATATTGTCTTTATTATTGAACTTATTCCGCATTGTTCGAATTTAGCTCGTATTCTTCTTATGTGAACCATAACGGGATTTACCTCTGTTGACAGCACTTCATCTTTCCAAATTTTGTAATGTATTTCATCCATATTGTGAACATCGTCTGGTTTTTCCATCAACAGCCATAAAATATCAAATTCTTTCGGCGTTAAAATTATTTCTATTTCATTATAAAAACTTTTATGAGTTTTTCTGTTCAATCGCAAACTTCCTACAACGAGTTCGTCACGTTCGTGTTCTTCATTGTCTAAAGGTTTTACAGAAGAAAATTCATAGCTTCTCCTGAGATTTGACTTAATCCTGGCGACTAATTCTGTTGGCTCAAAAGGTTTTATGATATAGTCATCTGCACCCATATTTAATCCTTGTACTTTATGAATAGAATCTTCCAGAGCAGTGAGCATAATTATTGGAATTGTGGATTTTTCTCGTATTTGTTTGCATATCTCAAACCCATTTATATCTGGAAGCAATAAGTCCAAAAGTATTAAATCATAATGATTTCGATTAAAACTTTCAACTGCTTTTTTACCAGTATGAAAAGTTTCTATCTCCCATCCTTCTGGAATCAAATACATCCTAATTAATTCTGATAAATCAATATCATCTTCAACTACCATAATTTTCATGTTTTTTCTCGTCCTCAAATCTTTTATTATATTTCATCTTGTTCAACCAGTTTTTTATCTTCAATAAACAAAATCCTATCTGATATTCTTTGTGCTTGGTCTGTGTTGTGTGTTGAAATTATGATGGTGTAGTTTTGTGACAAGTTTTTCAACAGATTTTCTATTGCCAATGTGTTTTGCAAATCCAAAGATGAGCAAGGTTCATCAAATATCAGTATTTTGGGATTTGTTGTGAGCATTCTGGCTATGCAGAGTCTTTGTTTTTGTCCTCCAGAAAGTTTGTTGGCATTCATTTTCAGATTGTCTTTTAATTCTTCGTACAAGTTTACGCTTTTTAATATTTGCTCTATTTTTGTTTTTTTGTCGTAATTTTTGCCTAAGAAATATTCCAATGTATATGTCAGATTTTTTTCAATTGACATGTCAAATACTGTAGAATCCTGAAATAGCATTGAGATTTGTCTTCTCAAATCGATTAGTTTGTATTGTGAGATGTCTGTGCCGTCGAATAATATTTCTCCCGAATATTGTCCGCCATTTTCTGATAAAAATCCATTCAAGCAAGACAAGAGTGTAGATTTGCCCGACCCAGAATTTCCCATTATGCTAATTATTTCGTTTTTTTCAACGGTCAAATTCACATTTTCCAATATATTTTTTTCTTTGTAGGATATGTCTAGGTTATTTATTTGTAATATGCTCAACTAATTTACCTCCCGAAAATACTAGCACCACATAAGCCAATATGTGTAGAATTATCAATATCATAATAAGCACCAACGCCGTCGCATACGCTTTTTCGATTGCAATTGATTGGCTAAGTAGCATATGCAAATGAAAAGGCAGTGCTGTAACTGGTTTGAACAGACTTATCGAATTATTCATGAATACTGCTCCTGTGAGTAGAAGTGGTGCTGTCGCTCCTATTGCATAGCTTCCTGCCAACAGCGAAATCGTGATTATATTTCTAGAAATCATTGGCATTACGAGTTTTCTTATCATGTACGTCTTGTCAATTCCAAGTGAAAAGCTGTCTTTTATTGTGTTTTTATTGATTTCTGCGATTGATTTTTCGATGTTCACTTCTACAAATGGAAATACAATCAACGAAAGTGCGATTGCTGCTGTGAGTAAACTTTTGGATATGTTAAGTGTTACTATGAAAAATCCGTACACAAACATTCCTATTATTATTGAAGGAATGGATGCAATGCATTGAATTATTAGAGAAATTACTGATTTCAAGATTTCTGATTTGCAATAAAAAACTCTGTAAATTGCACAAAAAACACCCAACAATGTTGAAATTCCCATCGCAATTATCATCAACCAAAAAGATCCAATTATGCTAGATTTGATTCCACCCGTAGTTCCTAATGGAAGCCCTTGAGGATTTTGTGTAAGAAATTCTAGATTAACAGACGATATTCCTTTGGATATTAAAAAATAAAAAATCTTGAACACGAAGAAAAACACGACTGCAAATGATAAGTATACCCATAATTTAATCAAAAAATCCTTAAACTTCGTCATAATTATCCGTCCTTTTTTTAGTCACAAAAAGTATTACATCAAGTATAATTACGAAAACCAAAAGCACAAATGAACTTGCATAAAGGGCGTGATAGTGCAAACTTCCCGCTTCACTCATCCCCACTTCGAGTGCAATTAGTGATGCAATAGTTTCTGCTTTGGAGAAAAATTTGGGCAATATCGGTGCGTTTCCTATCACCATCATTACTGCCATTGTCTCTCCAATAGCTCTTGAAAATGCAAGAACAAACCCACTGAATGCGCTTCGTAGACTTTGTTTGAGTACGATTTTTCTGATGAAATATTCCTTGCTAATTCCAAAACAGTCCGATTGTCTCTTGTATTTTTGTTTTATCTTTTCAAAAGTTTCAGTCAACACTTCCACAAAATACGGCAAAATCATTATGGATAATATGACACTTCCTGCAAACACCGATTCTCCTGCTGCCATTTTAAAATTTTTCTCGAAAAATTTCACGATTACAAACAACCCGAAAAACCCGTAAATAATCGAAGGAATTCCCGCAAGAATTCTGATTATCCAACTCACTAAAGTTTTCACTTTTTCATTCGTGTAAAACACAATCATAAGTGACAATCCATAGCTAATTGGAAACGAAAATACGCAAGCCAACAATGCAATGTAAAAACTTGCGAGAATTATATTGAACGCTCCGAAACTTCCATCCATTGAATCCCACGTCTTTCCAAACAAAAATTTATTCACACTGTACTGTTTGAAAAAAGGAAGCGATTCTTTGAACATAAATCCTATTAGTATTGCCAATAAAGCTATGGAAAAGAAAGCAAAAATATACACCAAAGTTTTAAATATGTTGTTTTTTGTTCTCATAACTACCCCTCAACTTTTCTATTATGTACAAAAAGCAAAGTGATATCACTTTGCTTTTGAATTTATTTATTAGGAATGAATCCCATATCTTTGATAGTTTGCTTTCCTTCTTTTGAATTTAGATAATCGATGAAAAGTTGTTCTGTTTTTGTCAAATCGCCGCTTTTCATGATGATCAAAGGTCTTGAAATGTAATATGATTTGTTCAAAATATTTTCTTCAGTAGGTTCTACTCCGTCAACTTTCAAAGGAATTAATTTGCCTTTGTTTTGATTTGCGATACCGAATGATGCATATCCAATTGCATTTGGATTTTCGATAATCTTAGAAACCAAAGCTCCCATTGTTGGTGCTTGGATTGCATCTTGTCTAACTTTTACATCCTTCATTACTTTCTTTTGGAATACCTCGTGTGCACCGCCGCTTAGATCACGAGTTACAACTACGATATCTTCTTGTGGAAGTGATGGGTCAACATCGCTCCATTTTTTGTATTCACCGGAGAAAATCTTTACGATTTCTTCTTTAGTTAAGTTACCTTTTTTTGCCGCAATTACTTTGTTTTGTGGATTAACAGCAAGTGTCAATGCGTCTAAACCCAAGTTGTATTCCTTGTAATCTTTAACTTTTTCTTTTTCCTTATCTTTTACTTCACGCGCTAACATTCCGAAGTTTGCAACGTTGTCCAACACAGCCTTGACTCCTGCGCCAGATCCACCAGCTGATACATAAATTGTAATGTTCTTGTCTGGTAATGAAGAATCAACCTTGTCCCAAGTTACATTCTTTTCGATAAAAGTTGTTGAAATCTTGCTGATAACAGGTGCCAAAGTAGATGAACCACTGAAGCTGATTTCGTAATTTTCTTTTGCTTTTGAATCTTCTTTTGATTCAGTTTTTTCATTGGATTTAGGTTTGTCAGAATTATTGGCGCATCCTGTAAATCCTATCGCCATAACCATCATTAAAACTAATAATTTGTAAAGCTTTTTCATATTACCCTCCTAAATTTTATAGTTATATTATATCACATTGTTTTTTTTAATTTATATAAAACATCTATAAATACACCCTCATTTATTGAAATATTCTATAATTAAGATTTCTCTTGTTGTATTTGATAAGATTATATTACAAGGACAATTCAATTTGTCTAAAAAATAGGAGGTAATTTATGGATAGTAAAGAAGTATTGGCTGAACAATCAAAATTATTTAGAGAAAATTTACCAGATGTGACTAAAAATTTCTCGGATTTATGTGGTACTGTTTTTAAAGACGGAAAATTATCTTTGAAAGAAAAAGAATTGATAGCTCTTGCAATCGCAATTACTGTGAAATGTGAAGGATGCGTTGTTCATCACACTACAGGCTGTGTTGATGCAGGATGCACAATGGAAGAAATTTCAGAAATGATTGGCGTATGCGTTGCTATGGGTGGTGGCCCATCAAAAACATTTGCTGGCAAGGCATTACAATTGGCTGAAGAATTATTAAAATAATTACGATTGACTAGCTGCAAAATTTGCGGCTAGTTTTTTTGGTGGAAATTTTCTTCGATTTGGAATATGATTATGTTAAAAGGGGGATTTTATGAACGCGGATTATACGAAGAAAATGATAATGGAAAATTTAATCAATCTTCTCAACAGAATACCTCTGAATAAAATTACGGTGGGAAAACTAGCTGAAGAATGTGGAATCAACAGAAACACGATTTATTATCACTTTAAAGATTTGAATGAAATCATAGACACGATTTTTGAAATCAGATTGAAAAGGGTGTTGAATGAATCGGATAATATTTCTTGGGAGGATAGTTTTATCGAAGAAATGCAGTTTGCTATTGATAACAAAACTGCGATTTACCACATTTACAATTCTATTTCTAGAAAAACACTGTCTGATTATTTGTACACTAAATCGGGACAAATTATGAGAACTTACATAGAAAATGTGGACAAGGAAATTCACGCGAAGAAGGATGACAAGGAGATTATTATTAAATTCTTCCAAAGTGCAATTACGGATTTGGTTATCAGATGGTTAACTTCAGGAATGGATGAGGATATCGAGAAAAAAATAAAAAGGATAGGATTTTTATTAAAAGATACCGTTAAATCTTCATTAACTAGGAGTAAAATGAATTAATTTGTTAGATTTTTTGTCATTTTTGTTAGAATTTTAGGCAAATACACCCTTTTGTCCAAAGACTTTGATTAACGTTTGAGATACAATGAAGTTAAGATATATATCTATTGAACTGATTCTAAAAAATTTTAATATATGAAAAGGTGGTTATATGAAAATTCTAGAAGCTGGAAAAAGATATGGATTTGATAAGGTATTCGATTACGTTGCGAAGGATCCTCAAAAACGAGGGGTACAATTAGTCGAATGGGCAGAAAACCTTTCTCACGGAGATTTCGCGCCTCAAATTGAAATTATAAGGGAAGTTTTTGAGGACGAAAATCATCCTTACCATAGTTTTGTGATGAAAATTTTCCAAGAAGTTGACAAAAAACAAATTAAAAAAGTAGCGTATAACTTTTTTATGAATGCGTCTGTTTTGGGATGGCAAACTCAACAAAAATACAGAGAAGAATACAATTGTAATATCCCATGGGCAATTTTGTTGGATCCTACTTCTGCATGTAACTTAAAATGTACTGGATGTTGGGCTGCTGAATACGGCTACAAACAAAACTTAAGCTATGATGAGATTGATTCTATCATCACTCAAGGAAAAGAATTAGGAACTTACATGTACATATACACAGGCGGTGAACCTCTTGTGCGTAAAGATGATTTGATTAAATTGTGTGAAAAACACAACGACTGTGTATTCTTATCATTTACTAATGCAACTTTAATTGACGAAGATTTCGTAGACGAAATGCAAAGAGTTGGTAATTTCATTCCTGCGATTTCACTTGAAGGTTTTGAAGAAGCAACTGACGGTAGACGTGGAGAAGGTGTTTATAAAAAAGTAATCAAAGCAATGAAGATGCTACAAGAACGTCATTTGATTTACGGTATTTCTTGTTGCTATACTTCACAAAACTTTGATTCAATTACAAGCGAAGAATACTACGATTACCTAATAGAGTTAGGGGCGTATTTTGTGTGGTACTTCCACTATATGCCAGTTGGAAATGCTGCTGTAACTGATTTACTACCTACTCCTGAACAAAGAAAACAAACTATCGAAAGATTAAGAAAATATAGAGCAGAAAAACCATTATTCGCACTGGATTTCCAAAACGATGCTGAATATGTTGGAGGTTGTATTGCAGGTGGAAGAAGATATCTTCACATTAATGCATCCGGCGATGTGGAACCTTGTGTTTTCATTCACTACAGCGATTCTAATATCAGAGAAAAATCTTTGTTGGATTGTTTGAGAGCTCCCCTATTTACAAAATATCACGACGGTCAACCATTCAACGATAATATGTTGATGCCTTGCCCAATGCTTGAAAATCCAAACGAACTTAGAGAAATGGTTCATAGCACTGATGCAAAATCTACTGATTTGGAATCTAAGCAAACTGTAGATTCACTTTGTGGTAACTGCGATGAATATGCGAAAAACTGGGAAATTGAAGCAGAAGAAATCTGGAACAAGAGTCCAAAGAAAGAAAGATTCAAAGGTTCATATCACACAATGAATCGCAAAGAAACAATGAAATCAAAATAATTTCAATGAGCAGCTTTTAATAAGCTGCTTTTTGTATGCACAAAATTTTCTGTTGAATAAAAAATATTTAACTGGGTATAATTTTGTAAGAGGTGTAATATGAGATTTATTGAAAAAAGTACAATTTATTTGGCTGGTGGATGTTTTTGGGGAGTGGAAGCTTATTTCAAAAAATTACAAGGCGTCATCGATACCGACACAGGCTATGCGAATGGCGAGGGAACAGACACCGACTACAAGAAAATAAAACAAACTCATCACGCAGAAACGGTGAGAATTGTCTACGATAAAAACAGATTGGATTTGGCAGAAATTTTGCTGCACTATTTCAGAATTATCAATCCAATTTCTGTGAATAAGCAAGGAAATGATGTCGGCGAACAATACAGAACAGGAATTTTCTACGAAGATGAAGAAGATTTGGAAGTTATCAATTCTGTTATGAAATACATTCAATCAAAATACGATGAAAAGCTAACTGTTTTGGTTGAAAAATTACAAAATTTCGTGTTGGCAGAAGATTATCACCAAGATTATTTGGACAAGAATCCCGGCGGATATTGTCACATTAATTTGAATGCTTTTGATGAAAATTTGGATACGACTGAATACAAGAAAATGAGTGAAGAAGAAATGAAGGAAAAATTGTCCGATGTGAGCTACAGGGTTACGCAAAACGAAGCGACTGAACGCCCTCACACATCATCTTTCAATGATTTTGATGAAAGAGGAATCTACGTCGACATAGTAAGTGGTGAACCGTTGTTTTCTTCAAAGGACAAATACGATGCGGGCTGCGGCTGGCCATCTTTTACGAAAACTATCACGTCAAGTTCTGTAAATTATTCTGACGATCACAAATTATCCAGAGTTCGAACTGAGGTTAGAAGCAAACACGCTGACAGTCATTTGGGTCATGTGTTCGACGATGGTCCATTAGAAAAAGGCGGTCTCAGATATTGTATTAACGGTGCAAGTTTGAGATTTGTCCCATTAGAAAAAATGGAAGAAGAAGGATATTCAAAATATATTCCGTTCGTATAAATTTATTAATCACAAGGAGGATATTCCTCCTTTTTTGTGTGCAAATAAATAATTGTGCCTGTTTAGGTGTTTACAAATTGTAAGAAAACTGCGATAATATATCTGAAATTACATATTAGGAGGAAAAAATGGATAAAAAGAAAGCAAATTTATTCGCCAAATTAGCATTATTAATAGTGGCGATTCTTTGGGGAAGTTCATTGACTGTGGTTAAGCAATCTTCCAAAACATTTAATCCCAACTTTATTTTGGCTATAAGATTTACGTTGGCAGCAATTTTATTATCGATCATTTTCTGGAAGAGACTTCGCCAAGCAAAATTTGACGACTTAAAAAGCGGACTTTTGATCGGAATATTTTTGTTCATGGCGTATTCATCACAAACATTGGGCGTTAAATTCGCAGATCCAGGTAGAAGCGGATTCTTGTCTGCATCTTATTGCGTAATCGTGCCGTTTTTGGGTTGGATTGTATTCAAACAAAGACCAGACAGATACAATTTGTCGGCGGCGGCTTTGTGTATAACGGGAATATTTTTCATATCTCTTTCGGGATCGAGCGCTCACGTGGATAATCCATTGGCATGGCTTGGAGATTTACTAGCTTTACTTAGCGGATTGTTGTTCGCATCGCACATCATCGCAGTAAGTGCACTTGCAAAAGGTCGTGATCCTATTGTCATGACGATATTGCAATTTATAATGGCGGCTGTGTTGTCTTGGATAACTACGATTGTAATAGAAGACAATTCACACATTGTCGTAACTTCAAGATCTGTGATGGAATTATTGTATCTAGCAGTAATGTGTACAGCTGTTGCACTACTTCTTCAAAACATCGGACAAAAATACACAAACCCATCTACTGCGGCAATTATTTTGGGATTTGAATCGATATTTGGAATTTTAATTCCTGTACTTATTGGAATCGAATCATTGACAGTTTACTCAGTAATAGGATTTGTATTCATATTCGCAGCAATTCTTGTCAGCGAAACCAAACTTTCTTTCTTGAAAAGAAATGTTGTGACAGCAGAATAAATAGTACTTTTTTAGTACCAATTAAAAAATAGATAGCTAATTGTAGCTATCTATTTTAAATTTGGCGGAGAAAGTGGGATTCGAACCCACGTGGGAAATAATCCCAAACGCATTTCGAGTGCGCCCCGTTATGACCACTTCGATATTTCTCCAAATATAATAATATTATAGCACTTTTGTTGATTTAATCAAAAAATGTGTTTTTGTTTTATCTTTGATATAATAATATTGAGAAATAATTGGAGGAAATATGAAAATTATAGGACTTACACCACTTTACGATGTGGCAGAAAACAGACTTTTTATGCTTAGAAAATACATTAAACTTATCGAAAGAAACGGAGCTTACGCAGTGATTCTTCCGTTTAATTCTGACAGGAAATTCCTAGAAGAAATCGTCGATAGACTGGACGGAATTGTGTTCACAGGTGGGCTTGATGTCGCACCATCATATTATGGAGAAGACAAGATTTTGGAATGCGGAATTTCATCAAATGTTAGAGATGAATTGGAATTTAATTTGATGGATATTTGCTACAAAAAAGACATTCCTACTTTGGGAATTTGTCGTGGACTACAGATAATGAATGTATATTTGGGTGGAACTTTGTATCAAGATTTGAAAAAACAAAAAGACATTTCCATCATTCATTCCCAAGACAAACCATACAACGATTTGGTTCACGAGGTTACGAATTACGGAATGTTCAAAGAAAAATTCGGCGACAAGTTTTATGTGAATAGCCTTCATCATCAAGCAATCAAAGATGTGGCAGAGAAGCTTGAAGTGTTGCAGAAATCTTCTGATGATATAGTAGAAGCAGCTTATGTTAAGGACAAGAAATTTTTCTTGGGAGTACAATATCATCCCGAAATGGCGTTGGATACTTTGAAACAAGGCCACGAAATTGTCAAAATGTTCTTGGATTCAATAGAATAGATTAAATAGATTAAAAAATGTTATGTAAACCTGTGATTGTCACAGGTTTTTTGTTTTCCTAAACCTTAGGAACAAATCTTATCAGAATTTACGCTTATCATTTACGTAAGCTTGATTGAAAATATTTCTGTCTATGTGAAGGAAATCTAGTATTTCGTAGCTTTTCGGATATCTTCCTGAAAGTACGATTTTCCCATCTACAATTGTGATTGGAAGTTTCATTCCATCATCGATTCTCTGTGTAATACCATGTTGTTCGAACATTTCGGGATTTTTGTTTAATTTGAACCTGTCGACAACTATCTTTTTCGTTCTCAATTTTTGCAAGAAAAATGACAACATCACAGAATTTCTATTATCCATTTCGTTTTCGAACAAATTATTCTCGTCTACTTTGTTCTCAAAAATCATCATTTTCATACTATCACCTATTATAATTATATCAGATATTTTTGTGCTTTATTTGTGATAAAATAGTTGTAACAAATTCAAGGAGATTACGATGCAACTTTTAAATGAAACACAAAGACAAAAATATTTGGATATTTGGCACAGAGACAATGGAATATCAAGTTCTGGTCTGAAAATAATCGCCTGTATATCTATGCTTATCAGTCACATTGTGCAATGCAATATGCTCCAAAAATTCAACATTTATCCTACGATGACACTCATATCTTCTGATTGGAGAGTCACAGTCGGAGCGTTGATGCTTTTTATCGGAAGAATTGCGTTTCCTATTTTTGCATTTTTAATCGTGAATGGAATGTTTCTAACTAGAAGCGTGGAGAAATACATAGTTAGGTTGTTTTCGTTTGCAATTATCTCAGAAATTCCTTTTGATTTGGCAGTTAGCGGTCAAATGTTTGACTTTTATAACCAAAATGTGTTCTTCACATTGGCACTTTCTGCAAGTCTCATATTTGTCGTAGAAAAAATCGAAAAATTCGATCAATCAAATTTGGTGAAGGCTATTTTAAAAATAATTTCTGTGGGAATTTTTTGTGCAATCGCCAATTACTACCACACAGATTACTCCATGCTTGGAATCCTCGCAGTGTTCTTGTTGTATTTAGGATCGACTTCCAGAAGAAACACATACATTGCGATACTGTTCGGATATTTCTTCGAAGCGTACATGTATTTGTTCGTGTATTTGTCGATTCCTATCATTCACTTTTACAACGGCAAAAAAGGTAACATCAACAAATGGGCATTCTACATTTTCTATCCAGCGCATTTGCTTGTGATAAGTTTCGTTCGTGATTTTATTTTATAGTTTGTATTTTGAGCTGAAATACATTAAAATTATATATTATAAATAATGGAGAATTTTATGAAGAAAACTAAAAAACAAAGTGAAATATCACTGGAATCTTTTGTGACAATCGCTGTCGTTTTTGGACTTTTTGGCTACATTGCAAGGATTATGGGTCTTGGCAATATGTTCAACACATTGATGAAAACAGCACACGATTTATTGCTTAATACCGTGTTTTTCATAATGGCAATTGCTGTGTTGACTGGTGCTTTGTCCAAAATTTTCAGCGAATTTGGAGTAATTGCTCTCATCAACAAAATTATCAGTCCTGTTATGAAGCCACTTTACAATTTGCCAGGAGCATCAGCGCTTGGAATATTGACGACTTTCTTGTCGGATAATCCAGCAATCATTGGACTTGCAAAAGACAAAGGATTTGCCAAATATTTCAAGAATTATCAGCTTCCTACGTTGTGCAATTTGGGAACATCATTTGGAATGGGATTTATCGTGTGGACATTCATGTCTTCACTTGGAAATGGAACAGAATTTTTGAAGGCTGCATCTCTTGGATTGTTGGGAGCAGTCGTAGGATCTGTAGTTTCTGTTAGAATCATGATGCATTTCACGAAAAAATTCTACGGTGATAGTGATGAAAATGTGGAGCTTGAAGAAGAGCAAAATGATGAAGAAAAAGAAGATTTGACTTTGATGGAGAGAATTTTGAATTCGATGCTCGAAGGTGGAAAGTCCGGTGTGCAAGCAGGAATGGATATTATCCCTGGGGTTGTTGTGATTTGCACTTTGGTGATGATACTCACATCCACAGGAACTGTCGAAAATGGAACTGTAGTCTACACAGGAGCAGCTTATGAAGGAGTCGGTTTGATTCCAAAAATTGGCGCTGTGTTGAATCCTGTTTTGAAACCATTATTTGGATTCAGCTCATCAGAATGCATCGCATTCCCACTTACAGCTTTAGGAAGTGTCGGAGCAGCGCTTGGACTTGTTCCAAAATTATTGGAAAAAAATTTAATCACAGGAAATGACATCGCAGTTTTCACAGCGCTTGGAATGTGTTGGTCGGGATATTTGTCCACACATGTTGGAATGATGGATACATTAAACGCAAGAAAACTCGCACCAAAAGCAATTCTATCTCATACAATCGGAGGAATTGCAGCTGGAATCAGCGCACACTTCTTGTATTTATTATTAGGATAAAAAAATCCAACTTTGCTTATTGAAAAGTAAAGTTGGATTTATTTTTTTATTTGATTAATTTGGACAAAGTTTTAAATTCAGCACTTCCCGCTCTTTTTAAAATATCGAAAATCAATGTTTCGGAATTGATAACCAAGCAATTCATTTCTCTGAAATTCGCTATCGCATTCATTTTATTTTCAACACGTCTACTTGTAACACAATCTTCAAGCACAATCATCTTGTAATCGTCAATCAAATCACGTATCGTTTGGTAAACACAAATGTGAGTTTCCGCTCCTACAACCACGATTTGTTTTCTTCCAGTTTTTTTGATTTCATTCATAACATCATCAAGCTTTGCAGTAAAATCAACCTTGTCGAACACCTTCGTCTCGTATTCCTTCAAACATTCGACAGTATCTCCAAGTCCTTTCGGATATTGGCGTGTAGTAATCACAGGAATATCGTAAATTCTCGCCATCTCCAACACAGCCTTCGTATGATTTATTACATATTCATTGTCGTGAAGAACAGGCACCAATTTTTCCTGTAAATCAATCAACAAAATTATCATATCGTCTTTGTTCACATTAAACTTTTCCATATCTCACCTCAAAACTATCATACCACAAAAAAGCACGCAATTAAGCGTGCTTAGAATTATTTATCTCCCAATATTTTTATAAATCAAAAAGCTTATCAATAATAATATCCCTACTCCAGCTACAATTGCGAATATTTTTAGTTTGGAGTTTAGCTGTTCTGCTTTTTCTTCACTGGTGTCGATGATTTCTTCGGGGATGAATTTCTTTGCGACCATCATTAATGATGGAGCGAGGATTAAATCATCCAAGATTCCTAATCCTGCTAAGAAATCCGGTACGAAATCAACTGGGCTTACTACGTAAATCACTGAAAGTGCCAATATGATTTTCGAGAATAATGGTGTTTGTTTGTTAAAAAATGCATACCACAATGTTGGTATTTCGTTTTTCAAGCCAAATATTTTTTTGATCATTTACTCACCTCAACGATATTATACCATACATTGCACTATATATCGTATTACATAATAGTTACAATTTGGTCTATTTTTTGATTTTTCCTATTAATCCGCCAATAACTGCTGGAATTATCCAAATGAAGCTTTTGATTTGCATTGGAAATACGGATTCGATTAATTTCAACAAGCCAAAATCCAATTTGAAGCTGTTGAGTAGAATTAAAAATCCAAAAATTGATGCGCCTATGATTGCTCCGAGTTTCGTGTTTTTTTCGAATGTATCTTTGTTGAAAAGGTTCAAGAATATTAACACGATTGCTACTGGATAGATTGCTGAAAGTATTGGCGCGGATATTTTCAAGATTTTTTCCACTCCGACTACTGCAAAAAACGCGCTGAACACAGTGGATATGATTATTATCAAATCGTATGACATGATTCCATTTGTTTTATCTTTGAGCATATCGCCGAAAAATTCTCCTACAGTTGTCGTAAGTCCGATTGCTGTTGTGAGGCATGCCAATGTCATTGCAATGCAGATTAATATTTTTCCAAACACTCCCAATTGTTGGTTGCAAATGTACAATAGCAATTCTATTCTTTCCATGTTGCCCAAATTTAGATTGGAAGTTGTCGCGCCGATGAATAATAATCCCCCATATACAAAACATAGTCCAATGGCTGAAATAGTTGCAGATTTTATCGTGTAATCTTTGATTTTGTCTTCATCTTTGATTCCGTTTTGCATGAATCCTTTGGTAACTACGATTGCAAATACAATTGATGCCAATGCATCCATTGTTTGATATCCTTCTTCAAAGCTTGATTGGAAGACTTGAATTTGATATGTATTCACGGGTGTTGCGACAGGAAATAAAATTCCTTTGAAAATAATCGCAAGAAGAGTCGCAATCAATAATGGTGTCAAAATTTTTCCCAAATTATCTATTATCTTGTTAGGTTTTCTTACGAATAAATACACACAAACAAAAAATATTGCTGTGAGCAAAATGGAATTTGCTCCTTTGAAGAATCCTTTTTGTATTACTTCTACCGTTGTAGCTGCGGTTCTTGGAATTGCAAGTCCAGGTCCAATCGCAAGCATAATTATTGTTGAAAATATCAGTGAGAATCGAGGATTTATAGTATTTCCGATTTTTTCAATTGTTCCTCCACATTTTGTCGCTGCCAATAATCCCAGAAACACAAGTCCAACCGAACTCAACAAGAATCCAATCATAGCTATCAAATATTGATCGCCAACTTTGTTTCCAAGATATGGTGGAAATATCAAATTCCCTGCTCCGAAAAACATTGAGAATAGTGCAAACCCACTAACAATTATTAGTTTTTTATCTTTCATCTTTACCTCTGTATAATTATTTTAAATTTTTATCATTTCTTACAATTCTATCACAATTTTGTCCAATAAACAACAATTTTTCCTAAAAAACAAACTTGTGCGAATATTTGTTTTATTATAAAATACGGATAGGTGATGTTATGGAATTAAAACGTAAATTATCAATATTATCAGACGCTGCCAAGTACGATGTCAGTTGTTCTTCCAGTGGTTCCAATAGAAAAAACACTACGAATGGAATTGGCCAGGCACACAATTCTGGAATATGTCACAGTTGGTCCGAAGACGGAAGGTGCATATCCTTACTGAAAATTTTGCTTACGAACAAATGCATTTACAGTTGCGAATATTGCATAAATAGAAAAGAAAACAACGTCGAAAGAGCAGAGTTTACTCCAGAAGAAGTAGCTGATTTGACTATAAATTTTTACAAAAGAAATTACATCGAAGGATTATTCCTGTCGAGTGGAGTTGTAAAAAGCCCCGACTATACGATGATAAAGCTGATTAGAGTGGCGGAAATCCTTCGTAACGAGAAAAAATTCAACGGATACATTCATATGAAGGCAATCCCTGGTGCAAGCGAAGAATTAATCGAAAGACTTGGAAGGCTTATCGATCGTATGAGTATCAACATAGAACTTCCGACAAAATCAAGTTTGAAGATGCTTGCTCCTCAGAAAACTTATGAGTCCATCGAAAAACCGATGAGTTTCATCAACGAATCCATAATGCAATACAAAATCGACAGGAAAACAATCAGAAAAACTCCTTTGTTTTTACCAGCCGGTCAATCCACTCAAATGATTGTTGGTGCAGCTGGAGAATCTGATCTTACAATTATCAACAAAGCTAGTAGCTTATATGAAGATTACAAACTCAAAAGAGTTTTCTATTCTGGATTTGTCCCTGTAATCAAATCAAAATATACAGAGAAAATCAAAAAAGTTCCCATGTTACGTGAACATAGGTTGTATCAAGCAGATTGGCTGATGAGATTTTACAAATTCAAATCAAATGAAATCTTGAACGAAAAAAATCCGTTTTTTGATTTGACGTTGGATCCCAAGGCATTCTGGGCAGTGCAAAATGTAGCGAATTTCCCAATAGAAATAAATCGCGCATCTTATGAAGAACTTTTGCGTGTTCCTGGATTTGGTCCAACTTATGCGATGAGAATAATAAATGCGAGAAAATTTGCCAACCTTAGCTTCGATGATTTGACCTCTCTCAAAATCTCTCTAAAAAAAGCGAAGAACTTCATCCTCGTAAATGGAGTTTATCGCGGACAAAAATACAACACGCAAGACGATTTGCTAGAAATTTTGAGAATGCAAGAAGGAAAAAATATCACGCAACTTAGTTTTTTGGAGTAGATATGAGATACAGTTATGACAACAGCTTAGATGGCTTGTTCACCGTGATTTTTGAACAGTACAAACACATCGAAAATTCGATTATCGTAGTAAAAACTGAGCAATTGGATTTTTTGAATGACGACATATACATTGAAACAGATGTTGACAAATCATCGCGTGTAAGAAAATCTATAATAGACAATTTTGGATTCAATTTTTATCGTAGCATCAACTACGCATTTGTCTCAGAAAACCCAGACAAGTCGACCATTATCGCTAAGACAATCAAGAATATGTACAAATACAACTACAACTTCATCAACTCTTCCGACAAAATCGCAGTCCAATTCAATAGTCTGTGCAAATATTCAACAAGAGAACTTCACGCATACAAAGGACTTCTTAGATTTAAAGAAATCCAAGACAATTTCTTATTCGCAGAATTTGAACCAAACAACGATATTTTGGAATTACTAACATATCATTTCAAAAACAGATTGAGAAATGAAAAGTTTGTGATTTACGATAAGAAAAGAAACAAGTGCGCGATTTATGTGGACAAAGAGTTGGCGTTTTACGATGTACAAGAAATCTTCAAACAAGAATCTGATGAAGAGAAAATGTTCGAAGATTGCTGGATAGAATTCTACAATTCAGTCGGAATAAAAGAACGACACAACCTGAAACTTATGCAGAATAATATGCCGAAAAAATATTGGAAATATTTACCAGAGAAAAGCAAAATTTACGATAATGAAAAATAATTAATTTAAAGGAATACAAATATGAAAGAAACCGAAGAAACAAACAAAAAATTAGTCAGTCAATTAATTGAAAAAAGTATAGAAGCTTTTATCTTAGGAATTGAAATTTATAATAAGCCAACAATAAAATATAGAATAGAAGGATTTAGTTTTTTTATCTGTAATGCATGGGAATTGATGCTAAAAGGCGAATTAATAAATCGTGAAATACCTATATACTATAGAGACAGCCCAGAAAGAACTATTACTTTATCTGAATCAATAGCAAAAATATATTCTGATAAAAACACAAGAATAAGGCTTAATCTTGAAAAGATTATTGATTTAAGAAATATAAGCACTCACTTTATAACTCAAGACTATGAAGTAAAATACGCTCCTCTTTTTCAAGCGTGTGTATTAAATTATATTAATGAAATCAATAGATTTCACAGTGTAGATATAACTAAATATATACCTCAAAATTTCTTAACTATTTCTGCTCATTATCAACCTTTATCTAACGAGGAAATTAAATTGAAATACCCTCCAGAGATAGCAGAAAAATTCATTAAAGAAGCAAATGAGGTTGATGTACTTATGGATGAATATAATTCAGATAAATTTTCAGTTAAAATAAAGCAAGTTTTGTATATAACTAAGAAGAGAGATGATGCTGAT
Source organism: Finegoldia magna ATCC 29328 (assembly GCF_000010185.1). Classification (NCBI taxonomy): domain Bacteria; kingdom Bacillati; phylum Bacillota; class Tissierellia; order Tissierellales; family Peptoniphilaceae; genus Finegoldia; species Finegoldia magna. The sequence goes on along the minus strand of NC_010376.1, from coordinate 125,330 downwards.
TTCACAGTTCGTATAGAAAAAGATTCTAAAACACCTATTGAAATAGTGAAAGAACTTAAAGATCCTGCTGATACTCATAAATACTCTTTTAATAGTGTGGTTACAGCTGTTCAAGAACGTTTGAAAAGAAAAAATATTGTATTATCTTATGAGAAAGGTTTTACTGCATATGTTCTAACTCAATTTATCAATTTTTATAATATTAAAGAAAATGACAAATATTGCTATAAGCATAAGATTGGAAATAACAATAGCTATACATATTCTCAACAATTTATCGAATTTATAGTTGATGAAATAAGTAAAGATCCATTAAATATTGTTGAAAGTCTTAAAGATGGTAATAAGAAATTGAATAGTTCTAGAGAAGAAAACAAAAAAAGATAACCCCAGGCACATAGGAATGCTCGATATAAAATATCTACCCCTTTCTGGGACCCAGCGTTAATCCTTCACAAGTTATCTTTGTTAACTATATTATAGCATATTTTCAACAAAACAAAAAGAAAACTTATCTTAAACTCAAAAAAAGCCCTGAGAATTCTACTCAAGGCTTTTCTTTTGGTACTCCCACCCGGATTCGAACCGGGGATGCCCCCTTAGGAGGGGGGTATTATATCCAGCTTAATTATGGAAGCACATAAAAACCGAATTAAATCGGCTTATGATGCAAGAAGTGCTTCTAATAATTCGTAAGTGTATTTGGCGCTTCTTTTTATTCTAGTTAATGTGTCTGCTTTTTCGTAAGGTTTCTTGACAACAAGGCTTACTTCTCTCTTGTCGCCTTTTCCAGTGTCAATTATAACTTTCCCTACGACTTGTCCTTTTTTCAAAGGAGCTTTCAAATCTTTTTTGATGTCGACTTTTTGTTGCAGACCAGTTTTATTATTATACAAAATAGATACGTCTTCTGTAGGATAAATCTCAACTTTTTTATCAACGACACTGTCGACTGATTTCGTTTCGATTGGTTTTTCACTGTTTAATATATTCATTGGCTCGAATGAATTTCTGACGTATTCTAGCATTATTTTTTGGTAAGTATTTCTGTCGTATTTTGTTGGAGCTCCCATCAAAACAGATACTACTTTGTTTTTAGGATTGTTTGGTTTCAAACTCATCGTAGTTATCAAACAGTATCCAGCTTTTTCAGTTGTTCCTGTTTTAAATCCATCTACGCCTTCTATTTTTCCTAAAAATGGAATTGTAGTTGCAGCTTCGTATTTTCTACTTGGCATTACAAGTTTTTGTGTTTTTGTGTAATTCAAAACTTGTGGGTAATTGTTGATTGTATAAGTTGTTAATTTCGCCAAATCTTTTGCGCTCATCAAATTTTCCTTGTCGTTTTCAGGATAACCTGATGCAGAATAAAACTTCGCAGATTCCAATTCCAATTCGGCTGCTTTTTTGTTCATTCTTTCGACAAATTTTCCCACAGATCCTTCTGATTTCACTGCTAATTCGTCTGCGGCATCATTGCCACTGACTATCATCATTCCTCTTATCAAATCATTTACAGTTAATTCTTCGCCTTTTTTAAGTTGCATTGTGCTTGCTTCAGGCTTAGCATATTGTGTTTGGATTTTGATTTTATCGTCGAGTTTGTATTTGTTTGCGTTGATATCTTCCATAACCAAAACATAAGTCATGATTTTAGTTAAGGATGCTATAGCCAAAGGCTTGTTCTCGTTGTAATTCAACAATTCTTGGGAATAATCCTGTTCAATTGTGTAATATGCTTTTACTTTGTCTTCAAATCCCAACTTCGAGTCCGCTTTTGATAATGCAGGTTGAAATACAATAGCAAGTACTAACATTAAGGGTATTATTTTTTTAATACTCTTCATTTCTCACCTCACCTTTTCGATATAACTTCTTCGTACACTTTTATTACATCATCTGTAATATTTTCTTCGGAATATACTTCTTTGATATCGTGTGATATTTTCTTTCTGTCGTATTTTTCAATATTGTCGTGCATATATCTTAACGCTTCGGCTAACTTCTCAACGTTAAATCTATCAACCAATATTCCATTTTCTTCATTTATTAAATGTTCTGGCCCACCGCACTTGCTCGCAACTACAGGAAGTCCTGCAGATAGTGCTTCCAAATACGCCAACCCAAAAGTTTCTGAATACGAATACAAACAAAACATATCCGCATTATTGTAGCCCTCAACGATTTTTTCTCTTTTTGTTAGTCCAGGAAGAAATACTTGGTCGGTCAAATTCAACTCTTCGACCATTTTAATTAAAGGTTTTCGTAAAAATCCGTCTCCATAAATCGTAAGCTTCACATTTTTATCGTTTGAAAAAGCAATGTTAAACGCCTCAATTAATTCTTGTGGACCTTTTGTCGTGATTACATTTCCAGTGGATACTATGTTGAAGATTTCTCCTCGTTTGAAATTCTCGTTGTTTTTGAAAATCGTAAGGTTTGGAATAATCGCAATTTCTGTAGAATCCTTGCCAAATTCTTCTTTTATTTTCTCTTTGAATTTGGGACTTACAGTTATTAGCCCGTCTGTCCTATCGTAAGTTTCTTGGGCAATTCTTCTGTAAGAAGGCTTGATAGTATCTTGATTTACAACAGAATTGCATTCAGTAAGTACGAATGGAATGTTCAACTCTTTTGCAAGCTTGGATGTGTAGTATCCTTGGTCTGTAAAATAAGTGTGAAGCACATCTGGTCTTCCTTCGATTTTCTCCACTTTTTTGTAGAAATGTCTAAGTACCAAATAAGAAAAGTCATAAAGGCTTTTGAAGATATATCTTCCAATTGGAAAATGAAAGGAATACACTTTGACATTATCTTTTATAAAATATTCACTTTTATATTTTCGAAAACGTCTAAGTGATCTGAAATCAAGAGCAATCAACACAACTTCTACGCCTTTTTTGGCGAGTGCAATTGCCTGATCCAGTTCAAATATTCCGTTCATTTTGTATTTATCCGTCGGATAACCTCTAGCGATTATATAAGCCTTCATTTCTTTTCCTATCTTAATTTTAGTTTACTAGTCTATTATATCAAATCCTGTGTATTTTTGTAGCACTTCAGGAATTTTTATAGATCCATCAGCTTGTTGATAGTTTTCTATTACAGCTGCAAAACAACGTCCAATAGCAAGTCCAGACCCGTTTAATGTGTGAACGTATTGTGGCTTATTATTTTCGTCACGATATCTAATATTTGCACGTCTTGCTTGGAAATCTTCAAAGTTAGAACAGCTTGAGATTTCAACGTATCTGTTGTAACTTGGCATCCACACTTCGATGTCGTAAGTCATTGCAGATGAGAATCCCAAATCCCCAGAACAAAGTCTAACAACTCTGTATGGAATTTCCAACAATTGCAAGATTTCTTCCGCGTTATTAGTAAGTTTTTCTAATTCGTCATAACTTGTAGAAGGTTCAACGAATTTTACCATTTCAACTTTTTCAAATTGGTGATTTCTAATCAAACCTCTCGTGTCACGTCCAGCACTTCCTGCTTCTCTTCTGAAACATTGAGTAAATGCTGTGTAATAAATTGGCAAGCTTCCTTGTTCCAAAATTTCTCCTCCTAATAAATTAGTTACTGGAACTTCTGCAGTAGGAGCAAGATACATATCGTCTTTTTCGCAATAAAACATATCTTCTTTGAATTTTGGAATTTGACCAGTACCCATCATCGCACTTGGGCTCATCAATACTGGAGTATTCATTTCAGTGTATCCTTGTTTATCAGTGTGAAGATCCACCATGAAATTCATCAAAGCTCTTTCAAGTCTAGCGCCTTTTCCTTTGAATACAGAAAATCTTGATTTGGAAATCTTAGTTGCTCTTTCGAAATCCAAAATATCCAAGTCAACACCCAAATCCCAGTGAGCTTTTATATCGAAATCAAATTTACGAGGTTCTCCCCATTTTCTCATTTCCAAATTTTCAGTATCATCCAAACCAACTGGAACATCCTTGTTAGGAGTGTTTGGAATTTCCATCAAATATTCTCTGATTTCATCGTCGATATCTTTCAAATCATCATCCAAATTTTTGATATCATCAGACAACTTCTTCAAATTTTTGAAAAGTTCTGTAGTATCTTCTCCGTTTTTCTTCATTTGTGGAACTTGTTTAGATAATTTATTTTGTTCTGCCTTCATTGATTCTACTTTTTGAATAACTTCACGTCTTTTTTCATCAGTAGCCAAAAGTTTTTGAATAGGATATTCTCCTCTTCTTTTTTTAAGCGCTTCAACGATTTCTTCTGGATTGTTTCTAATTCTTTTAATATCTAACATAACCTTCTCCTTATAAAACAATAAAAAAACTCATACCAAGGGACGAAAATTACGTTTCCGCGACTGCCACCCTAATTAGCATAAGCTCTCTCAACTAATAACGCATCGAAGTTAGATTCATTATCTTCATATACTTATTCTCACCACACATAAGCTCTCTGAATTACTCCAATAATTACTATTTCTTCATCAACTGCAATATTCAACTATATTAATGTATATTTTACCACAAACTATCCATTTGTGTCAATGTATAGCTTGATTACAACGTTTTTGGATTTTTGTATATTCATCATTTTAAAAACAGATCAGCTTTTTAAACGCCAATCTGTTTCTATCTTTTATTTTTTATTTATAATCGTATTAATCGCCGCCTGCACAGCCTTATACCTGTCTTCATTGGTGTGAGATGCAAGACAAGTTATTAGATACTTCTTTCCGTCTTTCTCGTACAATACGACAATGTTGTACGATGATGCCATCGTGCCCGTTTTGATGCCCTTTACATCTTTGTTGTAAAACGCTGACTTAGAATCCAAAAATTCATTAGTATTTTTCCAAGTCATTTCTCCTTGAGGAGTTTGAATTGTAAAATAACTCTTGCCCATACATTTTTTGACAAAATCATAATCAATAAGTTTAAGTGCAACTCTATTAATATCTTTTAAATTGGTATCTGCCTGTGTGGAAAATCCACTCGGATCGAACAAATGAGTTTTATTGTAACCTTCATCTGCGAGGTACTTGCTGAGATTTTTTACAAAATAATTCACATATTTTTTTGCGCTGTAACCATCTCCCAAGTCTTTTTTGCCGATATTATATGCCAATGCAAAAGCCGCATCATTTCCAGATGGCACAAGCATAGCTTGCATGATTTGCTCTGCTGTATATTTGCCAGGCTTTAAGTGTGCCATTGATGAGCCTTGTGGTACTAGATCTAATAATTCTTGATTAACCTCTATTCTATCTTCTAATTTTACCTTCGTTAGTGCGTAATCAATCGCAAAAAGTTTCGACAAGCTTGCAACCGTTGGTAATTGTCCGCCGCCTTCATAAAACAAATATTCTTCTTTATCTATGTCATACACCGAAAAAGAAAGTGCATCTTCTGGAATCTTCAACTCTTTAGTATCTATTTTGAAATCAATTCTATCGTAAAATTTTCTAAATGTTCTGGATTGTAAAATTCTATAGCCACGCAATTTCAATAATACAAAACAGAACACCAAAAGAATAACCCCTATAATTAAAAATATTTTGCGCTTGTGTTTTTTCATAATTCACCTCTGTATCTAAATTATCCTATATCACAATGTGAATTACAATACTTGTATCCAAATTGTAGATTTGTTGAAAACATCAAACAAAAAACACCAAGCACAATCTCTCACAAGATTTGCTCAGTGTTATTTCTACATATCTTTGTTTGCATTTTGGAAAAATTTTGCAACATATCCTATTACAACTAAAACCAAGAATACTTTCATCAAGAATTTCAAAATACTAATAGTAATTCCCATAATTCCTGTCAAAATATTCAAAGCCAAAATAGCCAAGAATATATACAAAATGTATTTTAAATATTTGTTATCCATACTCCACTTCCTTTATATTTCTTCTTTTGCGAAAAATCTTCTGTAAATAAATCTAATTACCAAAACTACTAGCGCTATTTTTATGAAAACTTTCAAAAACGAGAATGCTACTGCCCCAATTGCCACTAAAATTCCTACAATTGCTCCGGCTAATCCCAATACCAATCCAAAAGCTCCCAAAATAGCTGCGAAAACTATTGATAAAATAACTATCAACGTTACAAACGCTAAAGTAATCATAATTGCCTCCCTTTGTTTCGTACAGTACCTTTTATTACATTATAGCATAATAATCCCTTATTCACAACAAGCATTAGGAGATAATTCAAAAGATTTTATAAAAAACTTGCCACTTTTTTGTTCAAGTTTAAGTTCCGATTTGATATCATCTTCCAAAACAATTTCCTTGGAATTGATTTTACACACCGCAGGTTCGAACGCCCACTCTTCATCATTTTCCATCACATAATACGAATTGTCATCCTTCAAATACACGACATTTTCCTTGTTTTTCACATCATCACTTGAAATATTTGCGTATTTCAATAAAACAGCATCCACCAAATTCTTGTCCACCTTCAAAATCTTGGCATCGGCTCTTGTTTGTTTGAACGCATTTGGATTTTGTTTTTTCAATTCGTCTATCTTGGATTTGTCCTTGTCAGGATCTAGCGTTTCGCTTGGAAAATTCGCCACGAAGTTTTTCAGCGTAATATCTTTTGGTGATGCGAAGCTTTCTCCGTAGAAAAATGTGTCTATTGAATTTACAACATCTTTGCCATTATAATTGTATGGCTTGTTGAAGTTCGCTGCGATTTTTTCCACATCAGATTTTTCCAACCTACCGTCTTTTGAAATGTCAACATTTTTAAATCCATCATTCAAATAATCCGCCACATAGGCCTTGTTTTCTTCGGTAATTTCTGGCATTTTCTTCGAACAAGATGATACAAATACAACGCCGAGCATCACAAGTAAGATTTTAAATAATTTGTTTTTCATATTTCCTCCCATTATTTCACTAATCTTATTATATATGAAAATCAAACAAAAAACACTGACGGAAGTTTAACCAACTCCCAAATCAGTGTTTTCAACTAACATCTCGACTTTCGGATGATCTTTCAAATCGTAATGATTTTCCAAAAACCACTTCACAAGCTCATCATCTCTTTTGATTGGCGTGGAATTATTGATGAAAATATTAATAGTAATCCATTTGAAATTCGAAAGGCCAATCTCGATGTCACGCTCAATCATCTCCTTAGTTTGACCCTTAATTCCAACCATTAAACACGCAGAATCAAAATAATCAGACACCTCTTTTACATCATGAAATTTCGCGTTTTTGTTGAGGACATTTTCTCTAAAATCGTAATCGAACGATTCAATCCCCGTCTTAAATAAAATCTCGCATCCGAAAAATTCCCTGATTTCGTGAAGTCTATGTTTAAAAATATAATGCGCTTCAAAAACCAACGTGTGAATATTCTTATCGTGAATTAAATTCTTGATGTCTATTTTCGTTTGCTCGGGAAGTTCGAACACATTTCCCGAATTAATACATTCCAAAACACCAAATTCGCCAGTCACATTTTCAAGAATCTCGCGATTCTCACGAACAGCATCATCCATATCCATCGTATTGTCTTCAATGTAATCGCAAAAAGTGCATTTGCCCCAAAAACAAGGTCTGCCTTTCAAAAGCACAATCTCGCGTTTTAATTTTTCTTCAATCTTAGCGTATCGATTCAATCTTAATCCTCTTAACAGCAGTCATCACAACAGTAAATGAAATGAGCCTGTCGACAAATTCCATGAAATATTGGTTGATAAAAGATGCCGCAGCAGGATTTACTCCCTTGTTTATCATGAATCTTACAATAACATCACTTCCTGAGCTTGTAACCCCACCAAAAATATATCCTTGAATAATAGCGCCCAAAATAGCACCTGGAAGTACAGCCAATAAAAGTGCAGGAATAGTGTGCAATTTCTTGAAATATCCCTTTTCGTATAAAATTCCAACCATAAACACCATAAGCATACCCGTAGGCGCAAATGGAAGTGCAAATGGATCGAAAAGAATTTGGTTCATAACAGACGATAAAAACGCCGTCACAATCCCGTATTTCCATCCAAATAACATACACACCAATAAAGATCCTATATGATCCAATAACAAAGGAACCTTCGTACTAACAGCGATAAAAGCACCTAGGCAGTTGATTGCAATGCAAATCGCTATAGTAGTCAACAATTTCGTATTCGTTTTTCTCAATAAAAAAACCTCCTAATAAAATATAGGAGAACTCAAAAATAACGCCTTGTTTTTTTATACTTGGAGCTCTCAAACAAGTCCTGAAATAAATTTCAGTTTTAACTAGGCAACAGTAATTTTACCAAATAATTAAATTTATTGCAAATTAGATTGTTTCAAAAAAGTAATTTCAAAAAAGCAGAAACCGATTTGTGGTATTGTGAGATATAATAAACCGCAAAAACTCGTAAGTCGCTCATCTGACTACAAAAATTGATAAATTCAACGCTTATGAAACTAAAATCGCGAACTCGCTAACGCTCAAACAGCGCGATTTTTACGTTTCATTTCGCTTGAATTTAGAACAATTTTTTCCGAACGATTCGCTCCTTTACTTGCGTTTTTGGTTATAACAAATTTCTCTCCAAATCGGTTTCTACTTTTTATTGCTAACATATTTTTGAGTTGAAAATTTCGTAAAATTCCACACACACCCTCTTCTTACCCACCAAAAAAACGCCTCTTACGAAGCGTTATTTAATACATGTTTAATTGATTTTTCTGGTATGCCTATTGGTTCCACGACATATTCTCCTTCATAGTCTTGCAACGACTTTTTCGGTAATTGCAATGTCACAAGAAGGTCTGCCTTCACTGCCACGTTGTGGATTTTATTTTCATCAGAATCAAGTCCCGATGGCATATCCACACTCACAACAAAAGCTTGTGAGTCGTTGATCATGTCTATTACACCTTTGTAAATTCCTTCGATATCTCTTTTGAGTCCCGTTCCAAAAATGCTGTCGACAATCAAATCATTTTCTGTTATGTCGAATTTCGTGTTTTCGTCTACAAATTCAATCTCCACGTCTAATTTTTTCAAAATATCGTAGTTGATTTTAAAATCCGTCGACGCTTTTTCTAGTTTTCCAATGACATACACTTTCACATATTTTTTTGCGTTGTAGATATCTCTTGCAACTGCCAATCCATCTCCACCATTGTTTCCAACAGATGCGAACACGTACGCTTTGGAAAAATTCTTGTCCAAAATATGTTTTGAAATTTGTGCTTTGGCATTTTCCATCAAGACAATCGATGGAATTCCGATTTCATGAATCGTGTAGTGGTCGATTTGTCTCATTTGTTCAGCTGTTACATAAATCATAGTCCGTTTTTGAACCTCTCTTCTCTTATATCCCTGCCGAAAAATTGTATCGGTATGAATTCGCCCTTGATTCTCGATGAAATTCTCTGATCGTATTGACTTTGCAAATCATCAAGGTCGATATTTGTCGAAATTATCGTAGTTTTTTGGTTTTGAATTCTGTAATTCAACAGATCAAACAATAAACTGATGTTGGTTTCTGTTGAATTTTCCGTTCCCAAATCATCAATCATAAGCACATCGCAGTTGTAAATAATATCTTCAACCTCTGGTTGTGGCGCTTCGTTGAAATTCTGATATCTTATCGAAAAAAGCTGCTTCAATAATTGCATTGCAGACAAATATATCACAGAAAATCCATTTTCAATGATTTCTTTCGCCATGCACGATAACAAATACGTCTTTCCTGTTCCAACTTGTCCGTACAACAAAAGTGACTTCGCGTTTTTAGTGTAATTCTTCGAGTAATATTTCAAATTCTCGCTAATTGCTTGCATGTTTTCACGTTGGGACATTCCTTGTGAGCTGTCTTTTTTCGTGTCAAACACGTTGATGTCAAACCTATCGAAGTTTTGTTGTTTCATTTGCTCGTTAAGTGAACTTTTCTCACGAGCAATGTTCACCATGATTGTTTTCTTGCAAGAACACATTTTTCCGTTGTAAACTCCAGTATCCTCACACTTGTCGCAGCGATGCTTCAAGTTCAAATAATCACTTGGAAACCCACTTAATATGAGCAATTTGTGCATTTTTTCTTCAGTGGATTTGATTTCATCTTCCAAATTCTTTAATTCTTCCTTGTCAGCTTTGATGCTTTTTCTCAGATATTCGTATCCAATCTCGTTTCTGTGTTGGAGCAAATTCTCGTATTCTGGAACTTTTCGAAAAACTTCATCAAATCTCATATCCAATTCTCTTTTGGATTGATTTCTGTAATCTTCCAATATTCTGTTGGCTTCTTTTGCGTAGCTCATTATTATTTATCCTTTTGCTCTTTTGATTTCTTGATAAAATCGTTCAAAAATTTCGAGTTAATATTTGTAGCCTTGTTTTCAATATCGTTAGTCTTCGGTCTATAATAAGTTCTCTTCTTCGTTTTTCTTTGTTGTTTTTTGTTGTTTTCTTCTTGCCATTGTTCCAACGTCATGATACCGTCAAGCTTCCAATTTCTGAGAACTTGCAAAACGTAATTCGTGTTGTTTTTCGTGTTCGGATTAGTTGTGCAGTAATGAAAAGCCGTCACCACCAACTCTGGTGTTTGGTGATAAGTGGAAATGTGTTCCAAAATTCTTTCCATTTCTGATTTGGATAATTCCATGTCTCTGATATCTTCAATATCTCTGAACATTTCTTTGATTTCTTGACTGTTTTGTGGAATGTAAGTCTTCTGAGATTCGTCTGGCTCGGGATTTGTAATTCCAAGATACAATTGTCTCAAACTCAAAAAAACCGTGTGGTTAGTTTGCGTTTCGGCATCAGTGTATCGTTTGATAATTCCCTCATCCAACCAATAATTCCAACACTCTGATACTTCGCTTTCAGTCAAATCCAACGCCTTCGCAATTTCTTCATCCGAAATATCCACATTCGCCGAAGTATCCTTGGCAAGCTTGTAACAGTACAAATACACTTTTAGTTGATTTCCTGTGGCCACTTGAAGATATTGATTCAAAAATATATTTTCAATAGGTGTTTCGCCCAAATCTATTTTAAATTTTTCTACACTATATTTCATAAAATCACCTCTTATTATCAATCGCCATCGTAGTGTTCTTCGAAAAAATTACTCCGTCTTTTACCGTGAAAAACTCATCGAAATCCTCGTCGTGCGTATCCAATCTTTGATTTTCGAACACTTCCTCGTAACTACAAAACTTCCTGAATCCACATTTTTCGTAGCATTTTATCGCTCTTATATTGAAATTATTCACATTCAAAAAAATCCTGTCCAGCCCGTAAACATTAAATGCAATGTTAATCAAAGCTTTAATGGATTCTTCGCCATATGATTTGTCCATTTCATTTGGATCCAAAACAATACCCAAAAACGCCGTTTTCGTGAACTTGTCGTATTGTTTCAGCCCCACATATCCCACCAATTTTCGGGATTTATCCCTAATCGCAAAATATTTTTGCGTTTTCATTTCTCTTTTTTGGCGATACCACATTTTTATTTCAAAATCGTCCAAATCGGACAAGTTGTAATCGATAAGTCGTTCGTCTGTGTGTTTTCCCCATTGTTCGATTTCAAATGCATCGTTCAATGTCAAACCTTCCAGCGTTAACCTCTCAGTAGTTATCATTTATCAAACGCTCCTACATCGGGCATTTGCTTGTCCAAATCCATAAACTTCGTGTGTTCCTTGTCGAATAAAGTATCTACAGTTCCCGTTGGACCGTTTCTGTGTTTTGCGACGATAATTTCTGCGATATTCGGCTTGTCAGTTTCTGGATCGTAATAATCATCACGATACAACATCAACACAACATCCGCATCTTGTTCGATCGCCCCAGATTCACGAAGGTCACTCATGACTGGTCTGTGGTTCGGTCTTTGATCAGGCGCACGCGACAATTGGCTCAATGCAAGAATCGGACAATTTAATTCTTTCGCCAAGCCTTTGAGTCCTCTCGAAATCGTGGAGATTTCTTGTTGTCTGTTCTCATTTCTGGAATTTGTCGTCATAAGTTGCAAATAATCTATAATAACCAAATCCAATTCGCCACGTGCTTTTAATTTTCTGCATTTGGAACGTAACTCGTTAAGTGAAATCGACGAAGTATCATCGACAAACATATTGCTTTCTGCTAATAGCTGTGCCGCTTGTCCCAAATTTGTCCACTCAGTAACTCTACCAGACACAAGTTCCGACAAGTTAATGTTACTAAGAGCAGACAATAATCTTTGAGTCAATTGCATCTTACTCATTTCAAGAGAAAAAATTGCAACGTGATGTTTGACACTCGCCTTGTATGCAATATTAAGCGCAAGTGATGTTTTTCCCATCGCGGGACGCGCTGCAAGTAAAATCAAATCCGAGTTTTGTAGCCCCGAAAGTTGTCTATCCAAATCAATCAAGCCAGTCGTAACACCAGTTAATTGTCCTTGGCTCATACTCATTTCGCCAATTCGTGCAAGAGTTGGCTCCAACATTTCTTGGATTTTAACCAAATCTTGGTGGTTTCTGTTCTGACTGATTTTGAAAATATTGCTCTCAGCGTATTCCAAAACCTCTCCAACGGAATTGTTGGCAATGGACATATCAATCACATCTTGTGATACGCGCATCAAATTTCTGATAATCGCCTTGCTTTTGACAATTTCTGAGTAGTATTTTACATTTACAGCACTTCCCACAGCTTCTGAAATGCTTATAAGTTCATCAATTCCACCGATAATTTCGTACATATTATTGGATTTTAATTGGTCTTCCAACGTAATGTAATCCACAGGCTTTTTCTCGTCAATTACTTGCAAAATCGCCTTGTAGATTTCTTGGTATTTCGTAGAATAAAAATCCACCGGCTCCACGATTTCCGCCGCATCATCCACAGCTCTCTCGTCAATTATCATCGCACCGATTATGCTTCTTTCAGCTTCCAAATCGCACGGCATAATATTTTGTTGATTCTCCATTACCTCACCGCCTTTCTTACGTGTATTTTAAAATTATTCCTTGTCTACAATTACTTCCAAATTAGCGTTAATATCTGGATATACTTTTACCACAACATTAAATGTTCCCAAAGATTTGATGTTGTCTTTCATTTCGATTTTTTTCTTGTCAACATCCAAACCGTGTTGTTCCTTCAATGCTTTTTCTATATCCATAGAAGTGATTGAACCGAAAAGTCTGTCGCCTTCTCCAGTCTTTGCGATAATCTTAACTTTAGTGTTTTCGATTTTTTCTTTTAATTCATTAGCTTTTTTTATGTTTTCTCTTTCAATCGCTCTTAATTCTGCTTGTTTTTCTTCCCAAATTTTGATATTTTCTTTTGTTGCTTGTACTGCTAATTTATTTGGTAGTAGGAAATTTCTCGCAAAACCAGTCTTTGCATTAACCATTTCGCCAGCTTTTCCCAACTTATCTACATCACTAGTCAATATAACTTTCATCCGTATCCTCCTTGATATATTCATCAATTGCTTGTTTTATCTTTTCTTCTGCTTCATCCATGCTGCAATCAAGTTGCGCACCTGCACTTGTAAGATGACCGCCGCCTCCGACTTTTTCCAAAATCAATTGCACGGAAATTTTACCCAAACTTCTCGCACTAACATGGATTTTATCTTTTAATTTCGCCAACACGAAAGAAGCTTCCACTCCCAAAATGTTGAGCAAATCATCTGCTGATTGTGCCGCAACCAAAATGGATTCGTCAACTTCTTCTTCCAATCTTCCGATGGCGATGTTGTTTCTATACATTTTCGATGAAGCAATAACATCTGATTTGAGCTTGATAGTTCTCTCATCGTCTTTGAAAAGTTGTTTAACCCTGACACTGTCTGCGCCTTGTCTTTTCAAAATAGATGCCGCTTCAAAAGTTCTAACACCTGTTTGATAGAAGAAATTCTTCGTATCCACAGTAATTCCTGCAAGTAATGCCTCTGCTACAATCTTTGGTATCTCGAGTTTTTCTGTCATGTAGAACAAAACTTCCGTCACCATTTCAGATGCGCTAGATGCGTAAGGTTCCAAATAAGTCAACGAAGTATCCTTGATATAATCGGAACTTCTTCTGTGGTGATCGATAACCACGATATTTTTCGTAATATCCATGATTTCTTGGCACTCAACAGAATTTCTTCTGTGATTGTCGCAAATAATCACCAAACTATTGCTGTTGCAATTTTCCTTCGCAAATGCATTCTTCACAAAATATTTCTTGTAATCTGGTTTTTCTTCCAAAACCGCATTGTAAATATTTTCGATTTGAGGGCCAACCTCATTCAAAACAATGTAACATTCCTTGCTATTAATCTTGCACGCTTCCAACATTCCCAAACAAGACCCAATTGAATCCATGTCTGGATTTTTGTGACCCATGATAAATACATTCGAGCTTTGTTCGATAAGCTTCTTCAACGCGTGCGACACAACCCTCGCCTTAACCTTGTTACGTTTTTCGACAGCCTTGTTCTTGCCGCCGAAATATTTAAGCTCTCCAGTGTCAACCACAGCCTGATCTCCACCACGGCCAAGTGCAACATCAAGGCACGACCTTGATTTGTCGTGAATTTCGTAAGGATTATCTCCAACAATCGAAGCCCCAATACTCAAAGTAACAGGAACATTATTCGTGTTTTTGATATCCTTAATCATATCCAATACCGAGAATTTTTGCTGCATAATATTTTCAAGCTCGTGTTTCTCAATGACCATCACGAACTTGTCTGATTCGTACTTTCTAATATACGCATTGTGTTCTCTCGCAAAATCTTGCAAAATCTTGTCAACTTCCGAGAACACCCTCGTTCTTTCTTCTTCTTTGATGCTGTTACGTGCCTCGTCGTAATTGTCGATGAAAATATCGACAAGTCCCAGTCTTTTTTCATCCAACAAAGTCACAACATCCATGAAAGCAGTGTTGTCAACGCCGTAAAGCAACGTCAAATCCTTGTCTTCACTATCTTTTATAGTAACAGGATAAAATCTGTAATATTTCCCGTCAACTTGCGTTTCGTAATAATCCAAATTATTCTCATCATCATTCACAGTTTTTAAATCGAGAATATTTTCGATTTCATTGTTGAAAATCTCAACCTCATCGTCACACAAATCCTTAAAATACGTATTAAACCAACTGATTTTATTCTTATCATTGAGAATCAAAAGTGGAAAAGGAACCTTGAATACAGCATTTTTCGTAATATCTGTAAACTCGTTATTAAGATTAATAATCTTGTCCTCAACCTTTTGGTTCTTTTTGTTGATGTAAGTGTATTGATTCATAATCATAAAAGCCGAAGCGATAAAAGCCAAGGTTCCTATGATATTTTGAAAATAAAACAAAATCGCAGAAAGTATCACCAACAAAACTGCTTGTACAATCAAATGTTTCAGTGAATATTTAAGCTCTTGCATTGTTTTCCTTCTTTCTCAAATCCTTGAAGCTGTTCACAGCTCCCAAGACTGCCAAAATATAAATAAATGGTTGAATTGCAACTGAAACTAGCACAGTCAACACCTTGAAAGGCTTCGACAATGATTTCAAATACGAAAACATCAGTGCAATTCCGCCCAATAAGTACGTATAAATACCGAATATCGACAAATTATACAACAAATAATTTCCCAAATCCCTATTCACAAAATAAGTTACTCCAGAAATCAACACCAAGCCCACAACTACACTTGTGAATATCTTGTCTATTCTGAAATCGTGAAACTTGTGCTCTTTTGATTTTTGTGGAATGTAAACATTCAACACACTTGTGTAAAAAGCAACAATTCCCAAAATTGCATACACAGCTCTTACAATAAGCTTAGTTGATTGTTCAAACATAGTTTTCACAGACATCATCAATTCATCGTCCATCTTCACAGAACTCAAAACCTTCATGAAATCATTCAACTTGTGGCTAATCACATCTGCAATCGACATGTCCGCATTAAATTTCAAAAGCAAATTCGTCAACACGACGAACGCACAAATCCCAACAAAACTAATCGCGATAGCTTGTGTGTCATCGAATCCCGAACTTAAAAGATTCAAAATCGAATAAAACACCAAAATCGTGAATAATCCAATAGGAATCGCAATCATAGGGCTTGACACAACCATGCTCAACACGAAAAATATACCGAAAGATATCAGAGCGAGCCTGTTATCTTTTTCTAATCCTAACTTAATAAAATAAGAAGGCAACACAATAAATCCAAATGGAAATACAAACAAACTCACGACATAAATCAACAGAGCTCTCAATGAAATTTTCATCAAAGATCTATAATCAATCGTATTAATAATCCCACCTCCGTTATCTTCTTATTATATCATAAAACATCGTATAAATTTATATTCACACGATGGCGACAAATCACGAAACTATCCTAATCTTAGCAGAAATAGAACATTTCTCGCCGCTTTTCAAACCAAACTTTGTGTGATTAGATTTCGTATTCAAATTAGAAAAATAATACGAAGATTTTCCGTCAACAAAACTGCTCGTGGATTCTAATTTGTATCCAGAAATTTCACTCATAATATTTGTGCTTTCCACATTGTTTTTCCAGCCAATCACAACCGCTGGATTCATCTTAATCGTACAATCAGAATCGTTAACCACATTTACATTCACATTCACAAAATCTTGTGTAAATTGATACACAACAAAACTTTCGATCCCCTCACGCACCAACCTCAACACGCACATATCCTCGGATTTACTCACAACATCGTATTCTTCATTTACGAAAAGCCCATCTGTTGGATAGCGAAAAGTCTTGTCCACACCGTAATTTGGAATGCAGATTTTCAAATCATCAATCGCATCCGCACCATTTATCCTGAAATATTCTATACCAGCACCAACGCTGTTGATGCAAATCTCCATATTTTTAATCGCATAAAAAATTCTCATGTAATCACCTCGTTTAATATATACCCAAATGAGGTTGATTATTGCAATAAAAAATAGAGCGTCTGCCCTATTTTAATTTTCATTATTTAATTAGCAAATTTCCCACAATCATAAGCAGTGGAAATGATAAAAGAAGCAAAAAGTTAAGCAAAGCTCTCGCAACACTTTTTTCAATCAAAGCTAGCACAATTCCAATTATCCCCAAAATCGGACAAATATATATCGTCACAAAACCTATCGGTCTCAAGTTTCCCAAGAAACCAAACTCAAAATCCTTCAAGATGAATGCAACCACAAGACACACCACACCAATGATAAGTGTCCACAAGCTTTTGTTTTTCGTTTTGTTCATAAACTCCTCCTATACTTAACATTATTATACCCTATCCAAGATTTTTCAAAAAATCGCACCAAAAAAAGAGTGCAGGAAAACCTGCACCCCTGTAGCTAAATTTTATGAAGCTATTTCAACTTTTACAGCCACGCCGTTTTTCACAGTAACCACCAAACCAAGTCCTGTGTTCTTGCACAATTTATAGTAATTCAAAAACTCAGTTCTGTTAAAATAACTTGGTGTTGCAAGACCGCTCACTGCTCTGAAAACTGTCTTGTCTGTAATCTTGAAAGAATGATTTACGCTGTGACCAATGCTGTCTCCACCGAAGAATGAATCGATCTTCTTGTAATACAACATATATCCCGATACAACCAATTGATCGCCTTCGATTCTCACATTATACGCTTGATTACTAGCGTCTGCTTCTGATTTTGATAATTTTTTACTAATCAAACTAGAATAATATTGACCAGTTTTTGTGTGCAAATTCTTATCTTCTTTCTTTACAACAGGTTTTTTTCTAGTCAAAATATCATTCACAACAGTCTTTTCCCCACCAACTATGAACACATTCTTGCCATTTAAATATTTCTTGGCGTTTTCTGTCAAGCTATTTGATTGTGTCAATATGATTGGTGCGTTGTGTTTTTTGGTTAAGCTTACTGCTGACAAGCTATCTGCGAATACTTGTCCACTTGCAAGGATTGCGTTGTTGTTCTTGTCAAATGATAGCTTTGCGATTTCGAGTGCTGTTTCGTATCTGTCTTTTCCGGAAACTCTTTTTCCTGTGAATCCTTTTAGTGGTAGTTGGTTTTTACCACCGATTGCGATTTCTTGTAAATTAGATTGTGGATATGTTACTCCGTCACTTAGTACCATTACTGATTTGTGGTTTACAAAAAATCCTGTCGCTGCTAGTGCGTCTGGGAAGTTTTTCCCACTTGCTATCAACAAATATTCTGGGTTGATGATTTCTTTCGTTTTTTCCATGACTTTTTGGGATGTTGAGTATCTGTCTTGTCCTTCAAGTCTTGTTACGTCAATCTTTTCTGATTTTAAGTTTTTGTCAATTCCAGTTTTGCTGATTGCATTGTCTCCACCTACAACAAAAACTTTCTTCGCTTTCAAACGATTGATTTCGTTTTTTGTTTGTGAGTCAAGTTTATCTTGTGATGACAATAAAAGTGGTGCATCTAGTGCTGATGCAAGTTGACCTGCTGACAATGCATCTGCGAAGTTGAATCCACTTGCAAGTACAACATTTTCTGATGTAGTGTATGCTGATTTGGATATTTCTACAGATGTTGCGATTCTATCCTTACCGGATATTCTTGTAATTTGTTGATTATCAGCATTTGATACACCCGCTGGCACAATCATCGCCGCAACCAACGCCGCTACAGTCAACTTTTTCAATTGATTTTTTAACATATTTCTCCTCCATAAATTCATTATTATGATATTTCTAATAAAACAACGGAATTTCTCCCATTATTTTGCCTTCAATACTATTATACCCAATTTGAGATTTTTCAGATAAATTCGTTCAATAAAAAAGAGTGCAGATTCCTCTGCACCCCTTGTGTTATTTTAGTTTTTCGTAAGTTTGCTTGTCTTTTTGAATTTCTTTTTCCCAGCGAGCTATGTCATCTTCAGTTATTTTAATTAATTCTCTAATTCTATGAGTTTCATAGTCTTCATGGTTCTTTAAGTCTTCCATCTCTTTTTCTCTTTCTTTCTTGTCTGACTCAACCCTCTTAATCCAATTTTCTGCATCTTCTTTATCGTGTAATAAATAATATTCATCGGTTACTCTCTTGTATTTATCAAAATTCCAATCATGTTTCTCATGTTTCGATTTCGGTTTTTCACTTACTTCATCACTTTCTGCATTAAGACAGAATGTATTATAGGAGCTATTTTTTGATGTATTTCTTGCAATAGCTATAAAATTATCATCGCTATATAAAAGTTCTACAAGAATACCAATAACAGATTCTTTTCCATGTATCCTTTTATATTCTTTTCTAGCTAGATCTTTCGCGATATATTCTGGATAGTTATAATACTTTCCCTCTATTTTTTTTAATTCATCCAGTACTGCTTTTCCATCATTATACCAATATTCTATAGGATTTTTCTCTCCCGAATATAAATCTTCAGTAATGCTAAATGTATTTTTATTTGAAGAATAAACATTTCTGTTACAGCTTACCATGGCTTTTGCCATAATGGTTAAATTTGTATCAACATCGTGATAATTAAAATCTCTTTTAACCTTGTTAAGTTGATTGTATAAATCAAAACTAGCCAATAAATTCTCATAGCTTGTAGCATCTCCAGATGTTTTCTTAACATCACCTTTTTTATAATATTCATTAAGTATTGACAATGCTTTATCAGCATCTTGCTTATATTCTGGATATTTTTCTCCAGCCCATTTGAAAAATGCGAACGCACCTTCCTTAAGTCTGTAATCTAATAATGAAATATTCTTATTAACTTCTTCTAATTTCTTTATAGCATCAGCCTTCTCTGATTTATATCTCTCTTCGTATTGTTCTGTTTCCTCTTGCATTTTTTTTAGCTTAAGTTCTTGTTTTTTTATATAATTTGGGTTTTCTTTGTATTTTTTTAATTCATCATTATATTGTACTATTTTTTTCTTTGCATTAGCTATTGTTTTTTCGCCACCATCAATCGAATCCTTTAATCGTCTTTTTGTTATAACTCTATTTATCTCTTTTTCCAAGTCGATATTTTGGTTAGATTGTTTCTTATCCAATATTTTTTCAATTTCTTTTTCCAAGTCGACTGATTGACCGATTTGTTTTCCTGATAGAGCTTTTTCGACTTCTTGTTTGATAATCAAATTTTGATAAGCTTGGTTTTTGGCTAAGATTCTTTCGATTTCTTTTTCCAAATTGATATTGTCATTATTTTTCTTTTTAGCTAATACTTTTTCTATTTCTTCTTCAAGGTTAAATGAAGCTATTTTCGCTCTTTCTTCTGCTGTGATATTCGTCATTATTTTGTTCACAACAGTTTTTTCCCCACCAACTATGAACACATTCTTGCCATTCAAATATTTCTTGGCGTTTTCTGTCAAGCTATTTGATTGTGTCAATATGATTGGTGCGTTGTGTTTTTTCGTCAAGCTTACTGCTGACAAGCTATCTGCGAAAACTTGACCGCTTGCAAGGATTGCGTTGTTGTTCTTGTCAAATGAAAGTTTTGCGATTTCAAGTGCTGTTTCATATCTGTCTTTTCCGGAAACTCTTTTTCCTTTGAAGCCTTTTAGTGGTAGTTGGTTTTTCCCACCGATTGCGATTTCTTGTAGGTTTGATTGTGGATATGTTAATCCATCGCTTAAAACCATTACTGATTTGTGGTTTACAAAAAATCCTGTCGCTGCTAGTGCGTCTGGGAAGTTCTTGCCACTTGCTATCAACAAATATTCTGGGTTGATGATTTCTTTTGTTTTTTCCATGACTTTTTGGGATGTTGAGTATCTGTCTTGTCCTTCAAGTCTTGTTACGTCAATCTTTTCTGATTTTAATGTTGTGTCAATTCCAGTTTTGCTGATTGCATTATCTCCACCTACAACAAAAACTTTCTTCGCTTTCAAACGTTCGATTTCGTTTTTTGTTTGTGAGTCAAGTTTATCTTGTGATGACAATAAAAGTGGTGCGTCTAGTGCTGATGCAAGTTGTCCTGCTGATAATGCATCTGCAAAGTTGAATCCACTTGCAAGTACGACATTTTCTGATGTAGTATATGCTGATTTGGATATTTCTACAGACGTTGTGATTCTATCTTTGCCTGATATTCTTGTAGTCTGTTGTGATTTTTCTTTTTGTTGCGTGTTTTGTTTATCGGCATTTACAACTCCAATTGGTAGTATCATGGAAAGTGCAAGCGTCGATGCCAAGACTTTTTTCAATAATTTCGTGTTCATTTTTGCCTCTTGTTAAATATTTTTGTATGCTTCTAGCACTTTTCCGTAGCCTTCTTCTTTTAAAGCTTCTTCGACATATCCTCTGATTTCTGTTGTTGGATATACATTTCTCTTGATAGATTTCATTTTCTTCAACACATCTTCAACGATAATGTTCACATCGGAAGCATTCATCTTCGCTCCAGAAGAATCGGATGTTTGGGCTATTGAATGGAAGATTTTTTCCTTGTCAAAGCTTTCAACGCTGCCAAGTTTTTTAAGCACCCATTCTCCTTCTTCTCCAAACATTTCATCAAGCACATTGATTTTTGCATCTTCAATAATATTTGCAACTTTATTTGGGTCGATATCGTTATCCTTGAAATAGTCAAACAATATTTTTGTTAAATCGTTCATAAAATCCTCCTTGTAAATCAAGTATAAAACAAGAGCATCCATTAAAAACGGATGCTCAGCTTGTCAAATTAATCTAGTTAAATATTATGCGATAATTTTAGAAACAACGCCTGCTCCTACTGTTCTACCGCCTTCTCTGATGGCAAATCTTAGTCCTTCTTCGATTGCGATTGGAGTGATCAATTCGATGATGAATTTTGCGTTATCTCCTGGCATTACCATTTCTACGCCTTCTTCTAGTTCGATGTTTCCTGTTACATCTGTTGTTCTGAAGTAGAATTGTGGTCTGTATCCTGAGAAGAATGGTGTGTGTCTTCCACCTTCGTCTTTTGTTAATACGTATACTTCTGCTTCAAATTTTGTGTGTGGGTGTATTGTTCCAGGTGCTGCTAGTACTTGTCCTCTTTCGATTTCTTCTCTTTGTACACCTCTTAGTAATGCTCCGATGTTGTCTCCTGCTTCTGCTTCGTCAAGTTGTTTTCTGAACATTTCTACACCTGTTACTACTACTGTTCTTTTTTCTGTTGTAAGTCCTACGATTTCTACGTTGTCACCAACTTTTACTTTTCCTCTTTCTACTCTACCTGTAGCTACTGTTCCACGTCCTGTGATTGTGAAGATGTCTTCTACTGGCATTAGGAATGGGTGGTCAACGTCTCTTACTGGAGCTGGGATCCATTCGTCTACTTCTTCCATCAATTTCATGATTTTGTCTCCCCATTCTCCGTCTGGATCTTCTAGTGCTTTTAATGCTGATCCTACTACGATTGGTGTGTCGTCTCCTTCGTATTCATATTCGTTTAATAGTTCACGTACTTCCATTTCTACTAATTCGATTAGTTCTGGGTCGTCAACTTGGTCTTCTTTGTTTAAGAATACTGCGATTTTTGGTACGCCTACTTGTCTTGCTAACAAGATGTGTTCTCTTGTTTGTGGCATTGGACCGTCTGCTGCACTTACTACTAGGATTGCTCCGTCCATTTGTGCTGCTCCTGTGATCATGTTTTTAACGTAGTCAGCGTGGCCTGGACAGTCTACGTGTGCGTAGTGTCTTTTTTCTGTTTCGTATTCTACGTGAGAAGTGTTGATTGTGATTCCTCTTTCTCTTTCTTCTGGTGCTTTGTCGATGTTAGCGTAGTCAACGAATTCTCCTGAGCCCATTCTCTTGTTTAATACAAGTGTGATTGCTGCTGTTAATGTTGTCTTACCGTGGTCAACGTGACCTATTGTACCAATGTTAACATGTGGTTTTGTTCTTTCAAATTTAGCTTTACTCATTTATGCCTCCCGAAAATTTTTAGTTATTTTTATTATATCACAAACGTTAACAAATTACATTTTTTGGGGGAAATTTAAGAAATTAAAACCTATTTCTATTCTACATAATCGAGTGGTTGTTCCGATAATATTTTTCGTGCTACTTTCCACTCAGGATAATATTCTCCAAGTAACTCATAAAATCTATTCGTGTGATTTCTTTCTAATAAATGGACCAATTCATGAGTTACGACATATTCCAAACATTCGATAGGTTTTTTTGCTAACTGGAGATTAATCCAAACCCTCTTCTTGTTAATATTACAAGTCCCCCACTTAGTCTTCATGTTTTTTACTCTATATTCATTTGCTATCAGTCCAGTGTTTTTCTCGCACTTTTTTGAAACAATTTTTAAAACTCTTTTGAGCTCATTCCTGTACCATTCATTAATTATTGACTCTCTTTTTTTAACATCCGAACCTTCTCGTACTCTTAGAATAATTTTTTTCGGAGTAACCACAACCTCAGGCTTTTTATTCTCATAAACTACCTCTAAAATATATGTCTTCCCCCATAAATAACACGATTCTCCAGACACATATTCGCGTTTAGATAGTCGTGGTTGATTTCGAAATTTTTCTTTAACATTTTTTATTTTGGTCATATTCTTTAATACGAAATATTTGATTTCTTCATCTGTGCACTTTAAAGGAACACTTACCTTCACATCTCCATCAGGCGGAAATATTCTTATATACAAATTTTTCAAATTGCTTTTTTTGTGAATTTCTACACCTAATCCATCAATTATTTCATTATATTTCACGATACTCATCCTGACTTTTTACTATATCAAAAATTTTTTCCGTCAAATCATCGGCTAAGTTTTCATCTTTTCCATGTTCGCACAACACATCATATATAGAGCCTTTTATTTTGTTTTGTTTTTGTCTATTGGTCATCCAATCTGGTTGTATCGAAGTTTTTATTGCACTATCTAATTTATACGCAAGATCTCCGCCCTCATCTCCTAAATAATCATAAATAGCTCTCTTCGCTTCGCTATCCTTTATATAATCAGGATAATTATCGCTGTCTTCTGGATGAATTATATTCTGCGCTATTTTAGTTACTTCTTTAAGATAATTTTCATAACTTATAACGCCAATTTTTCTTTGCTCAATAACTTCTTCCAACATTTCCGATAATTTCCCATAATATACTTCATTAGAAGACTTTCTTTTGACGATTTCATAAGTTAAATTGTTTTCGATAATCTCAGATTTTGCATTATCATCTCCAGGAAGGCCATCTACAATTTGGTCAATTGGAGATTTCGTGTCACTACTTAGCAATAACTCTACCAACGACATATTTTCCAATTCACTAATAATAGTGCTGTCCTCAGCCATCACATAAGTATCCAAAATATATCTCATATCTGATTCATAAGGTTTCAAATCTATATAATCGTAGCTAGCAAGTTTTATCATTTCTTTAATCTTGTTGTAATTTGTTATTTCATTTCTTAATTTATTAACTTCCTTATCGTTATATCCGAAATCTGAAACCAACTTATCACAACAATTTGCAAAAGCTCTCGTGTATGACGATGAAATTGAATAAAACACTTCTCTTCTACCCAAATAAGTCTCATCATCTTCCTTGTCTCCACAGAAATACTCAATAATTTTGGAATCCTCTGATTTATCCTCTATGTTTGAAAACAAATCATTAAGAGAAGCCCTCGCTCCTACCATTTCTGCCTTTGCTTCCTCGTAACGACCCTTAATAAGTCCATCCACATCCTCAGCTGCGTAATCTTCAAACGCTCCACTCGTATAATCAGTGATTGCAAGCTGAACATTCTTGAACAAGTCCTTGTAATCAACAATATAACCGTAATCTTTGTCTTCACCATCTGGTCTGTTTACTCTACAAATAGCTTGGAACAAATCATGATCTCTCATGGATTTATCAATATACAAATACGTCGCACTTGGAGCATCAAAACCTGTCAACAGCTTGTCCACAACAATTAAAAGTTTCATATTCGCAGGCTCTTCCTTGAACTTTTTCTTTACTTCACTTTCATAATCAGAAGTAGACCTACCAGCTAACATTCTTTCGTAGATTTCTTTTTTGTATTCGCTTTCACTTTGTTCGTTCAAATCAGACGTGGCCGTTCTTACGCTCGCTGCATTCGGTTCGTATGAAGTCACCACCGCACACTTCTTAAATCCATTCGATTGAAATATCTCCCAATACTTGCAAGCTTGAAGAATATCACCAGCGACAAGCATGGCCGTTCCTCGATCACAAGACAACCTAGGCTTCGTTTCCATATCAAAAATAATATCAGCCGCAATTTTTTCCAATCTTTGTCTTGATGAATACAGCTTGTTCAACGATGCCCATGATGATTTAAGCTTATTTTTTGCATAATCAGTCAGACCCTTCGTCTTTGTTTCAAACCAAACATCAACCCTTGATTGATTAGTCAGATTTTGATCCACATCCCTTGCTTCATATCTTAAATCAAGTACAACTCCATCTTCTACACCCTCGTCAAACTTGTAAGTGTGGATGAATTCCCCAAACACTTCACGACTAGTTTGCTTGTCCTTTTTTAAAAGAGGAGTTCCCGTAAAACCAATAATAGTAGCATTAGGCATCAAAGTTCTCACAGCCTTGTGAAGCTTACCAGAATTTGTTCTGTGACACTCATCAATAAAAGCCACAATATTTCCCTTGGCCTCATAATCACTACCCAAACTTTTTTCCAATTCCTTGACATATAAATCAACATCAGATTGATTACCAGCATTATGTCCGTATTTATGAATAAGAGAACAAATAATTGACTCATCATATGTGTTTAATAAATCTCTTAAATGTTTACCTGACCTTGCCCTTGCTATACTAATATCTACATCGGAGAATAATCCTTCAATCTGATCGTCTAACTCATCTCTATCGGTAATAATTACAACACGACTGTCTTCTATGTTTTCTATAATCCATTTTGTTAGCCACACCATAATAAGAGACTTGCCGGATCCTTGCGTATTCCAAATAATTCCGCCTTCTTTTCTTTTAATAAAATCCCTAGCCGCAATATTTGCAAAATATTGGTTGTGACGAGCAAGTTTCTTTATACCTGCATCAAAAATAACAAAATCATAAATCAACGATAGAAATCTTTCTTTTTGACAAATAGATATTATTCCATCTCTTAATTTATTAGGTTCGTCACCTTGTAGTTCTTTTATTTTATTACTCAACGCATCCTTTGCATTATCGTCTTCCTTCCATTGTAGATAATATTTTTCAGCCGTACATATAGTTCCGTATTTCAAACCTTCGGCTTCATTACCCGCAAAAGTAAATTGGACAGTATTAAAAAACGTTGCTATGTTTTCATCTTTTTGATTAGTAAGATTCTGTCTGATACCTTCTCCAATACTTACTGAGGAACGTTTAAGTTCAAATACGCCCAAGGCTATCCCATTAACATAAATAACAACATCAGGACGTTTATGCCTTTTATTATCTAAACATAAAACACTTACCTCTTCTGCCACAGCAAAATCATTGTTTTCGATATTATCCCAATCAATCAAATCAACAGTAACTCTGTTTTTGTTTTCATCTTGTAATCCCTGTGCACCGTATCTAAGAAGTGAATAAAAAGCTTTATTATTTTGATAAAGACCTGACGTTTGATTATAAGCTACCTTTCTTACTTCATTTAAGGCAAGTTTGATTAATCGAGATGAATATCCTCTTTTTTCTAGATTTCTTTCAAATTCATATTCTCTTATGGATTTATTATCGTAATTTTTAAGATTTCCGATATATCTATATCCCAAATCCTCTTTCATAACTTCGAGGACTCGCTCTTGTAATTTTATCTCCTTATCTACACTCATACTTACCTCCTAGATAAGCCTAACTCTACCAGTTAGTAAATCATCCATAGCTCCTGCTTTTATTTTCTCAATCTTTGCTTTTTCTTTTTCTAAGTTTTCTATTTCTTCATCCATTGATGTTAGAATAGATGCGATGGCTTGTTGTTCTTTTATGTCAGTTGGTAAATTTATTTCAGTTTCTAAAATAATATTATTATACAATCTTTTTATTGTTGTCCCTTCAGTAATCTTCCAAGGAAATGTTCTTAAGTAGAAATATAAAAATGATTTATCTACTATATTAAGATTAGTTTTTAACCAAACAATGTTAGAATCTTGATAATATGAATTTTCTCCATTGTAAACAACTATCTTTCCTATAGAACCAGAAGCTGATATCAAACTATCTCCCTTGCTTGGATATGGATATAAATGTTTGTATTGATTGAAAAGTTCTTCACTTATATATGCATCCGCTTTTTTACCAAATGTACCAATTTTAAAGAACGGGATTTTCCCATTCTTTACTGTTTGATAAGAAAAAACCCTTTTGCACATATTGATTTTAAATATATCTCCAAGTAATAATTTCTCCCACTCACCATCAAATCCGTCAAGCCTTGTCTTTCCTGTCATCAAATCTTCAACCGCACCATCACGAATCATTTTTTTCTTTTCAATAAGTTTTTCAAGGTTTTCAATGTGCCTATCAAATGTCATTAGAGTTTCAGCGATGGATTTTTGTTCTTCAATATTTCTGCTATATATTATTTCTAATTTTTTAATATCTTTAGGATGAACATGAGGCTGAGCTCCTCCAGTTTGCAATTTATAGATATTTTCTTGTTCTTTGGCCATTAAATAATAGATATATTCTATGCAATAACTGCGATCTTCTTCAATAGTTGAGCAATCCGACGCAAATATTTGACCATAAAATAAGTTTACATAACCAGCATTTGCTCCAGATGCACTAACTGTAATAGTAGTCCCTTCTCGATTATATCTATTGCAATAATATGCAGGTGATTTACCACCAGCAATTACAGGAATTTTTCCATTAGCAATTTCTTTTTTTGTAATTAAGTCACCCTTTTTTATTTGAATGGGTATGTCCACAAGTTTTACCTCTTCCCAATCCTTTGGATAATCACTCATCTTTCTCACCGCCTTCAAGTCTATTCTTTTTAATAAACTTATCAAAATCAGAATTAATCAATTGATTTTTGTTGAATATCATGTACTCACCAATGGCTTTTTCTCGTGCTTTTTTTGCGCTGATGTGACCATTTCCCGATAAAATCTTGTATCTTCTAAAATTCAAGAAATCATTTAATGATGATGAGAAATCTTCCATTCCCAAAAGCACCTCATCTTCTATCAAATCTTCTACGTAATCAAAATATCCTGTAACAAGTCTTTCCAGTTTTCTGATTTCTTTTTCTGATAGATAGTTCTTGGCTACTGTTACATCGGTTTTTAAAATTCTACCGTCTGGTGAATTCTTCCACGTTGTCAGTCCCATATTGTTTTTCGTTGAATCACTTTTTTCGTAGATAATTTCAGCTGCTGTTTTTCCTGTAATTGCATAGTGAAATTTGTTTTGTACCATTGCGTAGAAATTTCTCGTAATTTCAGAATTTTTGTCGTAATCAAAGCTGCATTCAGCAAATATATCTGTTATTTGTTGCCAAATCCTACGTTCACTTGCTCTGATTGAACGTACTCTTTCTAGAAGTTCCCTGAAATAATCTGTACCGAAGGTGCTTTTTCCTTGAGATAGCATTTCGTCATTCAGTACGAATCCTTTTCTAATATATTCTTTGAGTACATTGGTAGCCCATATTCTAAAGTTGGTAGCTTGTCTCGAATTGACACGGTAACCTACAGAAATAATGGCATCCAAGTTATAGAATTTGGTTTTCTTTTCTTGTGTTTTTCCCTCAATTGCTCCATGTTTAGTGGTTATTTCCAAAATGGAAACAACCACATTTTCATCCAATTCTCCTTCTTTAAATATATTTGATAGGTGCTTGGAGATGGCAGGAACCCCAACTCCAAAAAGCTCCGACATTGCTTTTTGTGTTAGCCAAATGGTTTCATCTTTTACGACAACTTGAATTTTGGCTTCTGACAATTCGTTTTTGTAGAGCAAGAACTCTATTTTTTCAGGATAATCTACCATGAATATCCCATCCTTTCCAATGCATTTCTTACATCATTTCGTGAGTTTTCGGCCTTTTCTTCAAGTTGTGACAATGTTGTTTCGTAGCGTTTAGATATTTCTACAAGCTTAGCTGCAATATTATTTATTTCGCTATCTACAGCATCTTTTATATCATTATTGATTCTCGCCATCCATTTCTTGTCAACTAACAAGTTTTTTATTTCTTTTTCCGTTAGTTTACTGTATTGTTCTTCAATTCTTTCATCGAGTGATTTTGTTTTTGATTTTAGTTCTTTATTTTGTGAATCTTTTCTCTTTAATAAGTTTTGATATGAAATGAGTAGCTCATATTCTTCCTTGTCCTTGATTTTGTCGATTTGTTTGATTCTATCATTTAAGCTTTTCTTGGTGATATTTCCCTTATCATTGATTGCATCATTGATAAGTCCATCTTCTCCTGAATTTTCTTCGAATATTTCATTCATTTTCTCATCTATTTCTGAAATTGTTGAGTTTATGGCTGATATTTCTTCTAGTTCATCATTGAAGTATTCTGTTTCTATAATTTCTTTAGGAATTAAAAGTCCATCAAATGATTTGAATTTCTTTTTATCTTCTATTTCTATTTCGATTCCTTGTTCGTCTTTTATTTTTTTCTTGCCATATTTCCTATCTATTTCAGCACCTGCTTCATATCCCGATGCTTTTATTAGGTATACATCATCTTGCATTTTTTCATTCCAATAGTTCAATAGAAAATCATACGCATCATAATTGTCTAATAGTTTGGATTTTTCGTAGGCTTTTAATATCGAAAATCCTAGTTCTCTTATTAATTTTTTGGGAATTATTGTACTGTCAATATTTTCCAATATGGTTTCTGATTGTTGTTTCCAAGTATTGAATATGTCTATTGTTTCTTCTTGTATTACTTTTTTGATTTTTTCGTCTTCAAATATTAGATCTTCTATGCTGTCTGGCTCTACTTTCAAGTCGTATACATTTGCGTTTTCTCTTTCTTCAAAAATTTTATTTCTTAATTCACTGGATATATTCCACAATCTTTCCATCGAGTCGATGTCTTTTTCTGGTATTCCGCCATTTAGATGTGAGTTGATGTTTTGAGGTAAATTTTTGTTGATTTTGCTAATATATCTTGGAACATTTAGGTTCGCATTATTGTCTTCTATGATTTCTTTGTAAGCGATAAATCGTGAATATCCTTTAATCTCAGTTTTATTAGTAAAAACTTGTACGATTTTTTCGATGTCTTGTTCTCTGAGTCTGTTCTTATCGCCGTCTTTTTTGAATCCGTCACTTGCATCTATCATAAACAATCCTTCTCTTTTATCAGCATTTTCTTTGTCGATAATTATTATACAAGCTGGTATTCCTGTTCCGTAGAACAAGTTTGAAGGAAGTCCTACAATTCCTTTAATGTATTTTCTCTTCAATATTTCTTTTCTTATGGTTTCTTCTGCATTTCCTCTAAACAAAACTCCGTGAGGAAGAATTATTCCAGCTTTTCCATTTTCGTTTAATGCTTTTAAAACGTGCAGAAACCATGCATAATCTCCGTTTTTTTCTGGAGGTATGCCGTATCCATCAAATCTATGATATGTGTCTTCATCTGCTTTGATTCCATCTGACCAATCCTTGTCTGAAAAAGGTGGATTCATAACTATAAAATCGAATTTTCGCAATTCTCCAAAATCATCAGTATAATACGGAGCTGATAATGTATTGTCGCTATGAACTTCTCCAGTTCCTTTGTTGTGTAGAATAAAATTCATCTTGGCAAGACCTGCCGTGTCTGAATATTTTTCTTGTCCGTATATAGTTACAATAGAGTCGCCGTTACTATCGACAGGTGCTTCATCTGCTGCTCTTATTAATAAACTTCCGCTTCCTGCGGCTGGATCGTGTAACGTCCATTTCTTATTTGGTGAATTTTCAATATCTCCAATACCAATAAGTCTGGAAATCACTCTCGAAACTTCACTTGGCGTATAGAACTGTCCTTTGCTTTTTCCAGATTCCTGTGCAAATTTCATCATGAAATACTCATAAGCATCTCCGATAATATCATCGCCACTTGCTCTGTTTTTCTTGAAATCTATGGCAGGATTTTGGAAAATCGCAATTAATCCTGATACTTTGTCAACTAATTCTTTTCCTTTTCCTAATTCTTCAGGGTTGTTAAACGAAACATCTGGAAGCGCACCTTTTAGGTTATTTATTTCTAGAAATTTTTGAATTATTTTGTCTACACGTTCGCCTACGTCTGGCTTTCCCTTTGCCATTATAATATCATCAAAGGAAGCTCCTTCTCCTATTTCAAATTCACCGTATCTTTGTCCTTTGTATTTATCTGTAACGTATTTGAAAAACAAAAGTAGTAGAACATAATCCTTGTATCTTGACGGTTCCACTCCACCTCTGAGTTTATTTGCTGCATCCCATAAAAGGGAGTATAATTCTGATTTTTTTACTGCCATTGTATTTTTAACTCCTTGATTGTTTTTATTCTTGCAATAGTTTTTTGATGTAATACCTGCAAATTCTTGTAGTTCTGTCTTTTTAATTTTATTATCTATCAGTTTTTCAACAACTTATTATATGAAAATTCCATGTTTAACTTTACATTCAATATGGCTTATTGTAAATGTTTTCTTTATTATAGCATATTAAAGATACGTTTCAGTTTGGTTAAAATTTAAAAATACGTTACTAACAAAGATTACCCTTGTGCTAAATATCCTGATTCAACTTCTTTTTCAATTGCGCTTTTGAATGATGTTTTGGTGATTTTTAAATTGTCTAATATTATAGTCTTGGCTATGTTTCTATTGTTTGTAAGCCACTCAATGACGCTGCTATTGTCTCCCATTCCTTTCGCACTGTGAGGTACAGGTCCCACCATTATTAATCTATAGTTGTTGTTATATTCAAGATTTTTAAAATTGTAGTTTGTGACTTCATCATATGGAACATGCTCAAATCTGTCTTTGCTTATTCCATATGATTTTAAACATCCGTTTATTTCTTTAGTTTTAATTTTAGAATCTCCGAACATTATAATGTTTCCGTTTTTCTGTGTATCATAAAAGTAAGGAGCTGTTTGCGGAATTAGGTTAATTAAGCCGTATTTTTCAAGAAGCATGCAGAATTGTTCGTCTGTTTGATCTTTTATGAGTTCACTCGTAATTCTAGATATAGCTTCGGCGATTATAGGATTTCTATCCAATTCTAAATCACCTCACTTACAAGTTCACTTACATCTTCTTCAAGTTTTATTTTCTGTATTCTGATAATTTCTTTTTTATCTAAAATCATTTTATATTTTTGGGACAATTCTTTCTCTTTTTCTTTTGACACTTTTGGAATTTTTAATTCTCCAAGCTGATTAATGCTCATGAATTGGATTGATTTGCCTGTGTTTAGGGATTCGATCTGGCTGAGGCAATGATCACTTGCAAGATACATTTGCAAATAATACGGGTCAATTTTTTGTTCGTCACAATTTAAAATGTAGAGTGTACCGTTGACAAGAATCCTGTAATTTCCAGAATTTCTGATTAAAAGTGAGTTGTAACTTCCCCCTCTTGAAAAGATTATATCGCCGTCTTTTACACAATATGTTTCTTCTTTATCTTCAATTTCAGTCAAGCTTGTTAAATCTGCGATGTTGAAGTTGTCATCAATGTCCCCAGCGGCTATGATTTTATTATTGGTATTTTCTCTGGATATTCTCTTATATAAATCGGATTTCTTTAAATTAGCATATCCACGTTTGATTTTAGTAATATCTTTTAGATACACATAGTTTTTCAAGTCTATTTCTTCATTAGTGTATCTTCTTGGGATAAAACTATAGTTGTTGTCTTCAAATTCTTCTGGTGATACTTCTTTTGAAATTGTAGATTCATTTTTATAAGCGTCGAAGATTACTTCTACATCATCTTTTGTAATTTTATTAACCATTTTATCGCTATGATAGATTTCACTAGCATCGACCATTTTTACTTTTTTGTTGTTTTTTGATATCAATAAAATATTAGTTGATATGCCTATTCCCGTGAATAATCTAGGTGCAAGTTCAATGACGCTTTCAATATATCCATTATCTATTAAATATTTTCTGATTTTTTCGTCTCGTTCTTTGAACAAAATACCAGAATGAACTATAAATATGGCTTTTTCGAATTTTGTATTGGATATTATTTTTAATATATCGGTCCATTCATTTTTCGTGTTGAAATCATTCTTTTTATATAATTCAATTAGGTTTTTATCATTCACTCTTTTGTCAAAATCACGATACAACATTCCCATTGGTGGCATGCTAAAAACTTTATTGTATTCTAATGTAGATAAGTCCGTGTTGAAGTAATCTTCTTGTCTTATAGATGCTCTATTTTGGTGACCTATAATAGGAAGTTTCAATTGAGAAGTTAATATATAACTTGTGTTAATTTCAATTGCTGAAATATCGCATTCTGGATGATTAATTAGAAAATCTATCATAAATTCTCCAGCTTGAGAATTTGGTTGAAATAATTTATCTCCTTTTTTTATATCGAGTAATTTATATGATAATTCAGAAATTCCTGTTGGAATTGAAAATCCAGGTATCATATGGATGCTTCTTATATTATCTAGATTATAAAAGTTCAATATAATTGATTTTATTTGATTTGGACTTAGTTTTTCTCTAACTTCTTCAACAAAGTCATGGTACTCGTTGTCTATTCTATAAAATAATATTTTTATTGATTTATTATTACCTAATTTTTCATTTAATAATTTATCGTCGTAAAAAGCACGTGCAAAGATATAAAAGGCATCTAGTGGTTTATCGATAATACCTCTCCAATTGCTCATCATTTCCCATAATACTTTTTTTCCTTCTTCATCAAACCATTTTTTTAATTCTAAATATTCTTTTTTTTGCAATGTCATTAACTCCTTTTTATTTCTTCTACGGTTATTGTAAACCACGCGATTTGTTTTGTCAACGGTTTTCACTAACCATTTTGTTTGGTATAAAAAATCCAAATTGAAAATCTATATTTTTACAATTTTTCTTGACGAATGACACTGTGTCATTTATAATTTAATTATGACAAGGTGTCATTTTATTTGAGGAGTGATTATATGCCAAAACAAACTTTTTATAATTTAAGTGAAGATAAAAGAAATTTGATTGATGAGGTTTTGAAGGATGAGTTCTCCACGAAGCCTTACAAGGATTGTAATGTGAAAAATATTGTGGAGAGGCTTTCTATTGCGCGCGGGAGTTTCTACCAATATTTTGATGATTTGATGGATAGTTATTTTTACATTTTGGATAAGGAAACGAAGGATGTGCATTTGCTTTTCAGGTCTGTGTTGAAGAAGAACAACAATGATGTGTCCGTGGCATTGGATGCTTTTGGAGATGAGGTGTGCGATGTGATTTTTGAGGATGGCGAGTATAATTTGTACAAGTTTAGGTATTTGTATTGGAATAGCGAATTGGAAGATGGCTGGAGGGCTACGAAAAACGAGTATTACGATATTTTCTACGATAATTCTGATTGTATGAAACAAGAGCTTGTGTATTTTATGAAGGCGATTGTTCACAGTTTGATTGAGAGAAATTTCAAGGAAGAATGGTCGAGGGATGTTTTCATCGAAAAATACAGGCTTCATATTAATTGGTTGAAGAAGGGAGTAGGACATGAAGATTGTTGAGAGTTTATTTGATGTGTGTTATTTAATGATTGTGGTGGCTTTTGGTGTGAGGTTGTTGTTGGAGAAGAAAAACGGCGCAAAATTATTCGGTATTATGGCGATGGTGCTTGGTCTTGGCGATGGGTTCCATTTGATTCCGAGGGTGATTTCGCATTTGAGTCCCGGAGGGTTCGAGGCGCACGCGGCTGTTTTGTCGTGGGGTCAATTTGTGACGAGTATTACGATGACGATTTTCTACGTGCTTTATTATCATTATTATAGGATGCAAAGTAACGATACGGACAATGTGAAAAAATGGTTGATTTACGGCTTGGCGATTTCAAGGATTGGTCTTGTGTTGTTGCCACAAAATAATTGGGGAACGGCGGACGGAAATTATATGTTTGGCATTTACAGGAATATTCCTTTCTTGATTATGGGAATTTTGCTTGTGGTTTGGTCGTACAAGAAGAAGGAAATCCTCGCGTTCAAACACATGTGGATTTTGATTTCGTTGTCGTTTTTGTTCTACGTTCCTGTTGTGTTGTTCAGCAAGACTGTCCCTGCGATTGGCGCTTTGATGATGCCAAAAACCGTGGCGTATTTGTTGATTGTGTGGATGGGTTTCAAATATTTCGTTACTGATTTCGGGGCAAATAATTTGTTCGCAAATTCAATTACGATTTTAATTATTGGGTTTATCGGTGGCGTGTTCTATCGTGAATTTACGAAATTTTACGCATTTACCGATGCAACTCATCTCGGCAAAGTTCACGTTCACACTTTGGTTTTGGGATTTGTCGTTAGTTTGTTGATGTATTTGTTGGCAAAAGATATGAAAGATGTGAAATCTTTGAAGAAACCTTATGAAATTTATCTGACAGGTCTTGTGTTCACAATCGCAAATATGGTTGTGATTGGAATTTACGAGGTCGTTCGTGAGGGATTGGATGTGATTGTGCGTGCGGCAATCGATGGTACTTCTGGCATCGGCCACATTGTCCTAGCAGTTGGAATTGTGTGGATGTTTGTGAGGGCATATAATTTGAAAATATCAGAATGATTTGTGAGAGTAGCTTGCGGGCTACTCTTTTTGTGTGATGTGAGGTTTTCTTTGGGTATATATGTAATGAAAGTTATCGGAAATTTGAATTATTAAGGAGGATTTTATGGCTAGAAAATTTGAAAAGGCCTGTGTCATTGGCGGCGGCGTGATTGGTTCATCGTTTACTTTGCTTTTTGCGATGGGAAAGATGGATGTTGTCTTGTATAATTTGGATGAAAATGAAGAGAACAAATCAAAGAAGATTATCGAAAAATACGTAGACGAATTGATTGAAAAGAATGTCGTTAGTGAAGACAAGCAAACGATAATGGCAAGAATTAGATACACTACCGACGAAAAAGAAGCGATTGAATTTGCAGATATTGTTGAAGAATGTATTCCTGAAAACTACGATGTGAAAAAAGAATTCGTGAAGGTTTTTGAAAAATACGCAAAGCCAGATTGTGTCTTGTGTTCTGCAACATCGGGACTACTTATCACAAAAATTGCAGAAGATGCCAAACATCCCGAAAGAATTTTCGGGGCGCACCCTTACAACCCACCTCATTTGATTCCACTTATTGAGATTTCACAAGGAGAAAAATCAGACCCAGAAATCGCAGATGCTCTTCGTGAATTGTTCGTTAAATTGGGCAAGAAACCCATCGTCATCAGAAATGAAGTTCCAGGTTTTATCGCAAACAGACTTCAAGCTGTGGTGCTTCGTGAAATGATGGATTTGGTGGATAAAGGCGTCGTTAGTATGGAAGATTGCGAAACTGCGTTGACATTTGGTCCTGCAATTCGCTGGGCAATCATGGGTCCAGGACAAATATTTGAACTTGGAGGCGGTGAACACGGACTTCAAGGTCTCTTGGATCATATCGGCCCTTCCATGGAAACTTGGCTAGAAGATGCTGCTACATGGACGAAATTCACAGACGACATCAAGAAGAAAACAGTCGACGGCGTTCACGAAGCAATCAAAAACAGACCCGATGAGATTGGCAACACTCACGAGACACTTGCAAAATATCGTGACGGAATGCTTGTAGAAATACTACGACTACACAAAGATTTTAAGATTTAATAGTAAAACAGCAAATCTCCCGAAAAACTCGGGAGATTTTTTGGTTTAAAAATATTTTTATGTTTTTTAATTTACATTATTTTTTATTTCTGAGATAATTTTTCCCACTCTTCACGTGTGACGCCGTATTTCATACTATCATAGTATGTGCCGTTCCAATAGCGAACTTTCCTGATTCTTGCCTCTTGTGTGAATCCGATTTTTTCTGCAGCCTTCATCATTCTAGGATTGCCGCTAAAAGTAGTCAGTCCTAGATGTTCGATTTGTGGGTTATCATTGAACACTTCGCTTGTCCACAATTTGAGGGCCTTCGTTCCTATGGATTTGTTCCAGTAATTTTCGTCGTAAATCACAATTCCTATTTCCATCCATCTAGTTTTCTAGTCAATCCAATTTTGAGATACCATGCCAACGACAACACCGTCTACCAATATAGCTCTGCAATTGGATTGTTGAAGATATTTCCAAATACCAGATTTTTCAAATGATTCTAAGGTTTCATAATGAATATAATCTTCAAAATACGGTCCGTTGAACTTCGCCCACTCTGGTGATTTTTCGTAAAATCCATCTCTCCATATCTTTTCTTTATGTTTATCGGTAAAGCTCTCTAATTGTATTTTAATCTTCTCTCCTTTGCCCCCACTACCCCCAGTATTTCTGATCCACTGTCCTATATCTGATGGCTTCCATCAAATGCTTTGCTTCGATGTTTTCTTTTCCGTCTAGGTCTGCGATTGTGCGTGATATTTTGAGGATTTTGTCGAATGATCTGGCGGAGAATTTGTATTTGTCGAATGCCAATTGTATTATGGAGTTTAGTTCGTCGTTTAATTTGCAGTATTTTCTAATTTGTCGGGTGTTCATTTGTGAATTGGTCGTGATTTTTTCATTTTTGAAGCGTTGTTTTTGGATTTCTCGTGCTGCTTCGACTCGTTTTTTGATTTGTTCTGATGTGTCGCATTGTTCATCTGTTGTGAGTTCGTCCAATTTTACTGGCGAAACTTCGACGTGGATGTCAATTCTATCGAGTATCGGGCGGCTGACTTTGTTGAGATAGTTTGCGATTTGGTTTTGCGAGCAAGTACATTCGTGGTTAGGATCTCCAAAGTATCCACAAGGACACGGATTCATTCCTGCAACAAATAGGAAATTTGCAGGATATGACAAGGATGCGTTGACTCTTGTTATGGTTATGTTTTTTGTTTCGAGTGGTTGGCGCAACACTTCTATTGTCGATTTGGAAAATTCTGGAAGCTCGTCTAGGAACAATGCTCCGTTGTGTGCGAGGCTGATTTCCCCTGGTTTTGGAACTCTACCACCACCTATCAAACTGACTTGGCTTGCGGTGTGGTGAGGGGATCGAAATGGTCTTGTTGTTACGATGTTTTTCTCTCCTAATAATCCTGCTACGGAGTAAATTTTCGTGGTTTCCATTATTTCATCAAAGCTCATGTCGGGCAAAATCGTGCTGAGTCTCATAGCAGACATTGTTTTGCCGCTTCCAGGAGGTCCAATCATCAACAAATTGTGAAATCCCGCCGCAGATATTTCCATCGCTCTTTTGAGAAATTTCTGCCCTTTTATGTCCGAAAAATCAACGTCGTAATGTATTTCTTGTTGCATGATGTCAATGTCATCCAGAATTTTCAACTCTTCTTCGCCATTCAAAATCCTGATGATTTCATCCAAACTTTCCACACAAACCTTTTCTATTCCTTTGACCATGCTGCATTCTTGTGCGTTTTGTTTGGGTATGTAAACTCGTTCGTATCCCAAATCTTTAAGTGACAACACCATGCACAACGATCCGTTTACTGGATTTAGTCGTCCGTCCAATGATAGTTCTCCGATGAACGCCCATTTTTCTGAAAAATCTTCCACCACTCCCATTGATTGCAAAATCGCCATCGCAATCGCAAGGTCTAGCTGGGAACCTTCTTTTCTCAAATTTGCCGGCGCCAAATTAATCGTGATACGTTTCACTGGAAATCTGATTCCAGTGTTTTCAATCGCAGAGCGCACTCTTTCCTTGGATTCTTTTATAGAAGTATCAGGAAGGCCAACGATGTTAAACGAACGCAGTCCATTCGCAAGGTCGCACTCGCATTCCACGACATATCCGTTCAATCCTTCCAAACAACACGTTTTTACTTTCGAATACATATTTTCTCCTTGTTATTAATTATTAATGTGATTTATACCGAAAAATTGACAATTACGCATTTTGATTTTTCAACAGACATTAATTATCAACCAATTTTATACAAACTTATTATCTATATTATATCACTGTATTTGGACAAATAAAAAATCGGTGCAGATAATTCTACACCGAAAATTTTCTATTCTTGTGATTTCTTCATGATCTCTTGTACAGTTTTGTCTTTTTCTATTTTCTCAGAAACTCTATTGATATTTGGATATTCTTTCCAAGATTTTGGAGTAAGTTCGCTCCAGCGAGTAAGAACGTAAACATACGCATCCAACACAGTTTTCTTGTTTTTGTAAACGTGATCGCCGTCTCCAATCAAACGGTCCAAATGAGTCATCATTTTGTCGATAGTTTCAAATGATTTTTGTTTGATTTTATCAATCTCTGCTTCGTCAGTTGATGTTGTCAAGCCAGCTGGTACGAACAACGCTTCAAATGCTGGATGAAAATCTCCAGTCATAAAAGCCATGATTTCATCGAATTGGAACTTGTCTTCGGGAGATTCGTCAGCTCCCAAATCTTTTTCGGGGTATTTGTGCAAAACGTAGCGAAGAATTGCTGCCAATTCGCCTCTCACAATGCCTTCTCCGATATCAAGCGCTGGAACTGCTCCCAACGGATTGATTTTTCTGTATTCATCTGTTCCAAGTTGTACCTTTTCTACTTCGTAATCTGCGCCTGCCCATTCCAATGCAATCCAACAAGCAACAGCGCATGTACCTGGTGCGTAATATAATTTCATATTCTCCTCCTTTTGTTTCGCTGTAAATTGTATACCCTTTATTCTTTTTTAATAATCAAATTGATTGGGCAAATTTGAAAATTTGTGTGACAAATTTCTCGGATAAATTTTTGAAAATTCAAATTAATGTGCTATAATAATCACAGAGTGTTTAACACGAAGGGGTACACCACCGCGGGTGTAGGTTTCCTTCGTGTTATTTTTTTTAGGGGGTGAATTATGATTACTGTAAATTCTGTCAAATATCCATTCGAAGAAAATTCTTCTTTGAGAAAAGTATTGGAAGATTTGAACTTTAATGTGGAGTTGACGGTTTGCGAAGTTAACAAAAACCTCGTCAAAAAAGTTGACTACGATAATTTTATCGTCACTGATAACGACGAAATCGAGGTGTTTTCATTTGTTGGAGGAGGTTAAAATGGAGAATATTTTCAAAAGACAAATCCCCGAGCACACACACATTTTCAGAAAATCTAAAATTCTGATCCTTGGATGTGGTGGTTTGGGAACAAATTTGTGTTTCATGCTCGCAAAATCAGGCATTGGCACCATCAAAATAGTGGACTACGACAAGGTCGAATATTCCAATTTGAACAGACAAATCTACAGGCCAACTGATGTCGGCAAATACAAGGTCGATGCGTTCAAGGAAATTTGTGATGATTTTTTGCCATTTGCAAATATTTCTGTCGAAAACATCAAAATCGCAGAAGACAACATCGACGAAATGACTGAAGGCTACGATATCGTGCTGGAAGCGTTAGATGATGAGTACGCAAAATCATTGGTGTTGGAGCATTTTATCGGAACGGACAAGAAGCTCATATCGGTGTCTGGAATTGGCGGCGTGAAAAAATTAGATATGAAAATAAAAAAAATGAACAACATTGTAGTTTGTGGTGATTTTGAAACGAAGACAGACATCGGCTTGTACTATCCAAACGTGATGATGGCTGCAAGCACACAAGCTATAATCGCACTTAATTGGTTATTGGAGGAAAATAATGGAAGATAAATTGATTTTGGGTGGCAAATCTTTCGACTCGAGATTTATTCTTGGATCTGGAAAGTACGATCCCAACCTTATCAAAGCTTGCGTGGAATCTGCAGGCTGCGAGATGATTACTGTGGCACTTAGACGTGCAAATACAGACGATACGAAAAATATTTTGAACTTTATCCCAGAAAATGTGACGATAATTCCGAACACTTCTGGAGCGAGAAACGCAGACGAGGCGATTAGAATTGCAAGGCTTGCTCGTGAAATGGGCTGCGGCAATTTCGTAAAAATAGAAATCATGCGTGACAGCAAATACTTACTTCCAGACAACGTAGAAACGTTGAAAGCTACGAAAGTTTTGGCGGACGAAGGATTCGTCGTTATGCCATATATGTATCCAGATTTGAACTTTGCGAGAGATTTGAAAGAAGCTGGTGCAAGTTGCATCATGCCATTGGGATCTCCGATTGGATCCAACAAGGGACTTGCAACGAGAGATTTCATCCAAATCATCATCAACGAAATTGATTTGCCAGTGATTGTGGATGCAGGAATCGGCAAACCATCGCAAGCGTGTGAAGCCATGGAAATGGGTGCAAGTGCAATCATGGCGAACACTGCCATCGCTACAAGCGGCGACATCAACAAAATGGCAGAGGCTTTCGCACTAGCAATCAAAGCAGGAAGACTAGCTCACATCGCAAAACCGGGCAGAGTGTTGGAAACGGGTGCTGACCCATCATCTCCACTCAGAGATTTCTTTAAGTAGGCGACAAATGGAAGATTTCAAATATTTTAACAATATGCAAGACATTCATTCGGACATTTACGATAAATTATCTGAAAAATTAAATGAAGTAAAATCCGTAACTGTAACAGCTGATGATGTCAGAAGAACTTTGGGTAAAATCAAAAACAACGAAGCATTGGACCATTTTGATTATTACAATATGTTGAGTGATTGCGCAATTGATTTTATCGAAGAATTGGGAGACATCGCGCAAAAACTCAGACTACAATATTTCGGAAACAACGTGTATTTGTTCAGCCCACTTTACATCGCAAATTATTGCGAGAATAGCTGCAAATACTGTGGATTTAGAGCGAAATCAGATATCGTCCGTGCGAAACTTACCATGGATGAAATAGAATCTGAAATGAAGCAAATGAGACGTGAAAAAATCGAAGACGTTTTGATTCTAACAGGTGAATCGCAAAAATACTCCTCGGTGGATTATATATGTGATGCCGTCAAATTGGCGAAGAAATATTTCCGTGTAGTTGGCGTTGAAGTCTATCCTACAAATGTCGAAGATTACAAGAAACTTCACGAAGCAGGATGTGATTTCATCACAGCTTTCCAAGAAACATACAACCCAACAAATTACAAATTCTATCACCCAACTGGACACAAATCTTGCTTTCCTTATCGATTGGACACGCAAGAACGTGCAATCATGGGAGGAATTCGTGGCGTAGGATTCGGGGCGTTGTTCGGACTTTCCAATGGAATTGAAGACTGTTTTTGCTTGGGAATGCACGCAAATTTACTGCAAAAAAAATACCCACACGCAGAAATCAGCATATCATTTCCACGAATCAGGCCAACAAAAAACGAAGAAGATTTGAACATAAAAGAAGTTCCTGAGACAAAATTGATGCAATTTATAATCGCAACCAGAATCTTCTTGCCATTCGCACAAATCACAATCTCAACAAGAGAATCCAACGAATTTCGTAACTTGTCACTCTTGATGGGAGCTACCAAAATCTCCGCAAGCGTCGACACGGGAATAGGAAGACGTAACGATGAAAAAGATAAAGGCGACGAACAATTTTTGATCAACGACACACGAACAGTCGACCAAGTAGAACGCGACTTGGCGAAATACAACTTGTATCCTGTGTATAGCGACTACATTGATGTGTAAAATTTAATATCTTATCATGGCCCACATTTGTGGGCTTTTTTTATAAATATGTGAAATTACATAATTCTCAAACTTATAAGGATAAGTTAAAGAAAAAACTCAAGTAATACTAAAAAGCAAAAACGCCCACAAACGTGGGCAATAGATAGACAAGCAGGTTAAAACCTGCTGCTTTCTATTCTATAAAATATAATAAAAACACTTAAAAGTCAAGTGGTAAAAATTCGGATAAAAAAAGTAAAAAAATCAAGCTTAAAACCCGACGATATAATTAATCTAATAAGTGCAATTATTGGATTAATAGCCGTGATTCTAGGCTTGATAATAAAATTACTGGGATAGGGGTTATTATAACCTATCTCCCCTTTAGCTTGTGAAAATTATACTACAAAGGATGGATAAAAATCAAGTGGAAAATAAAAGAGGTTAAAAAATAAAATATGAGCCTGAGAAAGGAGAAAATCATGTGCGGAATGACAAACGAACAATTTAACGCAGTATTAAAACTAATAATACAAATTTTAAAAGATGATAACGTATCTGAAAACACAATAAAAAAG
This sequence comes from Finegoldia magna ATCC 29328, assembly GCF_000010185.1. Taxonomy (NCBI): domain Bacteria; kingdom Bacillati; phylum Bacillota; class Tissierellia; order Tissierellales; family Peptoniphilaceae; genus Finegoldia; species Finegoldia magna. The sequence goes on along the minus strand of NC_010376.1, from coordinate 82,109 downwards.
ATTGAAAATTTATTAAAATAAAAATTCAATCTTTCGTAAATCCAAGTTACAAGGTGATAGCTTGTAACAGCTTTTAAAGGAAGGGAGCCTACTCCTCCCTCCTTTTTAAAAATTATATTATAAAGGAGGTTAAAATACAAGTGGATAAAAAAAGAAGTAGATTTTTTTCTCTACTTCTCCAATTTATATTTTATTTTTCCTTGTATTTTTCTATTACTTTTTCAACTTGTTCTTCAAGCTCTTCTCTATTTGGGATATACAAAGTGTATTTTGATGCGAATATTTTATTTGACAAGTTTCCTAATGCGTATTCTGCTTGCACCCCGTCTTTATCAGTACACAATATTATTCCTATCGGTTCATTGTCCATCTCATCATTAACTTCTGATTTATAATAATTGAGATACATATTGATTTGACCTACTGCTTCTGGCATGAGTTTCGTTGTTTTTAGTTCGATTAAGACATAAGACCTTAAAATTTTATTGTAAAATACCATATCCACATAATAATGAGTGTTGCCTAGGGTTACCCTTTGTTGACTGCCTACATACATAAAACCCTTGCCAAGTTCTAGCAAGAATTTTTCAATATGGTCTATCAGCGCTTTTTCTAAATCACTTTCCATCATTGGTTTTTCTTCTGGTAAGCCTAAAAATTCAAATACATAAGGGTCTTTTACAAGATCTGCTGGCTTGTTTATTTCATTGCCCTTTAAGGCTAGGTCTAGGACTTTTTCTTTGTTCTCTTCTCCTGATGATAAGAGCAGTCTTTCAAAAAGCGATGTTTTAATTTGCCTTTTAAGTTCTCTTACTGACCAGTTTGCGTTGATACTTTCTTTTTCATAAAAACTTCTTTTTTTCTCATCGCTAATGAATAAGAGTTCACAATAATGTGACCAGGTCAATTTTCCAGACAGTGTCTGGAATATTGGATATGATAAATATAGGTTTCTCATATTAAATAAGTTAGACTTAGAAAATCCTTTACCATACTCCTTTGTAAGTTGCCTTGACAAGTCATTTATAAGCTCTCTCCCATACTCTGCTCTTTCTGAATGACCTTGCTCATCTTCTACGATAATGCGTCCAATCTCCCAGTAAGTTTGCACCAAAATATTATTGACTTCACGAAAAACTTCATTTCTTGCCTTATCCATCAATATTTTTATGCTATTAAAAACATCATCATGAACTCTATCTATGTCGTTTTTGTTATTCATACAAAGCACCTCTTTGACCTCTTAATCGCTATAATTATATCATTCTTAAGCATGAGTTACGTTGAAAGCGTGGACGAAGATGTTTAATACCTATATGAAATTACATCATTCTCAAACTGTCCTCGAACGTCAATCCTAAACTTTCAGGTTTAATACCTATATGAAATTACATCATTCTCAAACCAACATACTCAATCTTTTTATGTTTTACTCGTTTAATACCTATATGAAATTACATCATTCTCAAACTATAAATTAAGTATTCTTTTAAATTATCATTGTTTAATACCTATATGAAATTACATCATTCTCAAACTATACACTGCTTGCAATTCGTAGTCATCAAAGTTTAATACCTATATGAAATTACATCATTCTCAAACTTCACTTCTGCTTTCGGTTTTTTATAACCAGTTTAATACCTATATGAAATTACATCATTCTCAAACCAAGCTTATATTCGGGAGCTTGTAAACAATGTTTAATACCTATATGAAATTACATCATTCTCAAACATCACTCAAACCATTCAGATTAATCAGTATGTTTAATACCTATATGAAATTACATCATTCTCAAACGGGAACTAAAGATTAAAACAAAAATAGCAAGTTTAATACCTATATGAAATTACATCATTCTCAAACTTCAAATGATGAAACAAATCGTGTAGAAATGTTTAATACCTATATGAAATTACATCATTCTCAAACAAATCAAATCCTTGACCTCATCAAGTTTGAGTTTAATACCTATATGAAATTACATCATTCTCAAACAGTAACTGTAATTGTATGTTCACCTAATCCGTTTAATACCTATATGAAATTACATCATTCTCAAACCGTCGTTTGGAGTAAATCCAAATTCGTACTGTTTAATACCTATATGAAATTACATCATTCTCAAACGTTCGTACGATACTCCTCATCTCCACCATAGTTTAATACCTATATGAAATTACATCATTCTCAAACGTGTGTGGAAAAGAGTTTGACGAGGATAAAGTTTAATACCTATATGAAATTACATCATTCTCAAACCTCAAATCCATGAGGTAGAATCACTCCATCAAAGTGGTAATTTTATATAGATAATTATAAAACTCTGCATAAATCATTATCAAACAGCAATTTTTTGGAAATGTAATTGCTATCTACTAATATATTATCATAATTTATTATGCAAATGTTCTTAATTTTAATGTAATCAGATAATTCTTTGAGCTCTTCTTCTGTAAAATACTGCAATAAGTTTATTGTGTAGAATACATCTATCTTCAAAACATTTTGGTAAATGTCTAAAAAAGAAACAAATTTATCCAGGAAATCTGTGTAGTCTACACTTGGTTTAATTGGTACTACTTTTAATAAAGATTCAAAATTTATTTCATCACCAATTTCTAGCATATACGGATAATCTAGTGTAATGTCGTTAATAAAATTAACAATCGATGAGTTTAAATTTATTTTTTGTTCGTAATGTTTTTCATCTGAGATAATTTCCATTAAATCTTTAATAATTTTCGTAGTGATTTTCTTGTCATCAAAGTCCAAAATAGCGGAGTTTTCTATGACTTTGTGTTTTGTAATTAACTCGTCATCATCATATAATTCTATGGTTTCCTGATTGTAGATATTTTCTATTATTTTTCGATATTCTAATTTATTTTCAATTGTTATGTTGCAAATATCTCCATAGTCTATAAAAAATGGTTCATTTAATAGATCGTATTTTATATTCATAGTATTATCAATCCTTCATCCGTATCCAACATGCTAGACTTGTTCTCTCCAACAATGTATTCCATAGATTGAAATTGTTTTTCGGTTATTGTAAGTATTTGAACTATTCCCATCGATGGTTTGTTCTTTTCTATTCTATCTTTTAATGTATTTGCATTGGTCTGATTCAATGATAGTTTGCAATAAACAGATTCTTGTAACATCATGAACCCTTCTGACAGCAAAAATTTTCTAAAAGCTCGGTATCTTTTTTTATCATCCAGTGATATTGTTGGCAAATCAAAAAATACAATTGTTCTCATATATCTATAACTCATAATCAATAAATTTAATTAATTGTTCTTCTCCTTTCTCCAATGCTAAAAACACCGACTTGCAATACTCATTAACTGCATTGAGCAATGTATACCTTGTTTTTCCTATGAAAACTTCTTCGTCCATGATTTTTAATGTTGCTATTTTTTCTTCTTTGTCGAATTTCTCTGGTTCATAAAAATATACAATATTATCAATCATAGGTCGTAGCGGTTCCATTAAATCGCTTGATAAATTGTAGTAATTGAATTGATTTTCGTGAAATATCCCTAGTTGTGTTAAGTATCCCGAGGATGTGATCTCTCGTGTGAATATTGACAGTAATATAGAATATCCGAAATTCAGCATCGCATTTGTCGGATTATCTTGGCTTCTCGAAAAATCTTTGCCAAAAAGACTATTGAAATATACTTTTGCTGCGTGACCTTCCCTGTTCGAAACATCTCCATCCTGCACTTGTGATTTATATTCTAATAGAAGATTGGCATTTTCGTTACCTATAAATTTCAATAGCAAAGCTTGCCTATTGATTTTCTCTTTGGTAATTTCTCTCCACGTCTTTTGTTTAGAATTATTCTGCCATGAAATTTGCTTTCTAATCATTAGAGGAGAATTATGTTTATTGTAGTAATTAACAATTTCTCCAATTGTGTTATGATCCTTTCCGCAGAAAATTATTTTTACTTTTTCTGCTATCAATTTCTCAATCAATGCTGTTGTAAATGAAACCATTGTTGAATCGATTATCAACACAGCAATTTCTGGTATATGAATTTTTACGATTTCTTCTTTTCTAATAACTAGATTATTTAATTTCAAGTCGAGCTTTGCTCGACCTGAAATTAATACTGTTCTCCATCCCATTATTTTATTCTTATCCTCTTTTCATATATTCCTGTTATTGATTTATATACTAGATATGTGTTGTCAGGTAAATTCGTAATTCTTGGCTTTCCACATTCAGTACCTAGTCCAATTACAGTAAAGTCCACTGCATTATTTGATGTTTTATATGAAAGTGAAATAAAAGCTACCAGTAATTGGTATAATTGTTTATTATCTAGAGTGTCTAGATCGATTATTTCATATTTTTCTATTATTGTATCAGTAGTGCGTCTATTCTTGTATTTTCCTGCCTTGAATTGTTGATAGATTTTATCAATATAACTCTCCATAATTTTTCTATCCTCTTCTGTTAATATGGCATCTTTTTTGTATTTATTTTCTATTTTTTTCAAATTCGAAATTTCATCAACTCTCCAATACATTTGCTCATTTGGTTTAACAGTTATACTACCATCATTCGATTTAGTGGATATTAAATAACTAAAATTATCTATAATTATTTCTGTACGATAATTAATTTTGTCTATTATTATCTTTGGATCTTGTAATTGCAATACATTTATCGCATAATCTAATACTGTATTTTTATCTTCATAAAATTTACTAAGCAAATGTAACGGAAATAATTCTATGCTTCTTATTCTTTTCTTGCTTTTAGTATGCTCTACCAAGAAAAAGAACGCTCCATTTATAGCCTTATATCCTCCATATTTCGATACATCTTGTAATCTATCGTCTTTTTTTAGTGGAAGATATATTTTACCTTTCTTGTAATCCTTTTTCCCTGCAATGGTAGCGTTGAATAACTCTCCTTTTTTTACATGACTTTCATTGCTGATTAGAACTGATGGTTTATTCAATGTATCTACAATCAATTTTCTACCTTTTTCAGGTGTCCAGATAACTTTTCCTTTGGATTTACGAGGTCTTGTAAAATCTTTGCTTAACGAATATTTTACCTTGTCACCTTCTCTGTTTTCTTTGACATAATTTATTGGATTTGATGTGAACTCTCGATTCCACACATCTCCTGCTACAATATTCAAAAACGCATCGTGAGCATGGTGAAGGTCATTTACTTCTCTGGATTTAAGGGTATTCATGTCTTTTCTCAAATCACTTGCAAGACTTGCTTTTACAGGTATTATTTTTGATTTTTGGTAGAACTTTTCAAATAATTCTTTGATTGCTTTTGTTGATTGTCTTGTTTCTACAAGTTGTCTGTTGATGAATCCGCCAAGTTCTTCATTTGTTAGTGGTGTATTTCTTATTAATCTATTGTATTTTTCTTTGCTGATGAACTCTTTTTCCATCAAATACTTCCAGTAATTGTAAATCTTTGGATTGTTTCTTATACTGGATGGTACAGGGTATATGTTGCCTTTTGTGGTTTGGTTTGCATTTTTATTTACTAATACCAAGTTGTTTATTATCGAATCATCTTTTTTCATACTTTGAGGTATTATGTGGTCTTTATCGTAGTGTGTAGAATCGAATAATTTATCCAGGTCAATCTTTTCGCCAGTGTACATATCTCTACCCATTTGAGTGTAGTAAAGATAAAGTTTTCTGCTTCTAAGATCGCTATCGTCTAATTTATTCAACCCTGTTAATAGCTTTTCATATTGACTATCTCTTTCATCTTTTTTTATCGCCTTATATAGGTCTAGTAATTTATTTTTTCTAGAAATTGTCGTCTTTTTTTCCTCTTCAGATTTTGCCATTTCTATGAAGATTTTATCCGGGTCATATCCCATAACCTTTGTGATTTCTTCTGTAACTCTTATAACTTGCCATATCATCTTTTTTACAGATGGAGATACGTAAAGATTTTCAACCACTTCATAACTTATTTCTTGAGGAATATATTTTTTCCTTAACTTATCAATATATTCATTAAAGCTGTAATTTTGGCTTCCAATTATTTGCATCAAATTGTCACTTGAATTTCTCAAGAAATTAATTACAGTATCAGTCTTTTCTGTTTCTTTTTTTGTTCCTTTTATTCCGTCTAATAATTTTCTTGATAATCTTCCCCAATCTTTGTATTTAAGGTTGATAATTTTTTGAATTTGAGAACTTGATAAATCGGGATAAGTTTCCTCGATGTATTTTTTCAAAAGTTTCTTATTTCCCGTATGAATTGTAATTTTCTCAATGAGATCTTCCACCATTTCTACGTCAAACTTGTCTTCTAATATATTGTTAAAATCAATATATGATTTCATATTGGATGCTATTTCCAAGTTTTTCTCTGAATTATCAAAGTCTTCTTTATCTGCAAAGTTATTCCTTACCATATAATCTCTGATCGATTTGAGAGTGACTTTTGTCTTTTTCTTGAATAATTCTTCAATTAATTTCAACTTAACATCGGTATCTAGTGGCTTTCCATTAATCCTCAAATTATTCAATTCATTTAGCACCATATATTCTGAATAAAGAATAGAAGATTTAGGAAGAACTGTCTCTTCTGGAAGATAAGTGCATTGATTTAGCATTCTTTTGATAAATTCTTCTTCACTTTTATGAAGATCAACTATTTTTTCAAAATTCCATGGTCTTATTTTTTCGCCTTTATTTCTGAATATCCAAGCATTTCCGCCATTGTTTTTGTGATAATCATTTAATGGTCCAACATAATATGGAATCCTAAATGTAAATGTTTTTCTGATCTTTTCTATTTTTGTAAATTCTTCCTTCTTATTATTAAAGCTAGGGTAGTTTTTGGCTAAGTTTTCCAATATTTTATCTAATTCAAAAAGGTGAATTTGATGTGGAATAACCGAATTTATGGATGATATTTGTTTTAATAGAAAGTTTTCTTGTTCTATTTTCCCCAATAAATACTTAACATCTTCATCTTCACAGTCGCATTGTTTTTCAAGAATTCCTTTAACGTATTTTGTAAATTCAATATTTGATATTTTCTTCTTTGCGGTAATCTTTTTGTTTTTGTTCAAATAATATCCAATATATGAAACATATCCATTTCCATTATCTTCCTTGAATACTTGCTTGAACAATTTTCCATCTTCATCGTATTTTTTTATTACTTTTTTAAGTATTTCGAGGTCTTTTTTATGTTCATCGTATCGTTCGACTTGTGCATCAGAAAGTGTGCTCTTACCTTTTAAAATAGATTGAAGGATTAAAAAATCATATGTTGATTTAAGTGTGTTAAACAATGTTATGTTTTCTTGTAAAACTTCCTCAAAATATTGGAGATTTTCCTCGTAGCTATCTCCTGTAAGAACGAAATCTTCCTTGTTATCTTCCTTTATTTTTTCAAGAATGTCTTCATCTGAAATTATATTTTTTATTTTTGCTTTACCAGTAACTATTGATTCAAAAATCGAGTTTAGGATGTTACCTTCTTGTTTATTAAAATCTTGTCCTTTTATAAGCTCTTTTAGATTGTTTTTCTTGTCTGTTCTTTTCTCGTTCACATCCGCCAAAATTTCAAATATCGAATCCATAAGCTCTTCTTCTAATTCGATTTTTAATAAATCATTTATTAATAGAATAAGTTGTTCTTTTAATGGTTTATCATCTGTAACGTGAGAAATCTGACCATCTATTAGAAAATGTCCCCTTCTTTTCATCATTTGATTGATAGCTAGAAAATAGTATCTAATGTCTACTTTTCCATGTTCTTCCATTAAATATTTTCTAAGATGAAAAATAGTAGGAAACTTTTCAAAATATTGCTTGTCGCTGAAATTTTTATCATTAAATAACGAATATTTCCCAGATACTTTCTTGTCTTCAGCCCAGAATTTGCTTTCATCAAGTCTGTCATAGAAGTCTTTGTCAACCTTTTTGATTTCATCTTCAAAAATTTCTCTCAAAATTTGAAGACGCATACCTTTTCTGTCGTTTCTTCTTCTACCACTTCTAAATATTCTTGTGTTTGCTGCAGTGTCTGCTTTTTCAAATAATCTTACTCCCCACAAATCTTTTCCTTTGGCTCTAAGAATATTATAGAATTCGTCAGTCACAGCCCATCCTACACTATTAGTACCTACATCCAATCCGATATAATATTTTTTTTCGCTTTTCATAAATCCTCCAGATAAACGTTGACAAAAATTGGGTTTTCTAATATAATTTAGTTAATCTCAGTTTAATACCTATATGAGATTACATCATGAGTTCAAATAAAAGTTTACTCAAATCGCCCGAAAGAGCCCACATTGGTGGACTAAACAAATCTTCGGATTTGTTTTTTTATTGCATATTATTATTAGATTTTTGTCTTTAATTTTATTATATCAAATAATATAAAAAGTTCTAAAGTCTAATTCTTAATAATTTGTAAACGTTTGTTGTTGTCAAACTTTATTTCATTTTGTGTAAAATCAATTGACAAACAATGCCATTAGCCATACACTTTAATTATAATTATTTTGAGGAGGGGTTTATTTGAAGATAAAAACTCACAAGCTTGTTCAATGTGCAGTGCTTGCTGCATTATGTTTCATCACGTTCACTTATTTGCAAATCAAGGTGCCAGTTCCGGGTGGAGATTTCACATCAATCCATTTTGGTAACGTGTTCTTGGTTTTGGCTGCGCTTTTACTCGGCGGTCTTTACGGTGGACTTGCTGGGGCTATCGGAATGACTATCGCAGATATCATGGATCCTGTGTATATAATGGTTGCTCCGAAGACTTTCGTGTTGAAGTTGTGTATTGGTTTGATTGTGGGAGCAATCGCTCACAAATCCAAGAAAATCAACGAATCTAACGACAACAAATACATTTTGAAGTGGGCTGTTATCGCTTCATGTGCAGGAATGTTGTTCAATGTGTTTGCTGATCCATTAGTAGGTTATTTTTATAAATTATATGTCTTGGGTCAACCACAACAAATAGCATCTGCATTGGCGAAAATCAGTGCCGGTGTAACTTTCTTCAATGCTGTTGTGACTGTTATCGTTGCAAATATTTTGTACATGGCAGTGCGTCCAGTGTTGAAACGCTCACATTTATTGGATTAAAAAATGCGTCAGATTTTACTCTGACGCATATTTTTTTCATTACCCTATCGCTATAAACACTATTGCAAGTATCAATGCTAATAGTCCTACAAGGATACATTTTCTACAAGTAGATATTCTTTTCAATATCATTTCTTGTTCTTTTTTGGTAAATTTTCTGTTGTTTTTTCTCATCAAAATCCTATCCAACGCTACTGGTTGGCGGTTATTTTGTGAGATAGTTTGCCACACTTTTTCTGAGTTGACGTTTTTTCTAATCTTGGCGATTGCCAATATTCTCGATATTGAATAAATTCCATAAATGAGTGCTATCGCAAATATTCCTAAAAACACATAGCCTACTATTTTCATTTTATCATCTCCTTTACGATTAGTATAAATGAGATTTCGATTTTACTCAACTAACTCGCATAGCTCTGAATGAATTCAAAATAGCAAGCACTGTAACTCCGACGTCTGCGAAGATTGCAGCCCACATGTTTGTAAGTCCAAGTGCCGATAATATTAGCACAATTATTTTCACACCGATTGCAAAATACGCGTTTTGTTTTGCGATTTTGAGTGTTTTCTTGGAGATTTTGATTGCTTGGGCGATTTTCGTTAGCTCGTCTGTCATGATTACGACATCACTCGCTTCAATTGCCGCATCGCTTCCGATTTGTCCCATGGAAATTCCGACATCACTGAGTGCAAGCACTGGCGCATCGTTGATTCCGTCACCTACGAATGCCACTTTTCTTCCCTTTTCTATCAAATCTTTTACAATTTCAACCTTGTCTTGTGGAAGTAGCTTGGATTTGTATTCGTCAATTTTAAGATTTTCTGCTACTGATTTGGCTACTGATTCATTATCACCAGTTAGCATGTATGTTTTTTTGATGCCGACATTTTTCATATCAACAATTGCTTGTGCGCTATCTTGTTTGATTTTGTCTGCGATTTTGATATATCCCGCAAATTTTCCATCGATTGCAACGTAGACAACAGTGTCTGTAGTGTCAATCGGTTCAAATTCAACATCTTTTAAAAGCTTCGCATTTCCCGCTAGGATTTGTTTGCCATTTATCACAGCTTGTATCCCTTGGCCTGCGATATTTTCTGCAGAGTCCAAGTTCAAATATTCTTTGTCCCCATAATAATCAATAATCGATTGTGCGATTGGATGGTTGGATGATTTCTCAGCACTCGCAACGTATTGGAGCATTTCTTCATCTGAAAATCCAACTGATTTTGCTTCTACAACTTTGAACACGCCTTGTGTCAATGTTCCAGTTTTATCCATAACAACAGTGTCTGTTTCTGCTAACTTTTCGATGTAGTTACTTCCTTTGACCAAAATCCCAGCCTTGCTGCTCGCGCCAATTCCTGAGAAAAAGCTCAACGGAACGCTGATTACAAGTGCGCAAGGACACGAAATTACAAGGAATGTCAACGCACGATACAACCACACTTGGAAAGGTTGTTTCAAAATCAAAGGCATCAATATCGCAAGAGCCGCTGCTACAAATACCACAACAGGAGTGTATACTCTTGCAAATTTCGTGATGAATTTTTCTTGTTGACTTTTTTGGCTGGATGCATTTTCCACCAAATCCAAAATCTTCGTCACTGCAGAGTTTTCAAAATCCTTGGTAACTTTCGCATTTAAAACCTTGTCCACCACGATGTAACCCGACAAAAGCTCTTCGCCTTTTGCGACTGTGATTGGAACACTTTCTCCAGTCAACGCCTTCGTGTCAACCATGGAGCTTCCATCTACTACCACGCAGTCCAACGGAACTTTCTCTCCTGGTTTAATCACGATAATATCTCCCACGCTCACATCGTAAGGATCCACCTTGTCGTAGCCATCTTCCGTTTTCAAATTCGCAAAAGTAGGCGCAATATCCATCAATTCCTTGATTGAATCACGAGATTTCCCAACAGCCTTATCTTGAAAAATCTCCCCGATTTGATAAAAAAGCATAACAGCGACAGCTTCTGCGTATTCTCCAATGATAAACGCACCCACAGTTGCAATCATCATCAGAAAATTCTCGTCAAATAACTGACCGTTTTTCAAATTCAAAAACGCTAACTTAATCACTGGAATTCCCACAATCAGATAACTCACAGCGAACACCGCAAGCTTAACGTAAGGTTGTTCGATGAAAAATCCAATTGCAAAAAGAATAGCCGAAACTATCGTTAATTTAATTTCCTTGTTCATTATTTCACTTCAACTAAAGGTTCAATTGATTTGATAATGTCTTTTGCTTGCGCCAAAACAGTATCAAACTTGTCATCTTCTACATCCAACACCATTTTTGTAGTGATAAAATTCACAGTAACAGAATTTACTCCGTCCAATTCCTTAATTTTCTCTTCCATTTTTGCTGCACAATTTGCACATCCCAAATTTTCTAATGTGTATCTTCTTTTCATAACTTTCTCCTTTTTATTTTTTTATTTTTCTAAATTATTTCTCGTTATTCTTGCACGTGTACTATCGCAATGTCGAAAATTTCTTTCACATGATCATCCGAAATCGAATAATACACAACTTTTCCTTGACGTCTAGTCTTCACAATGTTGCTTTGTTTCAACACCCTTAATTGGTGACTAATAGCAGACTGACTCATATCCATCACAGCTGCAATGTCGCACACGCACAACTCTCCACTTTCCAACGCCATCAAAATCTTCACCCTTGTTTGATCTCCGAAAATCTTGAACATATCGGACAAATCGGCGATCAATTCGTCATCTGGAAGCTCATTGATAGCTTTTTTTACATTATCCTCGTGAATTAGCGTTACTTCACATTTTTCATCGTTGAATTTATCTATATCTATCACATCCTTTATATGAACATATGAATACTTGTTCATTTGTTAATATGATAATATCATTTTATTTTTAGTTTGTCAATAAAAAAAAGAAATTTTTTTGATATAATGAATTAAAAAAGAAGGAGTATAATATGTCGCGTAAAATTAATGTAAGATTTAATGAAAATGAAATAAATGCGTTGAAAAAAATTGCCGACACTCATGGAGTAGGACTGTCAACAATGATTAAAACCCTAGCACTTGAAAAGTTATCGGACGATTATGATATCAAAGTAATAAAAGAATACGAAGAATCCAAGAAAAACAAAAAAATCGAATTAGTCGATCATGATGATGCTTGGAAGGAAATAGACCAATAAAAAAAAGAGATTTTATAAAAAAATCTCTCCTATATTTAAATCTTCAATTGTTCCGTCGTCGTATTTTACTTTCAAGCTAAAATCGTCGTTGATATTCATTGCAACAGCTTTTACATAATCACCGTTTTTGTGAACTTTGATTTCATTGCCAATGAACGTAGCTTTGTTTCTATATTTTTCTACCAAGTTATCTCTATCCTCGCTCCAAAATCTTTTGAAATTCTGCATTATTTTTATTACCAAATCTTCTCTTTTATCTGTATCATCTTTCTCTTCAATGAATCCCGCCGTATCTTTTATATCTTCTGGAAAATCTGTTTGGTAGACGTTAATTCCAACACCAACCACAATATCGTGGCAGATATTTTTCTCCACCTTGCATTCTGTGAGTATGCCGCAGATTTTCTTTTTTTCAAGCAGAATATCATTGACCCATTTAATAGACGTATTCACGCCGAACACCTCGTCAATTGCATAGCTTACAGCAATTCCCATAATTGGTGTGATAAATTGCGATTGTTGAAATGTCATTTCTTCATTTACCAAATACGAAAAATACAACCCATTTTCTGGCGAGAAAAACTTTCTTCCATATCTTCCCTTACCCTTCGATTGGAAAAAAGCAATCATCAACGTATCGTCTTGCTTTTCATTCAGAATTTCATCATTTGTCGATGTGACTTCCTTTTTGAAAATCACCTTATTTATTCCAGTTTGTTTCTTGATTTTTTCCGTATCCATTAACCTTCATCCCATCTATCCCATTTTTTACGTTCTTTTTTATTCATTTCCTTGTCATCATCTTCTAGTCTTTGCTTCAAAACAGCGATAATTTCATACTTCTTATCTGGAATTACAGATGTCACAGCCACTGCCTTCGTCTTGTGAGTTCCATTGTAGATGCATCTTTTATTCAAATTTTGAACAAGCATTATCTCCTCAATGATTTGCTGTCTGATGGACACTCTTTTGAAATCTTGATTTCTCACATTTTCTATCAATTTTGCATTCTTGAACAAAACCAAATTCACAACAACAATTTCAAACGGATTCACCTTGTTCAAAAACTCTGCAGTCTTCATTACATGTTCACGTGAATGTGCTTCTCCACCAAGACCAAGCATAATGTAGACGGAATATTTTATTCCCAAATTATCGAGCCTGTGAAGAGCAGTCAATTGTTCCTGTGATGTGACACCTTTTTTATGATAAGAAAGCACCCAATCACTTCCCGACTCAATCCCCACACATATACGATCAAGCCCCAGATTTTTAAGCTCCAACAATTCATTGTCAGTTTTTCTCAGAATATCATCACTTCTAGAAAAACACGACACGTATTTCATATTCGGAAAATTTTTTTTGATTTCTTTCAAAATCTCTGTCAAATAATCATTCTTCAAACACAAGGCATTGCCCTCCAAAAGCGTAAACTTTTTCGGAGTAAACCTCTTGTCCTCGTAAAAATCTTTCCTATCTCGTATATATTTCTTCACATCTTCAATGTCGAAAACCTTGAATTTTTTCCCTACATTCAAATCACAATAAATACATTTACCATAAGAACAGCCCACCGTTACGGGAATCATCTCGTTGTGCATTTCGGGCATCGGAGTATACATATATCTATCGTAAAATCCGTCAATCATTTAATCACCTTTGTTTGATATTTTACAAGTATTATAACACAAGATGTGTTTTAAATTTATTTGTACTGTCCATTTTTGCCAAATAAAAAAACCGGACACTAAGTGCCCGGCTAAAAATATTTTTTTAATCTTCTATGGCGTATTTGTGAGCTGTATCAACGTGAATTGTATTCGTACCACCGATTATATATAGATATTCTATCTTAGATTTTTCGATATAATCGTCAGTAGATTTTACTGGTGTTGATTTTGATAAAAGTATCGGTGCTTTTCTTCTTGCACATACAGGTCCTATTACCAATGCGTCAGGGAAAGTTTCACCTGATGCTACAAATACTTCCTTAGATTCTGGATATGTGTAACTTGCAACTAAAATTGCAGTTTCATATCTGTCTTGTCCGCTAAATCTTCTGATTACTTGTGGCAATTGAGCTTCCAATTTCTTGGATACTGAATTTTGTCCACCTGCAACGTAAACTCTCTTAATGTTCAAATCTTTAAGAGCTTTGCTTACCTTCTTGTCCATTTGATTTCTTGTAACCAATAGAATTGGTGCGATTTCTTTTGAACCAAGAGGTGCTGTTGCCAATGCGTCAGGGAAATTTTCTCCAGATGCAATGATGGCCTTGTTCACTTTGCCAGTTAATCTTTCGATTTCGTAAGCTAATTCTGATGAAGTTACATATCTGTCACGACCCCAAATTCTTTGAACCTTGTTTTGATCGTATTTTGCTAATTGTGATTTAACATTTTCAGAAATGGATTTGTGACCACCAACGATAATAACTTCACTAGCTCCCAATCTTACAATTTCTCTTGCAACATCATCTTCTAGATATCTTGTGTTATTCAACAATATTGGACAATCCAATACGTGAGCCAAAACAGTTGCAGTCAATGCGTCAGGATAATTTCCTGAATCAGCAATGATTACATATTTTGATTTCTTGAAGAATCTATTAGAAGTGTTGATAGCTGTGCGAACTCTGTTCTTTCCAGCAACACGTTCAACGTATCTGTTACCGTGTTTTTCAACCACTCCTGGTTTTGTTCCTGGAATTGCTCCTGGATTTTCAGGAACTGTTCCTGGTGTTTCAGGATTTTCTCCCGGTGTTTCAGGATTAGTACCTGGAGTTGTTCCGCCTGGAGTTGTTCCACCTGGATTATCTCCTGGTTTGTCTCCCGGTTTGTCCCCTGGTGTTGTTCCGCCTGGATTATCTCCTGGTTTGTCACCTGGTTTGTCGCCCGGTGTTGTTCCGCCTGGATTATCTCCTGGTGTTGTTCCAGTTGACTTTTTATATTGTGCAGTTATGGTTGTATCTTCTTTAAAAGTTTGAGTTAATTCCTTATCCCATTTTTCAAATTCAAATCCAGTGTTTGGTGTAACTGTTGGTGCAGGAACTGTAACTTCCTTGTTTGGTTTTACATAGTAAACAGTCTTTCCACTTAATTCACCATGGTCACCTTTATCGAATGTTACTGTTAAATATCCCGCTGGCTTGTCAGTTCCATCAGTTTTTTCTTGTGGAATTACATCGCCTTTTTCGTTGTACCTAGCTTTTATTACATCTCCGTCATTGTATTTGATAGCTTTTGCAATAGAAATATCCCATCCAGCGAAGTCAAATCCTGTATTAGGTGTAACTTCTGGTGCCTTATCTTGTAATACAACTGCCTTATCTGGATTTACATAGTATACACTAGTTCCTTTAAGTTTTCCATTTTCTTCTGCACTAAATGTTACTGTTATATATCCTTCTGGCTTTTCATTTTGTTTTCCATGTTCGTCTTTTTCAGGAATTACATTGTCAAGTTTTGTAGCCTTTGCTGTTACTACAATATCAGTAGCTTCAATTACAAGGCTGTCTTCCTTATCCCATTTATCAAACTTATACCCAGTTTGTGCTTCGTAAGCTGGTTTTACAAGTTCAGCATTGCCAAGTTTAATGCCTGCATTTTTCTTTACATAGTAAGCTTTTTCTTCTGTAAGATTTAATCCATTTTCTGCTTTGAATGTTACTTTTACATATCCATCAGGTCTTGCCATTGGATCTTTTGGATCGTAAGGAATAATATTCTTATAATCAGCATAGCTAGCAACAAAGGTTGCTGTATCTACAAATCCTGTTGTTGGTACTGCTGGAGTCCATTTGTCAAATGCTTTTTCAGCATTATTTGGCACTGCTTTAATTTTTCCAATGACATCTTTAAGGTCTTTGTCAGTATAAGGAGTTCCCTTTAGTACATCAATGACCTTGCTTGTCTTGTCAGTATCACCAATCTTACCATCTGCTGTTGCGTCAAATGTCAATCTTACATAGTCAGGATCTGGTGTATCCGAACTTGGGTCTTCGATAATCTTACCCTTATCAGTCCAAGCTGCGTAGAAAGTTTCACCATCAGTATTAAGAACTTTTGTATCTTTAACCTGATTTCCTTCGCTTACCTTATCTTGCCATCCCTTGAATGTTGAATTAACCTTTGTTGGGTCAGCCACTTTTGCTTTAGCATCTGCAAATGTTGCTATACCCTTTAGTACCCATAGGTCTTTGCTATTATCTAAGCCAATTTTTCCGCCGTTCGCATTAAAGATTACTTTGATATAGTCAGAGTCTTTTGGATCTTGTGTTAGGACCTTATCTTTACTTTTGTATTGGGCTGTGTGAGTAGTATCTGCATCGTAATTTGTCTTGATTGCTGGAGACCATTCAGTAAAGCTAAATCCACTATTTGGACTTACGTTTGGTCCATTTATACTTACATCTGTATTTTTTAGTACCCAATAGGATTTTTCTGTCTTGTCTCCTGCTAATTTGCCATTAGCTTCAGATTTGAATGTAACTTTTACATAAGCATCCTTATCTGTTTCTGGTTCATCTTCAAGAACCTTCTTTAGATACTTGGCTGTAATTGTTGTTTCTTTCTCTGTGAAAGTATCTTTTACAGACAATAGATTTGTTTCTTCTTTACTTCCATAAGTCCAAGCCATGTGCTTATAGCCTTTATTAGCAACAAGATTTGGAGCAGTCAAGGTTACTTGTTTTTCTGGGTTTACCCAGAATATATTAGTCTCTGTATTTGCAATTGAACCATGGTCACCTGCTACAAATGTCACCTTCACAAAATTATCTGGAACATTTGGCTTATTTTCGCCAGGTTTTTGTGGAACAACATCGTCTCCATTGTAAGTGTAAGATGCAGTGTGTTTTGTATCTTCACTATATGATGTTTGAACAGCTGGATCCCATTTTTCAAAAGCATATTTTTCTTTAACTTCAAGCTCTGGAGTAATTGCTGTTGGGTCGATTGTTTCGTCCTTTAATACCCAAACTTCAGCATTAGAACCTGCTTTTATAGTCCCTTGCTTAGCTGCATCAAAGCTAACTTTTACATAATCCTTATCTTTTGGATCTTTTGTTTCAATTATCTTCTTATATTGGGCCTTGTGGGTTGTATCTATGTTATATGATGTTTGAACTTCTGGATCATATTTAATGAACTTATAACCATTATTTGCTGTAACACTTGGTGGTGTTAAGGATACTGGTGTATCTTTTAGAACCCAATAGGATTTTTCTGTATTGTCTCCTGCTAATTTGCCATTAGTTTCAGATTTGAATGTGACTTTTACATAAGCATCCTTATCTGTTTTTGGCTCATCTTCAAGAACCTTCTTTAGATACTTGGCTGTAATTGTTGTTTCTTCTGCTTTAAAGGAGTCCGTTACAGATTCAAGATTTGTTTCTTCTTTACTTCCGTAAGTCCAAGCCATATGTTTGTAATCGTCATTGGCATTAACTTGTGGTGCTGTTACTGTAACTTTAACTTTTGGATTTACCCAATAAGTTGTAGTTGCATTTGCATCTATCGTTCCATTTGTTCCTTGGTTATAAATTACCTTTACAAAGTCATCTGGAACATCTGGTTTGTCCTCACCAGGTTTTTGTGGAACTACATTGTCTCCAGTATAAGCAAAGACTGCCTTGTGGGTTATGTCTTGACTATAAGAAGTTTTAACTTCAGGATTCCATGCTTTGAATGCATAATTTGCTTTCGCTTCAACTGCAGGAGTCTTCAATTCAACTGTTTCATCCTTTAGCACCCAGTAAGTTGCAGTTTCGCCAGCCTTAATACTGCCGTTTTTTTCTGCTACAAAGTCTACTTTTACATAGTTTTCAGTATCATTAGGATTTGTTGTTTCAACTTTCTTCTTATATTGGGCAGTAATGACAGTTGTATTCTTAAATGTGTCCTTTAAGACTTTGTCCCAACCTGTGTGTTTATATTCAGCATTGGCAACTACCTTTGGTGCCTTGTCTGTCAAATCAACTTCCTTATCTGGATTTACCCAGTAGATAGTTGTTTCTTCTGAAGAGATTAGACCGTGGTCACCCTTCTTAAATTCTACTTTTACATAATTATCTGGTACTACCGGCTTATTTTCGCCTGGCTTTTGAGGAATTATATCTTTACCAAAAGTATATTGGGCGACAAAAGTTTTATCCTTAGCATATTTTGCCTTTGTGGCAAATGTTGGACTCCAAGCATCAGCGCCTGTCTTTTGACTGTAATTATTTATACCAGTAACTGTTGGAGCAGTTATTTCCACTTCCTTGTTTGGATTGACATAGAATTCTTTTGTGTCAGTACTTGTGCCCTTGCCATCAAGGTCAAATTTCACTGTCACATAGCCTTCTGGCTTTTCTGGTGGATTTGTAGGGTCTGGTACAGGAATCACATCAGTACCATCAGTATATTGAGCAGTGTAAGTTTTATCTTCTTTTATAACAGTTTCTGTATCAAATTTAGGATCCCATTTTTGATCTGCGACCTTATATCCTATATTGGCCTTAATTGTAGGCTCTGTTAAATCAGAGTTTTTCTTGCCTGATTTTGGATTTACATAGAATTTTGTTGTACCAGTTAAGCTTCCATTATCACCAGGTAAAAATTTAACTGTTACATAACCTTCTGGCTTGTCAGAATCGTCTTCTGGAGTTGTATCTGGAATGACATCAGCAAGTTTTTCGTAGTAAATCTTGATTGTCGCCTTCTTGTCTAGGCTATATTTGCCATCAGCAGGGTTTAATTCGATTCTGTTGAATTTATAGCCTATAAACTTAGGTGCTGTATCTTTTGTATATACATCAGTTCGAATTGCTTCGTCTAATTTGCCGTCTTTTTCTGTTGGATAGTCTACTCCATCAATTTTGTACTTATCAGCAATGGACTCGCCACCTAACTCAAGGTATTTAACAAGGGCACTTGCCTTGCCATAGTGAGCGTAGAAAGTTTCCGGTACATAACCGTTATCAGGGTCTGCGTCCCAATCCCAGTCTTTGAATTGAATTTCGTAATCATCGGCAGGTTTTATTCCATCTGTCTTAGCATTTTGCCATTCTTTAAAATCAAAGCCATCTTTTGTTGGGTTTTTGTATGCTTTGTCAAATTCATCCTTGACTTCTTTAAAAGTTACTTTTTCAACAGTAGCGTTGTTTCCGTCAAAGTATACATAGACGGTTTTTTTATCTTTAGGATCTGATTCAAATTTACCTTCATTAGCATCAAATATAACTGGGAAGTAAATATTTTTATTTGTCGGTTCTTTTATAGTTACTTTCTTGTAGTATTGGTAAGTTACTGTATATTCTGCTGGGTTTTTGTATTTTTCACTCTTTAGTTGAGCTCTGTCACCACCAATATAGCCATTGAAAGCAGGACCTTGTTTAACAAATTCACCTTCTTCTGCAGAAGCACCAAGCTTACCAAATTTTTCTGATGGATATTTTTGTCCATCAACATGGTACTTAGGGTCAATTGGTTGCTTGTTTTCGTCAACGTATGCGATTTTGACAATCCCTTGTTTTTCCTTGTCATATTGGGCTTTTATAGTTGTTTCATCGCTGAATTTATATCTTGGTTTTTCTGCAAGTTTGTATTCAGTATCTGTTCCATCAATCAGCCACTTAGTAAAGACATTCCCGTCAGTTCCTTTTGGATCTTTACCCGGAATAACAACTTTAGCTTTTGGGTTTACATAATAGTATGTTTTTTGCGGATCCTTTGCTTTTGTTGTCGGGTCAAGTGTTACTTTTACATAATCATCTGGGACGTAATAAGGCTTTTCTGTTAAAGTCTTAGCTTCGTAAATGTTTTTGATAACCTTGATAGGTATATCAACTGTTTGAGTTGTTCCATTTTTGTGAGTTATCTTTGCCCTAACAGTTTCTAATCTTGTAGGTTCGCCTTTTGGATTAGCTTTTTCTCGTAATTTTTCATAAAGATAATCTTTTAATGCATCGCCAGTAATAGCATCGCCACTATCATTTAGTATTTCAAAGGTATCAGTAGTTTCTAATGCTTGTGAATCTCCATTTGCATCTTTAATCTTAACTTGTCCCTTTAATTGGTCAAGTGTCGGAATAAAGTCATTAACATAGACTGTTCCGTCTTTAAAAGATTCTTTTACTTCTAATTGGTCTGCAACTATGTCGTTGTTGTCCCAAATCGCATAGAAAGTCTTGGCTTCTTTTATATTTAAGAAATCAGAATCCTTAACTGGAGTCAACTTACCACTTGTTTGGTCTTTAATGCCCCAGCCTTTAAAAGTTTCTCTTTCTTTCTTTGGCTCTTCTGCCTTGTCAGTTAATGTGCCATCATAATCAACTTCTTTTACAATTTGTTTTTCTGTATCAGGAGCTGTAAAGTCAGCAAACTTACCGCCATTCGCATCAAAAGTCACAGGAATGACTTCCGTCATAGTAAGCTTACCGCCGTTGATGACGTCGTATTTGAAGTCGTATTTGAACTTGTGATCGCCTGATTTTACAGTCTTGACTCCGTCTTTTTCTTTAAAAGTTAGTCCTTGTGTGTCAGTTTTAACTTCTACTGTCTTTGGAGTTGTTTCAAGTTCAGAGGATAGGAAAGACCATGGGCCGTTATCTTCATCTTCTTCAAAATTTTCTAAAAAACTAGATCTTAATACTGTTCTTGTCGTATCATTCTTAGGAAAATTAAATTTATTATCTGTTTCATCATCGACTTTAAAATATCCTTCAATTTGAGGTCTGTCTGCTTCATTAACATCTGTATGCCACTCAGAAACAAATTTTGTAGAGGCTACTTGTTGAATCTTTATATTAAGAAAGGATATAGTCGCAACTTGCTTGTCCCCTTCTGGTTTCCATGATACACCAGGTGTACCATTAGATTCTTGTATAACAAGTTGTATATCTTTGCTATAATTTCTTTCTATTTGGACATTATATGTGTATGGATTTCCATTTACATCATATAAAGGTAGGTAGGTTGGCTTGCCATCACTACCATGCCAAGTATAGGTTCCACCTTTATCTACTAATAAAGTATATGTTACACCTGTCATAACATTCCCATTTGTTTGGGTAAATAAAAGCTTAACCTTTTGACCTTTGCCTAGGACCTTATCCCAATCAAAGGTAGTACCATCAATTCCTCTTGTTGTAAGTTCTCCCTGTACATTTGCCCAGTACTTTGGTTTATCTGGGTCAGCCGGTTGTTGACCATTGATGTATGGGGATTTTGCGGAGAAGAGGGTTGCCCCTCTTTCCATTCTCTTTCCTTTTTTCTTGTTTCTTTCTTCTTTTGCTACCCTTAATAATGTTGCTGAATCGATTTTGGGGTAATTATTTTTCGATAATTCTCCGATTTTTACAAGATTATCAGAAGAATGTTTATTATCTTTAGCATATGATATATTGAGCGCAAAGACTTGTACGAATAATATAAATGCTAGAATCCCCGATAGTATTCTTTTTTTCATTATGAGCAAATCGCTCCTTTCTTCTAGTTAATGTGTTCTGTCGTATAATCTGATATTTTAGTCGAGCTTTCTTGCCAATATCTTATTAAGTCGCCAGATTGTAACTCATTGTTGAAGTCAAATACATTGTATTCTTTTCTTCTTCTCCTGAACTTTTTATTTTCTACAGATTCTATTACATTGCCATTTCTTATAAGTTCAATTTTACCTTTTGAATTATCAGACATTTGTTCGATATAAATTCTCTTATCTCCTGCTGATGGTTTTGTAATTATTAGTTTAATATCGAATGTTTTTTCATCACTGATTACTGTATCTTCATTAAATGATTGTTTTACCCATATGAATTTTTTCGCTTTTGGATCTTTGTCAGTTGGATTAATGGCTTCTTCTACTAAATTAACATCTTGCCATCCATTAAATACAGTATCAGTAGTTTTTTCCAAAACAACTGGTGTTGGTACTCTAACTTCTGTTTCTTTCTTGACATAGTATTTAGCGTTTTTTGGAATGTAGAAACTACTGTCATCAGAAACTTTAAATTCTACTAGAACCATTCCTTCTGGTGTTTCTTTTTTAATTTGTTCTTCGTCTGTAACTTTTGGATCTACTGGTATTACGTCTGCTTTTGGTTTGTAGAGTGCTGTGAAGACTTTTTCTATTTTTCCAGCTGCAAGTGTCAAGTCAAGTGCATTGTCCCAACCTTTATTTGCATCTACTGCTTTGTAGTATTTTGCTGGGGCGATTGCTGGAACTGTCATTCCTGCTGCTTTTGCTTGTTCAAAATCATAGCCTTTTGCAACTTTGTAAGTTACTTTTTCAAGGTTTGAAGTTTCTCCGTCCTTTAATGTTCCATGTGAACCTTTTAAGAAAGTTACCTTGATAAATTGTTTTTCAACCGGGTCATTTTCATCAATCTTTTGAACTGAATCTTGCCAAATTGCTATTAATGTTTTGTCTGATGTTATTGGCGTTGCCAAGTCAAAGTAATCTTTTTCGTTTTCTTTGCCTTTTTCTTTCCAACCCATAAAGACTTTTCCATCTAGTTTTGGTTCATTTACTGCTTTCAATTTTTCATTATCTTTAACTTTTTGTTGACCGATTTCTACATCTCTAGAAATAAATTTGACTGTATGAGGATTTTCTTCCCATTGTGCAGTGGCTGTTCTTGCTTTTTCAAGTGTTACTTGGTCGCCTGGTTTGTAGATTTTTTCATCATCATCAAGTTTCCAACCTGCAAATATAGCATTGTCTTTTGATAATTTATCTGGTCTTGCAAGTCGTACCTTTGTACCATGGTCAACTTCAACTTTTGCTGGTACTTCGCCTTTTGCTCCTTCGCCTGCTTCATAAGTTAATGTTACTTTAGCTAACTTAAATTTAGCTACATGTATTCTTTCGCTTGTGATTGCATTTTCAGTGTCAATTTCTTCAAACCATTTATCAAATTCATAGTTTGCTGCAGGAGCAGTTTTTGGTACTGCAAGTTGTTTTTCACCAGCCATTTTACCATCTGCTAATTTAACAAGCTTAATTCCAGCATTTGGATTTACGTAGTAGATTTTTTCTTTAACATTTCCATCAAGTTTACCTTTGTTTTCATCTTCTGTCTTGAAAATAACTTCTACATATCCGTCTGGTTTTTTAACATTGTCGTCTGTTTTTTCTACTATATCTTTTGACTTATCAAAGTTAAATACAAATTCTGTTTCTGGATCTTTAAATGTGTCTTTCAAAGTTTTATTATCTTTGTTAGTCCACTTTTCACCATTGACATAGTATCCAATGTTTGGAGTCTTCGTAATAGCTTTAGCTGAATTTGTCATGTCTACTTCAACTTCTGGAGATACATAGTAAACTAAGTCGCCAGATACTGTTCCACCTGTTCCTGCTTTGAAGATTACTTTTACATAATTGTCCATTGCATCTTTTGGCTTGCTACCATCTGGATTAGATTTAACTATAGGTTCGTGTACTTTAACTGGAATTTCGATTGGTTTTTCGTTTGTTCCAACGCTTGATCCGTCAGTATATTCTACTATTACTTGTACCTTACTATCTCCAGGTGTATTAACATCTGGGTCTTTAACTATTGTTACTTTGCTAATAGTTTTTCCTTCAGGAGGAGTAATTTTTCCTTTAATTTCATCAACTGTCGGTGTTTTTCCTTGTGGTGTGTGAACTGTATCTGAACTTGGTACTTGGTCTTTTATCTTTTCAGGTGTTACAGAATATTTTGCAATAATTGTAGTTTCTTTTTCAAATTTTCCTACTATCTTATCTTCCCAAGTTTTTGCCTTGTCTTCTGTTTCCCACTTAGAGAAATTCATTGTATATCCAACTGTTCCTGGTTTTGTAGTATCTGCTGCTACTGTTTTACCTATAGGATTTGTTACATCTATAGTTACTTCCTTAGTTGGGTTAACCCAGAATGTTTTTTCAAACGCTGTTTTGTCTGTAGCCTTATCTGTTGTCTTGACGATTACTTTTACATAAGATTTTGGTACATCTGGTTTCTTGTTTGGATCTGTTTGTTCAACAACATCCTTAGCATCAACTGGTGTAATTATTGTATCTTCTGTAAATTTATGACGCTTGTCAAATTTGAAGATTCCATTTTTTTCTTGTTTTTCGTTTTGTGCAGCCTTGTCCGCTGTCCAATTGATAAATCCAGTGCCTGCTGCTTCAGAGTCTTCAACCTTTAATTCAGGAATTTCAACCCAAGCATTAGGATTTACATAGTAAACCTTATCGTCTTTGTTTTTAAAGTCTTTGTTTGGTTTAATTGTAACTTTGATATATCTGTTTTCTGTATTGTCTTTTAAAATGTCTTTTAAGCCACCGTCTTTTGCTTCTTTTCCTTCAGCTTCTTTTAAGAATAGTGGTTTGTCGCCAGCCTTGTTAAGAGCTTCGTAGACGTTCTTGTAAACTGTAATTGGTATATCAAGTTCTTGTGGGTCTTTACCATTTGTAAAAGTAACCTTAGCCTTGACATTCACTGTGCGAACAAGTTCTTCTGTGTCGGCTCTTTTCTTTTCGTTTACAAGATTGAACACATCTTCGTCTGACTTTAATTCATTTCCAGCTTCATCGAATAGTTTTATTTCAGTTCCTGCTGGAAGTGGTTTTACTTGGTCTTTTTCTCTCCAAACAAGTTGTTTCTTTAACTGTTCAATAGTAGGAGCAAAGTCGTTAGTCCATTTTCCATTAGGATCTTTGAATGCTTCTGTTCTTACTAGGCCAGATGCTGATAAGCCTGACCATTCGAAGTATGCTGTAAATTCGTGAGCTTCGTTTATGATTGTGTTTTTATTTAATAGTGGTTTGTTGTCCCATTTAGTAAATTTCTTGCCAGTTTCTGGTGTTACATAATACTTGCCAGCAACTTTTTCTTCGCCGTCTTTAAGTTCTTGTGGAACTGGAAGCAAATCTGACTTAAGTCCTTTGATTACATCGTAGTGTAATTCTTTTACAGATTTTCCGTCCTTGTCAGTGAACGCTCCACCCTTGTCTTTTTCATCAATCTTGTATGTCACTCTGACATAACCTTTCGGTGGATCAACATTTCCTGGAACTTCTATTACTCTTACGTCTTTATAATAGAAGGTAATTTCTTTTTTACCTGTGCCGTTGATGCCTAAGAATTCATTTGTTTTTTCATTTACATCAAAGAATAGTTGTTGTTGTGGTGCACTTACAAGTTTCCAACCTGGTATTTGCCTATAGTTTCTTGCGTCGTAGTGACGGTTACCATTTTTAACAAGTTCTTGTTTAATAATAGCCGCACCATCTTCTGTTTCTTTGCCTTTAAATCTTTCATCTATATAGTTGACCTTGTATTCACGTTGTCTGAATGGTCTGTAGAAGAAGTGGAATTCATTTCCCTTGTAAGCAGGGTTATCAATCATTTCTCCTGTGTTAGGATCTTTGATCTTTTCTGGTTCTATACGTTGGTTTTGGAAGTAGGTGTTGTTGAATTTGAATTCATCATTATATTTTTTATATAATTCTTTGATTTTTTCATCTGTTGTCTTTTCTAATTCTTCATTAGGAGCAAGGATTAATGTTTCGCCTTGTTTATCCCCAACAGTTGCTGTGTAGTAACCAGTCCTCTTATCTTCTAGCCATTCTGTTATTTCCTTATCTTTTTTACAATCCTTGTCTAGAATGTGATGAACAACTTTTACGTCTACTCTTTGGTTTGGATTCCAAATAGCTTTCAAATACACTGGTCCTACAACGTCATTTCCGAATGTATAAAGTTCTGGTACCCCATATTTATCACGATAAGAAGTGTCAACTTCATCTGTATAATCGCCCTTATTATCTTTCTTGTAACGAACGACTTCCCAACCCATAAAATCGTAGCCTTTTCTTTCAGGTTTTACTGGTTCTACAAGTTTTTGTCGTTGGATTACTGTAAAGATTTGCTTGCCATCTTTTGTTGTAGGTTCTTCTTTTAAATAGCCTTTTTTCGCATAGGTGTTGACTTCTTCTTGTCCAATGTCACCTTCTTGGATTTTCTTGCGTTCAGTTGTTAAGTTCTCTTCTTTAATATTTCTTAATTTTCCACCGTTCGGATCAAATGTTACTTTCCACTTGTAATCTGGTTCTCCCCATTTTGCGTAAAGGTTAACTGGGTGGAAAGGCATTGTTTCTTTTGGATTTTCCCAAACAAGTTTTGTTCCTGCTGGGTCTAGTGCCCATCCTTTGAATACCATTTGATCTGAAAGATTGTCCGGTCTTTTAACCTTTAGTTTGCCATCTTTTGGATCAGTGAATACAAGATCTGTTAGTCCTAGTGTTTGTAGGTTTTTAGGATCGTCCAAGAAGTTTTTCGGGTCATCTTTAAAATACTCTTTATCTTCCCTATCTAGTTTTGAATCTACCAAATCAGGGCTCAAAACCTTTAATGGAAATTCGTAGAAAGTATCTAATGAGTTAGTAGGTTTAAAATAACTATCATCCCTAATAATTGATGGGTCGTAATTAAATCTCAATGGATACTTGTTACGAGTGTAGTGGAATTGAAGATATCCGTTTTCTGTAAATTCTTGACCATCTTCCTTTACGTCCCCAAATTCATCGGAATCGCTAAAAAAGTGTGATATAAAATCTAGTTGACCTATAGGAAGTTTAGTTCCGTAGTTGTTATAGTATGACCCACAAGTGTTAGGAGTGATTTCATCACGCTCATCATTTAAATCATTAATTCTTTCCTCATTCACACGGCCATCTTCCTCGCTTCCCTCTGCAATTGTTGGCCAAGCGCTTCTAGGGTTATATCCATAAGGCGTGAAGCCTGTAACTTTCGGATACTTGTGGCCATAGTCAGAAGCTTCTGTATCCGCCTTGGTTCTAACAAGGTCGTAGCGTATAATGGTTTCGCCTTTCTTGAAACCGTCCATCCAAAAGTCCATGTGGTGTGGGATGGATGGCGAATCCTGTTTTATACCGAAGGAAAGAGTTTTAAAATCGAACCACTTCAAATCTATGCTTGTTCCATCACCCTTATCTATCGGTTTCGCATAGCCGCCCCACGAATCGTAGTTTGCCATGTCCAGGAATTCGTCGGCATTTAATCTATAAGGTGGCGTGTCTAAATGCGTCGGCCAATTTGGCCTAGTATAGTTTGGTCCCCAACCAAAACTTTGATAACCAGGAGTGAATCCTTTGGTTTGTTTGGCATCGTTAGGCCACTTATACATCATCTCATTGAATCTTGCCTTGTAGTGGTATGGCTTACCAGGGCCGCCTAACATGACAGCTTCTCCTTTTGCCTTGTCGTATCCCCAAATTTCAGGGTAGATGGTGTTTTTTTCAGGTTGTGCATTGGACTTTGTAAAGTATAGGTCGTAGACTTGTCTGTCGTAGTATATGTTGTAGACAGTCTTGCCTGTTGCATCCACAGACTTAACTAGGTTTACATTTGCAGGGTCCTTGTTTTGGTCGGCCGTTAAATCTTTGTTGTAAACATAGAACTTGTTTAGAAAAAGGTCATGTCCACGATTAAATTTTGTGCCGGCCCATATCTTATTTAGACGAGCTTGGTCTAGGTCTGGGAATTTTAATCCATTTACAGGTTCTTTATCGAGTTCCGGTCTCATACCTGTGTCTTTGTCCTTATAGACACGAGTGCTCATATAGTCGTACTTATCTTGTAGTGATGCACCATCGGCATGGTCAGCCTTTTCTGCCCAGAATTGGATTGCGTAGTCTGCCTTTTTCTTGTCCTCCCACACTGCTGTGAATTTTAATCTTTCTCTTGATTTTATATCCGTGCCCAATAAAAGTGCTGGCATTTTAAGATGAACATCAAGGTCAAGTGCAGGTTTTCCGTCGGCTTTATTAATAATTTGTCCCTTTGGATAATTTTTACCATCTTTATCCTTTATCTCGTGTGATGGCATCCAACCTTTGAATACGCAACCTTCTTTTGTCGGGATATTTTCCTTTTCTATTTTTGGAATTTCTTGGTCATAGTAATAAGTTCTAGTTGGAAGAGCTGTTCCACCCATTGTGTCGAAATCCACGTTGTAGTGTGCACGATTGTAGCGGTATTCCAACATGAAATCTGTCGCATCTTCTGGAACTCTCATTGTAATGAAATCTGATTCCGGCACGAATCCTCTTCTATCGTTTTCATTCAATGGACTTACTTCCATCGTAGAACCAGTATTACCATTTTGTGTTGTAATCTTTTCTGGCTTATCTTCTCCACCAGGATTTGTATATTTCGTAAAATCTTTCATATCTTGGAAGAGGTGCTTTATTTTTATTGAATTTGACTTTGCCTTGTATCTGAAGTCTTCATCTGCAGAATATTTCAATCCATTTGTTTTATCGCCTGTTTCGTTTTTACCATTTGCTGCATTTTTTACAGTATCGTAGGTGATTGTAAATGTGTCATCTAGATGTGACTTATCATATCCCGCAAGATCAGGCAATGTGATTTCTTTCTTCACCTTAGCTTTTTCTTCTGGTGATGCGGCTTCTCCCACGCTTGCGATGTAAGGTTGGTAATTTATCTCGTACTTGTCGCCTTTTTGAACCTTGTATTCTTTGCGCAAAGTGTAGATAGCCTGCTGTTTTGGATTTTCAATCAAATCCGCTGCCGTCTTCCCCTCTTCTGGTTTTGCCACCTTAACAGGTGTTTTGTTGTTTATGATTTCGCTTCTATTATTTGACAAATTATCGTGATTACCATTTGCTGCCAATAAGTGTACTGGCATTGATGTCAAAATCATTATAAAAGTCATTAAAAAGCATAGAAATCTTCTAATTTCTTTTCTAATCGAATGTCTCATAACACCACTTCCTAAAATTTATTTTAAAATAATTTTGCCTATAGTTAGGCTTATCATACTTATATCACAAAATCAGTGTTTTTTCAAGATTTTGTATTGGTATTCAATGTTTTTTTTTGAAAATATAATGTGAAATAAAAATCTATCGGAATTTTCTGCAATAAATTTTCACAATTAATTTTAAATTTTCAAGAAATATGTAACCGTTTGTATTTGGAAAAATTTAGGAAATTATTTTTTTGAAATAAAAGTTCAATTTATCTTGTCACATTATATGATATGCTTTCTATTATTCTTATATTAATTTGTACTCCGCGTTACAACGTGCAAAAATTTCTTGTATAAAAATTAGTATTATGTTTAATTTTTTGCAATAAATTTTTCCACGAAAAAAGGACTCCATCAAAGAGTCCTCATTAATTATTTCCATCACTTAAAATATCCAAATAATGTTGCAATCTTTCATTTAAATACTTTGAAAACAAATTCTCCATTGTCTTTGTGCTGTGCTTTTCATGATAATCATCAAAAGCTTTGTAGTAAGTCAATCTATCTTTGAATTTAATATCAATTGGTGGATATCCTGCCTTCATCAATTCCAAATTCACCAGAAGCCTACCAGTTCTGCCATTTCCATCTATAAATGGATGTATGCTCTCAAACTCAATGTGAAAACGCGCGAGTTTTGAAACAATATGTTCAGTATTTTTCTTATAATTGTGCATAAGTTCGTTCATTTTCGGCTCAATCAAATACGGTTGAACAGGTTCATTGGTAGCGCCCATAATTTTTACTGGAACTCTACGGTACACGCCACGGTCTTGTATTTTGTCCGATAATACCAAATAATGAATTTGCTTAATCACATTTTCATTCAAATCCGCCTCTTTTTCCACAAGCTCTCTTACAAAATCAAAAGCCTCCTTGTGACCTATAACTTCCAAGTGATCTTTCAAAGGTTTCTTATCAATCGTAAGTCCTTTTAAAACCAAATCAGTCTCTCTCAAAGTCAAAGTATTTCCTTCAATCGCATTTGAATTATAAGTGTATTCAACTGCAAATTCTTCGTTCAATCTGGCTACTTCCCCTTCAGTCAAACGCCTTTTCTTATCCAACTCTTGTTTTTTTAAATCAATTTGAGAAAGCAAGCTGTTCGTTGATTTGTATCGGCTGTCGGAAGGTTTTTGTGCATCAATCGGTATCTTCCATAGTCTTCCATCTTGAAAAGCTCCATCAATTTTGCCTTGAGCACACAACGCTCTCACTCTTCTATCTGAAATTTTCCATTTTTCTGCAACTTGTTTTACAGTTAAATACACACATATCCCTCCAATCTTTATTTAATTATATATTCTTATCGGAATAATAACAACCTTATCGGAATAATACACTTGCATTTATCGGAATGATAGATTCTCCCAAGAAAAAAAGAGCCCCTTTAAGAGCTCTCATTATATCAACCTATTTTACTTCTTCAGCGCTTTCCCATAAACCATGGATATTGCAATAACTTAATGCGAATACTTTACCTGGTTTAGTAGATTTTACATAAGCGTGAGCGTGTGGTTTAGTGAATACTTCGCCTTCACCATGAGCTGCTGCTTGGTAAGATGCTACTTCTACTGGGAATTTTTCTCCTTCTGGTTGGAAGAATACTTTAATCCATGCAATGTGGTGTTCGAATGTGTTTGGGTGTTCGATTTCTTCACCTACGATTGCGCATACTTTAAATCCGTCATCTTTTTTATCAATATGAATTACTGGAACGTGTTTTTCTGCTTTCCAATCTCCAGATTGAACTGTTTCTGTTAATTTAGCCATTATATTACCCCCTATAAAATTTCTTACAGATTATTTATACCCCAATTACACTAAACTAATCATTAATTACATCTGGGTTTAATTCTTCAAGTCGGTTAATATTTTTATTCAAAAGCATCATAACGCAAATGATAAGAAGAATAGTTCCACAAATCACAAATAACAGCCCAATTCCTCTGCCATTTCCCACTCCAATGATTTTTGCGATGAAAGTGTCAGATAATTTGCCGCCTTTTATCAAGAGTGGGTTGAACACATTATCCGCCAAAAAACCAGCCAAAATAATCGCTATAGGAGTGATAATCTTCATCAGACAATCGACCAATGAACCAACTCTTCCAAGCATTTTAGTTTCTATTTTCAACTGCATCAGTGAACCGAAAGTTCCATTCGCATAAGGAGTAGGAATCATAAATAAGAAAAATCCCACAGCAATCACAACCCAACTGTAATTTATTCCCATAACAACCAAACCAATTGAGCAAATTATTAAACTAAGGAAAATCGATCTTACCTTGTTTTTTTCGCTTGGAATTGCTCCCGAAATTACTCCACCTAACACCATCGCAATTCCCGACACAGAGTTTACAAGTCCGTATATTTTCGTATCGAAATTACTCATTACCAACGGACCAACCAAAACCATAGCTATATTTGCCACAAAATTCAATATTGAAAACACGACTATTATTTGTATAAATCCTTGCTTTTGTTTCAACACTTCAAAAGCTATTTTCAAATCACTTACAATTGTCTTGGTAAAATTAGATTCCTTAACTTCTTCGATTTCTTGCTCGATTTTTTGTGGTAAAATCGTCAAAATAGCGACGAAGAAAGTTACAAAATCAATCGCAAATAATCCCGTAAGTCCTATAAATGGAAATAACGCACCTGCAATCAACGGCGCAAGCATATTTTGAATTGCTCTGATAAGTTGCATAAAACCATTTGCGCGTGGAATATCCTTCTTTTCAACCAAAAGTGGAATTGTCGCATTAAATGCAGGATTTTGAAATGTTCCTAAAGTTTGCGACAAAAATGTCAATGGATACACCATCCACACTTTCATACTTCCCGTCGCAAGTAAAATCATAAGTATAACTTTAAGTACAGCATCAAGTGAATCGGTTAACACTATAATATGTTTTCGTTGTTTTCTGTCTGCCATTGATCCTGCAAATGGCGCAAATATAATTCCCGGTAAAATTTGTACTAAAAACGTCATCGCAAAAGTCGTGGCACTTTTTGTCATCATGAAAATCCACAACGATAATCCAAATGATGAAATTCCCGACCCAAGCATAGACACAAATTGCCCAAACCATACCACCATAAATTTTTTAAATTTTTCGTTCATTAGAATCCCCTATATTGTAATTTCATCCTTGCTTTTTTCATAAAATGATAAGACACTGCATATAAAAGTATCAAATTCAACACAATTTTCTTCATATCCGCTTGATTTCCCACAATTATTTTTCTGATTTCTTGTGTTATTGTGAGTTTGTAGCCAAATATCAAAAACGCTGTTGTGATAAATCCAGTAAATGATGCGACACGTTCGTAAATAAATGTGAGTGCCATGAATAAGAAGAACACGCCATACATTAGAATTAATGAAAAGATTATCGCTAGTATTAAATTAGGCTTGAATTGTATTATCCCATTTAATCCATTTCCCGATAATGTAATCACAATCGCAAATAAAATCGCCGCTTTTACTAACCACACAATGCTTCTTTTGAAATAAATCATCGTGATGCTGGTTCTAGATGAAATCATATTAATCAGCCCGTCGCTTTTGATTTCAAATTCTATGGATTTAACGAGTTCAAATAATACTGTTTGCAACAAATACCATATCAAAAAATACGTGAACGATTCGTTGTTCCAATTGTCCGTTGATTTTAGCATAAATGAAACGCCTGCAAGCATGATAATATCCGATATTAGCTTTGAGAAAAATTCTATCTTATAGTTTTTGTTTTCATCGATGTATTTTCGTAATTCTCCGTATTTATATCCCATACAAATTACCTCTTTTCATGCTTTTTTGAATGTTTTTGTCGTATGAAATCTTGACCAAAACGGACAATACAACAGCTTGTATCAAAAGTTGTACTATCAAATCATATCTCACATTATTCAGTTGTAATTGTGTGAAGATTGTACGTGCATTGTTAAATGGGAATATTATTTTATTAATAAATAAAAGCAATTTATTGTTGACTTTTACTGTAATATCTCCGAAAAACAACATATATGTTTCTGCCAAGGCGACAAAACTTCCAAGTCTTTTATATAATAATGTGAAGCTTGATAAGAAAGTGCCCAATTGATAAAGTATGAACACAGACACAACCATCACTAAAATCATTATAGGAATGTGGTTGAATTTCGAATAATCAAAGTCTACTGATACAAATATCAGTGTGAATATCACGATTACTTTTATCGTATTCATCAAACATTCCACTAAATTTCTGTACAAAACAACAGATAGTATCCCCGTTTTTGATTGGACAATTAATATCAGTGTTCTGTCTGTTATTTCGTTTTGTATCAAAAATGTTGGTGATTCAATCGCATAAGTCGCATAATACCACAATATCATCATCAAAAACACGATTTCTTTTTCTTTTACAAACAGTCCATCTATGATGAAAAGTGACATCAAAAGCACTGCGATGTTTGCAAATATGACGTTGAATTTATATTTTTTGATTTCTGAGAAATCTCTGTTAAATTCCAATAACAATTTACTAAACATTTGAAATCACCCTGAAATACACATCTTCTGCCGTCAAAGATTCTTTTCTCATGCTTATGATGTCACAGTTTTTAAGTAGAAATTCCTTCTCAGCTTCATCGTAAACCGACAATATAATTGAATTGTCGGTAAATTCGTATTTCGTTTTCTTCAAATTATCTAGTAGATTTCTGTCGGTGTTTTCTATTTCAATGATGTCTTTTTGTAAATCTTTTGAATCAAACAACTGTTTGGATGGTTTATCCAGTACAATTTTCCCTTCATTTATTAGAATTAATCTGGAGTTGATGTTTTTCATAAATGATAGGTCGTGACTTGTGAAGATGACTGTCTTTTGGTCTTCAACTGCTATTTTGTGTAGGAAATTCAACAAAATATTCATGCTATTGATATCCAAACCATTGGTAGGTTCATCTAAGCAAATTATGTCGGGATTGGTTAGAAGTGTCACTATGAGCGAAAGTTTTTGACGATTTCCTTGCGATAATTCTGATACTTTTTTGTCTTTGAATTCTGTAAAATCGAGTTTGCTCATCAAATTATGCACTTCATCTTCATTGTAATTAACGTGGTTTAGTCCGAGAAAATACATGATGTTTTCAGTGGCTGTTAAATAATCGTAATATCCTCCACCACTTTCAAGTACAAGTTTGGTGTGTTCTCTGATTTTAGAATTTTTGTTGGATATATTATCAACACTGCATTCTCCTTGATCTTGGTACAATAATCCACACAAAATCTTGATTAGTGTGCTTTTCCCTGAGCCGTTTTTCCCTATAATTGAAACTATTTCGCCCTTTTCTATTTGTAAATTCTCAACGTCAAGTACAGTATTTCCGTCGAATGATTTTTTAATATTATTAAATTGTATATACATTTGTTGCCTCTTATCTATGTAAAATGGCACCCATTACAGTGCCATTTATATTATTTGTCGTATTTTTCGATGTCATCGATTACTTTGCCGATGTATTCTATGGTGTCTTTGAGTGGTTTATCTGTTGTGATGTCTACTCCTGCAGCTTTTGCGATTCCCACAGAATCTTCTGTAGAGCCTAATGCCAATGCTTTGAGCCATCTGTCTGCTGCTGGTTTTCCTTCTTCTACAATCATTTTGGATACTTGTGTCCCGATTGTTAGTCCTGCGGAGTATGTGTATGGATACAATCCCATGTAGTAGTGAGGTTGTCTCATCCATGTTAATTCCGATCCTTCGTTGATTTCAACGTCTTCTCCCCAGAATTTTTGTAGTGTTTCTTTGAAGATTCTTGACAAATCATCGGCTGTGAATCCTTCTTTTTTATCGATTAGTTTGTACACTTCTCTTTGGTAGTATCCTTCGATGAAGTGTGTGACGAAGTTGTGGAAGTAGGTTCTAGAGATTATTTGTCCCGACAAGTATCTTCTTTCTTGGTCAGTTGTTGCTTTTTCTAACAAGTATCTGCTCATGATGAGTTCGTTTGTTGTGGATGGTGATTCCACGAAATACATTGATGGGTCGTTGTCCAACACGTTTTGTGTTTTTTGTGAGATGTAGGATTGTCCTGCATGTCCCAATTCGTGCGACAATACGATGGCTTCTGTTAGTTTGCCAGTCCAAGATATCAACACGTATGGGTGTGCCAAGAATGGCGATGCGCAGAATGCTCCTGTTGATTTTCCGAATGTGTTTACGAAATCAATCCATTTTTCGTCAAATGCACGATCGAGCATTTTGGAATAATCTTCTCCTAGGATTGATAGACCGTCTTTTAGTAAATTCCTTGCATCTTCAACTGAAATGTTTTTAGAGAATGAGTTTTCCACATCTAGCTTCAAGTCCATGAATGTAACTTGGTCCAAATCGTATTCTTTTTTGATGATTTGGGCGTATTTTCTCATGTGTTTCGGAAGTTCTTGCATGATTACATCTAGTTGTCTGTCGTACAATTCACGAGAGATGTTTTGTCTGTCCAACAAGAAATCTATCACTGAATCGTATCCTCTTAGTTCACTTTCTGCCTTTTCTGCTTGGCAATGTGACAGATAAATCATCGCTGTTGTGTTTTTGTATTTTGCAAGTTCGTTGTAGAACACTTCGTATGATTTTCTTCTCAAATCTGTGTCAGGGTCGTTGTCGTAAACTCCTTCGAACAAATTGTAAGTCATTTCGTATTTTTTGCCATTTACTTCGAAATCAGGGAATGTGATGTCGTGAATTTTCGTTGTGTTGTAGATTTCGTAGAATGAGCTAAATGTTTGCGAGAATTTGCTTATAGCATTTTCCACTTCTTTGGATAAGATGTGTTCTTTTTTCTTCAACAAATCGTCGATGTATCTTGTATTGTTGGTGTCGTTTTTCACTTCTTCAAGTGTTTGTTCGTCAACTTGTACGAGTTCTGTTTCAAAAAAGCTCATTTTGTTTTCGATATCTGCGATTTTTGTGAATGTAGCCATGGCTCTTTTTTGGGACTTTTCGTTGTGGCCGTCTGCTTCCACATCAAGTGATGCGTAGTGTGCGATGCGGTCGATATTAGCCACGATATCTCTGTAATCGTCCATTGCGTTTTTAATGATGTCTGCTGATTTGAGTTTGTTTTCGTAATTTTTCTTGAAATCATCCGCCATCAAATCAATTGTCTTCACTGCTTTTTCGAATTCTTCTTCTGTTTTATATAGTGCCGATAAATCCCACATGTATTGTGGGTCTGCTTCTTCTCTTTTGCAATATTTTAGTATATCCATTAGATTGCCCAGTTTCCTTCCTTAAATACTTCTATTTCTTTGCCGTCTGCTGTAGTTCCAACTATTCTCATGTCTTTTGATCCAACCATGAAATCCACGTGAATCAATGAATCATTGATTCCATTTTCCTTCAATTCATCATCTGTCATGTCCACTCCTCCTTCTACACAAGTTGGGTAAGCTTGGCCAAATGCAAGGTGACATGATGCGTTTTCGTCGTACAATGTTTTGATGAATGTGACGTTTGATTTAGAAATTGGTGATTCGTAAGGAACAAGTGCCACTTCTCCCAAGTATTTTCCATTTTCGTCAGTGTCGAACATATTCTTCAAAGTTTCCTTGCCAACTTCTGCATCGAAGTCCACAACTTTTCCATTTTTAAATTCAAATCTCATCTTGTCGATTGTGTTGCCACCGTAATTCAATGGTTTGGTGCTGTAAACAACGCCGTTTACCTTGTCTTTGTGAGGTGCTGTGAACACTTCTTCTGTTGGAATGTTTGGAACAAAAACATTTCCGTAATTATCTGTAGATTGTGCAGCCATCCACACGTGTCCTTTTGGAAGTTCGATTGTCAAATCAGTTCCCAATGAGTTTGTGTAGTGAAGCTTCACGAATTGGTGTTTGTTCATAAACTCTGCGTGTTTGTCCATTGTGTCCAAATGTTCATCCCACGCTTTGATTGGATCTTCTGTATCAGAACGTGTTGCCTTGAAGATTTGATCCCACAATTTTTCTACAGCTTCTTCTTCTGAAAGTTCTGGGAATACTCTCTTCGCCCAGCCAACACTTGGAGCTGCGACAACACACCAGCTGTTGATGTCATTCATTGTGTATTTTTGAATTGGTTTCATCTTTTCAGCAAAAACCTTGGATCTCATTTGAACTCTGTCGGCATCCACGCCCTTCAAATTTTCAGGATCTTGGCAAGATACAGATATCACACCTGCCTTTTTTTCAAAATAGTATTTGGATTTTTCTACGATAAAATCTGGAACGTCCTTCAACGCTTCTTCTGATGCGTTTTCGTAGTACATTCTGTTGATTTCATCGTCATTCCACTCCATGATAACTTCGCTTGCGCCTTTTTCGTAAGCGTATTTTACCAAAAGTCTTGCAAAATCAGCTCTCTCAACTGCGCAACGAATCACAAGCGGTCTATCGTTTGCATTGATTCCTTTTTCAATTATCAATCTTGCGTAATTGTTTAGTTTTTTATCAAAATTTTCCATTATATTCCTCCTTATATCACTAATAATATTATATGGTTTTCCCGATATTTTTTCAATTTTATGGAAATAAAATATTTGTTAAATACGTAAAAATACTTGTTTTTGATTGACTTTAAGCTGTTCTTATACTAAAATCTAGTTATATATGAAAGGATGAATTTATGATTAAATACGCAATTTTTGATATGGATGGAACTTTAATCAACTCCATGTACAAATGGAACCGAGTTATCTTGGATTACATTGACGATTTGGGAATAAAACCTGATGATGATTTTATCAAGAAGATCAAAACCAAAACACTTTTGACATCTATTGATTACATTCACGAAACTTTTGATATTAAAAAAACCACAGACGATGGTTTGAATTTTATATATTACACAATTAGAAACGGATATATGAACGAATTTGATTTGAAGCCGGGCGTTGTGGATATGCTCGAAAAGCTAAAATCTATGGGTATTAAAATGTGCGTTGCAACTGCAACAGAAGACCATTTGGCAATTCCTGCTCTTGAAAAACAAGGGATATTGGATTATTTTGAATTCGTGCAAACTTGTAAATCCGTAGGTTACCACAAATACGAAAACGAGTATTGGAATAATGCTCTTGAAAAATTAGGCTCTAATGTTGACAACACAATTGTATTTGAAGATGCATTGTACTGCATCGATACGGTTGACAAGATGGGATTTAAAGTCGTGGGAATTACTGACGAATCCACTGTCAATGATTACGATGTGATTGATGAAAAAGTCGAGCAACACATCGAATCATACGATGAATTGGACTACGATTTGTTCAAATAGGAGATGGAATGAGTAAAATAATTTACATGTTCATATTGTCCATGCTTCCTGTCTTGGAAATCAGAGGGTCGATGATTTACGCACTTGCAAACAACATCAACCCAGCACTTGCATTCTTCTTGTCTGTGATTGGCAACATCTTGCCGATACCATTTTTGATTTTGTTGACACAAAAAGTACTACAATGGTTGGATACAATCGACACTTTCAAACCATTTGTGGATTGGATTAACAAAAAAGCACAAGAAAAAAGCAAAACAATCGACAAGTACGGAAGATTGGGGCTATATATTTTGGTGGCAATCCCACTTCCTGGAACAGGCGCTTGGACTGGCGCATTGGTGGCATCATTTTTGGGATTGAGTCCTAAAAAAAGCATGCTTCCAATAACACTTGGAGTTATCACAGCGGGAACTATCGTGATGCTTTCAACAATGGGTGTGTTGAATGTAATTAAATAATGACAATCAAAAAAAGACCTTCGTAGGTCTTTTTTTAGATTTCTCTTTTTTGTTTGTTCAAATACAAATACGCCAACACTATTATTCCCAACGAGAATAAAATCATCATTCTTTCGTCTTTGCTTCCTGATTCTGGGAGTTTTTCATCGACGTGTTCCTTCTTTTCTACCACAAGTGATTTCTTGGATAAATCAGATTGCGACAATACTACATCGAACTCACGAACTTGTCCTTCTATCAAATGAACTGCGCCGACTCCATTTTCTGTCAATCTATCTTCATTATTCACTGTAAGCACGTAATTTCCAGGAAACAAATTGTCGAACACAACTTTTCCTTCTTCGTTCGTGTACTGGAATGCATACATATCTGTTCTTCTGTCTTTTAATGAAACGAGGACTTTTTCTTGTGGTTTGTCTGCTTTTTTCACGTTGATTATAAGTGCTGATTCGAACTCTTTTTTCATTTTTTCGTTTATTTGTGAACTGTAGATTGATTCTTCGGAGTTCGGATTAATTTCGATGTCATCTATCTTGAAATTGTCATGTTCTTCAAAATATTCGCTCATTTTGTCGACATACACTTCGTATTTGCCAGTATCTTCCACTTCAAAATGCGCATATCCGAACACATCTGTTTTTGAGATGTATTTTTTATTTCCAGATTGTAATCTGACTTCTATTTCTTTGAGGGCAATGCCGTATTTATCAGTAATCCTATAGGTTACCTTGTAGGTCTTATCCTTGTCTTCCTTGGTCTTTCCAAATATAGTCTTGGTATTCACGACATTGTTTTCGAGTGTGATGACATCTTCATCGAAGAAATATCCCGACGGAGCAGACACGATTTTTATCGTGTGTTCAGTAGGAGCAAGCCCACGAAATTGGATTTCTCCTTTCTCGTTGGTTTGGTTCTCACGAGATTTCCCCGTCTCGACATCCGTCACAATTAGCTCTACCTTTGGTATAGGTCTGCTTTTTTTATCCAAGACTGTGATTTTGAATGTAGCGTTGTTTTCGTCGAGCACTTGTTTTACGGCAAATGACAAGTTCGCTTTGAAATTTTGCATTATTTTCTTGCTGACACTATCGTTTTGATGTCTATTTGGATTTATTATATTGTCTATCTTATCTATTTCAGATGCATTGGTGATTTGCGGTATCATCATTATCACCACTAGAACGAATAGTATTTTCTTCAAAATTTTCATAACACTTCTCCTATTTAATAATATATCACAAAAGAAGCGTGTTTTCTTGTATTTGCATAAAAAAATCGCACGATATTATCGTGCGACTTTTCTACTCTATTTAATCAATTCTTTTACAACTGATTCATCTATTGAGTTTTCTCCACCAAATACATTAACTTTTTCAAATTTTGAGTCTTTGATAGCTTGTTTTGTGCTTTCTGGTACTTCGTTTGATTCTGCTAATAATATTGGGCAATCAATGGAGCCTATTACTAAGCTGTCTGCAAAGTTTGTTCCGTTTGCGATGTTAACTTCTGATCTATCTTTGAAGCCGTATTCGTAAATTTTCTTTGCTGTTTCGTAACGGTTTGCTCCGGCAATTCTTGTAGCGTTTGGTAGTTTGTTTGCTACTTCTTTGGAGATTGTCTTTTCTCCTCCTACAATTATTGCTTTA
This sequence comes from Finegoldia magna ATCC 29328, assembly GCF_000010185.1. NCBI lineage: Bacteria > Bacillati > Bacillota > Tissierellia > Tissierellales > Peptoniphilaceae > Finegoldia > Finegoldia magna. The sequence continues at coordinate 41,567 of NC_010376.1, read as the reverse complement.
TTGATTTGTTTCAATACTTCTTGTGTTGCTTTTGGTATGTTGTTTGGTTGTACAAGTAGTATTGGCATGTTGTTTTTGTTTGCTAGTGGTGCTACTGTCAATGCGTCTGCGAATGTTTCTCCGCTTGCGATGACCGCTTGTGTTGTTCCTGTGCGTTTGATTATTTCTTGTGCAATCTTAGCGCTTGTTTCGTATCTGTCAGATCCAGCTATTGTTTGTACGTTGTATTTTGATAGGCTGTTTTTAGCTTCATCTACTGATTGTTCTCCACCTATTACAACTACATTTTTTGCTCCTAATCTCTTGATTTCTTGTGCTACTACTGAGTCTAATTGATCTTTTTTAACTAGCAAGATTGGTGCTTTTAATGCTTTTGATAATGCTGATGCTGATAAGCTGTCTGCGAATTTTTCGTAGTTTGCTATGATTACTGTTTCAGCAGATTTGTAGTATTTCTTGGATACTTCTACTGCTGTGTTGATTCTGTCAACTCCTGCAACTCTTGTTGTTTCTTTTGTTGTTTCTTTTGTTGTTTGAGCTGGTGTTGGTGTTCCAGGTACACTTGGTGTTGGTGTTGGTGTTGGTGCTGGTGTTGGTGTTGGTGCTGGTGTTGGTGCTGGTGTTGGTGTCACTGTGCCAGGTTGATCTGGATCTTTGTCGCCAGGTTTGTCACCAGGTTGATCTGGATCTTTGTCACCAGGTTTGTCGCCAGGTTTTTCTGGCTTTGCTGGATCTTCTTTGCCAGGTTTTTCTGGTTTTGCTGGGTCTTCCTTGCCTGGTTTTTCTGGTTTTGTTGGATCTTCCTTGCCTGGTTTTTCTGGTTTTGTTGGATCTTCTTTGCCTGGTTTGTCGCCTGGTTTTTCTTCACCTGGTGTTGTTCCCTCACCTGGTTTTTTGGAATCATCTTTCTTTACTAATATTTTTGCAGTTACTTTGAAATCGCTAATATTTTCAATTTTTTTGTCAGATTCTAATACACCTTCAATAATATAATCTCCTTCTTTTTGTTCATATAATGGTGTAGATTTTGTCCATTTAATTCCAATTTCATTTTCTACTTCTTGAACAACTGGTTTGTCAACAGAAGGTGCGTACATATCTAATCTTTTATCTGTTTCATTGATTATTCTTCCCACAAAATATTTTTCTTCTATGGATTTTCCATAATCAAATGTCTTTTCAGTTACATTTCCTTCTTTGTTCAAGCTATATTCTAACTTTAATTTATCGTCTTTTATCGTTACTTTTATTGTTTCGTTGATTATTTTTCCACTAACTGAAGGTTTTAATGTGTAAGTGCTTGCATTTTTTAATCCCGAAAACTCAGCTATGCCATCTTTTGTATTGGCTGAAAGCTCTTGATTCCATATTAGTGATGGTTTAAGTTTTACTACTGTTCCGTCAACAACTGGCTTATTGCTATTATCCAATATCTTGAATTTTAATTTTTTATCCTTATATCCTAGATTGCTTGTTTCTTTTTTATTGGCAACTTCCTTTTTAACCAATACACTCGTTTTTTTCGGCAATTCTTTTATTACATCTTCATACTTAGGAGCATCTTTTAACTTATACTCTTTTGTTACAAGCAATCTAACTCTGGTATTTCCCCATGGTTGTTGAATTATTGTGTATTTTGCATCGTCTTGTTCTTTTTGCGGAACTTGTTGTTCTTCTATTTCTTGATTATCACTACCAAATACAACAATATTTGGGTTTAGCTTTTTAAATTCTGATTGTGGAATTTTATTGTTAGTTAATGTAATTTTTTCTAATTTTTTCAATTTAGTTAAAGGTGTCAATTCGCTTATATTATGGCTTGAAAAACTCAATTCTTTTAGTTCCACCATATTTTCTATTGGTTTTAGTGAATTAATTTTTGGTGTTTCCTTGTCCGTAACATAATTATATCTAAATTGATTGCTAATATCTAAGAATCTTAGATTAGTCAAATCTTTTAACGCTTCAATATTGTCAATATTATTGTATGCAACACTCAGATACCTTAATTCTTTTAACGATTTTAATGGACTTAAATCTGAAACGTTAGTTGAGTTAGCGTGTAGCGATCTTAGTTTAGTTTTATCCGCGAAATTAGCTAAACTTCCCAATGAAGTTCCGTGTACATCGGCTTGTTCAAGATTTTTCAAATTTTTCAAGAAATCAAAGTTTTTAACTTCGTAGTTATTTCTTATATCCAAGTATCTGATTTTTGTTAAGTCTTTTAATGGGCTCAAATCTTTAATAGGTTGATTTACCAATGAAATCCATTCTAAATTAGATGCGTATTCTAGCCCTTTAATAGATTTGATTTGTACCTTTATTTCACTAGTATTATGACAAGTGCATTCTTCAGGAGAAAGATAAATAAGATGTTTCATCATTTCTGCTGTAACGCCTTGTGTATCATCTCCTTTTCTGTGATAAAGTGCATTTATTGTTTTTCTTAAATTTGCATCTTCTACTACATTTTCTCCATTAAACAATTTTTCTTCATTGTTTTTTATATACTCATTGTCAATGTCTAATGAGTGTTCTGGCATAACTGCACTCCAGTCATTATAAGATTCATCTTTTTTCTTTTCTTGTTTTATGGTCACTTTTGCGGTTACCTTAAAGTCATTGATATTGTCAATTTTTTTGTCAGATTTTAAAGTTCCTTCAAAGACGTAAGTTCCTTCTTTTTGTTCGTATGCTGGTGTGGAATTGTTCCATTCAATATTAAGACTTTCAGTAATTTCCTCAGATTTGTTTGCATCTTCTTTGACTTCGTATGGTTCTAATCTCTTAGCTGAAGGGTCAATTATCCTTCCAACAAAATATTTGCTGTCAATTTTATCCCCATAATCAAAGTTTTTTTCTGTAATATTACCAGCATTATTTAATGAATAACTTTCTTTTAATTTGCCTTTTTTTACAGTAAATTGTAGCTTTTCATTGATTTCTTTTGTAGCTGGTTTTAAAGTGTATGTTGTTCCATCAACTAATTTTTTAAATACGGCAATTCCTTTTTCAGTCTTTGCAGTTAAAAATGGGTAAATAGCTTGAAAAACTGTCGTTAATTTTACTTCAGTTCCATCAACAACAGGCTTATTTTTGTCATCGAGTATCAACAGTTTCAATTCCCCATCTTTGAATCCAAGATTTTCTAGCGAGTTATCTTCTTTTGAATTTGATTGGATTTTCGCTTTTATTGTTTTTGGTAAGGCGTTCTTTAATTCCTCCAATTTTGGCGCATCTTTGTGTTCATAACTTTTTTCAAAAATTTGTTGAGTTGATTCTGGTTTATCATTTAGACTTATGATTTTTAACATTGAATCTTCTGGTTTGCTTTCTGGTTCTGTAGTTTTTTTAACTTCTTGAGGTTGCTTACCTAATATTTCTATATCTGAATTTAGTTTTTTAAATTCAGAGTCTTTGATTTTGTTATTTGTCAATGTCACTTTTTTTAATTTAGTTAACTTTGTCAATGGTGTGAGGTCTGATACATTGTGACTTGAAAATGCCAACTCGCTAAGTTCTGCTAATCCTTCCAATGGTTTTAATGAATCTATCATTGGTCTTTCAACGCCAGCAATATAATCAAATCTATTTTGATTGCTTATATCTAAGAATCTTAGATTAGTCAAATCTTTTAGCGCTTCAATATTGTCAATTTTGTTGAATGACAAGTTCAAATATCTAAGTTCTTTTAAGTCTTTGAGAGGTTTCAAATCCGAAATTTTACAAGATTGCAAATTTAAACTCCTCAATTTAGACTTTCCAACAAAATTAGATAAGTCTACGTGATATACCTCATGCATATCAACTTGTTCCAAGTTATTTAATTTTTTTAGAAATTCAAAATCTTTTACTTTATCATTGTTTCTTATGTCAAGAAGTCTGATTTTAGTTAAGTCTTTTAATGGGCTCAAATCTTCGATTGGCTGATTTACCAATGATGCCCATTCCAAATTTGTCGCATATTCAATTCCCTTTAATGATTTTACTTGAAAATCCTTTTCACCAGGATTGTGTGCTACGCATTTTTCTGGAGAAAGTTCAATTATATGTTTCATCATTTCTGCTGTAACATCTAATTTTTTTAAATCCCCTTTTCTTTTGTACATATAATTGACAGCTTCCCTTAAATTAGGGTCTTCAACTACATTTTCCCCATTAAATAATTCATCCTTGTGAGAATCAATATAAGATTGGTCAACATCTAATAGTTTAGTCGGTAGCTTTGCATTCCAATCGTTATATCCTTCTTCTGCTGCTATTGCCATTACAGATGTATTAAAAACCATCAGAAAAGCAATAATAATAGATAAAATTTTTCTCATATTCTCTCCTTTATTTTTTATTATAAACCACTAAATTTATACTTCTTGTGGTATTATTAATTCGATTCAATATTTTCTATAAATATATAATAAATTTATTCTAAAATATTCCTTAATATTTTAACATTAACAATTATTATTTTATATTAATCATTTATTGTAATTTTAAATAAATTACCAAAAAAACAATACATTTTTGTTTAATAAATGTATAAGTTTTTTAAATAACTACGATTTTCAGCCATTGTTATTTGAAATTTATTTATTTAATATTTCTATAAATAAATCTATTTTTGCGCAAAAAAATCGCACGATATTATCGTGCGACTTTTTAACTCTATTTAATCAATTCTTTTACAACTGATTCACCTATTGAGTTTTCTCCACCAAATACATTAACTTTTTCAAATTTTGAGTCTTTGATAGCTTGTTTTGTGCTTTCAGGTACTTCGTTTGATTCTGCTAATAATATTGGGCAATCAATGGAGCCTATTACTAAGCTGTCTGCAAAGTTTGTTCCGTTTGCGATGTTAACTTCTTTTCTATCTTTGAAGCCGTATTCGTAGATTTTCTTTGCTGTTTCGTAACGGTTTGCTCCTGCAATTCTTGTAGGGTTTGGTAGTTTGTTTGCTACTTCGTTGGAGATTGTTTTTTCTCCACCTACTATTATTACTTTGTTGATTTGTTTCAATACTTCTTGTGTTGCTTTTGGTATGTTGTTTGGTTGTACAAGTAGTATTGGCATGTTATGTTTGTTTGCTAGTGGTGCCACTGTCAATGCGTCTGCGAATGTTTCGCCACTTGCGATGACCGCTTGTGTTGTTCCTGTGCGTTTGATGATTTCTTGTGCAATCTTAGCGCTTGTTTCGTATCTGTCAGATCCAGCTATTGTTTGTACGTTGTATTTTGCTAGGCTGTTTTTAGCTTTATCTACTGAGTGGTCTCCACCTATTACAACTACATTTTTAGCGCCTAATCTGTTGATTTCTTGTGCTACTACTGAGTCTAATTGATCTTTTTGTACTAGCAAGATTGGTGCTTTTAATGCTTTTGATAATGCTGATGCTGATAAGCTGTCTGCGAATTTTTCGTAGTTTGCTATGATTACTGTTTCAGCTGAGTTGTAGTATTTCTTGGATACTTCTACTGCTGTGTTGATTCTGTCAACTCCTGCAACTCTTGTTGTAGCTTTTGTTGTTTGAGCTGGTGTTTTTGGTGCTGGAGTTGGAGTTCCAGGTACACTTGGTGTTGTTGTTCCTGGGTTAGCTGGGTTTTCCTTGCCTGGTTTTGTTGGATCTTCTTTGCCTGGCTTTGTTGGATCTTCTTTTCCTGGTTTTGTTGGATCTTCTTTGCCTGGCTTTGTTGGATCTTCTTTACCTGGCTTTGTTGGATCTTCCTTGCCTGGTTTTGTTGGGTCTTCCTTGCCTGGTTTTGTTGGATCTTCTTTACCTGGTTTTGTTGGATTTTCTTTACCAGCTTCTTGAATCTTAGCAATTTCATCTTTGATTTCTTTAGCTAATTTATCAACTTCTTCTTGAGTTGCGTCTTCTTTCTTAGTTAAGTCTTCAGCTTTTTTGATCAAATCTTGTAATGCTTTTTGTTGTTCGTCAGTTAATTTAACTTCCTTCTTGTCTAACAAGTTTTGTGCATCTTCTTTTTGACCGATAAGTTGTTTCTTATCAACTTTCTTAACTTCTTTTTCTTTAATCTTAGCCAAAGCATCTGTCAATTTCTTGTTAACTGCATCAACCTTGTCTTGTGGTTGTTGTTCGGTAATAGCAGTTTTTGCTTCTTCGATTAATTTTTTAAGTTCAGCTATTTGTTCATCAGTTACATCGTATTTTTCAGAAACTGATACTATTGAATTTGCTTTCAACATATTGTCTGCCAATTCTTTTGTATTAACAGGGTCTTTTTCATTAGGGTCTTTTCTGTTGATTACAACTTCTTGTAATGTTTCGTTTCCAGCATCGTCGTATGCTTTGATTTGGAATTTGTTTTCGCCAACTTCCAATGGAACTTCTACTTCGAATTCTCCGTCAACGCCTTCTTTAAGCTCGAAGTTATCCCAAGTCTTGTCAACTCTTGAAAGCATATTTCCGTCAAGATACATTTCCAAGTAAGTCATGTTTTCGTGACCTTTTACTTTGATCTTAGCCATTGGAGCTTTTTCATCTTTGTGTTCTACAGTGTATTCAACTGTTGGAGCAACGAAGTCTTTTCTGATTCTTCTGATGATAGTATCTTGGATGCCATCTCCTCTGACATTTTCACCTTCAGCTTTGATTTGCAATTCGTAAACAGATCCATCTTCTAAGTTAGAGATATCTAATTCGTGATCGAATGAGAAATTGCTGTCTCCTTCTTTGTTAACTTTGATTTCTTGAACTTCTGTTCCTTCAACCTTCTTACCATCTTTTGTGATAGTCAATGTCAAATGATCTAATTGTTTGATCTTAGTTACATTACCTTTCACATGGATCTTCTTGTAAGCATCAGGGTTTTTTTCATCTTCGTATTTACCAAATGCTGCATAGTAATCAGGGTTTTCAACTTTGATTACAGGTAAGTTGTAAACTGTTTGATCTTTTACTTCTTGTTTTTCTTCAGGTTTTTCTTCTGGTTTTTCTTCTTTCTTTTCTTCAGCTTTTACGATAACTGGAATTGTGTAGTAAATTTTCTTACCGTCAATTTTAACTTCTACTTTTAATCCAAATTCACCAGGTTCTTTTGTATCAACATTCTTAACTATTCTAACCTTTGCGTCTTTTGGTAAGAAGTCAAGGTGTGCTTTTACTTGTTCTGTTATAAGAGGTTTATCCCCAACTTTCAATTCAATTGGTTTAATCGCTTCAACTTTAACTGGAACTGTGTAGTTTGTTTGTTCTTCGCCATTTTTAACTGAAACTACAATCGTAAATTCGCCAGGTTTTTCTGTGTTTTCAATATTTCTTAAAATCTTGAATTCTGCATTTTCAGGAATATCTTTGACTTTTGCTTTGATTTGTTTTTTAACTTGTTCTTCTGTTGGAACTGGATCACCAACCATTATTTTAATTGGATCGATTTGTACATCAGAAGATTTAACTTGAGTGTCAACATCTTTTCCATCTACATTTCTTGCATTATCCCAAGCGTAAATGCTTAAGTTAGCCAAGTCAAATCCATCAGCTATTTTGAATTCATAAGAATAATCTCTTACGATTCCAATATCATCGTATCTATGATCTTCTCGAACTTGTTGTTCGTGCCATTCACCAGTTTTAATGTTTTCATATCCTACGCTAAATACACCTGATCCGTCGTCGTGTGCAGTTACAGTTATAGTTCCTTTTTCTGGATTGTATGTGCCTTTTAATTTAGGTGCTGTGTTATCTAATACTATGTTGTATTGATATTTTTGTTCCTTAGCATTCTTGTAGTCTACATGACCTGTGATTTGGTAGATGTAATTTCCTTCTTCAACAGGTTTTCCTTTTGAGTCTTTGAAATCCCAAGCAGCTCCACCAGGAACGTATTCGAATCTGTATTGGTTGTCTCCACCTTTGTACAATCCATTTACTTTTAGAAGAATTGGGTCGATGAATAAGTTTCTCAATGTTTTGCCATCTTTGTCCAAGATGTCGTATTTTACATCAAGAGCGTTTCTCATAATTGTGATTACTGGTGCAACTTCAACATTCATTCCTTCTTGTTTATTTGAATTTACGAATACAGTTGGTTTGCCATCGACATTCCAAGCGTTCCAGTAGTTCCATCCACCTTTTTCTTGTCTTCTCATAAATCCTGATTTGTCTATTCCACCATTATCATATACTAATGGTTTGTAGTTAACTTTGTCGCTGAAATCAGGCATGTTATCCAAGAATTGTGGTTGTGACCAATTTCCTTTAAATCCAGTATAAGGAACTGAAAGTGTAGGATGATCAGTGTCTGATTCGAACATTACATATCCTTGTGCAAATTGGTTCTTGTCAATTTTGTCTGTAGATATTGTTGCAGTGTAAGTTACTTCACTTTTAGCTTTTACCGTAACTTTTGGTAATGTTTCTTTTTTTACTTCGGATGAATGTTCAGTGTATCTACCATCTTTAACTTCATCTTTTAATGAGATATATTTTGGTGTAAATGTGATGTCCTTATCAGAGTAGTTTTTCAATTTGAATGTTGCTTTGAAGTCTTCACCAACTTCACCTAATTCCAATTTACCGTCTGGTTTTGTATCTTTTCCACCTGTAGCTGTTACAGTTACATATGTCTCAGCAACATTTTTAAGGTTTACAAGTCCTGCACCTTGTTGTTTTGGTGTGTAGTATGAAGCGCCTTTTACTTCTGTGTCTTTTATTGGAGTTGCTGTGTTCATCATTACCAAAACTGTCAAGAATTCTTGCCTTGGATCTGGTTTACCATCTTTTCTAACTAACAAACCATCTTTGTACAATCTTTGCATTACTAATGCACTTGCACCTGCAACTTGTGGAGTTGCCATTGATGTACCACTCATCATTGTGTATTGGTTATTGTTAATTGTTGAGTAGATTTGTCCACCAACACCTGCGATGTCTGGTTTCAATCTCAAATCAGGTGTTATTCCCCAAGATGAGAACTCACTCATTTGTCCAGCTTTTGGGTTTGCAACAGATTGTACTTTTGTGATGTTGATTAGTTGATTTGGTTTTTTTAATAATTCAATTAATTTTAATCCGTCATCATGACTAATGAATACTGAAGGGAAATCTTTGTTTTCCATGCCAGACATAAATGATAAGTTACTGCCATCTTTAGAGTTAAAAATTATGATACCTTTTGCACCTAATGATGCAGCTAATTCAGCTTTGTCATTAAAGGATGCTCCTCCTCTTTCCGCAAGGACGATTTTATTTTTAACTACTTTGTCACCGTAATCTTTCTTTTGATCATTTCCTTTTCCAACATAAACGAATGGTAGCATTCCTGTTGTTGTCTTTTCGTTTTCGCCTTCTGCAGTACCTGTAGGAATCTCAACGACTTTGTCATTATCTTTATATTCAACAACTCTTCCTCTCATATTTATGTTTTCCATAGATGCTACTGAATATGATGGATCTGCAACTGCAGGGTGTCCTGTAGTACCAAAGTCAGGGTTTATCGCTAAGTTAGTCTTTCCTTCGCCGCCCCAGTTTGTAACACGGTCATTACCCATAGCAACTGCGCATACAACGCCGGCTTTTTTGGCTCTCTTGAATGCATCGTTTGTAGGAGATACTCCTTCTCTACTGTAACCTGAACCCATTCCCAAACTCATGTTCAATACGTCTGCACCAAGTTTTACGGAATCGTCAATCGCTTTCAACCATACTTCTTCGTAAACTGTAGATACTAATGCATCGTTGCTGAACACCTTCATCGCTAATAATTGTGCATTTGGTGCTACTCCTCTTACTCCTCCAGTTTCTGTATTACCATTTGCAGCAACTATACCAGCTACGTGCATTCCGTGATATCCACCGATACCAGAATCTCTGATTTCTTGAGATTCATCAGCATAGTTGTATCCATAAGGAATCTTGTTGCTGAACCATTTACCTTTTAATTTGTTTGCATCAATAACTTTCTGAACGTCTTCTTTGCTCTTATATTTTTGAAAATCATTAGATTCTAATTGAATATCCTTGTGAGTAGGATCCACACCAGTATCTATAATACTAATTAACATTCCTTGTCCAGTAAAATTGTATTTACTGTCCCACAAAGTATCAGCCTTAATCATTTTTGGAGCTGAAGCCAAAGATGGAGATGCTCCTACTTTTGGTCTTTCGGCCTTCATTTGAGTTGTGACTTTTTTAACTCCTGGTTGTTTTCTCAATTTGTCGATGTCTTTTGCTTTTACTTTTGCTGAGAAGCCTGTGATAACTGCAGAGAATTCATCGTCCTTGTCAACTTTAACGTTTTCTTTCTTCAACTTAGTTTCGATTTTTTCTGAAGTTTTCTTTACCTCTGCTTCAGATGCCTTCACAGCTTTTGAGAATCTCGCACTTTTTACGTTTGGTTCTCTTTCGATAGCAGTCTTGTCACTTGTTTCTACGATTACTTTGACTTCTTGGTCTGCCTTTACGCCTTGTTCTTGAAGTTTAGCATATGTAGTACTGTCTGTTTGGTTAGTTGCAAATGTTGTTGCACTTGGTAATGCCAATGAAAACAATAACACACCAGCTAAAAACTTTTTGGAATATGGTTTCATATTTCCCTCCTATTTCTTATATGCAAAAACGGCAAGAAATTTGCGATTTTGCTCATACCATAATTTTACTTAACTAGCTAAAAAATGTCAAACTATTTATAAATTTCAAAATTAATAAATATACTTCTATCGTTTTCATTAAAATAATGAATTAAAATCTTATAATCCGTAAATTAACTTGTTTTATCGAGACAAATTACTGATAAATTTTATTACTCATTGTTTTTATATTGTTTAACTGAATAATAATGAGTAAAATGGTCGAGTTTGTTACATTATTTTCCATAAATATTTTTCGTATAAATTGATGTTCAAAATCTGTTACCATAAAATTTTCAAATTTTGTTACTATAAACCACTACATAAATACTCTATAATAGAAAAACAGGAGGACGATATGAACACTAAAAAAATTACTACAGCAGCGATTTTTATAGCGCTTACAACTTTTTTCACAATGATAGTCAAAATTCCTGTGTCACCTGCGATGGGTTACGTTAATCTCGGAGATTTCATTATATTATTATCCACTGTCGCATTTGGACCAATTATCGGAATGATTGCCGCTGCGTTTGGATCAGCCTTGGCGGATTTATTGCTCGGCTATGCAGCATTTGCACCATTTACATTCGTTGTCAAAGGTTTGATGGCTCTTGTAATGGGATTGTTCTTGAAAAAAGTCAACAATCAAAAAACATCCACAGTTCTAACTGCGGGAGTTATCTGTGAATTGGTGATGGTTGTTGGATATTACTTCACATCTGTAATTCTTTACGGAAACAAAACAGCAATCGCTACAATTCTTCCAAACTCAGTACAAGCCGCTGTGAATTTTGTGATATTCGCACTTATTTGGAAGAGATTTTTGAAAATAACAGAATCTATGTTGAAAAATTAAATACAAACCAAAAAAACACAGCCTGTCACTAATTGTGATGAGCTGTGTTTTGTTTTTTGTCATTTATATATTAATAATCCCAAAACTTAGAATCATAACATACCACCTTAAAATTTCTAATGGACTGTATGAAAAGGCGCATAGAACAATTATAAAAATTATATGTGGAATTGCGAGTAAAATGCATAAAGTAACCACAACCCAATTTTTCTTTACAAACAAGATTGCAAAGATAACTAACCACGCCCATATTGAAAATGGTATAAACATCGTAATTTCAGCAAAGTAATTACTTTCAAAAAAGTTAATTACACTATTTTCACTTGGATTATGAACAATTGTTATTATAATTCCAATCGTAAAAATTAACACCGAAATTATTGTGCCTATATAAAAAATTTTTTTCTTACTTATATCCTTCATTGTCACACCTCTTATTTTGTATTAGAAACCATGTGAAGAATTTTCTGCCTTTATCTTATGTAAAAATATTATTGTATTAATTTAAGAAAACGTTTTTATTTTTGTTAATTTTATTTTATCATGTTTTTATATTGATGTAAATAATTTTCTTTTGTTTTATTTTGTCTATTTTTAAAATCATTTAATGACGCAAAATGTTTTATAAATCTGTATGTTTACATATTCTACAAACCAAAAAACACAGCCTGTCACTAATAGTGATAAGCTGTGTTTTGTTTTTTGTTAAATACGAAAAGTATCACGTGTGCGAGGATAATTCCACACACTACATCTATAATGCTGTGTTGTTTGACAAGCATGGTGCTGATGCAAATTCCCACACTCCACAACAAGAAAAAAGCCTTCGATTTCTTGTTGTCTTTCAATATTTTTCTGAATTGATTGTAAATTATCACGGTTGTCGATACGTGGATGCTCGGACACACGTTATTCGGGGCATCAATTCCCTGAATTTTTCTGATTATCCACGAACAAATATCATTTCCAGTGATGTCTGTAACTCTGATGTCAAGTGCTGTCGGATATATCACATAAATTATCAGTGATATAAACATCGCAGCAAACATCGGGATGATTATGTTGTATAGATTGTCGTACGATTTTTTCTTTAATAGATAGACAAATGGTATCACTAGCATCAAAAACCACGACGAGTAAATAAGTATCGCAGGTTTATAAAAAGGAATGTAGTCGTCTAGTTTCGAATATACTATGTGATAATTTCTGTTGGGTATTTTTTCCATTGAAAAAAACCACACCAAATAGACCGCATAGACTGCTAGTATGAATTTGAGTGGGTTTTGATCGTAAATTCGTTTAATGTTTTTCATTTTAATAAAAGTTTCTTCTTTGATATCCTCTTGCTATCGCTATGATTGGCTTGTAGTCTGTGATTTGCGATAGAATTTTGTTTTTCACAATGTCCACAATTTCCTTGTCTTCCATTTTTTCATCGATGTCTACTCTGATGTCGAATATCATCTCGTCGCCTTCTTTTTTCGGACAAATTCTAAAATCGTTCAATATCCAATCTTCGTTGACATCTTTGATGATTTTTTCGACAATTTCGTGTAAATTTTGAACTTTCGGATTGTTGACTGCCAACGGATCCATGTGAATTGTCGAATACACGCCCTTTTTCTCAATCAAATCCCTCTCGATTTGGTCTACTAATGAGTGAAGTTTGATGAATTCTTCAGAGCTGTCAACTTGGACATCCGCAGTTATGAAAATGTAACCTGGACCGTAATCGTGAACTCTCAAATCGTGTGCGCCGTAAATTCCGCCATATGATGTGATGAAATCAGTGATTTCACGTTCGAATTTTGCGGATGCACCCGTTCCCAAAAGTTTGTCCACAGTGTCTGTTATCATTTCGTATCCGTTTTTGATGATGATAAGTCCACCTAAAAGTCCGATGTATGCATCTATATTAAGTGATGTCAATTTGAACACAACAACTGAGATAAGTACGATGGATGTTGAAATACAGTCGCTTCTTGAATCGACAGATGTTGCCATCAACAAATCGGAGTCGATTTTCTTGGAAATTTTGTGGTAAAATTTGCTAAGCCAAAACTTCGCCACAATCGCTATTATTAGAACTACCAACGAGTAGACGTTGAATGTGATGACTTCCGGATGGATAATCTTTTTAAATGATGCAACTACAAGTTTAATACCGATGTAGATGACCAAAATCGTAATCAACGACGAGAAGATGTACTCCAATCTCGAGTGACCGTACGGATGTTTCTCGTCTGCAGGTTTCGTACTCATACTGAAACTTAGAACCATAAGAACGATGCTGAAACAGTCCGACAAGTTGTTGATGGCATCGGCCATTATCGCGATGGAATTGGTCAATAATCCTATTATTAGTTTTGTTGAAAACAAGAATAGGTTGATGAATAATCCCACTGCGCTGCTCAAATTTCCGTAAGATCTACGAGTAGCGAAGCTTTGCGTGTCTTCGTAATTTCTCACAAATTTTTGAATCAAATAATCTATCATAAATTCCTTCCTTAAAATATAATTATCATATTATTATATCAAAGTTTGGCAATAATTTTCAAAATTTATTAAAATTTTACAGTTTCCTTCAGAATAATCAACTTGTCTCCTGCGTTTAACGTGACACTTCCCGTAGGAACGATGATTTCGCCGTTTTTTCCCTGAATCATCACCACAAGTTCGGAATCAATCATGTCGATATCCTTCAATTTTTTACCATTCCAGTTGTTCTTGTCGCTGATTGTGATTTCAATCAAACCGTAGCCTGTCGGATCGAAATACGATTTTCCTCCAATAACAACAGTGTCATTCGCACAAATCACAGTATCTCCACGTGGAATTACAAGTTTGTTGTTACGAATAATTTTCGCCACGATAATATCGAAATTAAGCCCAATCTCTTTAACTTTCTTACCAACAAGCTCACTATGCTCGTTAATTTGTGTTTCAATAAATCCGACATCACTTTTCGAGCTGTAGTAGTTGAAAGTTTTAAGCACCGTATCATCAGGATCAATCATATCAGTTTTCCTGCAAATAATCGGGAAAAGTGAACCTTGTATCAAACAAGACAACAAACAAATCACGAAAATTATGTGGAACAAATCGACGGATAATTTGGCGTTACTGTTGATTACCATAATAGCAAACGCAATCGCAGCCGCTCCTCTGAAGCCCGCAGCAGAAATTACGATGAGCTGATTTTTCTTGTAGCCAAATGGTTTCAAAAGCAAAATACTTGCCAATGGTCTCGCAATAATTGTGATGAAAACCATCACCAAGAAAGCCACAGGAATTGCCTTCACGATACTTTGTGGATTTGCCAACAGTCCCAATAAAAAGAACAAGCCAATCTGCATTATTCCCGAAAAACCATCGAAGAAGAACACGACCTCTTTTTTCCTGTAATATTCCAAATTCCCAATCATAATCCCCAGAACATACACTGACAAGAACGCATTTCCACCCAAATTCTTGCTAATCGCAAAGGTTAAAAGTGCGCAGGAAATGATGAGAACTGTGAACAGTCCATCTTCTGAAAAATCGATCTTGAAAATCAATTTTTCGGTCAATTTTGCCATCACAAATCCAATCAATAGCCCGATACCAACTTGAAGAAGAATTAGTTTGAACACAGAAGTCTTGGAGCCTACCAAAATCGACAAGAAAATCATAGTCATTGTGTAAGCTGTCGGGTCGTTGGAACCACTTTCGATTTCAAGCATGGATGCTGTGGAATATTTGAGGTTCAAATTCTTGCTTCGTAAAATCGAACTCACCGAAGCAAAATCCGTAGAACCAACAACTGATCCCAAAAGCATAGACTCCACGAAACTGATTTTAAGCACGAAATAACAAAAAACTCCCGTAAGAACAGATGTCAACACGACACCTGCACTTGCCATGATGACTCCTTGTGTTGTCACTGGTTTTGCCATTTTCAAATTTGTACCGAAACCACCGTAAAACATGATAAACAACAGAGCAACGCTCGAAAATTCGTCAACAAATTTGAAATTATTGAAATCTTTACCGAAAAAATTAAACGATATTCCTAGTAGGATAAACAATAAAAACGATGGAATACCGAATTTATCTGAAAATTTTACAGCCAAAAGCGCCAATAACAGCACAATGGCAACAATTAAAATATACATAAACCCTCCTTGGAAGATTGATAAATTAATAAAAAATATTAAATTAATTATAGTATATCATAATAAATTATCGGTTTTTTTTGAAAAATAAATATATATCGCACAATTTTTTCGCCATTTATAGAAAATGACACAAATTTGGCATAAAAACAGCCTACTTATAAATTATTTCAATAAATGAAATACAAGTTTTACGATATAATTAATATATAGAATAATTTAGGAGGGATTACATAATGAAGAAATTCATTAAAGCTTTAACATTGTTTGCCATGATTTTAGTATTGGCAACTGGTTGTCAAAAGGCTGCTCCAGGAGCTGCAAAAGGTCCTGGTACTGCAAAAGACGGTAACGAACAAAAAATTGAAACTGCAAGTATGAAACTTGTAAACGCTGTTAACAAAGGTGGATATGAACTTGTATCTACAGAAGACTTGAATTCATGGGTTGAACAAAAGAAAGACATGGTTATAGTTGACACTATGCCTGCCAAATCTTTCGACAAAAACAGAATTCCTGGCGCTGTAAATGCTGAATTGCCTATGAAAGCAGACGAATTAAAACCAGAACAAAAAGAAGCTTTCTTGAAAGCTTTGGGCGAAGATAAGAACAAAACTGTTGTTGTATATTGTGGTTTTGTTGGCTGTGCTAGAAGTGATGTCGGCGCAGTTCTTGCAAAAGAAGCTGGATTTACAAATGTATATCGTCACCCAGGTGGAATTGTTGCTTGGATGGATGCAGGATATAAAATCGAAGGTTCTGCAGCAAAATAAGATATTTAATTGGGCAATATTTAATATATTGCCTAATTTTATGCCAAAAAATACAAAGGGGGATGTTTTTTGAAAAAAGCATTAAAAATTTTACTTTTATTGGTATTTGTAATTAGTTTATCAGCTTGTGCTAAGAATAATACACAAGAAACTAAACAAGAAGAAACTAAAAAGGAAGATTCTAATAAGGTAGAAATCAAAAAAGAAGAAAAGAAGGAAGAAAACTTCTCAGAAAGAAAAGGTACTTTGACAACTAATGTTGATTTGTCAAAATACGAAAAGGGTAAATCTGTAAAATTGTGGTTACCAATTCCACAAGATTCAGAATACCAAAAGATTACTAATGTTAAGGTAGATTTGGATGAAGCTCACGCTAAACAACAACAAACTACTGACAAATTAGGAAACAAAATGCTTTATGTTGAATGGGACAAGGAAGCTACTGATCGTAAGGTTTCTCTTTCTTTTGATGCTGATCGTAAAGAAATCAAAAGAGGTGAACTTGCTGAAAAAGAAGACCAAGCTAAAAAGGACGAACTTAAGGAATTCTTGCAACCAAACAGCATGATGCCTGTTGATGGTAAAGTAAAAGAACTTGCCGACAAAATCACTGAAGGTAAGACTACTGATTTGGACAAGGTAAAAGCAATCTACGAATGGACTATCGCTAACATGAACCGTGACGAATCTGTAAAAGGTTGCGGTACTGGTGAAGTTGAAAAATTATTGGATCATCCACAAGGAAAATGTACTGATATCCACTCAGTTTTCGTGTCTTTGTGTAGAGCAGCTGGCGTTCCTGCACGTGAAATCTTCGGTGTAAGAATGAGCAAAAAGCCATCTGATGATGAAACTAAAGGTCAACACTGCTGGTCTGAATTCTACCTTCAAGGTCATGGTTGGGTAAAGGCAGATCCAGGCGATGTTTTGAAGGCTGTTTTGAAACAAAAACTAGACAAATCTGATGAAAAAACAAAAGAACTTGCTGATTATTATTGGGGCGGAATGGATTCACTTCGTGTAGCATTGACTACAGGTCGTGATCTTGTACTTGAACCAAAACAAGACGACAAGCCACTTAATAACTTCGGTTATCCATATGCTGAAGTAGAAGGTAAAGCACTTGATTATTACAATCCAGCAGATTTTGAATATAATATCAAATTTGAAGAAGCAAAATAAATTGTAAAAGAAAATCGGCTCTTAGTGAGCCGATTTTTTATTTTTCAAAATAGGGTATAAATCTTATAACTAATTATTGAAAGAAGGAATCGTTGTGGAATTTAAAAATTTAGGCGGAATGTCTGTCACTCAGAGAGTAAAATCTGTAGAACAACCTCGTGGTGGATACATAAAACCAAGTGATTTCGAAGAAAATGTGCTTGGAGATTATGATGAAAGTATTTTCGACGATATCAATGTGCATGCGAGTTTGATTGGGATGGCGGTGGATTATTTGTCAAGGTTTATGCTTAGTAAAGACTTGGTTGAATCTTTTAAGATTTCGATATATGGTGCGATAAGTATTAAAAAAGAAGAAGATGCTGCTATTTTGTTGAATAATGTGACAGGTCTTGATGATACATCGATTTTCAACGCTATTAAATTGACTGGTTTTGATGTTGTGCTTCGAGCAGGTGTTCAAAATTATGTTCCTGTTGAAAGTATCAATCCAAATGAACAAGCAATTGCTGCGACAAGAATTTTGGTTGAACGTACGTTGAAGTTTTTCGATATTTACGGCCCTATTGTATCAGACGGTTTTACATTTGAAGGTGGATATACTGATGTGATATCAACTGGTGATGGTGATTATTTGACTAATGATACGTTGTGGGATTTAAAGGTGTTGAAGAACAAATTTAATAAGAATCACACTCTTCAAATTCTGATTTATTGGAGAATGGGTTTGCGTAGCGATTATGAAGCTTTCAAAAATGTTAAATATTTGGGGATTTTTAATCCACGAAAAAACACTGCCTATCGTTTTGATGTGGAGAAATTATCAGATGATATAATAAAAGAAATCGATGAGAAAGTTATTGGATACGAAAATTAATCAATCGAGTAGGGTTAATAGACGGGTATGTAAAAAATCGGCTCTTATGAGCCGATTTTTTTAAATGTTTGCTGAGTTTTTCTCAGTTGTGTTTTGGTTTTTTTCTGTAGTAGGATGTTGTTTGTCTTCTGGTATTTGTTTTTTGTTATTTTCTTTATTTTCTTGTTGTTTTTCTTCAACTTTATCTTCTACAGGTTTGTTGTTTGTTGGTTCAGCTGTTTCTTTTTCGCCAATTTTTTCGTTTGTTTCATCAACTGTTTCTTCTGATTCTTCTACTTCTTCTGATTGTTGTTTTTCAAGTTCTTCGTCACTTGGTATTTGAGGAAGTTGTCCTTTGAAGATTATTTGTCCGTTTTTCTTTTCAAATTGGCTTATGTGGAAACTATTTGTCGTGTCATTTGAATAAATGTCGACAGTTTCTTGTCCTATTGAGAAGATTCTTGATGAATCGTTTATTTTATAGTGAGATTTCAAGAATTCTATTACTTCTTCGATATTCAAGTCTGATTTGTATGTCAAATCTTCTTGTGGATGTTGGAATTTGTATTTCAATGTTGCGACTACATCTTTTGCAGTGAATCCTTTCAATGCTCCGGATTTTTCCATTTTTACCAAATCTTTTATGCTTAGTGCATGGTAGTGGTCTCCATGTAACCAGTAAAATACGTTGTCTTGTTTGTCTTCTGTTCCCATGATTGCGATTCCATCAGTCAATTTTCCATATCCTGTCATGTTTCGTAGATTGTCGTTTAATACTGCTTCGATTCCTTCAACTTTGTTTGGTTTTATATCGTCGTAGTTGAATACATCTGTGTCTTCTACTTCTACATTTCCCACATCGATGTAATCTTTGATATATTCTGCATTTGGGTAGTGGTCTTTCGGATTTACTCTGACTACTGCGACTTCTTCATCTCCTCTGTACAAATGCCAATGATCTTTGTGGTCTACGATTTTTGTGATATTTTCTGGCCATTTGAATTCATTATTGTTTTGTGAATTATTGTTTTGTGAATTGTTGTGAGTTCCTTCGTAGTTTCCAAAATATGCATTTGGATAAAGGTCTTGTGGGTTGGTGTATGTTATCGCTTCGTTTCCGTTGGAGTCGTAAATGTGATAGTGGTCTTCGTGTTTTAAAATTTTTACGATGTCAAATCTGTTAATTTCATTTACTGTTCCATCTTTTCCCAAAACTTTTGTTATTTTTAATTCTTGTATTTTTTGTTCTCTTGTTTTTTCTGTTGGTTGTTCTTCTTTTTTATCTGGTTTGTTGTTTTGTGGTGTGTCTGTTGGGTTTTCAGGCAGATTTTCTTGTGGTTTGTTGTCTTTGTTGTCTTTTCTTGGTTGTTGTGGTTGTTGTGTGTTTTCTTGTGTGTGGCTACCTACATATGTTCCAACTGCTACATCTGGATATTTGGAAGATGGATCTTCATATGTTATGAATTCTTCGCCATTTTTTGTGTAGATGTGCCAATGATCGCCGTGTTTTAGAATTTTAACTACATTGTGTTTTTTCTTGTTGTCTTCTACTTTTACAAGATTTTCGTCTTTTATTAGCTTGTCTGAATTTTGTTTGGCGAGAGTTTTCTTAGAAGATTGTTTTTGTTTTTGTCTATCTTCTCGGATGATTTTTTCAATCATTTGTTTTCTGTTGGCGTGAGTTCCAACGTACTGTCCGTACTCAGCGTTTGGATACAAGCTTCTTGGGTCTGTGTATGACACGAATTCATTGCCTTTTGATGTGTAGATGTGATAATGGTCACCGTGTTTTAAGATTTTGATGACTCTTTCGTCATTTTTTTCGATTGTTTGTTTTATTTTTTGTTTTTCGTGTGCTATTGTTCTAGCATCCATTCTTTTGCTGTTGTGTTTTCTGTGATCACCGTGACTTCCTACATATGTTCCTACTTTTATGTGTGGAAACATTGCTGATGGGTCTTCGTAAGTTAGATATTCTCCACCATTTCTTAAATAAACGTGCCAATGATCGCCGTGTTTTTTGATTGCAACGACGTTTTCGCCTTTGAGTCTGTTTTTACCGACAACGCTTACCATTTCAAAGTTGGATGTGTTTTGTAATTTGCTAGGGTCTTTGTATGTGATTTTTTCCCTGCCGTCTTTGGTGAACACGTGCCAATGGTCTCCGTGTTTTACGATTTTTGCGATATCTTCTTTTTTGATTTCAGAGTCTATCAACACTTCTGTTGTCTTGTCTTTTTTTATTGTAGATTGTTTGTTGCTGTCAGTTGTTTGTTCAACTTTTTTTGTAGACTCGTTTGTTTGTTCTGACTTTTTTTCTGGTTTAGAAAAAAGTGAACAAGAACTCAAAATGGTTGAGCATAAAACCACAGCCAATATTATTTTTTTATTACTATTTTTCATTTTTACTCCTATTTTCTCTTTATTATTAATGAAATTATCAACCAAATGACTGATAACAATACAATTACAGATCCCGGTCTAAGGTTTAATGCATACGATATGAAAAGACCCAAATACACGAAAATAACCGAAAATATTATTGAAACGATTAACGTGTTCTTGTAAGTTTTTGTGTATTGCATAGCGCTAATACTCGGTAATACCAATAGTGATGACACTATGAGGGAACCTATTGTTTTCGCTGAAATTGATATAGCTATTGCCGACAAAAATGTCACGCAAAAATTTATAAATTTTATATTAATGCCTAATATGCTAGCGGCTTTCTGATCGAAAATACTCAAGTACAAGCTCTTATACAATAGACTATAAGAAATCAAAACGAAAGCTGACACAGCTATTACCAAATAAAATTCTTCATCACTTATGGTTACAATTGATCCAAACAAATACGATGAGATGCTGTTGGTGTTTTTCACCATGGATGAAAATATCCCTGCAAGACCAATGGATGCCGCAAGTATTATAACCGTTGATATTTCCTGATATGATTTCAACCTATTTCTGATAACTTCAATAGACAGCCCTGCAAAAACACAGGCGATGATTGCCGCCAACAGTGGATTGAATCCCAATGCAAGTCCAATAGTTAGTCCTGCAAGTGATGAATGAGAAAGCGTATCTCCAATCATCGATAGCCTTTTTAATAGAACGACCTGTCCCATACAAGGAAGTATTATTGCTATCAACCCTCCAACGATAAATGCTCGTTGCATAAATTCGTATTCAAATATATCCATATTCTCCTCACAGACTAATCTCGTTATTATTTATTATCATTGACTTTTTATCTTTGATTTTAATAGCATAATCAATGTATTTTTTCGCCAAATCAAGCTGATGAGTTATCACAACAACAGTTTTGTTTTGATTTTTGAGAGTTGACAAGTTTTGGAAAAATTCATCTGCAAACTTCTTGTCTATACCACTTGTAGGCTCGTCCAAGAAAATAATCTTCGCATCTTTTATAAGTGCCAAGACAATTCCAAGCCTTTGAAGTTGTCCACCAGACAATTCATCCAATGCCTTCTTCCTGTGTTCAAAAAGTCCCACTTGTTTTAAATATATACTTGCATCAGTCTTTTTCTTCAAAAAAGACAAATGAATCTTCACAGCTTCCTCAATCGTAGTCGGAAAATTCCTATACGATAAAACAGAATTTTGGGAAATATACGCCAAATCTCTAAAATGATTATCCTCTTTTATATCTGTACCAAAAAGTTTTATCTCTCCATCGTAGTTATTGAGATTGTGCAAGATAAGATTCATCAAAGTAGACTTACCAGCGCCATTCTCACCAACTATTGCGACAAAATCTCCTTCTTTTACGGAAAAATTCACATTATCTAAAATCAGATTTTTGTCGTATGCAAAAGATAAATCACTGACAGAAATTACATCACTACTCATTAAAAGCTTCCACAAGTGATTTTAGATTTTCTTCCATAAGCTTCAAATATCCCTTGGCAACTTGATTTTCATCTAGATTTTCCATAGTGTGCAAAGTAGATGTTTTCGTGTTGGTGTTTTTTGCCAAAGTCTCTGCAACTTTTGGTGTAGCCTTTCCTTCAAAAAATATTGTAGAAATATGCTTATCCTTCACAAAATCAGCAATAGTTTTGAGTTGTTTTGCAGTAGGTTCATCCTCTGGAGAAATACCAGTCACAGCAACTTGTTTCAAACCATAATCATCTGCCAAATAATTAAATGCAGCATGAGAAACCACGAAATACTTCTCCTTGCTCTTTACCTTAGAAAGTTCTTGCTCGAATTTTTTATCCAACAAATCAAATTTGGCTGTGGAATCTTCTAAATTTTTCTTATAGAAATTTTCGTTTTCTGGATCAATCGCAGACACCTTCTCATAAATAGTATTCAACATTTTTTCAGCATTCTTTACTGAAAGCCAAGTGTGTGGATTGATAGCTTTCATATCAGAACCCTCACTTGAAGAATCCAACAAAGTTAGCCCCTTAGATAAATCCAAAAACTTTCCATCATCATTCATAGATTTTTTCAAATCATCAACAAAAGACTCCATTCCAGCGCCATTGTAGACAACCAAATCTCCCTTTAAAATATCCTTCATATTATCTGTCGTAAGCTCGAATGAATGCGGCTCTTCGTTCGTCTTGATAATAGTCTTGACATCCATCTTGTCTTGTACAATCATCTTCGTCAAATCTGCTACAGGAAAAAATGTCGCATAAATTGTCTTCTTTCCATTGGTTTTGTTCGTATCTTCTTGTTTTGTGTCTTGAGTTTTTGAATCTTGTTTGCTACAAGCAGTCACAAAAACCAAAACTAGCGCCAAAAGCACCAATAATTTTCTAAATTTTTTTATCATAAACTCCTCCTTAAATGCAAATTATTTGCAACAACTAATATAATACACCAATTGATAATGATTCACAAGTATTTTTTAAAATTTTTTAATTTCCAAACAATTGCACATAAAAAACGGTAAATCTCGTATGAGACTTACCGTTTTGTTGGTTTAATTTTAGGAAATGATATATGAAATTAAGGTTATCTGTTAAAGTTTGTGAGAATAGCGTTGAGCTTTTCAATGGAGATTTTGATATCTTCTAATCTGGATTCAACTCTGATTAGAAGAAATGCTGTCACTGAAATGGGAAAGCCTACGTTACCGACAAAACTTAAAAATTCGTCCATTTGTTAATCCTATTGTATATTCATTGGTTTCTTGTCTACAGTTATGATATCTGCTGAGATTTTCTTGTTGAAGGCAGCAGTTTTACCAGCGAATACTTCTGTTTGTAAGATTTGATCCATTGCATTTTTGATTTGTTCATCAGTTTTTGCACGATCATAGTTTGTTAAATTGATTGTCATTGTTTCATTTGAATCATTGCCTATCTTGATTTGTAAATATTCTTGCATTTAAATACCTCCTAAAGTTCTTTTTCTTCTACTACAAATATGCGTTTTTCAGATGCAGAAATCAATGAATTGATTGCATCTGCTGCGTTTTTCAATTTTTCATCAGTAACATTTGATGCTAAATTGCTGAATGTTTTGGAAGTTTTCTTGTTTTTTCCATCTACATTGTTTAATGAAGTGATTTTTAATTTTTTCATTTTCACTCCCCCTTTCATTTATACATACATTTGGGGGTGTGATTTTACTATTCTGATTTGAAAAATTTGGGTATAATGTAATTAACACAAGAAAGGTTGTGAAATTTATGAAAAGGTTATTCAAAATTCTACTTACAATTGTAATCGTCTACTTAATTGTCGGATGGACTATTAATCATCCAGTTCAATATTTTTGTGGAAAACACAGGCTGTATTCTTTTATGCAACAGCAAGGAACTAATAAAGATAATATTTTGAAAATTTCATCAAGTTATGATTATAAAGCCGGTAATCATGAATTTAATGTGATTTTTAAGGATGATCCATTGGTTGAATACCGTTACAGTTATCATTTGACTCATTTTAGCTTGTCTAATTTGACGCATTTGTTTGAAGATACCAACAAAATCAGTGTTGATATTTACGAATACGCTACAGGAAGTCCTATCGGAAACACCTATTTCAAAAAGGCAAAATACATGAAATACACTGATGGATGGCATTAAGAGGTGAATATGAAAAATAAATTATACAAATTTATCAAAATTGTGATCTGTATTTTTGTGATTTACAATGTTGTGTGGTGGGTTGTTGATCATCCAATTCAAAGCTATTTCGCAAACAAAAAACTTGACCAAGTCCTCACTTTACAAGGAACCGACAGATCCAACATCAAATCTATAGAAAAATATAATTATGCAAATGATAATACTACACGTTTTACAATATATTTCAAAGATGATCCCAATACACAATACGAGTACCGATATTTCTTGTACTCCAATGTTTATTTGAATCCTAGGAAAAATAACTACAACAAAATGTTTTGTTTTGCTTATGATATGAAACTAAAAAAAGAAAAAAACATGTACGACAATCACAACTACCTTGCAAGAAAGCCGTTTGCTGATTATATTAAATATAAAAAATGTTTAAATACTTGGAAATAATTAACCACTAAAAAAGCTCATCTAATAAGATGAGCTTGTTGCTTTTATAAATTGTAGTAAAATTGATGTCGTATTATTTCACATTCAATTCTTTTTCTAGTGCTTCAGTGAGAATTTTTGAGAAATTAATATTTTTATATTGTCCGAGCATGTTCAAGTGATTTGGTATAGTAAGTGTTTTTTTGGTATTAACAACTTTTACCTTCGAAAATTCGTAAGGTAACCACACGTTTACATATACAACAAATTCTCCTTCTTTGAGTTCTTTCATTATATCTTCTATATTAGAAGCTTTCTTGTATTCATCTTCTTCAAAATCATAAAAAATTAATCCGAAAACTTCTTTGATATTTTTCAACGCTTCTTCGATTGTATCTCCTTCTGCATAAATTTCTTCATAATCATAGCATTGAGCAAAATATCTACCATCTTCCTTGCTCATTACAACTGGATACAAAATATCATTTTTCATAATATCACACTCCTAAATTTCGAGAGATAGTGGCTGGTTTACCAACCAGCCTGTTTGTATATGCTCTTTAAAGTTTTTGTTGTAAAATCTTTTTGTGGATGCGCAACAGTTACAATCCCTTTTTTCACAGGATGTTTAAACTTGTGATGACTGCCATTGACGCTAACCAAATACCAGCCATCTTTTTTGAGCATTTTTATTATCTCTCTTGAGGTTTTTGACGTCATAGTTAGACTTCATAATTATAATAGCACGTATAAAACACGTGTCAATATTGTGGACTAAATTTGTTTATTTTGCCAACAAAATAAGCTCATCTAATAAGATGAGCTTGTTGTTTTTATAAATTGTAGTAGCGCAACGACTGACGATAGGATGATGGCTACGTTGTAATCTTATTGGTTTTTTCTATAAATTAAAAAATGGTATAATATAGTAAATAAGCAGGTGATTTAATGACACAAAAATCTGAAAGTATAGAAATAATGTTCATACTAACACTAATCGGAGGATTCTTGGATAGCTACAGCTACATCACTCGTGGAGGAGTGTTCGCATTCGCACAAACAGGAAATCTCGTGTTACTCTCGATAAATATTTGCTACGGAAATTTGGACAAAATAGCCCGCTACATCATGCCTATTATCGCATTCATATTGGGAACAACTCTGGTTAGAATTTTTGAGAAAAAATACAAATACATGAAAATCGTACATTGGAGACAAGTAATCATAGTGTTCGAAGGAATAATCCTAGCATTAGTTGGATTTGTACCAGAAAATTTGAACAAATTAGCATGCCTTTTAATATCATTCGTCTGCGCAATGCAAATCGAAGCGTTTAGAAGATTCAATGGTGTTGATTTGATGACAACAATGTGTACAGGAAATTTGAAAAAAGCAACCGACAGACTCATCGACTACTTCTACACAAAAGATAAAAATCTTCTCAAAGCATCATTTACAACATATGCTGCGATCTTGATTTTCATCATGGGATGTACAATCGGAACACTCACATCGTTTGTTTTCTCTACCAAATCAATCTTCATACTTCCTGTAGTCATACTCATTGCATTCATCATAATGCATGAAACAGAAAGGAGCAAAAAATGAAACAAATGAAAAATCCAAATGAAACAAATGGATATGTAATGCTCTACACAATGCAAGATAAAAGATCACTAGACGTATTGAAAAAAGAAAAAAGATTCATCAACAAATTGGAATACGCAAGTGAACACTTGGGAGACATCTACGAATTTTTCAGAGAAAAATACACGTATTTCGTCAAACAAGCAGAAACAATCGTCCCCAAACCAGACGATGTAAAACTACCGATTTGGTGTTCAGTCAGTAACAGAAACTGCATGAGACCAGACGAAAACTCCGTAGCATATTGTTTAAAAGTTCCTGCAGAAAAGATAGTCTATCTTGACGGATCAAAATGGGACTACGTCCTCAACAATCATTACGTCCCAACAGATGAAGACGATTTGAAACAATACTACAAATACTTGAAAGACCATAGAATGCCCAACCCATTTATAATAGGCTCCGAAGATTATAGATATTTGTATCCTGAAGAATACAAAAAAATATATGAAAGCTATAAAAAAATATTCGACATAGATAATTGGAACATATTCCAAGTCCAAGGAAACATCTGGGAAATCACAGAAGACATGATCATCAAAGTATTCTACCATGACGACCCAATAGATATATCAGAAGAAAATTTAATAGACTATTTGTAAAATGAAAAAATCATCTAAAGCTAAGAATATCATACGGAGTATAGATATTCGTGCTTGATGATTTTTTGTTTTACACACTGAAACAATATAAATGAAAAGGAAATGAAAAATATGGAATTTATTATTAAAGAAATACAAAATAAAAAAGAAAAAGAAAAAATATCAAGAGAAATCTTGAATGACTTGCCAGAATGGTTCGGCATGCCAGAAAGCACCGAAGAATATATCGTAGATTCGCAAAACAAACCATTTATAGCGTGTTTTCTAGAAGAAAATCCCGTTGGTTTTGTCGTTTTAAATAATACAAGCCCAGATTGTGCGGATATATTTGTAATGGGAATCAAAAAGAAATTCCACCGTCAAGGACTAGGCAAAAAATTAAATGAAGCCTATGAAAATTTAGCTAGAAAACTAGGATACACCTATTCCCAAGTAAAAACAGTAGAAACAGGCCACTACCAAGAATACGACATAACCAACAGCTTTTACCAAGCCATGGGCTATAAAAAACTAGAAGTATTCCCAGATTTATGGGATCAATGGAACCCTTGCCAAATTTATATAAAATTCCTTGGCAAATAAAAAAATCATCCAAAGCTAAGAATATCATACGGAGAAAATAACTATAAATCCAAGTGAAATAAGCCGTCAAGAAATCGCACTGTTTGAGCGATAGCGAGTTTGCGATTTTAGGCTTATGAGCTTAGGATTTATTTATTTTCGTAGTCTAGATATTCGTGCTTGATGATTTTTTTAATTTCGAACCGAAACTACATTTGTAGATAAAAAAACAGTTAAGCATATGTTCAATATGCTTAACTGCGTAAATTTATATATTAGCAATTCCTTACTTCTTTTCTCTTTTCTTAAAAAACACAAAAAATGCACCAGTAATTACGATTAAACAAGCGATGCTTATTAAAATATGCTCGTTGTCTATTCCCGCTTGTGGCAATATTTGTGTACTTGCCAACATTATATTATTTTCTGTTTGACCGTAGCTTATGTTGTATCCAATTTGCATCAGAAACATCATCACTGCTAGCACATATATCGTTAATTTCTTTTTCATATTCTCCCCCCATTACCCTCACACCTATTATATATTTTGTACTAATATTTTTCAATATAAAATATTTTTTTCTAACACATTTTAGTAGGGTCGACGTATTCGTCAAATTCTTCTTCTGTCAGAATTTCCAAATCGAGCGCTGCTTGTTTTAATGTTGTGTTGTTTTTGTGCGCGTATTTTGCGATGGTACTTGCTTTGTCGTATCCAATTTTCGTGTTAAGAGCTGTGACTAGCATCAACGAATTGTTCAAATAATAATCGATGACTTCTCTGTTTGCTTTGAGTCCTCGAAGACAATTGTCCGTAAAAGATTTCGTAGCGTCTTTGATTAATCTTACAGATTGCAATGCGTTGTAAATAATCACAGGCATGTAGACGTTGAGTTCGTAGTTTCCTTGGCTTGCTGCGACTTGAATTGTCGTGTTGTTGCCCATTATTTGCACACAAACCATTGTCAATGCTTCTGCTTGTGTTGGATTTACTTTGCCAGGCATGATTGATGATCCTGGTTCATTTGCAGGAATTGACAATTCTCCTATTCCACATCTAGGCCCACTCGCCAAAAATCTCACATCATTTGCAATTTTCATCAAATTATTGGCAAGGGCTGTGATTGCTCCATGAGTAAAGCTTATTGCATCTTTTGATGTTAGTGCATGGAATTTGTTTTCTGCAGTGACGAATTTTCCGTTTGTTTGTTTGTTGATTTCATCTACTACCATTTGGTCGAATCCTTTAACTGCGTTGAGTCCAGTTCCCACAGCTGTTGCTCCAATTGCAAGTTCATTCAATGCTTTGCTTGCTTCAATGATGTGTTGTTTTCCTTTTTTAATCATGAAAAGCCATCCGGATATTTCTTGTGACAATCTTAGTGGCACTGCATCTTGCAAATGTGTACGTCCGATTTTTATGATGTCTTTGTTTTCTTCCATCAATTTTTCCAAGACTTTTTCAGTGTTTTCAAGTTCTGCGATTAATTCAGAATCAATCATGTGTTTTAATGCAATGTGGATTGCAGATGGAAATGTATCGTTGGAACTTTGGGATTTGTTCACATCATCGTTTGGATGAATGATGTTTTCTCCATACTTTTTGTTTGCGATGTGAGCGATGACTTCGTTCACATTCATGTTGGATTGCGTTCCAGATCCAGTTTGCCACACAGCAAGTGGAAATTCATTGTCGTGTTGGTGATCCAAGATTTCATCACACGCACCCACAATCAAATCCTTCTTTTCGTCTGATAATTTTTCCAATTTGTTGTTTGAAATCGCACACGCTTTTTTTAATCTTGTAAGTGCTTTGATAACTTCAAGTGGCATTTTTTCTGTTCCAATTTTAAAATTGTTGAAACTTCTTTGAGTTTGTGCTCCCCACAACACATCGTCATTTACTTCGATTTCTCCGATAGAATCCCTTTCAATTCTCATTTTTTCCTCCAATTACAATTCAAAATTTATTTGTTCTCTATTGTTAATCAAACTTTTGTATCCTAGATAAAGCGACAAGAAACTTGCAATGTTAACGCTCGCACAGATTGCAATCATCACAGAAATCTGATAAATTATCGCAGTGTTCGGGCTAACTCCGGATAGGATTTGTCCTGTCATCATTCCAGGAAGACTTATAATTCCCATCGCAATCATACTGTTCAAATTCGGTAGTATCGCCATTTCTACGGATTGATTTACGATTGGAATTAAAGCTGTATCTGCCTTTACTCCCAAATTAATCAGCGTTGTGATTTTGTTTTTGTTCAGTTTCAAATTTTCGTTTAAGTAATTGACTCCCAAATTCACAGCCGTCATCGTATTTCCGAAAAGCATTCCAGAAATTGGAATCGCGTATTGTGCATCGAAAATCGGTTTTCTGATGACAAATCCAACGTAGAAACACTCCACGAGAATTCCCGAAAATAATATACTAAGTCCTATAATCACCTTGAATTTGTCCGATAAATTATTGCCTTTGAATACTTTTAAAGTGCTGAATGTCGCCATTATCAATATGTAAATTATTACAAATAAATTGTTGTTCGCATTTATAACATAAGTTAGGATGAAACCTACGATAATAAGTTGCACAGTCATTCGAAAACTCGCTATTATCAGTGTTTTCGCTTTGTTTATGCGGCATTTTTTCATTACGAATAACACAAACAACAAAAGCAGATAAATTAACAAAAACCTCGTCCATGGTATTTTAATTATTCCCATTTCAATCTCCTAAATCTATTGTTTTGTCTGCAAATTCATCCACCAAATTTCTCGCGTGACTCACAACTACAAGAGTAATATCATTGTGTTTACAATAATCCACGATATTTTTCATCATATTAAAAGCAGTATTGCTATCCAATGCGCTTGTCGGCTCATCCAATAACAAAACCTCAGGTCTCATGCTAAGAGCAATTGCCAAGAACACTCTTTGCTTTTCCCCGCCGGAAAGTTTCTCAACATCGAGGTTTACATCGACATCGAAATCTGCGATTTTAAGAAATTTCACAATCTCATCGTCTGTTAAGTTTTCCAAATCTCGCAGTTTATAAAACTCATGGAAATTTTCTTTTATTGTCATGTCGAACAAGAAATTTTCTTGGGAAGTCATCATGATGTTTCTTCTCAATTCAACAGGCTTGATGTTCAAAATATTCGTATCTTTGTAGAAAATGCTTCCCGATTTCATCTGTAAAGTGTTATTGATAAGTTTGAGAAGAGTGGACTTTCCGCTTCCACTCTTTCCCACAATAAAAACTATTTCGTTTTTATTTATAGTAAAATCATCGTATTCCTTGATGAATTTAACATTTTCAAATCTCAATATTTCCATTTAAAATTCTAGTTGCTCCTTGAGTGCAGCCTTGAATTTTTTCAGAATTTTCTTCTCCATTCTGCTGACAGTCATTTGCGAAATATCCAATTCCTCTGCGATTACGATTTGTGTTTTCTTGTCAAAATATCTTCCCAGAAGAATTTTCCTTTCAACTTTGTTCAAATCTTGCATGCATCTGTTGATTAAATCTCTGTTTTCGAACTTCAGCATGTCCTTGTCTTCTTCTCCAATCAAATCGCTAAGATTAGTTTCCCTGTCTTCATTTGATTGATCGATCGATTGATCCAATGATTGTGGGGCGTAGACCTTCGCTCCTTCCAACACTTCCAACACTTCTTCGTTTGATATCGACAGATAATCTGCGATGTCTTCAACTGTTGGAGATTTTTGCATTGTTTGTGACAAATGAACCTTGGCTGTCGCAACTTTTTTGTTGAGCTCTTGAATTCTGCGTGGAACTCTGATGACCCAGCCTTTGTCTCTGAAATATTTTTTGATTTCTCCGACGATTGTAGGAGTTGCATAAGAGGAGAACTCGTAGCCTTTTGATGGATCGTAGCGGTCAATCGCATAAATCAGTCCGATACATGCGACTTGGTACAAATCATCGTATTCGATTCCCCTTCCTGTGTATTTTTTTGCTAATATTTCAGCGATATACAGGTTTTTTTCCACGAGAGTATCCCTTGTTTTCTTGTCTCGTGTTTCTTGGAATTTCAAGAATAATTCTTTAATATTTTCCTGTTCTTCTTTACTAATTGATTTATTCGCCATAATATTATTTCCTATTCTTGATAACTTTTATCTCACTTCCATTGATTTCGTATTCATCCATTAATGATTGGATAATCATTTCTGATATTTTATCCTTTTCGTTGTTTTCACGTGGATTTTTTCCGTCTAATTTGAAAATTAAACTTAGAGATTCATCGTCAATAATCATCGTGCAGTCGATGATTTCGGATCTATTTCTCTGCAAATTCAAGCACTCACTAGCACACAATTTGATATCTTCAATATCATCTAGTGAAAACCCACATTTCATCGCAACGAAAGATGCTGAAAGTCTTATAAGAGATACATTTTCTTTTTCATTTTGAAAACTTAATCTGAATTCTTCCATTATATCTCCTTTATTACGAAAATCTTGTCCATTTCAGTTATAGTGAACACTTTGTTGACGTGTTTTTTGATGTTATCAATGTAGATTTTGTGGTTGTTATCTTTGATTTCGTTGTACACTTTAATCAACGCACCCAATCCAGTTGAATCTATAAATGAAAGATCTGTCGCTTCTATTCTGATGTCTTTCGGATTTTTGTTGTATTCTTCCAATAAATCATCTCTGAATTCGTCACAAGTATTGATGTCCAAATCACCTTGAACACGCACAATTATCTCGTCTTTTGTGACTATATCGTAATTTAATTGCATAATTTTCTCCTTATTCTTCAAAATATTTAGCTACAGCTACTATTGCATCTTCGCCCTTATCTGTATTTTTCAACAATACCCCAGATGTATTTCTTGAAAGTGTAGATATTCCTTCTGCTTTTATTCTGATAACCTCAGCTTGTTTGCTAATCAAAAGAATCTCGTCGTCTTTTTTCAATGCCTTCGCACACGCTACATCTCCTGTTTTCTTGGCGATCTTGTAAGTTCTGATACCTTTTCCACCTCTATTTTGAGTAGTGTAGTTGGATAGTTCAGTCTTCTTACCGTAACCATTTTCACTGATAACTGCCAAGAATTCATTGTCTTTTACCAAATCAAATGAAATAACCTCATCGTCTTTGTTAAGAGTAATAGCCTTTACTCCGATGGCATTTCTCGATAAATCTCTCAATTGATCCACATTAAATTGCAAACTCATTCCTTTTTTAGTGACGATAATTACTTCTTCATTCTTTTCGACAAGTTTCACATCGATAAGCTCGTCGCCCTCATCGAATTTGATAGCTATGATACCAGTTTTTCTGATATTTTCGTACAAACTCAACGAAGTCTTCTTCACTTTGCCTTTTTTAGTGATAAATATTATAAATTGGTCGTTTTCTTTTTCCTTATCCAATGCCAAAACTTGTGTAACATTTTCGTCAGCATCTATTTGGATAAGATTGATGATGTTGGAACCTCTCGCTGTACGGCTTGCTTCTGGCACTTCGTAAGCTTTTAGTGAGTAAACTTTTCCTTTATTAGTGAAGAACAACAAATCTTGGTGAGTTGTAGTTGCGAACATATCTTTGATGAAATCTCCGTCTTTCATTCCCATAGCATTCACGCCTCGGCCACCTCTGTGTTGAACCTTGTATGCATCAGTTGAAATTCGTTTGATGTAGCCTTTGTTAGTGATAGTGATGAACATGTCTTCTTCTTCCAAAAGTTCCATGTCTTCAAAATCTCCGTCATCTCGTAGAATTTTAGTTCTTCTATCGTCTGCGTATTTTGTTCTAATTTCTGATAATTCGTCTTTGATTATTTCTAACAACATGTGTCTGTTATTCAAAATTTCTGTCAATTTTTCAATCAAAGCGCTCAATTCGTCAAATTCATTTTGTAGTTTTTCTTTTTCCAAACCTTGTAATCTTTTAAGTCTCATGTCCAAGATTGCTTGTGCTTGGATTTCTGAAAAACCAAATCTTTCCATCAATTTTTCGAGCGCATCATCATAACTTGTTCTGATAATGTGGATAATTTCATCGATATTGTCGATTGCTTTTAACAATCCTTCAACAATATGAATTCTCGCCTTCGCCTTGTTCAAATCGAATTGCGTTCTTCTTCTAACGACTATTTCTTGGTGAACAAGATAATGGTCGATTAATTGTTTCAATGTCAAAACTTTTGGAACGCCATTTACAAGGGCAAGGTTAATTATCCCAAATGTAGTTTGCATTTGAGTGTATTTGTACAAATTGTTAAGCACGATATTTGGATTGGCATCTCTTTTTGTTTCGATGACAATTCTCATACCTTTTCTGTCTGATTCATCTCTCAAATCGCTGATGCCTTCTATTTTCTTTTGTTTTACAAGATCTGCGATTTTTTTGATTAAATTGGATTTGTTGACTTGGTAAGGAATTTCTGTGACGATGATTTTGAATCTGCCCTTTGATTCCTCGATTCTAGCTTCTGCTCTTAGTCTAACTTTTCCACGTCCTGTTGTGTATGCGTTCTTGACTTCTTCAAGTCCCATGATGTTTCCACCTGTCGGAAAATCAGGAGCCTTGATGTATTTCATCAATTCTTCAATTGTTATATTTGGATTGTCAATCGTTGCTATTAGCGCATCAATTGTTTCTCCCAAATTGTGTGGAGCCATATTTGTCGCCATACCAACAGCGATACCACTGGATCCATTTACGATTAAATTTGGAAATCTTGATGGAAGTACAACTGGTTCTTGTTCTTCACCGTCGTAGTTGTCTTGGAAATCAACAGTGTCTTTGTTGATGTCACGCAACATTTCAAGTGCAAGTTTGTCCATACGTAACTCCGTGTAACGAGGTGCCGCAGCTCCGTCACCATCGATTGAACCGAAGTTACCTTGACCATCTACAAGTGGATATCTCATGTTGAAATCTTGTGCAAGTCTTACAACTGCATCGTAGATTGCACTGTCACCGTGAGGGTGATATTTACCCATTACTTCCCCTACAAGTCTTGCGGACTTGGAGTATTTTCTATCTGGGAACAATCCTTGTTGTTGCATTCCGTAAATTATACGTCTGTGAACAGGTTTCAATCCGTCTCTTACATCTGGAAGCGCACGAGATACAATTACACTCATAGAATAATCCAAATATGCACTTTCCATTTCTCTTTTCAAATCAGCTGGTTTTATATTGAGTTTTCTTTCTGTCATATTATTCTCCTAAGCGTCAATGTTTTGTGCATAAACAGCGTTTTGTTCTATAAATTCTCTTCTTGGTTCTACATTGTCTCCCATCAAAACATCGAATGTGTTGTCAAGTTCGTTCTCGTCTTCACCGTCGATTTCAACTTTGATAAGAATTCTGTGTTCAGGATTCATTGTAGTATCCCACAATTGTTCTGCGTTCATTTCACCAAGACCTTTGTATCTTTGAACTTTGATGTTACTTCTTTCACCGTATTTTTCCAACGCTTCTTCCAATTCTTGTTCTGTGTAGCAATATTCCATTACCTTAACACCTTTGATGATTCCGTAAAGTGGTGGTTGTGCGATGTATACGTGACCTTTTTCCACTAATGGCTTCATAAATCTGTACAAGAATGTAAGTAATAGAGTTCTAATATGCGCTCCGTCGACGTCGGCATCGGTCATTATTACGATTTTTCCGTAACGAAGTTTACTGATGTCGAAGTTCTTGCCGATTCCCGTTCCAAATGCAGTAATCATCGCTTTGATTTCTTCTGAATTTAGAACTCTTTCAAGGTGAGCTTTTTCTACATTCAAGATTTTACCTCTCAATGGCAAAATAGCTTGGAATTTGTTGTCCCTGCCACCTTTTGCAGAACCACCGGCAGAATCCCCTTCGACAAGGAAGATTTCGTTGTATTCGATGTCTGAGCTTTGGCAGTCGGCAAGTTTTCCAGGAAGTGTCGTATTGTCAAGCACTGATTTTTTACGAACCAAATCCCTCGCACGTCTGGCTGCAAGTCTTGCTTTTTGTGATGCCAATGCTTTTTGGATAATTGTTCTGACGATTTTTGGATTTTCTTCAAAATAAAAACTCAAATGCTCATACACAACGCTGTCTACAACAGTTCTAGCTTCTGAGTTACCCAATTTTCCTTTAGTTTGTCCTTCGAATTGTGGATTGTTTAGTTTTACTGAAACAACCGCAGTGATACCTTCTCTGACATCATCTCCAGACAAATTATCGTCTTTTTCTTTTAATATATTTTTGTTTCTTGCATAATCGTTAAGTGCACGCGTAAGTGCGGATTTGAATCCTACAACATGCGTTCCGCCGTCAACTGTTTTGATGTTGTTAGTAAAGGAAACTATCGTTTCGTTGTAGCTTTCAGTGTATTGCATAGCTATTTCAACTTTTGTAGTGTCCTTTTCTCCTTCGATATACATTACCTCGTGATCCAAAGGCTTTTTCGATTTGTTGATGTATTCTACAAATGATTTGATACCACCTTCGTAGTGGAACAATTCCTTGTAGCCGTCTCTTTCATCAGAAAATTCAATCTTCACGCCCTTATTCAAAAACGCCATTTCTCTGAATCTTTTTGCAAGAACATTCTTGTCGAAATTCAACGTTTCAAAAATCGTATCATCCGGCATGAATTCAATCGTAGTTCCAGTTCCTCTG
The DNA here is from genome assembly GCF_000010185.1 of Finegoldia magna ATCC 29328. Taxonomy (NCBI): domain Bacteria; kingdom Bacillati; phylum Bacillota; class Tissierellia; order Tissierellales; family Peptoniphilaceae; genus Finegoldia; species Finegoldia magna. Next base: position 5,207 of record NC_010376.1, on the reverse strand, counting down.
ACATTTTCTTTTACAACAGTAAGTCCTGTTACAGTTTTTCCTTTTTCAAATCTTTGCTCATACATCTTGCCGTCTCTTTTTACTCTGGCAATAAGGTATGTACTTAAAGCATTTACACAACTTACCCCAACTCCGTGAAGACCACCTGAGTATTGATAAGCATCGTTTGAAAATTTACCACCTGCGTGAAGCACTGTAAGTACAGTTTCAAGAGTTGATTTACCTGTTTTTGGGTGTGTTTCAACAGGAATACCAGAACCGTCATCTTCTACGATAATGGAATTGTCTTTTTTAATAGTAACCTTAATCAAATCACACACGCCAGCCAACGCCTCGTCAATCGAGTTGTCGACTACTTCGTAAACCAAATGGTGTAGACCTTTTTCATCTGTAGAACCGATATACATCCCTGGTCTGACACGAACCGGTTCCAATCCTTCTAATACTGTAATCTGATCTGCAGTATATTCTCTATTTTTCTTCATTATATTCCTTTCATAAAGTTATTCATCAAATAATTGCCACTGATATTTGACTTGTAAACTCCTCTATTAGTTATGACTATAGACCTTATAGTAATGCTCTCATCCTCATTCACAAATTCCACGTTTTTCGTATAATCCAAATCATCCTTCTTGAAATCTGTGAAGAATTTGTCCGAAACATTAACCACAGCTATAATCTCTTTTTCATCAATTAATGTGTTGTTGCCAATATCCAAATACATATCATTCACCTATTTTTATCGTGTACAAACCTTCTGGTGCTCTTTCTGATGTAGTCAGAAAAGCTTGGAAATCCTTGATATATCTGATGATGTAGTTGATTCTGTAATCGTCAAGTTCACTGAACACATCATCCAACAAAATAATTGGCATTCTATCATTATAAAATCTACTCAAATCCAATTGCGCAAGCTTCATCGATAAAATAGCAGTTCTCACCTGAGCCTGAGATGCAAAAAACTTAGCCTGTTTGTCGTTGATTAAAATATCCAAATCATCACGATGGATACCTAAATTAGTTTGCTTATTTTCCAAGTCCTTTTCCAAAATATCTCTCAAACTCTTGTAATAAGTGTTTTTTTGATCAGTCATATCCTCTACATATCTAATCGAAAATTTATTTTCCATGTACAAATCGTCATTCTCATCACTCAAATTCTTGCACACATTTTTTGCGATAAGATGAAGTCTTTCGACATAACTTTTTCTCTTGTGCATAATGTATGAACCAAAATCTGATAATTGAATATTCAACGCCTTCAACTGCTCATTAAAATACGAATTGTATCTGTGGTTTTTGATGAGCTTGTTTCTCTCATCCAACACTTGATTGTATTGTTTCAAAACAGTCCTGTAATAATTGTCCACACCACTTATGGACTCATCCAAGAATTTTCTTCTCAACGATTTCGACTCTTTAATTATCTTCAAATCGTCTGGCTTAAACACAATACACTCAAAATATTCGTTGTATTCTTTGATAGTATTCACAAAAGCTTCGTTCACATTGAGTATCTTTTCGTTACTTTTAATAGTAATATCTATCTTATCCTCAAAACCATCATCGTAGACATCCATGACAATACGAGCCTCATCTTCACCGAACTTAATCAAATGAGAATTGGTATTGGTTTTGAAACTTTTTCCCTTCAAAGCTACATTAATAGCTTCCAAAATATTAGTCTTACCCGAGGCATTTCTGCCTACAATAAGATTTAGACCATCACAAAAATCCAATTCTATTTCACAGAAATTCCTGTAATTATATAATTTTAATTTTTGAACGATCATTATTCGACTACGTACTTCTCTCCTTCAAATTCCACAACATCTCCTGGATAAAGTTTCTTGCCGCGTCTTGTTTCAACCTCGTCATTTACCTTAACCAACGATTCTTTTATGAGTTCTTTCGCCATGCCACCAGTTTGTGCGATGGATGCGAATTTTAGAAACTGTTCCAATTTAATAAACTCAGATTCTATTTTGACACTAATCATTATTACCTCCTGCAAGTTTTACTGGAAGGACAAGATAAGTGTAATTCGTATCGTTAAGTGGCTTGAAAACCATCGGTCTCAAACTTCCACTCATATTCAATGTAATATCGTCATCATCTATTACCTTCAACCCATCCAACAAATACTTCGCATTAAAAGCTATCCTCAAATCCTCTCCACCGATTTCGCACTTCACATACTCATCCACCTTACCAATATCAGTATTAGATGAAATGTGCAATTCATTTCCCGAGAAATCAAGCTTAACCAAGTTTGCCTTGTCTTCTTTTGCCATCAAAGACGCTCTTTCCAATGCCATTTGCAAAGCTCTCTTTTCTATAGTAACAACAGTTGAGAAATCTTGTTTCATAACTTGATTGTAGTCGATGTATTGACCATCGATTAGTCTAGAATAAACATCAGTGTTTTCCAATTTGAAAATAATATTTCCAGTAATAATGTTAAGAGTGATTTCCCCTTCTTCCAAAATCTTGTAGACTTCATTCAAAGCTCTCGCAGGAACAATGGCCTTCATTTCGAATTCACTCACATTACTCAAACAATCAAGTGAAACTCTGTAACCATCCAATGCCACAAACTCGATTCTATCATTCATAATATTGAACAAAACACCAGTCAAATCCGGCCTTGTTTGGTCCATACTCGTAGCAAATGATGTTTTTCTGATAGAATCTCTAAGTTCAGATTGTTCCAAAGTCAATTTAACATCCTTATCTATATAAGGAAGAGATGGAAATTCGTTGGAATCTTGACCTTGAATGTTAAATTCCGTAGACAAACATTTGATATTGATGTTATTATCGTCAACTTCTATATATATATCGGCGTCTGGAAGTTTTCTTATTATATTACCTATCATTGACGAGTTGATTACAATTTGTCCTTTTTCGTAGATTTCACAATTTGCTCTCGTATCCACGATAAGTTCCAAATCAGTCGCCACAAGGCGTAGACAGTTTTCTTCTGCAATGAACAAAATTCCCTCTAATATCTGAATAGTTGTCCTAGATGACACCGCTTTTTGGGCAATGTTGATATGTTTTAGTAATTCTTTTTGAGATATTTTTAATTTCATATTTTACCTTTCGTTTATACAAATAATAATAATAGTTAGTAATAGTAGTAGTAGGGCTGTTTGTATTGTGGATAACTCAAGTTTGTTTGTAATTTGTGGTGTTTTGTCTATTGATAAAGGTGTGTATATCATTGGCACAAACTGTGCTGTTATCAACATTATCAACTTTTCACAATTTTAGTTTAACACTTTAAAGTTATCAACAACTTATCCACATAGTTATTAATATTAAAATGTGGATAGAAAACTTTAAAATACACTTATCCACAATTTTTAAGTTTAATATATTAAGAATTTTGAATGTAATTGATTAGATTTTCAATTTCTTCGTCAAATTCTGAATTTTTCTTGATATCACTCTCAATTTTCTTGATTCCATGCATAACTGTTGAGTGATCCTTGCCAAAACTTGAAGCAATACTAACCAACGAAATATCCAACAATTTTCTGGACACATACATTGCTATTTGCCTTGGATATGCTATTTGTTTGGAGCGTTTCTTGGATAAAAGATCATCTAAAGTGACATTGTATCTATCACACACGCACTCAATGATTAAATCTATAGTTACAGGTCTCAATTGAGTTTCGGCGATAAGTTGTTTTAATACGTTTTTCGCCAAATCCAATGTAATGTTGCCATCTCCTATCAGAGTTTTCTGACCTACAACATTCATTACTGCCCCTTCCAACTCACGAATATTGCTTTTGACATTCATAGCGATATAATCGATTATTTCAGGTGGAAGTGATGTATTATTTCTATCCAAATACTCGTTTACAATGGCCACACGCGTTTCGTAATCTGGTGGTTGAATGTCTGCCATCAATCCCCACTCAAAACGAGACACCAACCTCTCTTCCAATGTTTTGATCTCTTTTGGAGGTCTATCACTGGAAAGGATGATTTGCTTGTTGTGGTTGTACAATTCATTGAATGTGTGGAAAAACTCCTCTTGTGTACCTTGTTTTCCAGCAATAAATTGAATATCGTCAATTAGAAGCACGTCTATATTTCGGTATTTTTGTCTAAATTGTGAATTCTTTTTCGTAGATTTATCTCCAATTGAAGAAATAAGCTCGTTTGTAAATGATTCACTCGTAGTGTAAATAACCCTCGCTTTTGGGTTGTTTTTAAGTATTTCGTGAGCAATGGCATGCATCAAGTGAGTCTTCCCCAATCCGGCTTTTCCATGGATAAACAATGGATTGTATGCTGTGGCTGGGTTTTGTGCGACTGCAAGTGCTGCAGCTAATGCTAGTTCGTTGTTTTTGCCTTTTACAAATGTATCGAATTTGTATTTGGCGATTAAATTCTTGCCGTAAGGGCTAAAATCTGTTTGTTCTTCTGCCTGTTCTTGTGTTTGTTCTGGTTGGGTTGCTACAGGATCTTCAATCTTGTATTTTTCCTCAGATTCATCTTCATTTACTAGAATTGATCGTTGACCATCAATATTTTGGTTTTGAATTATATTTTCGTCTTTGTAGTTATCCATTTCGTAACGGTCTATGATGACTACTTTTCTCTTGACATTACTGATGAAATCCAAGTATTTTTGAATATCGTCGTAGTATTTGTTATAGATTGTTTTTTTGGTAAATCTATTTGGAGAAAGCAAAATAAATTCAGTATTTGTTAAATAAAGAGGTTTTAATGGTGCAATCCACGTGTTGAAGTTCAAATCCGACATTTCCTGTTTAAATGTGTTAGAGATTTTTAACCAGAGTTCATCTTTGTCGGTCATTTTTCACCTCGTTTTTTTAGTTATCAACAAGTTTATCCACAAAATGATAAGTTATCCACATGAAATAAATAGCTATTTTTCAAATTAAACAAAAAAAATTTATAATTTATTCACATTTGCACAACTTATCCACAATGTTTTATAGAAAAATAATTGTGGATATTAAATTAGAATATACAGCAAATTCGTTAAGTTTTGAAACAAGAATTCACATATTATCCACAACTTATCCACAATTTGTTAATAAATGCGTACTTTTCATACTTTTTGATACTTTAATTATAGCAAATCATATCTTTTATTACAAATTTATTGAAATTTTTGATAAATGGTTTCGTGGTTTAAAAAACTTATCCCCAAAATG